>JBFMAT010000006.1:0-101265 GCA_040755495.1 Chloroflexota bacterium
GCCGAGACGGCGGGGAAGGATTCGAGCGGCGTCGTCGCGCCCGGGCTCGACGCTGGGCTGTTGCACGCGGCCAGGAGTCCGGCCACGGTCAGCAGCAGGATCGCGGTGATGCGCTTCATGCGGCCTCCTCGTGTGCTCAGTGGTCCGCACCTGGGACCATCTCTCGTCCGCATCGCGAACGGAGGGCACCCTATGGGGGCCGGGGCAACGTCCACGCCCCCGTCCGCGGGGCGGACATTGCAGCCGCCTGTCACCGGCCTTCCGTGCCCGCGGGCACCCGCGGATCGCGCGTGGGGCCACGTCGCTGGCCTCGCGCGCGCGACGCGCGTGTCGCGGATCAGTCGTCCGGGAAGCCGCGGTAGCGGGGCAGCTCGTAGCCGAACTCGCTGCCGCCGTCGTCGAGGCGCCGGGCCCAGATGCGGCCGCGCATCGCGTCCACCAGGCGGCGTGACACGTGCAGCCCGATGCCCGCGCCGGCCGCCATCCGTGACGTGGTCGGCGAGCGGTAGAACGGGCTGAACAGGTCCTCGGCCTCGGCCGGGTTGATGCCCGGCCCGTTGTCCTGCACCCGGACGACAACGCCGTCGTCCCCGGGCTCGATGATCACCCTCACCTTGCCGTCCAGCCCGCTGTACTTGGCGGCGTTGGACAGCAGGTTCCGAGTCACCTGGGTGATGCTCGTCTCGTCGCCACCCACGGCCGGCAGGTCGGGGCGCGCCTCGACCGTGAACGTCGTGGCCGGCCAGCGGCCCCGCTCCTGCTCCACCACGGACGGCACGAGGCGCTGGAGCAGCGCCGGCTCCGTGCCGACCTCGATTCCCTCGTCGAAGCGGGCCAGCACCATGAGGTCCTCGACC
The DNA here is from genome assembly GCA_040755495.1 of Chloroflexota bacterium. Lineage (GTDB taxonomy): Bacteria > Chloroflexota > Limnocylindria > Limnocylindrales > CSP1-4 > CAIXZV01. The sequence goes on from JBFMAT010000006.1 coordinate 858, forward strand.
AGGCGGTACAGGCGGTCCGCCTCCCCGGCGATGTCCGACAGGATCTCGTCGCGAGTCTGGCGGTCCAGCCGGTTGTCGCGTCGCGCGAGCACCGCCGACCCGCCGTAGATCGTCGTCACGGGCGTGCGCAGCTCGTGCGACAGGAGGCCCAGGAACGCCTCCCGCAGGACCTGCCCCTGGCGGAACGCCGACACGTCCCGGCAGACCACGACCGTGGACCGGCCCTGCTGCTCGCCGGACCCGGCCACCGGGTACGCGGCGACCTCGACCCAGGCGGTCGGGCGGTCGGCCAGGCGGTACTCGGTGGGATCGGGGGCGAGGGCCCGCGGCCGGCCGCCTTCCGGGTCGAGGAGCCGGGCGAGGAGCCCGTCGAGCGTGGACACCGGCCCGCCCAGCAGCCGGACGGCCGCGGCATTGGACGAGGCGATGGCGCCCTCCGCGTCCGCGACCAGGATTCCTTCACCGATCGAGGCGACCACCGCCTCCAGCTCGCCGGCGCGGCGCCGCTCGCTGGCCGCCAGCTGCTCCACCCGGGTGTGCAGGCGCGCGTTCTCGAGCGCTCGCCCGGCGCGGTCGCCGAGCTCGGTCGCGAACTCGATGTCGTCCGCCTCGTACGGCAGGTCCGCGTGGCGCAGGAACGCCAGGACCCCGGTCGTGCGGTTGAGCACCCGCAGCGGGGTGACGAGCGCCCAGCGCGCCCCGAGCTGCGCGAGCGCCTCCGCGTGCTCGGGGCTGCGCGCGGCCGCCCGGATGGCCGCGTCGTCGATCCTGAACACCGCCGGGTCGCCGCTGCGCAGGACCGACGCCATCGGGCTCGAGCCGGCGGCATCGAGCGGATGGGCCTCGATGACCGACGCGGCCGCCGCCAGCTCCGGCCGTGAGGTCGTCACCAGGCGGCGGATGCCGCCTGCCTCCACGACATCGACGATCCCCACGTCGCCGATCAGCGGCAGCGCGAGCCCGGCGAGCCGGCGGAGCGTGGTCTCGTAGTCGAGCGACAGGCTCAGCACCCGGCCGGCCTCCACCAGCGCGTTGAGGCGCTCTCGCGTGGCCCGTTCAGCGTCGAACAGGCGCGCGCGCTCAAGCGCCCCGGCCATCAGCCGCGCCATCGCGCTGATGAACGCCTGGCGGTCGGATGGCAGGTCATGCGCCTGGTCCCACGTGAAGGCGAGCACGCCGAACCGCCGGGCCTCGAGCTCCAGCGGGACCGCCGCGATCGCGGCCGGCGCCACGACGGCGACCGTCGAGACCCCGGGTACCCCGTACGACGCCGCGTAGGCGGCGGCATCCTCGAGGAACGCTGGCTCCCCTCGCCGTGCGACGTCGGTGACCGCCATCGGCAGGTCCAGGGCGAGGCGTCGCAGCGGCGCCATCGCGGCCTCGTCGTATCCGCGCCACGCGACGGCGACGATCGTGCCGCCGTCCGACTCGACCCGATACACCACGCCGCCGTCCGCGCGGAGCGCCTCGAGGCCCTGGTCCAGCCCGACGCCCACGATCTCTGCGGTCGTCGCCGCGCCCGCGAACCGCGTCGCCATCGCCTGGAGGGCACCGAGGCGTCGCGCGTTGAGGTCGGCCTGGTCGCGCGCCGACGTGGCCTCCCCGGTGGCGGCCCGGGCGCGCGTCTCCGCCTGCGAACGAAGCCAGGCCAGCCAGCTCGCCAGCAGGCCGACCAGCGCGAACAGGGCCAGCCGGATCCGATCGCTCTCGGACGTCACGCTCAACGCCCCGCGCGGCTCCATGAACACGTACGCCTCGAGCAGCACGGCGGCGATCGTCGCGATCATCCCGGGCACGAAGCCCCCCAGCGAGGCCGCGATCACCACGGCCGCCATCGACGGGATGAAGCCGATATCGCGATCGACCGCCTCGTTGAGCGCGAGCTTGACGGTGGCCATCGCGACCACGCCGGCAAGACCGACGAGGACGGGGACGGCCGCGTGCAGGCGACGCCGGGCACCCATCAGGCGAGGCCCGATGCCGGCCGGCCGAGACGGCATGCGCGCGCAACCCGGCCGCGGGGCCGCGTGATGCGGCTGGAAGCCGGCGCAGCCGAGGATCGCGGTCCAATCCAGCCCAGCGCTGCACGCAGGAGGACCCACGTGGCCCTGGACCAGGCACCGATCGATGCCCCGGCAACCCGCGCGAGGCTGCGGGACGAGCTGTCCATGCTCATGCTCGAGCTGGGCGTCGCCGGGCTCGCGCTGGCGGCGGCCGTCCTGCTCGCGTTCGCGAGGTGACGCGCCCGCCGCCCGGGACGTCCGTCGAGGCACGTCTCTACGACCTGCGGGGGAGCGACCGCTCGATCGACCTGCTCGCCGAGCCGCCGAAGCGAATCCGCGACGACCAGCTGCTGTGGGTCGACGTCGCCGGTCGCGACGCGGACACGCTGCGGGCCATCGTCGACGCGCTCGGGCTGCGCGCCGCCACCGCGGAGCTGCTCGCCACGCCCCGCCGTCGCGCGCTGCTCCGGCGGCACGATGCCTATGTCCACCTGGGCCTGCGGAGCGCCCAGCCCGCGGACGATGGCGGCCTCGAGGTCGTGGGCCTGGATCTCGTGGTCGCCCCCAACGTCGTCATGACGGTGCGCGACGGGAGCGTCGAGGCGTTCGACCGGTTCCGCGAGGAGATCGACGACCTGACCCAGGTCGGGGCCCTGGACGCGGCGACGTTCACCGCGGCGATCGTGGACGCCATCCTCGCAGGGTACCTGCTCCAGGTGGAGGACCTGGAGCGGCGGATCGACACGCTCGACGAGCACGCGCTCCGGGCCCGGAACCCCGTGTCCGTCATCGACGAGCTCGCGTCGCTTCGCGGCCGGGCGGCGACGCTGCGGCGCGGCCTGGCGCCCCATCGGCAGGCTTTCGCGGCGCTCGCCCGTCCCGACTTCGAGCTCCACGAGAAGCTGGGCCGGCCTTGGCCCGGCCTGCTGGAGCGGCTGGACGCGGCGCTGTCGACCGTCGAGACGGCGCGCGACCTGCTGATCGGGACCTACGACCTCGTGATGACCCGCGTCGCGCAGCGCACCAACGACACGGTCAAGACGCTGACTGTCGTGTCCGTGATGCTCCTGCCGGCCAGCCTCGTGTCGTCCGTCCTGGGCATGAACTTCCAGCTCCCGCTGTTCGACGACGCGAACAACTTCTGGTGGGCCGTCGGGGCGATGGCGCTGCTGATGGCGGTCACCCTCGTGATCGCCGCGGTGCGCGACCGCCAGTAGCCCGCAGGGCGGGGCCGGTCGCCCGCGGTCCTGGGCCGCGACGGCCTCGTGCCGGGCTGCGATGGTCTCGTGCCGGGTCATGGGGGCGGAGCCGGGGTGCGGCGGATGCAGCGGGACGCGTCAGGCGGCGGGCATCGCCTCCGCGGCGACGATCGCCAGCACGGCGTCGAGCAGGCTCCGGGCGTGGAGGTCTGCCGGCCGGTCGACCATCGCCTCCCCCGGCGACCGGGGCCCGACCAGGACCGTCCGCAGGCGGCCGGTGCGGCGAGCCCGGAGGCAGGCGTCCAGCTGGCCGCTGACGAGCCAGCCGCGGCCGTCCGCGGGCAGGGTGTCGAGGGTCGGTCGGCCCGACCGTCCCCCGCGCGTGGCGTCGCGGTCGGCCTCCCCATCGCGCCTGACGAGCACGACCCGATAGCCGAACTCGCGCAGGTGCCGGCCGGCTCGCGCCGTCTCGATCAGGCGCCGCCGGGCGCCGGCATCGGTCTCGGCGTGCGCTGGGCCGGCCTCGAGGTACACCGTGCTCGTGGGGCCGACCGGGCCCGGGGATGCTGACATGCGACGACGCTCCTCAGTGCGCGGCCATCGGGACCGGAGGGCACCCCTGGACGATCGGAGAGCCCCTCGAACCCCGCATCGACGGCCCGCAGCGTCGTCGGGCGCACCCCACAGCCACGTGCGCGGCATCGGGCCGGGCGTAACAACCGCGAGACAGATCGGTCGCTGGCCGGGGTGTCAGGGCGCGGCGACGCCACCGACCGCGGGCGCGGCGACGACCTCGAAGTGCTCCACGTCCCAGTCGACCAGGCGCTCCGGCCGGCGGGTGGCCCGCGGGCGATGCACGTCGCCCCCGGTCGCGGCCTCGATGTCGGTCCAGCGCCGCCAGGCACTCAGCGTCAGGAACGCCTCCGGCCCCCTGCCGGGCACGGCGCCCAGGTACACCGCCACGGGGCCGTCGTCCCGCTCCGCGTCGGCCAGCGCGCCGCGACGGACATCCTCGGCGTAGGAGGCCAGCTCGCCCGGACGCACGCGTCCGCGGAGCACGCGCACGATCAGCGGCACCGCGTCCCGCAGGTAGCGCCGCCCCAGCAGCAGCGGGACGAGCTCGGCCCGGTGGTCCGCGGTGGCCTCGACATGATCCGGGTGCGCCGCGCCGAAGCCCGTGCCCATCGCCGCCATCATCGCCGCCTCCGCCGACCACACCGTGGCCACCAGGCGCGGCCCGGCATCGTCGGGACCCTGGCGGGCGCAGTACGCGTCGAGCAGGCCGGACATGCCCAGGAGGTCGGGGACCAGCTCGCGACGCAGCAGGTCGTCGTAGGCGGGCCGCAGGCACCGGAAGGCATCCAGACGCAGGACCTGATCGCTCATCGACCCCTCACATGGACCCCGCAGCACTGAGTCTGTCATACGACGGCCACGGCTGCACCCGCCGCCGGAGGGCGGGTGCGAGCCACCTGCAAGGTGACCGCGGGACACCGCAGGACGGCTGCAGCCCCGCGCCCCCCACGATCCGGGCATGGAGGTGCACACGTGACTCACGCCAGCCAGACCTCGTCGACGGAGCGGGCCCTCGGGGCGCCGCCCGTGGACGATCGGACCTACAACGTGCTCCAGGCGCTGACCTCGACCCTCGAGGCCATGGACGCGTACGAGCTGTACGCCGCGGACGACCCCGACGGCCTGTTCGCCGAGCTGCTCGTCGACCAGCGCCGGCACGCCGACCGCCTGCTCGGCGAGCTGCGCAGCAGCCTGGACAGCCGGAAGGAGCGCCCCGCATGAGCAGGATCCAGGACTCCATCGAGGTCGAGGTCCCCATCTCGACCGCCTACGGCCAGTGGACGCAGTTCGAGAGCTTCCCGCAGTTCATGGACAACGTGGAGCGCGTCGTCCAGCTCGACGACGCGACCCTCGAGTGGACCGCCTCCGTCGGCGGCCAGGCGAAGACGTGGCGGGCGAGGATCATCGAGCAGGTGCCCGACCGCCGGATCGCGTGGGTGTCCACGAGCGGCGCCCGGAACGACGGCGTCGTGACGTTCGATGCCCTCGGCCCGGCACGCACCCGCGTGACCCTGGGCATGGACATCGAGCCGGACGGCCCCGTGGAGCACCTCGGCGACGCCCTGGGGATCGTCAAGCGGTCCATCGTCGACGACCTCGGCAAGTTCAAGTCGTTCATCGAGTCGCGTGGCGCCGAGACGGGCGCGTGGCGCGGCTCGATCGGCGTGGGGACCCGGCCGTGACCGCACCGTCGACCGACCAGACCAGCGGCTCCGACCAGCGTGGGGCCCGCGAGGTGGCACCGCCGCTGGCGGTGTTCGACCTCGCCCGCGAGCTCGAGCGCCTGGCCGCCGAGCCGCCGGGGCACGACGCTGGACGGGCGACGATCACGCTGGCGCGGGCGGACCGCCTGCGCGTCGTGCTGACCCGCGTCCGCGCCGGCCGCGAGCTCGGGGCCGGGGACACGGACGGCGCCCTCGCCGTGCTCGTGCACGACGGGACGGTGTCGGTCACGCGCAACGGTGCCGTGGAGGAGGCGGGGCCGAACCAGCTCCTGGTCATCGACCGCGGCGCGGCATGGCGGCTTACGGCCGACACCGACGCGGCGCTGGTCCTCGTGCTCGCGTGGCCCGGCGGCGAGCCGGTGGCGCCCGGCGCCTGATGCCGTGACCCGCGCGGCGACCTGATCCGCGGCTGGCGGGGGCCCCGGCGCCTGCGAGCGCCGGCGGTTCCAGGGCGCCGTGATTGCGAGGCGCCTGCAACGTCCCGGGCCGTGACTGCATCGCGATTGCCGCTGGGGCTGGCCCACCTTGGCCCCGGGCGCCTCCGCACACCCTCGGCGGGGCAGCCACCTCGACCGGCCAGGCCCCCCCTCCCGGGCCGGTCCCGTCGGCCCCGGGCACTGCCGGGGGCCGACGCATGTCCCGGGCGACGGCGGCGGCGAGCGGCGGCGTCAGCCCGGCGGACCGGCCTCCACGCGCGCGACCAGGTCGTCGAGCGTGCCGCGCAGCGGCGACAGGCTCTCCAGCCACCACGTCGCGCCGGCCTTCGCATATCGGGCGACCAGGTCCCGCTCCGACGGCTCCGAGAACGCGAACACCCCGACCTCGAACGGGGCGTCCGCCCGCCCGGCGGCGGCGCGCTCCGCGTCCAGCCGCTCGACCATCCCGCCGAACGCCTCCGGCGGGAGCACCAGCGACGACCCATCGTCGGACGTCGCGATGGCGATCCAGCCGTCCCAGCGGGCGGCCCGGCGCAGCGCCCCGGGCTTCATGCCGCCGATCCAGATCGGGGGCCGCGGCTCCTGGACGGACCGGGGGCCGACGCCCGCGACGTCGCGCGCGACGTACGACGGGCCGTCGTGGCTGACCGGCTCCGCGCGCAGGAACGCGTCGACGAGCTCCAGCGCCTCGTCCATCCGAGCGACCCGCGCCTTCGCCTCGAACGGCTCGCCGAACGTCTCGAAGTCGCCCGGGTCGCCGCCACTGCCCACGCCGAGGACGAGGCGCCCGTTGCTCCACCGGTCGAGCGTCGCCGCGGACTGCGCGACGAGCTGCGGCCGGCGCCGGGGCAGGGCCGCCACGGACAGGATCAGCCGCAGGCGCGTGGTCGCCGACGCGGCGGCGGCGAGGGCGACGAACGGGTCCGGCGCCGCCGTGCCCATGGACACCCCGAGGCTGTCCCACGTGGACACGCCGTCCCAGCCCGCCGCCTCCGCGGCGACGGCCAGCCGCACGATCGCGTGCGGATCCGCGAGCTCCCCGAGCGGGGCGATGTCGACGGCGTAGCGCATGCCGGACCCTCCCTCCGATGCCCCCCGACCTGCGGGAACTACGCGGGGACGAGGTCCGGCGGCGTGGCCCACGAGCGCAGCGCCGTCATGTAGTTGCCGCGCTCGAACAGCGACGGATCCTCGACCGACGCCTGGGTGGCGCTGCCGCGCAGCTGGGCGACCGACTCGTACTCGTGCTCCTCGAGCCACTCGACCATCTCGGTCTCGATCGCCCGCAGGTGCTGGGGGCCGTTGCGCAGCAGGGCCGAGGTCGTCATCGCGACGTCCGCGCCCACCATCAGCGCCTTGATCACGTCCGCGCCCGAGTGGACGCCCGAGGTTGCGGCGATCGAGACGTGGGCGCCCAGCTGCGGCCGCAGGATCGCGATCCAGCGCAGCGGCAGCCGGAGCTCACCCGGGCGGCTCAGCTCCACCCGCGCGACGACCTCCATCGTCTCGAGGTCCAGGTCCGGCTGGTAGAAGCGGTTGAACAGGACGAGGCCGTCCGCCCCCGCCCCGTCCGCGAGCGCCGCGAAGTTGGCGAGCGCGGAGTAGAACGGGCTGAGCTTGACCGCGAGCGGGATCGTCACCGACGCCCGCACGGCCGCGATCAGGCCGAGGTCCAGCTGCTCGCGGTCCGCGGCCGTGCTGGTGGGGTCCGCCGCCACGTGGTACAGGTTGAGCTCCAGGGCGTCGGCCCCCGCGTCCTGCATCAGGCGGGCGTAGCGGACCCAGCCGCCCTGCGTCGTCGCGTTGAGGCTGGCGATCACCGGGACGGACACCTGGGCCTTCGTGCGCGCCAGCCCCTCGAGATAGCGATCGCCGACGCCGGGGAACGCCTCGATCGCCGGGAAGTAGTCCAGGGCCTCCGCGAACTGCTCGGTGCCCGCCTCGAGGGACCGGTTGAGCTGGATCTCCTCGTTGAGGATCTCCTCCTCGAACAGGGACGGCAGGACGATCGCGGCGGCGCCGGCCTCCTCCAGCCGGCGCGCCGCGGCGGGCGTGGCGGTGAGCGGCGACGACGACGCGACGATCGGCGACCGCAGGTCGAGACCGAGGTAGCGAGTGTGCAGGTCGACGCCCATCACCGGTCTCCCTTCCCGTTGTCGCCGGCCGCGACCGGCACCACGTCCGGACCCGCGGCTGCGTCGCCGTCGGCGCCGGCGGCACCGTCGCCGTCGGCATGGTGGAGGTGCGGAACCACGCGGTGGATGCCGGCCAGCTGCTCGTAGTAGCGCCAGCGCTCGTCCGCGTCCGCCTGGGCCAGCTCGGCGAGCTCCGCGGCCCGCTCCGGATCCGTGCGCTCGAGGATCGCGAACCGCGTCTCCGTGGCCGCGAAGTCCCGGATCGGGAGCGACGGCTTGACGGAGTCCAGCTTGAACGGCGTGCCGTCCTCGCCCTCGCTGGGCTGGTAGCGGTACAGCGGCCAGTAGCCGCTCTTGACCGCGTCCTTCTGGTGGGACATCGACTTGCTCATGTCGATGCCGTGGGCGATGCAGGTGGCGTAGGCGATGATCAGCGACGGTCCCGGCCAGGCGTCGGCCTCGAGGAACGCCTTGATCGTCTGGGCGTCGTTGGCACCCATCGCGACCTGGGCCACGAACACGTTGCCGTACGAGCGGGCGATCGCGCCCAGGTCCTTCTTGCCGGTGCCCTTGCCGGCCGCGGCGAACTTCGCCACCGCGCCACGCGGGGTCGCCTTGGACGACTGGCCGCCGGTGTTCGAGTAGACCTCCGTGTCGAGGACCAGGATGTTGACGTTGCGGCCGGACGACAGGACCTGGTCCAGGCCGCCGTAGCCGATGTCGTAGGCCCAGCCGTCGCCGCCCACGATCCAGACGCCCTTGCGAACGAGGTCGCCCGACAGCGCGAGCAGCTGGGCGGCGTCCTCGGCGTGTTCGCCGGTGACGGTCGCCAGCGCCGTGCGCAGGGTCTCGACGCGGGCGCGCTGGGTCGCGATCTCCGGCTCCGTCGCCTGGGGCGCGTCCAGGATCTCGCGGGCGAGGGCGTCGCCGATCACCGGGCCCAGCTTCGCGACCAGCTCGCGGGCGAGCTTCGTTTGGACGTCGAGGGCGAGCCGCATCCCGAGCCCGAACTCGGCGTTGTCCTCGAACAGCGAGTTGGCCCACGCGGGCCCCTCGCCCAGGGCGTTGGTCGCCCACGGCGTGGTCGGCAGGTTGGCGCCGTAGATCGAGGAGCAACCGGTGGCGTTGGCCACGATCATCCGGTCGCCGAACAGCTGGGTGACGAGCCGCAGGTAGGGCGTCTCGCCGCAGCCGCCGCAGGCGCCCGAGAACTCGAACAGCGGCTCCAGCTGGGCCGCACCCTTGACCGTGTCGTGCGGGATCAGGCTGCGGTCGAGCTGCGGGATCGTCTTGAAGGTCTCCCAGCGCTCGCGTTCGAGGTCGCGGTGCTCCAGCACCGGCTCCATGTTGATCGCCTTGTGGCTGACGTCGGTCTTGCTCTTGGCGGGGCAGATGTCCACGCACACGCCGCAGCCCGTGCAGTCGTCGGGAGCGACCTGGATCGTGATCCGGTGCCCGGTGAGCTCGCGGGACTTGAACTCCTTGCTCGGGAACGTCGCCGGGACGCCGGCGAGGACGGCCTCCGGGTAGACCTTCATCCGGATCGAGGCGTGCGGGCAGACCATCGCGCACTTGCCGCAGTCGATGCAGATCGCCTCGTCCCAGATCGGGATCAGCTGGGCGATCGCCCGCTTCTCGTAGCGCGTGGTGGCGGTGGGGAACGTGCCGTCCACGGGCATCGCGCTGACCGGCAGCAGGTCGCCGTCGCCGGCGATCAGCCGGGACGTGACGAGCTGCACGAAGTCCGGCGCGGTCTCGGGGATGAACGGGATGGCCGGCATCGTGGCCCGCACCGGGCCCGGCGTGACGTGGGCCATCCGCTCCAGCGAGCGGTCGATGGCGGCGAAGTTGCGCTGCACGACGGCCTCGCCGCGCTTCGAGTACGTCTTCTTGACCGAGTCCTTGATGCGGGTGATTGCCTCCTCCGCCGGCAGCACGCCGGCCAGCTGGAAGAAGCAGGGCTGCATCACGGTGTTGATCCGGTTGCCCATGCCGACCTCGGTCGCGACGGCGAACGCGTCGATGACCCACAGGTCGATGCCCTTGTCCACGATCTGGCGCTGGACGTCCGCGGACAGGTGGTCCCACACCTCGTCGGGGCCATAGGGGGCGTTGAGCAGCAGCGTCGCGCCGGGCTTGGCGAGGTCGAGGACCCGCTTGTTCTCGATCAGGTTGAACTGGTGGCAGGCCACGAAGTCCGCGTTGTCCACGAGGTAGGTGGAGCGGATCGGCTGCGGCCCGAACCGGAGGTGCGAGGTCGTGATCGAGCCGGACTTCTTGGAGTCGTACTCGAAGTAGCCCTGGGCGTACAGGTCCGTGCCCTCGCCGATGATCTTGACCGACGCCTTGTTGGCGCCCACGGTGCCGTCCGAGCCGAGGCCGAAGAACAGCGCCTGGACCTCGCCCGCGGGGCGGGGATGCCGGAACTCGCGATCGATGGGCAGGCTCAGGTTGGTCACGTCGTCGTAGATGCCGATCGTGAAGTGGCGCTTCGGCCGGTCCTTCGCCAGCTCGTCGAACACCGGCCGGATCATCGAAGGCGTGACCTCCTTCGACGCCAGGCCGTAGCGGCCGCCGATGATCCGGGGCATCGCCGCGAACGGGGCCGTGTCGCCGTCCATCGCCTCGGCGATCGCGGACACGACCTCGAGGTACAGGGGCTCGCCGACGGCGCCCGGCTCCTTGGTGCGGTCGAGGACCGCGATCGAGCGGACGGTCGGCGGCAGGGCGGCCAGCACCTCGGCGGCCGGGAACGGGTTGAACAGGCGGATGCGCAGCAGGCCCACCTTCTGCCCCGCGGCGACCAGCGCGTCCACCGTCTCCTCGGCGGCGCCGGCCGCGGAGCCCATCACCACCAGCACCCGCTCGGCGTCCGGGGCGCCGTAGTAGTCGGCGAGGTGGTACTGGCGCCCGGTGCGCACGGCCAGCTCGTCGAACACCTGCTGGACGATCCCCGGCACGGCGAGGTAGTAGGGGTTCGCGGCCTCGCGGCCCTGGAAGAACACGTCCGGGTTCTGCGCCGTGCCGCGCAGCACGGGCGACTCGGGCGTCAGCGCGCGGCGGCGGTGGGCGAGCACGTCCGCCTCACGGACCAGCGCGCGCAGGTCGTCGCGGGACAGGATCGCGATCTTGTTGACCTCGTGCGAGGTCCGGAACCCGTCGAAGAAGTGGAGGAACGGCACCCGCGACCGGAGCGTGGCCGCGTGCGCCACGAGCGCGAAGTCGTGCGCCTCCTGGACCGAGCCGGCCGCGAGCATCGCCCAGCCCGTCGCCCGGGCGTGCATCACGTCGCTGTGGTCGCCGAAGATCGAGAGCGCGTGGGTCGCGATCGCGCGGGCCGCCACGTGGATCACCGCGGGCGTCAGCTCGCCCGCGATCTTGAACATGTTGGGGATCATCAGCAGCAGGCCCTGGGACGCGGTGAAGGTCGCCCCCAGCGCGCCCTTCTGGAGGGCCCCGTGCATCGCGCCCGCGGCGCCGCCCTCGGACTGCATCTCGACGACGTCGGGTACGGTGCCCCACAGGTTGGGCCGGTGGGCCGCCGCCCAGTCGTCACAGTGCTCGGCCATCTGCGAGGCCGGGGTGATCGGGTAGATCGAGATGACCTCGGACAGCGCGTAGGCGACGCGCGCCGCCGCCTCGTTGCCGTCGATGGTCTCCCAGTGCTGGTCCATGCTCGCAGTCCTTTCGGGTGGCGCGGCCACCCGTGCGGTGTGGTGGCGACGGGGGGCACGGGCTCGCCGTCGGCGTCCGGTGCCGGGACCTAGTTTGCGCCTCGGGGACCGCGAGGTCGCGTCCGTTCGGACCGCGTTGTTCGGCCCTCCGGTCACGCGATTGGACCGCATGGCACGCGACGAGCGGACCGTTCGGCCCGGGTGGCCCCGGCAGTCCCTGGCCGCAGACCCGGCCCGTCCCGCCCGGCGACCGGCTATCGCCTCGCCGTCGCCGCCCGGTCGGCCCTCGGCGAGGCCGGATCGAGCAGGATCGGAACGGGTAGCCTCGTGATCGCCGTGCCCTCGTGCGGCCCGGTGTCGAGCCTGGTGGGAGGTGGGCATGTCCTACGACCTCGAACGCTTCGTCGCGGCCCAGGCGCCGGTCTACCCGACCGTGCTCGACGAGCTGCGGCGCGGGCACAAGACGAGCCACTGGATGTGGTTCGTGTTCCCGCAGGTGGAGGGCCTCGGGCGGAGCGAGCTGTCGCGGCGGTACGCGATCGGCTCCCTCGACGAGGCGCGCGCGTATCTCGGGCACCCGGTCCTCGGCGCGCGCCTGCGCGAGTGCACCCGCCTGGTCCTCGCGACGCCACACCGGACGGCGGAGGCGGTCCTCGGCCCGATCGATGCCGTCAAGCTCCGCTCGTGCATGACGCTGTTCCACCGGGCCGCTCCCGACGAGCCGCTGTTCGCCCGCGCGCTGGACCGCTTCTACGGCGGCGTCCCGGACGCGACCACCGACGCGAGGCTCGCCAGGGAGTGACGCCGCTCGGGCCGATCGGCCGACCGGGAGTAGACTGCCCGAACCCGCGACCGGCCAGGCGCGGGCGCAGTTGAGGTCCGTGCATGACGAAGCAATCCCGGTTCGAGCGCGCGCAGCGCGAGGCCAGATCCGCCCGGACCCTCGAGATCGAGGCGGAGTGGGCGAAGAACACCCCGCCCGACGTCGCGGCGGCCTTCGCGCAGGCGGCCCGCGCGGCCCACGAGCGGCCGCGCCGGGAACCGCCGCCGGACATGGCGCCGGGAACCCTGCCGCGACCGCCCCGCCCGGGTCGCGAGCCGAAGCCGCCCAAGGACGAGCAGCGGCCCAAGCGCTACTAGGCGCGCAGCTCGCTCAGGCTCCCCCCCCCGGCGCTTGAGCGCGCCGGGCGGGTCGGCTACCGTCGGACGATGCTTGTACCCGGCGCCCTGCTCGCGGGCCGCTATCGCCTCGAGGAGCTGCTCGGGCGGGGCGGGATGGCGACCGTGTACCGGGCAGTCGACATCCGCCTGCACCGCGAGGTGGCCGTCAAGGTCCTGGCCCATGACCAGGCCGCGAGCGCGACGGCGGCGGAGCGATTCCTTCGCGAGGCACGCGCCATGGCCGCGCTCAGCCATCCGGCCATCGTCCCCATCTTCGACGTCGAGTGGTCCGCTCCGGGCGGGGAGCACGGCCCGTTCCTCGTCATGGAGCTCGTCTCCGGCGGGACGTTCGCCGAACGGCTCGCCACCGAGGGGCGCCTCGACCCGGGCGAGGTCGCCGACCTCATCGACCGGCTCGCGTCCGCGCTCGCGGCGATGCACGCGGCCGGGCTCGTCCACCGAGACGTCAAACCGCACAACATCCTCCTCGGGCCTTCCGGCCCCAAGCTCGCCGACCTCGGGGTCGTCCGGCTCACGGATCCTGCGACGAGCCCGGCCTCGGAGCTGACGACGAGCGACACGACGCTCGGGACGCTGCGCTACCTCGCGCCCGAGGTCCTCCACGGGGCGCCCGCCGGACCGGCGGCCGACACGTTCGCCCTCGCGATGGTCGCCTTCCTGGCCCTCACCGGCCGCTCGCCGCGACCCACCGCCACGCTCGGCGAGCTCATCGACGTGGCCGATCACCCGGCCCCGCGCGTCTCGGAGGCCGCACCCGGGCTCGGCGAGCGCTACGACGACGTGTTCGCCGCGGCACTCGATCCTGACCCCCGAAACCGGACTGACGTCGTGACCTTCGCCTCGGGCCTCCGACGCGCCGTGGCGATGAGCGGGTCGCGTCCAGCTCTGGCCGCAGCGCCGTCAGCCGTTGCGCTGGCCGACGCCACGACGGAGCTCGTTCCGACACCGGCTCGGATGGCGCCAGGTGGCGCCGCGCGCCGCCGAGCGCCGGCCCGGCGAGGCTTCCGGGCGATGGCGGCGCTCACCCTGATCGCGACACTGGGACTCGTCGCCCTGGGTGTCATGGCCTCGGGCCTGCTCCTGCCGGGGCGCGACGCGTCGCCGCGGGTGGCGGATGGACCGGGCACGGACAACGCCGCCACGACGTTGCCCGGGTCGAGTCCGAGTCCGTCGGCGACGCCACCGCCCACGCCAACCGCGCCGCCCGAGCCCACCGTGGACCTGGTCGAGGCCGCACTCGGCGACCTGCGGGTCGCGATCGAGGGTGCCCGAGGTGGTGGCGGCCTGAAGGGCAACGAGACGAACGACCTGCTCAAGGACGTCGCCGAGATCGAGCGCGCGCTCGCGGACGGGAAGCTGGACAAGGCCGGCGAGCTCGCCCGCAAGCTCGCAGACCGCGTCCGAGGGCTCGTCGACAAGGGCGACGTCGAAGGCGCGGACGGCGAGCGACTCCTGGCCGCGGCGACGACGCTCGCTCGGCTCCTCCCCGGGGGCTGACCGGAGACGCTGCCCACGACGTCCCGGGAACCGCCCGGCGGGCCGGGTCGTCCCGGGGCGGTGACCCACGTGACCGGGGCGGCCTCGCCCCTCGCCCGCTTCGATGCGCTGTTCACCGAGCACCAGCGCCACGTCCTCGCCTATGCCATGCGGCGCACGCCGACGCTCGCCGACGCCGAGGACGTGGCCGCCGAGACGTTCACGATCGCGTGGCGCAAGCTCGGCGACGTGCCCGGCGATCCGCTGCCGTGGCTGTACGCCGTCGCCCGGCGCGTCCTCGCCAACCAGCGCCGGGGCAATGGGCGACGGGCGCGGCTGGCGGCGCTGCTGGGCGTGGAGGACGTCCCGACCCCGCTGCGCGTGGGCGAGGACCGGGACGGCCCGGCGTTCTCGGCCCTCGCGTCGCTGTCGCCCGCCGACCAGGAGGTCCTGCGGCTCGTCGCCTGGGAGGAGCTCCGAAACCCGCAGGTCGCGGAGGTCCTCGGGATCACCCCGAACGCGGTGGCGATCCGCCTCCACCGAGCCCGGGCCCGCTTCGCCGCCGCCCTCGACCGCGAGACGCACGACCACGACCTGAAAGACCTGGACCCAAGCCGGACATCGGCTGAGGTGAAGGGCACGCACGATGCCGCATGGAATGGAGCAGCGGAATGAGCATGGGAAACGGATCCGATCCGATCGACCGGCTCCGCGCCGCCGACCCCGCTCCTGCGGACGGCGTGCCCGACGCCAGTCTCGCCCGCGTAGCGGCGAGGATCCAGGAGCAGATCATGACCGACATCGCCCACGGCACCACCGCCTCGCGCAGCCGCCGCCCGCTCGCCCTGTTCGGCACCCTCGGCGCCGCCGGCGTCCTCGCGCTCGCCATCGCCCTGTCGTCCGGCTTCGGCATCGGATCGCCGGGCCCGGTCGGGACGGGCGACACCCCGTCCACCGACCCGGGCGCCGGCGGCGGCATGGCCTCGTGCCTCGTCTACGACCCGGCCAGCCTGCCGACCTTCGAGATCGTGTTCGACGGCACGGTCACCGCGGTGGACGGCGACCAGGTCACGTTCGACGTCAACACGGGCTGGAAGGGCGCCGACGGCACCATCACGCTGACCGCGCCGGATGCGAACCCCGCGCTCACCGGCCCGCTGCCCGAGTTCGCGGTCGGCGGTCGCTACCTCGTGACCGCCGCCGGGTCGACGATCAACGCCTGCGGCTACACGCTCGACTACGACGCGCAGACCGCCGCGGAGTGGGGGGCCGCGTTCGCCGGCTGACCCGTCTCCACACCTCACCCCGACGAGGCCCCGACCGATGGCGGGGCCTCGTTCCGTGTCCGTGCCCGCCCCTCGCGCCGCTGAGCGGTTGAACGGGCCCACCAGATGCGATCCCAGCGGCCCGGCGACCGGCCTGGCCCACCCGTGCCCGAACCACGGCACAGATGCTCCGCCCGGCGGCCGAGACCGAACGCGATGGGCTCGCGCAACCGCTGCGCGAACGGCAACGCGCCCGCCCGGCCCTGAAGGAACCCGGGGCCGCGGGACCGGCGTCTTCGTGACGGACTCCTCTGGCGCGCAGGTCCCGCAACACCAGCCTGTGTTCGGGACGTCAAGTTCCTGACCCGAGTGCGTCCCAGCATCACCGGGAGGCCAGTCGCCGTGAGGGCGTGGCGCCTCGCACCGTTCGCTGCCTCGCTGTCAATGCTCCTGCCCGGCCTCGGGCAGGCCGTCCTGGGCCGCCGGCGCCGCGGGCTGCTCCTGGCCGCGCCGCCGATCGTGATCGCGCTGGCCGCCGCGGCGGTCGCCGCCTCGCTCGCCGCCGACCCGAGCGCCGCGCTGGACATCGTGCCCGGACCCGAGATCCTGCCGGCGCTCCTCGTGTTCGAGGCCGCGCTGCTCAGCTGGCACCTCGGGGCCATCGTCGATGCCGAGCGCCTGGCTCGCATGGCGCGGCCGGTCCGCGGCTGGCAGCGGCCGGCGTCGGCGCTCGTGCTGGCCGTCCTGCTCGTCGCGACCGTCGGCGTGCACGGCGCGATCGGGTACCTCGAGGTGCAGACGACCGACGCGATGGGGAGCATCTTCGCCCCCGAGGACGACGAGGGCGACGGGGACTGGGCCATCCCCGAGCCCAGCTTCGAGCCCGAGCCCACCGAGGAGCCGACCCCCACCCCGAGCCCGACCGCGACCCCCACCGCGCCGTCGTCGACCGAGCCGGGGGCGACGGCGACCGTGCCCCCGACGCCGACCCCAACGCCCAAGCCAACCCCCAAGCCGAAGCCCGTCCCGGCCTGGGCCAAGGACGGACGGCTCAACCTGCTGCTCATCGGCAGCGACGCGGGGCCGGACCGCTGGAGCCTGCGGACGGACACGATCATCGTCCTCAGCGTGGAGGTGAAGACCGGGCGCGCGGCGCTGTTCGGCGTCCCGCGCAACCTCGTCGGCGTGCCGCTGCCTCCCGAGAGCGCCGGCGCGGTGCCCGGCGGCCGCTTCCCGCGGCTCCTCAACGCCCTCTACGTCTACGCCATGAACCACCCGGACGACTTCCCGGGCGGCGACGCCCGCGGGATGCGCGCGGTCAGCGGCGCCGTCCAGGAGCTCCTGGGCGTCCGGCTCGACGGGATGGTCCTGGTCAACCTGGCCGGGTTCGTCTCGCTCGTCGACGAGCTGGGCGGGCTGTGGATCGACATCCCGGAGCCGCTCGTCGACAACCGCTATCCGCTCGAGGACGGCTCGCGCCTGATCAAGGTCGCCTTCGACGCCGGCTGCCAGCGGCTCGATGGGCGGATGGCCCTCGCGTACGCCCGCTCCCGCCACCAGAGCTCGGACTACGGGCGCATGCGCCGCCAGCAGACGGTGCTGCTCGCGCTGCGTCGCGGCGTGGACCCGGTCGCCCTGGTGCCCAAGGTGCCGGCGCTGCTCAGGATCGCGAAGGACAACCTGTGGACGACCCTCCGGCGCAAGGACCTGCGCGAGCTCGCCCGTCTGGCGGACCGGGTGGACGTGCGGCGCGTCGACCGCGTCCTGTTCGTGCCGCCCAGGTACCCGGCCCACCTCACCGACGCCGAGATCGCGCGGATCCAGCGAGTGACCCGCAACATCTTCGACGGACCGCCACCGCCTCCCGACCGATCGCTCGCGCAGGGGCACTGCCCATAGGCCGCGTCGCTCAGAGCGCCTTCGCGTAGCGGTGCGCCGGCACCTCGATCGGGCGATCCCTGCCCGGCGCGAGGTAGACGACCGGGCCCTCGTCGATCCAGCCGCGGCGCTCGTAGAACCTGCGCGCCCGCTCGTTGCCGGCCACGACCGCGAGCCATGCGCGCCCGAACCCGGCGTCCCGGATCCGGCCCTCGGCATCCGCCATCAGCGCGTCGGCGACCCCCATGCCCCGGTGCCGGGCCGCGACGTACACCTGCTCCACCTCGTCGCCGCCACGCATCACAAACCCGGCGACCTCACCCGCGACGATGGCCACCGTGATGTCACCGATGCGGTCCACGGCCCGGGTCCGGAACGAGGCCTCGTCCCGGACGGCGACCAGCTCGTCCGGCACGTGGCCCAGGTGACCGTCCGGCCAGCCGTCCCGCCAGATCTCGGCGACCGCCGTCGCCTCCCCGGGGAGGGCGGGCCGGACGACGACGCCCGGAGCTCGATCCGCTTGCCTGGCTGCTTCCATCCCGCGCTCCCGCTTGGAGTCCGTGGCTCGCCCGCAGGCGCCGACCGGCGCATGGTGCCAGCGGGGCGGCGTGGCTGTCACCTGGGCTGCGCTCCGCTGCGATCTGGCCGGCGTCCGTCAAGCCCTGCGCCGTGGCCCGCCACGCCCGCACGCCGGGGCCGGTCCGACGGGCCCGCCGGGCCTCCGGCCGGCCCTCAGGCCGCTGGGCGGTTGAACCAGCCCACCAGCAGCGATCTCACCCGCCCAGCGGCTCACCGGGGCGACCCGCCTCGCCGGGCTGAGCACCGGAGTCGCTGTCCACCGCCACGCACGCAACCTCATGGGCCGCGCGGCGAGGACCGTCAACTGAGCTCCGACGCGCTCCCCCGCGTACCGTCACTCGACAGCTCGAGCATTCGCTCCAAGCCGAACACGATCAGGTCGACCGTGTTCCGCCACCAGCGGTCCGGGTCACTGAGCCAGACCTCGGCCGTGTCCTCCGCGCTTTCGATCAGGTTCGGGAACTCGTCGCGCGGCAGCCTCAGCTGGGAGAGCGCGAACCCTCGTCGCAGCAGATCGATCTGGTGTGCGTCGTCTGGCAGGGGCGGGCCTTGCCGGAGGAGCAGCAGGTAACCCGCGAGGAGGCCCGAGAGCATGCGGATCTGGACGATCGCCTCCCGCCGCCCGAACCCCGCGTCGAGCAGGATGGCCAGGAAGTCCTCGAGCACCCTCCAGATGGCCGGCGTGCCCTCGCCGCTGTAGGCGATGCTGAGGGGCAGGGCAAGCGGACGCGCGTCGAGCTGCTCCTTGTAGGTGTCGATCCCCAGGCGCAGCCGTTCGGTCCAGGTCATCCCCGGTCGAAACCCGACGGTGGCGTCGATTCCCTCCAGTGTCGCCTCCGTCATGGCGTTGACGAGGTCCTGCTTGTCGCGAACGTGGCGGTAAAGGGCCATCGGCGTGACCCCGAGCTCATGGGCGAGGCGCCGCAGGCTGACCGCCTCGAGGCCTTCGGCGGTGCCGATCTCGAGCGCCCGTGCCACGACGGCCTCACGGGTCAGGCTGGGCCGTCCGGGTGGGTGCGTGGGCTCTGGGGCGTTCTGCTTCATCGCTTGACAAAGTATACACCGCATACCTAGACTGCGGAAGGTCAGTATACGCCGTATGCGGACAGCGATAACACGAAGATGGAGCACCGATGACAACCACTCAAGTCCAGGGGCCCGCGATCCATGTGCAGGCCCTGGAGAAGTCCTACAAGGAGCTGCACGTGCTGCGCGGAGTGGACTTCGACATCGCGGAGGGCACCATCTTCGCGCTGCTCGGCTCGAACGGGGCGGGCAAGACCACGGTCGTGAAGATCCTGTCCACGCTGCTGAAGGCCGACGCGGGGACTGCCAGCGTCAACGGCTTCGATGTCGTCGCGCAGGCGCCCGACGTGCGGGCGTCCATCAGCCTCACCGGACAATTCGCGGCCGTCGACGAGATCCTCACCGGGCGGGAGAACCTCGTCCTGGTCGCCCGGCTGCGGCACCTCAAGGACCCGGGCAGGATCGCGGATGACCTGCTCGAGCGATTCGGGCTGAGCGACGCGGCTGCGCGGAAGGTGTCGACGTATTCGGGCGGCATGCGCCGCCGCCTCGACATCGCGATGAGCCTCATCGGCGATCCGCCGGTGATCTTCCTCGACGAGCCGACAACCGGGCTCGACCCCCAGGCGCGCATCGAGGTGTGGCAGACCGTCAGGAAACTCGCCGGGCATGGCACGACGGTGCTGCTCACGACGCAGCAACTCGACGAGGCCGAACAGCTCGCCGACCGGATCGCGATCCTCCACGAGGGTCGAATCATCGTGAACGGCACCCTCGCCGAGCTCAGGCAGGTGCTCCCGCCCGCCAAGGTCGAGTACGTCGAGAAGCAGCCGACCCTCGAGGACATCTTCTTCGCCCTCGTCGGCGACGGCGGCCAAGGCAATGGCGACGCCGCGGACAGCAACAACACCAAGAGCAGGTAAGGAACGACGATGACCACGCAATTCTTCGGCGACACCGCCATCCTGCTGGGACGATCCCTGCGCCATATCACCCGCAGCTCGGACACCATCATCACGACCGTCATCACGCCGATCGCCATGATGCTGCTGTTCGTCTTCGTGTTCGGGGGCGCGATCAACACCGGGTCGGATTCGTATGTGAGCTACCAGTTGCCCGGCATCCTGCTGGTCACGATCGCGTCGGGTGTCGCCTACACCGCACTTCGGCTGTTCCTGGACATGCAGAGCGGCATCTTCGAGCGATTCCAGTCCATGCCGATCGCCCGGTCGTCCGTGCTGTGGGCGCACGTGCTGACCTCGCTGGTCGCCAATCTCATCTCGCTCCTGGTCGTCGTGCTCGTCGCCATGCTTATCGGCTTCCGCTCACCGGCGGGACTGGAGGCATGGCTCGCGATCACCGGCATCCTGATCCTGTTCACCCTCGCCTTGACGTGGCTCGCCGTGATCGCCGGTCTCTCCGCATCGTCGGGGGAGGGCGCGGGCGTGTTCGCCTATCCGCTCATCTTCCTGCCGTTCATCAGCTCGGCATTCGTGCCCACCGAGACCATGCCCGGCCCCGTGCGCGCCTTCGCCGAGAACCAGCCGGTGACATCGATCGTCAACGCGATCCGCGACCTGTTCACGGCGCAGCCGGTCGGCGGCGACATCTGGGTCGCCCTCGCCTGGTGCGTCGGCATCCTCGTCGTCGCGTACCTGTTCGCCATGCGCACCTACCGCCGCAAGATCGCGTAGCCGGCCGCCTGCAGCGGGCCCAGGTGGACCTTGACAGCGGGTACCGGCGCGCGACGATGGGAACGTTGTCGGCGCGCACGAGGGGGTTCGAGATGAACCGGACCACGAAGTCCCTGCTGGGTCGCCTGTGGGCCGGCCTCGTCGACCTCCTGCCCAACGGGGGGATCGGCGATGCCGGACCCCCGCCGGACATCGACGGGCGCCGGGACACCGACAACGACAGCCGGCGCGCCGTGCTGACGGCCAAGTCCCAGATGTCGTCGGGTGGGCAGGGAACGACCTCGTACGAACCCGTCGACCGACGCAACGTCGGCGGCGACTGATCGAGCGTGGAGCCAGATGCCGCGGGGAGTCGCGATCGGCCTGCTCGCGCTGTCGTCGGTTGCTCTCGCGCGGTGACTCCGTGGCGGACGGATGAACGGGCGCTCCATGCGGACCACGCTCATCCTGTCCGCCATCCTCGTCGCAGCCTGTGCCGGTCCGGCTCCTGAGCCGACCGGCACGGCCGGACCGCAGAATCGCCCGAGCGACACCCCGGCGACCGCGACGTCCGCCGCCACGCCGCCCGATCCGACGCCCGTAGGCCCCTCGCCGACCGCGCCTGCCGAGTCGGTAGTGCCCGAGGGCTGGACGAGCCTCGACTGGCAGCCGCCGTCCCGCCTGCCGCACAAGGCCGGGATCGCGGCGCTTGCCGAGATCGACGGCCGCCTCGTCGCGGCCGGCTATGTCGGGCGCAGCGATGGCACGTCCGCGGCGACGGCCTGGGTGTCGGGGAAAGCGGGCCGGATCAGGTGAACGCGCGATCCGTGATCAGGTGAACAAGTCATCGGTGGCGACCTCCGTGGAGGCCGTCGCCGCGCTCGTCGGATGGCGCCAGCACCACAAGA
The DNA here is from genome assembly GCA_040755495.1 of Chloroflexota bacterium. Classification (GTDB taxonomy): domain Bacteria; phylum Chloroflexota; class Limnocylindria; order Limnocylindrales; family CSP1-4; genus CAIXZV01. The sequence goes on from JBFMAT010000006.1 coordinate 22,593, forward strand.
TGTGGTGGTCGGGATCCCGGCGGGCACGGGGGTAGGGGAGCTGGCTGGCGAGGGAGGACTCGAACCTCCAGTTTCCTGATCCAGAGTCAGGTGCCTTACCAGTTTGGCCACTCGCCAGCGGTGCCCGGTGGGCGAACCCCAATCTACTCCGGATCACCACCGCGCCTCAACGCGGGGTAGGCAGGAGCGGCCGACCTGCCGGGAGCGCGACGTTGTCAGGCCGGCAGGATGTCGACCGTGTCGCGGTGGCGCGGGCGGAGCGGCGTGAAGTGCCGCCGATCGAGGGTGGCGAGCTTGGGCTCGCCGAGGCGCTCCACGAGGGCGAACACGGCCGCGTCGACGAAGCCGATGTCGGCGTCGGCGTAGCGGTCGCACAGCTCGCGCACCCGCGCGTAGTCAGCCGGCTCGAGGTCCACGACCCGGTAGGCGCCGGCCGCGATGTCATCGAGCAGGGCGACCAGGGCGCCCGGCGTGAGGCGCTGGTGGATCCAGTAGTCGACCTCGACCAGGACCGGAGCCGGGATCACGAGCGGTTCGTCTGCGCCCTCGATCAGCGCGCGACACGCCACGTGGTCCTGGTCCGAGCGGTCAAGCGACGCGTACAGCGGGCCGGTGTCGAGGATCAGCGCCACGCGCGAGGCTCGGGCCGCTGTTCGCCGGCCAGGCGCGCGGTGTCGGTTGTGCCGGACGCGCCGACGCCGAGGCTTCGCGGCCGGGGGGCATGGAGCTCGATCGTGGCGTCGATCGCCTCCCGGATGAGGGCGGCCATCGACATCCCGCGATCCGCCGCGATCCGCCGGAGGCGCATCCGGGTCTCCACGTCCAGGGTGATGGTGGTGCGATCCATGCTGGCATGCAATCACCACTGATAGCACCTGGTTCTCTTCCGAGGACGGACGAGTGCCGGGGCATCGGACGACGCCCCGGCACCCGGCATTGGCGAGGGATGGCCTACATGGCGGACGCCGTGGACTCCGCGGCCGACGCCTCGCCCGACTCCCAGGCCCGCGCGTCGGCCGACGCCACCGCCGGCGCCTCGCGGAGCAGCAGGACCAGCCCGGCCGCGAGCAGCGTCGTCCCGATCCCGATCGCGAACGTGCTCGCGGTCGCGACCGAGAACGCCCCGTGGATCGCGTCGACGATCGCCGGCACGAACGGCTCCACGACGGACCGGACGCCGGCCGGCAGCGAGGCGAGGATGGCCGCGCCCGCGTCACCGACACCGGTCAGCGCCTCGAGGCCACCGGACCCGGCCAGCGCCTGCCCGACCTCGGGCGGGACCCCCGCCGAGCCCATCGCGGATGGGAGCTCGCGCGTCATCGAGGTCGCGAACAGCGTCCCCGTGATCGCGAGGCCCACCGTGCCACCGACCTGCTGGAAGAACGAGAGGTTGCTGGTGGCGGCGCCGATCTGGGTCACCGGCACGCTGTTCTGGACGATCAGCGGGAACACCGCGAACGTCGGCCCCACGCCCAGCCCGGTCACGAACATCCACGCCCACAGGATGGGCAGCGGCGTGTCCGCGCGGAGCTGGGTGAGCATCGCCAGGCCGCCGGCCAGCACGACCAGCGCCCCGAACGCCAGCAGCCGGTAGCGGCCGGTCCGGGCCACGATCTGGCCCGACGCGACCGCGCTGAAGATCAGGCCGCCGAGCAGCGGCAGCATCTGGTAGCCCGAGATCGTGGCCGAGGAGCCGCCGACGACCTGGAACCAGCGAGGCAGGAACACGACCGCGGCGAAGAACCCGAACGCGGCCAGGAACACCGCGGACACCGACACCGTGAACGACCGGTTGCGGAACAACCCGAGCGGGACGATCGGCTCGGCCGTCCGTGCCTCGACCCACAGGAAGGCGAGCAGCACGACGGCGCCGAGGCCGATCAGGCCGCCGACGGCCGGGTCGGCCCAGTCCGCGGTCTGCTTGTTGGTCAGGCCGACCAGGATCGGCACCAGGGCCGCGCTGAACAGGCCCGCGCCCAGGTAGTCGATCCGCGGCCGCTCGCCGGCCGGGTGGTACAGCGGCAGGTAGCGCCGGACCGTGATCAGGACGACGGCGCCGACGGGCAGGTTGACGAAGAACACGAACGGCCAGCCGATGGTGTCGGTGATCAGGCCGCCGACCGCCGGCCCGACGAGCACGGACAGCCCGAACACCGCCCCGAACAGCCCCTGGTACTTGCCGCGCTCGGACGGCGCGAACAGGTCCGCGATGACGGCCATCGCGATCGGGAACAGGGCGCCGGCGCCCAGGCCCTGGACGCCGCGCGCGCCGACCAGCTGCCACATCTCGCCGGCCAGCCCGGACAGCAGCGAGCCCAGCATGAACACGCCGATGCCGAACAGGAACACCGGCCGCCGCCCGAACAGGTCGGACAGCTTGCCGTACAGCGGGCCGCTGATCGTGGAGGTGAGCAGGTAGGCGGTGAACGCCCAGGTGTAGAGGTCGTTGCCGCCGAGGTCGGTGATGATCCGGGGCAGCGCCGTGCCGACCACGGTCTGGTCGAGGGCCGCGAGGAAGATGCCGATCATGACCGCGCCGAGGACGCGCATGCGGACGGGGTGGGGGAGCACGACCGGCGGGCGATCCGCCGGTCCGGCCCCTGCCTGCGTTGCCGGGTTGGACACGAGGAACACGCTCCTTTCGATGTGGGGGATGCTTGAAGCGTAGAGGCTGATTAGGTCGATTTCGTTCCTAATGGCGAGGTAGGATTCAGCGCGTCATGGGAACCTCGGCGCGACTCCTCCGCCTGCTGTCGCTGCTCCAGACGCCGCGCGACTGGACCGGCGCGGAGCTGGCGACGCGGCTCGAGGTCAGTTCGCGCACGATCCGCAACGACATCGAGCGGCTGCGTGCCCTGGGCTACCCGGTCCGCGCGACCCGCGGCTCGATCGGCGGGTACCGGCTCGAGGCCGGCAGCTCGCTGCCGCCGTTGCTGCTCGAGGACGACGAGGCGGTGGCGGTGGCGATCGGCCTCCGGACGGCAACGGGCGGCGCCGTGACCGGGATCGAGGAGTCGTCCCTGCGGGCGCTCGCGAAGCTCGAGCGGGTGCTGCCGCCGCGGCTCCGGCGCCAGGTCAGCACGCTCCAGGGGGTCACGCTCCACGTCCGGCGCCGGGCGACCGGCCCGACCGTGGATCCCGAGACGCTGACGGAGCTCGCGAGGCTGTGCCGCGAGCACTTCGGCCTGCGGTTCGACTACTCCGACCGACGCCAGGAGGCGTCGCAGCGGCGCGTGGAGCCGTACCGAATCGTGAACGCAGGGCTGCGCTGGTACCTCGTGGCGTGGGACCTCGACCGCGCCGACTGGCGGACGTTCCGGGTGGACCGGATCAGGCCCGGGATGTCACCCGGCCCGCGGTTCACGCCTCGCCCCCTGACCGACGCCGAGGTGGAGGCGCTCGTCGCGCGCGGCGTCCCGCCCGAGGCCCGGCGTCACCAGGCGCGGGTGCTCGTCCACGCGCCGGCCGCCGAGCTGGCGGAGCGGGTCGGGCCGTGGGCGGGCGCGATCACCGCCGTCGACGACGCGTCGTGCGTCCTCGAGACCGGCGCCGACAACGTGGAGCAGCTCGCGGCCTGGCTGGGCTTCCTCGGGGCGGACTTCACGGTCAGCGAGCCGCCGGAGCTCGTCGATCAGCTGCGACGGCTGGCGGCGCGGTACGCGGCCGCCGCCGGCGACGCGGCCGCCTCGGGCGAGACCGGCGCGGGCGAGCCCGGCGCGGGCGAGACCGGCGCGGGCGAGCCCGACGCCGACGGGGTGTCCTCGGGCGGCACGAGGCCGCAGTCGGGCGTGGTGCACAACTCGAGACCCAGCTGAGCCAGGCCCTCCGCCAGCGGGGTGAAGCCGAGCAGACCGCCGAACGAGCGGCTCGTCACGCCCGCCGGGATGCCGCGCACGAGGACCACGCCGCCCGAGTCGCCGGCGGCGACGGGGACGCGCGCGGCGATCATGCACGGGAAGTAGTCGCCGTCCTCGGCACGGAGGTACTCGCCCTTCTCGGCCACTGTCCCCGTCCGGTACGTGTCGCGACCGTTGATCTCGACGGGGTCGCCGATCTCGATGTCGTCGCAGCCCAGCGGCCGCGTCCCGGGCTGGACGGTCCGGTAGCCTCCCGTGCCCAGGTCGACGAGGTTCAGGTGCCCCCACGGGATGCGATCGGGGGCGACCACGAGGTAGTTGAGGTCCGACGATGCGCACCGGTGCCCGGGATGCGGGCAGGTGGCGTCCCGGGCGGCCGGCCCGAACACCCCCCGCACCGTGGTGCCGTCCGGGTCGTAGGCGACGGTGCCCTCGGCCGTGCAGTGGCCGGTGGACGTGAGCACGATCGTGCCGCCGCGGCGGGCATACACCCCGCCGGCGCAGTACCCCCACAGCTGCTGGCCGGCGAGGACCGGCGGGTCGTACACGGGCGTCGTGCGCCGGGGCGTCGTGACGGCACCCACGATCCAGAACGCGCCGGCGCCGAGCAGCACACCCGCCACCACGACCACGAGGAGCCGAAGGCGGCGTCGGCGAGCAGGCGAGTCGGGCGCGTCGGGCGAGCCGGGCGAGCGGACCATGCAGCGACAACCCTACATAGGCAGCCGATCCCGCGGCGCGAAGTGGCGGCGGCAGCGCGCTTGGTAGGTCTCCGTGCCGCCGACGTTGGCGGCCACGAGGTCGTCCGGCCCGGCCGGCGTGGCCGCGAGCTTGACGTGGAACACGGCCTCCTCGCCGCACACCGTGCAGATCGCGGTGAGCTTGTCCACCCGCTCGGCCAGCGCCATCAGCGAGGGCAGCGGCTCGAACGGGCGCCCGTCGAACGTGACGTCCAGCCCCGCCACGATCACGGTCAGGCCACGAGCCGCGAGCCGGCCGACGACCCCGACCAGGCCCGGGCCGAAGAACTGCGCCTCGTCGATCGCCACCACGTCCGTGCCGTCGGGGACGCTCGCCTCCAGGTCCGCGGGCTCGGCGGCGGCCAGCGACGGGAAGTCGAGGCCCGCGTGCGACGCCAGCCGATCGGCGCCGTGGCGGGTGTCCAGCGCATGGTTGAACACGACGACCCGCCGGCCCGCGATGACGGCGCGCCGGACGCGCCGCAGGAGCTCCTCGGTCTTGCCCGCGAACATCGGCCCGCAGACCACCTCCACCCGCCCGATCCCGTGCATGTGCGCAGCATCGCACCGTGGCGTTGGCTGCGCCTGGAGCACGCGCTCAAGCCGGCCGTCGGCCGAGCGATCCAGTCACACCGCGTAGCGACCCGGTAGCTCCTTCAGCTGCCGGGCGATGCTCTTGAGGTACATCCGCTCCGACGGTTCCATCGAGATCCAGGCGAGCACGCCCACCGCCGCGAGGACGGCCAGCGCCACGATGCACCTGCGCATCCCGTCACCTCCTACTGCGCGTACCGGGACACGAGCCCCGCCGTGATCGCGCCCGACACGATCGTCGTCGGCACGCCGCCGCCCGGGTTCGTCGACGACCCGGCCAGGTACAGCCCGTCGATCGACTTGGACCGGTTGGCGGGCCGGAACACCGTCTGCTGCGGCAGCGACTGCTCGATCCCGTAGATCGCGCCGTGGTCGACGCCCACCTCCCGGTCGAAGTCGAGCGGCGTCGTCGCCAGGGCGACCTCCACGTGGTCCCGCAGGCCGGGGATGATGTCGCCGGACAGGAAGTCGATCACGTCGTCGACCACGCGTGCCTTCTCGGCGTCCCAGTCGATGCCGTCGAACGAGAACCCGCCCATGGTCAGGTTGAGCGCGTGCCTGCCCTCGGGGGCCATCGCCGGGTCCGCGAACGTCGACCAGCCGATGAGTCCGAAGTGCCGGTCCGGGACCGGCTTCGTCCGGCGCTGGCGGAAGTACGCGTCGAGCTCCTCGATCGTCGGAGCGACCAGCGTGTGGTGCCCCTCGAGCGGCGGCCGCTCGTCCATGCCGACGTACACCATCATGCAGGCGAGCGAGTAGTCGTAGCTCCGGATGCCGCGTCGCACGAGCGGCGGCAGGTGCTCCTCTCCGACCAGCGTCTGGTAGGTCCGGATGGCGTTCACGTTCGAGACCACGACCGGTGCCGTGAGCTCCGTCCCATCGGCCAGGCGGACGCCCTCCGCGCGCCCGTCGCGGACCAGGATGCGGCTCACCGGCGTGCCCAGGCGAACCTCCATCCTATGCCGCTCACCGACCCGCTGGAGCGCCAGCGGAACCTGGATCATGCCGCCGCGCGGGTAGTACACGCCGCGGTGCTCGGTGGCCGGGACCATCGTGAACAGGCCCGGCAGCAGCTCCGGCGACAGGCCGAAGTAGAACGACTGGAACGCGAACGAGTCGCGGACCCGGGGGCTGAAGTAGTCGCCCAGGAACCCCTCGTAGCTCCGGAGGTACGCGGGCAGGAAGCGGAGCAGCCGCGGCTCCTTGCGGATCCAGCGCGCCAGGTCGAGGAGGCTGTCGGCCGGTTCGGCGAACAACGTCTCGAACGCGACGTCGGTCAGCTCATGGAAGAACGCCTCGTAACGGTCCCAGGCGGCGGCGTCCTCGGGGGAGATCCGCGCGAGCGCCGCCTTCGTCCCCTCCATCGACATCGGGTAGGTGATCCGGCTGCCGTCGCGCAGGATCACCGACACGATCGGATCGCACGGGATCAGGTCGACTTCGTCCTCGAAGCGCGTGCCCAGCCGCTCGAAGATCCGGGCGATGGGCTCGGCGATCTCCAGGATCGAGGCGCCGACGTCGAAGCGGTAGCCCTGGTGCTCGAACGTGGAGCAGCAGCCTCCGACGCGTGACGCCTGGTCGAGGACGAGGACCCGCCGGCCCTCCTTCGCCAGCAGGGCACCGGCGGGGAGCCCTCCGCACCCGGCCCCGACCACGATGACGTCAAGGTCAGCCATGTCGCACCTCGCCCGCGGACGCCGAGCCGATCTTCCGACCGCGCCCCGTCACGGGATAGGGAGCAAGGTCACCTTCGTGTTCGGGGCCGACAGCCGCCGCCCGGGCCGGTGGCCCCACAGCTTGACGCCGCCAACGGGCACCGCCCCGGGAGTGGCGGCTGCTACCCTCGGTCCCATGGGACTCGGCTTCGGACTCCTGTCCGCCCAGCTCCGGCCGGGGGAGACCGACTGGACGCGCGCCTACGACGAGACCGTGCGGCTGGCGGTCGAGGCGGAGCGGCTCGGCTTCGGCTCCGTGTGGACCACCGAGCACCACTTCGTGGACGACGGGTACATGCCCTCGCTCCTCGTCGTCAGCGCCGCGCTGGCCGCCGCCACCTCGACGATCGGCATCGGCACCGGTGTCGTGCTGGCACCGATGCACCACCCGCTCCGGCTGGCCGAGGACGCGGCCACCGTCCAGCTCCTGAGCCACGGCCGGCTGACCCTGGGCCTCGGGCTGGGCTGGTCCGAGACCGAGTACCTCGGCCTGGGCTCCGATGCGCGCCGCCGCGGCGCGGCGATGGACGAGATCCTCGCGATCCTGCCGCAGGCCTGGAACGGCGATCCGTTCACCCACCGGGGCCGCCTGTACCAGCTGCCGACGCTCGGCGTCCGGCCACGGCCATCGGCGAAGATCCCGGTGGTCGTGGGCGGCGGTGCCGAGCCCGCGGTCCGCCGCGCGGCGCGCCTCGCCGATGGCATCTTCGCGAACGCCCCCGTCGAGCGGTTCGTGGAGCAGGTGCGCTGGGTGCTCGACGAGTGCGAGCGCATCGGCCGCGACCCTGCGACGTTCCGGTTCATCCACTACTCGGTGCTGCTGCCCGGGGCCTCGCGTGAGGACGCCCTGCGCCGCCACCGCGACGCGCTGTGGGCGATGCACTGGAAGTACTCCGACATGGAGGCGTCGGCGAGTCGCCTGCTGCCGCCACCCGCCCCGCCCCCGTTCCTCGGTGCCGACGACGAGCTCCTCAAGGGCCGCGCCTCGTTCGCCGGAACCCCGGACGAGCTGGTCGAGGCGCTGCTCGACATCCGGCGGCGGGCCGGGGTGCCGGTGGAGGTGGTGGCGCGCAGCTACCTGCCGCTGCTGGAGTACGGGGCGCAGGTGGAGCTGATGGCGCGGCTCGCCGAGGACGTGGCGCCGCACGTCTGAACAGCCCGCTCAGCGGCGCGATGGCGTCGCGACGCGCGAACCCTGGGGCCACTCAGCCGAACAGGACCTGCTGTCCGTAGCCGGGAGCGCCCTCCAGCTCCAGCATCCGGCGCTTCGTCGCGAGGCCGCCCGGGGCGGAGAAGCCGGTGAGGGCCCCGTTTGCCGCCACCACCCGGTGGCAGGGCACGACGATGGGGAACGGGTTGCGGGCGAGGGCCGCGCCCACGTCCCGCGCGCCGTCGGGCCGACCGATCGCCCGGGCCACCTCGCCGTAGCTGCGCGTCGTGCCGGGCGCGATCTCGCGCGTCGCCGCGTACACGGCCCGCCGGAACGGGTCCAGGCCTCGCTCATCGAGCGGGAGGTCACGGAGGTCGCGCCGCTCGCCGTCCAGCACGGCCACGATGCCCTCGATCGCCTGCCGGACGACCGGCGGGACGTCGGCGCCGTCCTCGAAGGCGGGACCCGGCAGCGGCCGGCGCCCGGGCAGCAGCACGCCCGTGATCCCGGCGTCGCTCCACCGCATCGCGCACCGCCCGAGTGGGGTCTCGAAGGTCACCGTTTGCTGGCGCATGGCATCCATGATCAACGAAACACGGTCGATCGACCGCGGGTTGCACGATCTCGCGGCCGCTCAGCCACCCTTCGCCTGGAGCTTCGCCCAGGTGTCCTTGAGCGTCAGCGTCCGGTTGAACACCAGCGCGCCCGGACGCGAGTCCGCGTCCGGCGTGAAGTAGCCCAGGCGCTCGAACTGGACCGTCTCACCGGTGGGCGTCCCTGCCAGCGACGGCTCCAGCATCGCGCCCCGGACGATCGTCTCGGAGGCGGGGTTGAGATCCGCGAACAGGTCGCCCTCGGCGCCGGGGTCCGGCCGGCTGAACAGGTGGTCGTACAGCCGCACCTCGGCGGGCACGGCGTGGGCGGCCGACACCCAGTGCAGGGTCGCCTTCGGCCGGCGGCCATCGGGTGCGTCGCCGCCCCGCGTCGCGGGATCGTACGTGCACCGCAGCTCCAGCACCCGCCCCGGGGCGTCCTTGACCACCTCCCGGCAGGTGACGAAGTACGCGTTCCGGAGCCGCACCTCGCGCCCGGGCGCGAGCCGGAAGAACCTGGGGGCCGGCTGCTCCATGAAGTCGTCGCGCTCGATCCACAGCTCCCGGCCGAACTCCACCCCACGCACGCCGGCGCCGGTGTCCTCGGGGTTGTTGACGACCTCCATCGTCTCGATCACGTCCCCGGGCCAGTTGGTGATCACGACCTTCAGCGGGTCGAGGACGCCGAACCGCCGCGCCGCCGTCCGGTTGAGCACCGAGCGCACCGCGTGCTCCAGCTGGCCGACCTCGATCACGGAGTCCGTCCTCGCCACCCCGATCATGGCCGCGAACTCGCGGATCCCCTCGGCCGGGAAACCCCGCCGGCGGAGCCCGGAGATGGTGGGCATCCGCGGGTCGTCCCAGCCGCGCACGCGGCCCTCGTCCACGAGGCGCTTGAGCACCCGCTTGGACAGCACGGTATGGGTGAGGTTGAGCCGCGCGAACTCGTACTGGCGGGGCACGTGCGGCACGGGCAGGTTCGCGATCAGCCAGTCGTACAGCGGCCGGTGGTCGTCGAACTCGAGGGTGCAGATGGAATGCGTCACGCCCTCGATGGCGTCGGACTGGCCGTGCGCGAAGTCGTAGGTGGGGTAGATGCACCACGCGTCGCCCGTGCGCGGGTGGCTGGCATGGACGATGCGGTAGAGCACGGGGTCGCGGAGGTTGAAGTTGGGCGAGGCCATGTCGATCCTCGCCCGCAGCACCCGCGTCCCGTTGGGGAACTCGCCCGCCCGCATGCGCTCGAGGAGGTCCAGGTTGTCGGCCACGGACCGCTCGCGGAACGGGCTGTCGCGGCCGGGCTCGGTGAGCGTGCCCCGGGTCTCGCGGATCTCGTCGGCGGACTGGTCGTCCACGAACGCCTTGCCGGCCCGCACCAGGTGGACGGCCCACGCGTACAGCTGCTCGAAGTAGTCCGAGGCGTGGAACAGGTTGTCGCCCCAGGCGAAGCCCAGCCACCGGACGTCGGCCTCGATCGCGTCGAGGTACTCCTGCTCCTCCTTGATCGGGTTGGTGTCGTCGAACCGGAGGTTGCAGTGCCCGCCGAACTCCTCCGCGATGCCGAAGTTGAGGCAGATCGACTTGGCGTGGCCGATGTGGAGGTAGCCGTTCGGCTCGGGCGGGAAGCGGGTGACGGGGGCCGCGATCCGGCCGGCGGCGATGTCGGCGGCGACGAGGTCGCGGATGAAGTTCGACCGCTCGGGCGCGTCGGGCGGGGCGGGGGAGGCGGGGCTGTCGGCGGGCATCGGGCGCGGCTCCTGCAACCAGGATGGGAGGAGTCGCGGCTCACGCGAGGACGCACCACACTCCCCGAAGGAGTTGGCTGGCGCGCCAGGATTCGAACCTGGAACCCCCTGATCCAGAGTCAGGTGCTCTACCGTTGAGCCACGCGCCAGCGACCGGTGCGCATTCTAGCGCACGCGAGCGCCCCGCCCCCGGCCTGGGCCGCCGGCTTCCCGTTCAGCTTGGCTGCACGATGGGGAAGCCCTCGCGGCGCGCCGCGTCCGCAAGTCGCTCGTCGAGCGTGACGAACGGGAGCGTGCCGGGATCGCCATCCGCCGCAACGATGGCCGCCGCGAGCTGGAACGCGTCGGCGGCACGCAGCGGGTGCGTTCGGCACACGCGCTCTGCGGTCGACCTGACGCGGGGCGACGGCTCGATCTCCTCCCAGGCGTCCACCTGCGCCGAGAGTCGGGCCAACGCACCCGCGGCGGGGCCCGAGGCGAGTAATCCGTCTCGCTCGCGGCGCGCGATCGCGGATGTGCACTCCACCGAGGTGGCCCACCAGACGACCACGACGGGGTCCCGCTCGTACGCCTCGCCGATTGCCCGGCTCATCGGCTCGTCCACGAGCAGCGGGACGATCGCGGATGTGTCCCAGAACCTCACCATCCGGAGCGCCGTTCCTCGAGCACTGCATCGACGAGCGAAGCGCCGCCCGCGAGCTTCGGTCCGGGCGTTCGCATCAGCTCCAGCGGGGGCTCTCCTGAGCCACGCTTGACCAGTCCAGCGCGCTCGAGGCGTGCCAGCCGCTCGTCCCAGTCCACTCGCCCGGCGATCGGCTCGATCACGGCGACAGGGATGCCGCGGTCGGTGAGCATGATCGACTCGCCGGCCTTCACCCGGTCGATGAGGGCGCTCAGCCCGTTCTTTGCCTCGGTGATCGACGCGGCCTTCATGATGGCTAGAATGGCTAGATCGAGAGCGCCTGTCAAGCCGCCCGATCGACGCTATGCCGCCCCGGCGGCCACCTCCCTCGGCGCCACGTCGGCTTCGGCGGCGCGCGCGATCCCATCCGCCAGCGCCGCCGCGAGCACCTGCGTGAGCTGGTCCCACTCGACGAGGAACGCGTCGTGCCCTTTCGTCGAGCGCAGCTCCCGGTACGTCGCGTCGACGCCGGCCGCGACCGCGTCGGTGACCAGTGCCCGGACCTGCGCCGGTCCGTACAGGATGTCGCCCTCGATCCCGATCCCGGTCAGGCCGGCCCCGCCGGCGCCGAGGGCCCGCAGCGCCGCCACGGTGCCGCCGCGCCCGCGCCCCACGTCGTGGAGATCCATCACCCGGACCAGGGTCCGGTACGTGTCCGGGTCGAAGCGGTCCACGAGCTTCGCGCCCTGGTGGTCGAGATAGGAGGCGATCGAGAACCGGCCGTCCGTCTCGCGCTCGCGCGCGAACCGGCCGTCGAAGTCGGTCTCGGAGCGATAGGTCGTCATCGCCAGCTGGCGGGCGAGCGCCAGCCCCTCGGTCCCGAACCGGTCCACCAGCTCCAGCTGGATGTGGTTCCAGGCGAGGGCCAGGCCGGACGTCCGGGCCGGGGCCGCGATCGGGACGACGTGACCCACGGCGTCCGGCCGCTCCAGCGCGACCTCGAGCGCCACCATCCCGCCCAGCGAGCCGCCGGTGACGACGGCGAACCGCTCGATCCCGAGCGCGTCCGCCAGCCGCCACAGCGCCCGGGCCTCGTCGCGGGCGGAGACCTCCGGGAAGGCCGGGCCGTAGGGCTCGCCCGTGTCGGGGTCGATGGATGTGGGCCCGGTCGAGCCGTAGCAGCCACCGAGCAGGTTCGCGCACAGGACGCCGGTGCGCGAGGTGTCGAACGCCCGCCCGGGCCCGATGAGCGGGGCCCACCAGTCGCCGGCGGCATCGGCCGAGCCGGTGAGCGCGTGGACGACGAGGACCTGCGGGGCGTCAGGGGCAGGGCCGTCGTGCCGGTACGCGAGCGTGAGGGCGGGCAGGGGAGGGCCACCGGCCTCGGGCGCGAACGGCCCGAGGTCGGCGGCGAGGATGCGCCCGGTCCCGAGCGCGGGCGCCCCGAGCGGGGGCCGCGCCGGGGATCGGGCGGGATCGGGACGCCGTCCGTTCGTTGGCGCCATGGCCGCGGTCCTAGACCGAGGCCGCGAGCTCGCGGTCGGCCGAGGGGTCGGTCGCGGCGCGCAGCGCCTGGTCGAGGTCGGCCTTGAGATCGTCGATGTGCTCGAGGCCCACCGACAGCCGGATGAGGTCCGGGGTGACGCCGGTGGCCGCCTGCTCCGCCTCGGACAGCTGCTGGTGCGTCGTGCTGGCCGGGTGGATGATCAGGCTCTTCGCGTCGCCGACGTTGGCGAGCAGGCTGAAGATCTTGACGCTGTCGATCAGCCGCCGGCCGGCGTCCGCACCCCCCTTCACGCCGAACGTGAGGACGCCGCCGAAGCCCCCGGACAGATAGCGCTTCGCCGTCCCGTGCGCCGGGTGCGAGGCGAGGCCCGGGTAGCTGACCCACTCGACCTCCGGCCGGTCCTCCAGCCAGCGGGCGAGCGCGAGGGCGTTCTGGGAGTGGCGCTCGATCCGCAGCGGCAGCGTCTCGAGGCCCTGGAGGAACAGGAACGCGTTGAACGGCGACAGGGCCGCGCCGACGTCGCGCAGCCACTGGACGCGGAGCTTGAGGATGAACGCCAGCGGCCCGAACGCCTCGACGTAGTTGACGCCGTGGTAGCTCGGGTCAGGGGTGGTGAACTCCGGGAAGCGGCCCGAGGCCGCCCAGTCGAACGTGCCGCCGTCCACGACCACGCCGCCGATCGACGTCCCGTGGCCGCCGATCCACTTCGTCGCCGAGTGGATGACGATGTCCGCGCCGTGTTCGATGGGCCGCACGAGCAGTGGGGCGAAGGTGTTGTCGATGAGCACGGGCACGCCGTGGGCGTGGGCCACGTCCGCGATCGCGCGGATGTCGTGGACGTCCAGGCGCGGGTTGCCGATCGTCTCGAGGAACACGGCCTTGGTCCGCTCGTCGATGGCGGGGCCGAAGCTGGCCGGGTTGAGGCCGTCCACGAACCGCACGCCGATGCCCAGCTTGGGCAGCGTGTAGTGGAACAGGTTGTAGGTGCCGCCGTAGAGGCTGCTGGAGCTGACGATGTTGTCGCCGGCACCGGCGAGGTTGAGGATCGCGAGCGTCTCGGCAGCCTGGCCCGAGGCGAGGGCGAGGGCCCCGACGCCGCCCTCGAGGGCAGCGACGCGCTCCTCGAACACGCCCGTGGTCGGGTTCATGATCCGGGTATAGATGTTGCCGAACTCCTGGAGCCCGAACAGCCGGGCGGCATGCGCCGCGTCATCGAACACGTAGCTCGTGGTGGCGTAGATCGGGACGGCCCGGGCGTGCGTCGTGGGGTCCGGGCTCTGGCCGGCGTGGAGGGCCTGGGTCTCGGGGTGGAGGCCGGGCAGGGCGCTGGGGTCGAAGCTCATGGCTTGGGTTCTCCGGGTGGCCGCGCCGGGTGATGCGCGGAGGGCGATCGTCGAGGGCCCCGTGGGGGGATCGGCTCGGCGGCTACCCGTCGCGGTGTCCGGAGAACAGAAGAGCCGCGAACCTTCTCGGTTCGCGGCCCCGGGACCTCGGCTCCGAGATCCCCGCTGTCACCTGCTGAACGTCAGCGCGGGAAGTCTCGGCGCCCGTCCTCCGCACGGCGGGGCCGCCCACGCATACACATCAGCCAGGAAACGGTGGTGTGGCTCATCAGGTCGCCGAGGATGGGGGATGAGCGCCGTCGGCGTCAACCCCCACGCGCCGTCGCAACCGAAACGCAACCGGGCCAGGGCGGTGCGTCCGCGTGGGCTCGTGCCGGTCGCCGCGTCCTTGGGCCCGCGCCGGTCGCCGGGCGACGCAACGAGCGCACGACGAGACGTCTCGGTCGCTGACCGCCCGGTTCGTTGCGTGCACGGGCCTCGCCGTACAACGAACGCCGCGGCGGGCGACGGTTTCGTCTCACGGTGCGCTCGTTGAGTCGCTGGGCGACCGCCCGGGTGCCGGCCGCGAAGCGAAGCGCCGGCCGGCTCGGCCGGAACACCGAGGCCTGGGCGCCGGCTCGGCTCGCACGGGCAGGGCCCGCCGGCTCGGCCGGCGGGCCCTCGGGTCGGGCGACGTGCGACGGACGATCAGCTGCTGGTGGCCGGCGAGGCGGACGCGTCCGGCGTCGTGTCGCCGTCGCCCAGGCCACCGAACCAGCCGTGGCCGGGTCCATGGCCGCCACGGCCGAACCCGAAGCCCAGCCCGCGACCCAGCGAGCGCAGCTCGTCGGTCGTGATCTTGCCGTCCGCGAGCAGATCCTCGATCCCGTCGACCTGCCGCAGGCGGCTGTCCTCGGGCAGCGAGTCGAACTCGTCCTGGGTGATCTGGCCGTCCTCGAGGATGTCCTTGAGCTGCTGCATCCGCTCCAGGCGGTCGGCGCGGCGCGCCTCGCGCTCGGCGGTCAGGGCGTCGAGGATCGCGGTCTTCTGCGCCTCCGTGATCGTGCCCTTGCCCACGAGGTCGTCCAGGACGTCGGTCAGGATGCCGTCCCGGGCCGGCTTGAAGGTGGTGCCCGCGGACGCGTCGGGTGACGCGGACTCGGCCGCCGGCACGACGGCATCGGTGTCACCGCCGGTCGCGCCCGAGGTCGCGAGCACGGCGCCGGCCGCGCCGACGACCAGCAGGGCCGCCAGGGGGAGCCCGAGGGTTGTGTTGAGCTTCACGCAGTGCCTCCTTGGAGACGCGGCCGTCATGCCGCGTCGTGACTGGGTGCGATCGTGGCCGCCCCGGCTGTATCCCGGCCGGGTCCCGGCTGTGAGTCCGCTGTGATCGGGAGCCGCACGACGAACGTCGCGCCGCCGCCCGGCGTGGGCTCGTGCCAGATCTCGCCGCCGTGCGCCTGGACGACGGCCGCGGCGATGGACAGCCCGAGGCCGGTGCCGCCGTTGTCGCGCGAGCGGCCCGGATCGGCCCGGTAGAAGCGGTCGAACACGCTGGCACCGTGCGCATCGTCGATGCCGGGCCCGTGGTCCACGACCCGGACCTCCGCCGACCCGTCCGCGCGACGGGCGACGACCTCGAACGGCGACCCGGGCGCCGTGTGGACGCGCACGTTCGCGAGCAGGTTGCCGATGACCTGGCGCAGGCGGTCGTCGTCCCCGGCGACGACGAGGCCGGGGTCGATGGCGCCGACGATCGGCCGGCCGGGCTCCGCGGCACGCGCGTCCACGAGGGCGTGTTCGGCGATCCGCGACAGGTCCACCGGGTCGCGGCGGATCGGCCGGCCCTGGTCCAGGCGCGCCAGCGTGAGCAGGTCGTCCACCAGCGCGCCCATGCGCCGGCTCTCCGTCCCGATCCGGTCCATCGCCGTGTCCAGCTCGGCCCGGTCCGAGAGGCCGCCGGCGCGGTACAGGTCCGCGTACCCGCGGACCGACGTGAGGGGCGTGCGCAGCTCGTGCGAGGCGTCCGCGACGAACCGGCGCAGGCGGTCCTCGCTGCGAGCCTTGGCCTCGAGCGCCGCCTGCTGCTCCCCGAAGCTCGCCTCGATCCGGTCCAGCATCGCGTCGAACGCCGTACCCAGCCGCCCCACCTCGGTGTCGTCGTGGGCGACGCCCGCGCGGTGCGACAGGTCGCCCCTCGCGATGTCCTCGGCCGTGCGCGCGATCCGTTCCAGCGGCAGCAGCCCCCGCCGTACGACGACCCAGGCCACGACCAGCAGGCACGCCATCGCCAGCGCGCCCACGAGCACCAGCGTGCGCACCAGGGCGGTGGTGACCGCCTCGACCCCCGACAGCGGCGCCGCCACCGCGACGATCAGGCCCGCCCGCGCCTGCTGGGTGAGGACCCGGTAGCGGATCGAGCCGTCCGCCGACTCGCGCTCCGCGATCACGCCGTACGCGTCGGCCGGGATCCCGGCCCCGTACACCGGCAGCACCGGGAGCGGGTCCGGGTCGCTGGAGAACCCGGACGGGAACGAGCGCGTGATGTTGCCCCGGCGGTCGAGGCGCATCACGGCCAGCCGGCGTCCAGCTTCGCTGTCGGACGCGGTGAGCGCGGCCAGGCGCTCGAGGCGTCCCGCCCCCGTGTCGATCGCGAGCAGCTCCTGGTCCATGCGGTCCACCAGCGCGGCGCGCGTGAGCCCCACCAGCAGCATGCCGGCGCCCAGCAGCGCCACCGCGAGCATGACCGCCAGCGAGGCGAGCAGCCTCCCGCGCAGGCTCACGTCGCGGCCCCGTCCGTGTCGAGGCGGGCGTCGGCGCGCAGGACATACCCGAAGCCGCGCACCGTTCGCAGCAGCTTCGGCTCGGCGTCGTCGACCTTGCGGCGCAGGTAGCTCACGTACGTCTCCACGACGTTGTCCTCGCCGTTGAAGTCGTACTGCCAGACGTGGTCCAGGATCTGCTGCTTGGACAGCACCCGCTCCGGGTTGAGCAGGAAGTAGCGCAGCAACCGGAACTCCGTGGGCGAGAGGTCCACCTCGCGGCCGGCCCGCCAGACCTGGTGACGGTCCTCGTCCATCTCGAGGTCGCGGTAGCGCAGGCGGGCGGCGTCGTCGCCCGCGCCGCCCCGGACGCGCCGGAGCAGGGCGCCGATGCGCAGGGTCAGCTCTTCGAGCGAGAACGGCTTGGTGACGTAGTCGTCGCCACCCCGCACGAAGCCGGTGACCCGGTCGTCCTCGGAGTCGCGCGCGGAGAGGAAGATCACCGGGACGAAGTCGCGCGCGGCGCGCAGCCGGCGGCAGACCTCGAAGCCGTCGATGTCGGGCAGCAGGACGTCGAGCACGACGAGATCCGGTGCGGCGGTCGCGGCCGCGTCCAGGGCGGTCATGCCGGTCGACGCGGTCGTGACCTGGTAGCCCATGTACCGCAGGGCGGTGGACAGCAGGTCGGTGATCGCGGGCTCGTCGTCCACGACGAGGATGTGGGCCGGACCGGCGGGCGCGGCGTGCATAGCGCAAGTGTGGCGCGCGATTGCTGAGAGTTCCCTGTGAGTCCGCCGTGAACCCACCGATGGCGGTGCTCCGGCGCGCCTGCGAGGGCCAGCCGCGAGGTCATCCGCAGCCGACGCGCGGCGGCGCCACCCCGTGCGTGGCACGCACGGCGGCGACCAGGTGGACCCGGGCGACCCGCACGCACGCGGGTGGCGAGGTGGACCCGGGCGGACCGCACAGGGGCGGCGCCAGGTGGACCCCGGCGACCAGCCGCAGAACGTGGGCGGACATCCGGTTCCGGCGCCGTGGGCGCACCGGAGCGGCCGGACCACGGGGCGAACCCGGCCGATCGGCCCCGGACGGCGCTCCTATCATCCGCGCATGTCCAACCTGCCCGCCACGTTCCGCGCCTACGTCGTCGACAAGCCCGAGGGAGGCGCCTTCACGCGCGGCCTCCGCGACCTGGCGCCCGCGGACCTGCCGCCGGGCGAGGTGACGATCCGCGTCGCGTGGTCCAGCGTGAACTTCAAGGACGGCCTCGCGGCGCGCGAGGACGGGCGGGTCGCGCGCGGCTACCCGCTGGTCCCCGGCATCGACCTGGCCGGCGAGGTCATCGCCTCGGAGGACCCGGCGTTCCCGGTGGGGATGCACGTGCTCGCCAACGGCTACGACATCGGGACGGCACGCCACGGTGGCTACGGGGAGCTGGCTCGCCTGCCCGCCGGCTGGGTCGTGCCCATGCCCGCGGGCCTCACCGCGCGCGACGCGATGGCGATCGGGACGGCCGGCTTCACCGCCGCGATGAGCGTCGCGGCGCTCGAGGCGCGCGGCCTCCGCCCGGGCGACGGCCCGGTCCTGGTCACCGGTGCCTCGGGCGGGGTGGGCTCGGCGGCGGTCGCGATCCTCGCCTCGCGCGGCCACGAGGTCTGGGCGGCGACGGGCAAGGAGGATGAGCACGGGCGGCTGCGCGACCTCGGCGCGTCGGGCTTCCTGACTCGGGACGAGGTGACGGCGCCGGGACGTCCGCTGGACTCGGCGCGTTGGGCGGGGGCGGTGGACACCGTCGGCTCGGCGACGCTGCCCTACGTCCTGCGCACGCTCCGGCTCGGTGCAGCGGTGGCCTCGTCGGGCAATGCGAGCGGCGCCGAGCTGGTCACGACCGTGTTCCCGTTCATCCTGCGCGGCGTCGCGCTGCTGGGGATGGACTCCGCCAACATGGCGATCGAGCCCCGGCGCGCGCTGTGGAACCGGCTCGCCACCGATCTCCTGCCGCGTGGCCTGGGCGACGGCATCACCGAGGTGGAGCTCGAGACCGTCGAGCCGGCGCTCGACGCCATCGTCGCCGGGCAGGCGCGCGGCCGCTGGGTGGTCCGGATCTAGGCGATCGGGCCAGGCTCGCGGGCCCGGCGCGCCCCGACGGTCTAGGCGCCCGGGGTCTCGTCCAGCTCGCCGCGGAGCTGCGCGAGGGCGCGCTCCAGGGGCTCCCGGGCGGTCGCGGCCGGATACGGTGCGGCGCCGATCGCATCCTCGAGCGTGACCTCGCCCGAGTGGACCCGGCCTGCGAGGGCGGCGATGCCCCGGAACGCCGCCAGGGACGCCGCCACGAACTCGCGGCCCGCGTGGTCGCCGTGGCCGGGCACCACGACCGTCCGCTCGCCGACCAGCCCCAGCAGCACCTCGGTCGTCGCCGGCCAGTCGATCGGGTAGCCGTCGCCGAAGTAGGGCGTCGCGCCGTTCTCCAGCAGGTCACCGGCGCACAGCACGTCGGCGTCCGGCACGCGGAGCACGATGTCGTTGTCGGTGTGGCCTCGGCCGAGGAAGGCGAGCTCGACCAGGCGCCCCCCGATCTCCACCGTCGCCCGGTCCGCGAACGTCCGGTCCGGCGGGTCGATCGCCACCTCGGCCAGGTCGCCGGCGACCTGCGGCACCTCGTCCGCCGCCGACGCGCGCATCCGCTCGCCCCAGCGCTCGAGCATCGTCACGCACCGCTCGTGGCCCCACACGACGGCCGGCCGGAACACCGAGTTGCCGAAGCAGTGGTCGTAGTGGCCGTGGGTGTTGACGACGACCGGCACCCGCGGCGATCCCAGCGTGGCGAGGTCGGCCACGATCTCCCGGGCCTGGCGGTGGGTCGTTCGCGTGTCCACGACCAGCGCCTCGCCGCGATCCAGCACGGCCACGATGTTCTGGTCGTAGAAGCGGTACCGGCGCACGAACACCCGGTCGCCAACCTCGGTCCACGGCTGCGTCATTCCCGGATCGTAGCCGCGGCGGCGGCCAAACGGGCTACGCTGCCACCAGGAGGAGCGCAGGATGACACCGACCGCGACACCCGTTCCACAGGAGACGCCCGCGACACCGACGGCGCCTGGCGGGGACGCCACGGCGGCGGACCCGGTCGCCCCCTCCGAATCGACCGCCCGGATGCTGGACGGCACGCTGCTCCGGACGCTGCACTGGCCATCGCGCGGGGAACCGTGGGCAACGGCGCTGATCGTCCACGGCCTGGGTGAGCACGCCGGCCGCTACGCCACCGTCGCCGGGCCGCTGGCCGGCGCCGGGATCGACGTCCACGGCTACGACCATCGCGGCTTCGGTGGGTCCGCCGGGCCGCGTGCCTACGTGGACCACTGGAGCCAGTTCCACGACGACCTGCAGGAGCGGCTGACCGCGCTCCGACTCCAGGCGCCGGACCGTCCACTGATCCTGTACGGCCACTCGATGGGCGGCCTGGTCGCCGGCGGCTACGTGCTCGCGGACCCGCCGCGCCCGCTGCCGGACCTGCTGGTGCTCTCGGCGCCCGGCTTCGACGACAGCCTCGGCTGGTGGCGGCACGCGCTGGCCGCCGCCTTGGTTGCGGTCGTGCCCCGGATGCGCGTCACGAACGGCACTGCGGTCGACGGCCTGTCGCACGACCCCACGGTCCGCGCGGACTTCGATCGCGACCCCCTCACCCAGGCGTCGTCCACCGTGCGCTTCGGGCACGAGGCGTCCTCGGAGCAGGCGCGCGTCCGGGCGGCGATCCGGGCGATCGCGGCGATGCCCGTGCCGACCTACGTGTTCCACGGCTCGGCCGACCCGATCGTCCCGGTCGCGGCCTCCGAGCCGATCGGGACCAAGGGCAACGTGACCCGTCGCGTCCACGACGGCCTGCGCCACGAGACCCACCACGAGCCCGAGCACGAGCGGGTGATGGCCGAGGTCGTCGCCTGGCTGCTGGCCCGACGGGCGCCGGGAGAAGCGATCGGCACGTCAACCGGGGCCGGCGACGCGTCGACGGAGGCGTCGACGGAGGCAACGACGGCCGGGGTGTAGACTGCCCGGACAACCGAATACCGCCTCCGGGGAGCGCGGCAGCGCTGAGAGTGTGGTTCGCCCACAGACCCGCGGAACCTGATCCGGTTCGTACCGGTGTAGGAAGAGGGCCGCATGCGTCGACGCCGTCCTCGGCCCCGGGGGCGGCGTTCCTGTGCTGTGGAGGCCACCGACCGATGACGACTGCGACGATCTTGAGACCGGGCGCGGACCCGGCCGACCTCACCCGATGGCGGACCCGCGACATCGTCGTGGCCGCGATCATCGGCGTGACGTTCGGCGTGGTGTTCTGGGCGTGGGGCCTGGCCTGGAGCGCGTTCGATGCCGTGTTCGCCTTCGCGCCCCCGGCCAAGGACCTGCTGTACGCGGTGTGGCTGGTGCCGGCGGTCCTCGCCCCGGTCATCGTGCGCAAGCCGGGCGCCGCGCTGTTCGCGGAGATGGTCGCGGCGGGCGTGTCCACGCTGATCGGCAGCCAGTGGGGACCGGACACGCTGCTGTCCGGGTTCGTCCAGGGTGCCGCGGCTGAGCTGGTGTTCGCGTTCACGCTCTACCGCGCCTGGTCGTTCCCGGTGCTGGCGATCGCCGCCGTCGGCGCGGCGGCCGGCGCGTGGGTCCATGACTGGGTGGTGTGGTACGCGGACGTGGCGCTGGAGGTGCAGCTGGTCCGCGGCGTCCTGATGGCGATCTCGGCCGTGGTGATCGTGGCCGGCGGCACCGTGGCGCTGGTCCGGGCGCTCCGCGGGGCCGGCGTGCTGGAGGGGTTCCCCGCTGAGGACTGACCGCCCGGGCCCGGCCGCGGGCCGTTCGCCGGGGGCGATTCGGGCCGAGGGCGCCACGTTCCGCTTCGCCAGCCGGCCGCGGCCCGCCTTCGCGGACGTCTCGTTCGAGCTGGAGCCCGGGGCCTGCCTGCTGATCGTCGGGCCGTCGGGGTCCGGCAAGAGCACGCTCGCCCTGGCGCTGGCCGGCCTCGTCCCGCGCGAGTTCCCCGGGGAGTGGCGGGGCCGGCTCCTCGTCGACGGCCTGGACACGGTCGCCGCCGGCGGGGCGGCCCTGGCCGCGCGTGTGGGGCTCGTGTTCCAGGACCCGGACAGCCAGCTGGTGATGGAGCGGGTCGAGGACGACGTCGCGTTCGGGCTGGAGAGCCGCGGCTGGTCGCCGGCGGCGATGCGGGCCCGGGTGCCGGAGGCGCTGGCCGAGGTGGGGCTCGAGGGCCTGGAGCGGCGGCGGACCGGCCGGCTGTCCGGCGGACAGCAGCAGCGCCTGGCGCTGGCCGGGGCGCTCGCCCCGGGGCCGGGGATCCTGGTCCTCGACGAGCCGACGGCCAACCTGGACCCGCCGGCGGCCCGGGCGTTCGCGGCGCGGCTGGCGGCGCTTCGGCGGGCACGCTCGGTGACGATCGTCCTGGTGGAGCACCGGGTGGACATCGCGTGGGACCTGGCGGACGTCGTGCTCGCGCTGGGGCCGGACGGGCGCCCGATCGACGTCGGCCCCCCCGCCGACGTGCTGGCCCGATCGCGGGACCGGCTGCTGGCGGCGGGCGCCTGGCTGCCCGACGAGGGATCGCCCGGGGCAGGGGGCGGGAGCACGGGCACGGGACGCGACGACGGCACGGGACGCGACGACGGCACGGGACGCGACGACGGCACGGGACGCGAGACCCCGGCGGCCCTGGACCCGGCCACGACGTCCGCGGTCGTCACCGCCCGCGGCCTGTCGTTCGCCTACGACGACGGCGTGGACGTCGTCCGCGCGGTGGACCTCGCGCTCGTCACTGGCGAGCGGGTGGCGTTGGTGGGCACCAACGGCTCCGGCAAGTCCACGCTGGCGCGGCTGCTGGTGGGACTGCTCCGGCCGGGGACGGGCGAGGTGCGGCTGTCCGGGCAGGATCCCGCGCTCCTCCCGCCCGCCCGCCTGGCGCGCCACGCGGCGTACGTGTTCCAGGACCCCGAGCAGCAGTTCGTCACGCTGCGGGTCCGCGACGAGGTCATGCTCGGGCTGGACGCGTCCAGCCGGCGCGAGGCCGAGGCCCTGATGGACCGGATCGACCTGCCGCTGGGCGCGTTCGGCGACCGCAGCCCCTACACGCTCTCGGGCGGCGAGCAGCGGCGGCTGTCGCTGGCGACGGCGCTGGTCCGCCACCCGGAGGTCATCGTCCTCGACGAGCCCACGTTCGGGCAGGACCGGCGCGGCCACGAGGCGCTGGTGGAGATCCTTGCCGAGCGCGTGGACGCCGGTGCGGCCGTGCTGGCGGCCACCCACGACGAGCGGTTCATCGCAGCGTTCGCCCGGCGGATCGTGCGCCTCGAGCAAGGGCGGATCGTGGCCGTCGCGATGGCCGGCGAGCCCGGCCCGGCGGGCGAGCCACCCCGGATCGACGACCTCGTCCCGGCCGGTGGAGGCGTCGCGTGATCAGGTCGCGGATCGAGCCCTCGGAGCGTCAGCTGGTGAGCCCGCTGGGGCGCACCAGCCCGGTGACCAAGCTGGTCGTGGCGCTCGCTCTCCTGGTCGGGCTGGCGTTCACGCTCGAGGTGCTGCCGCCGGTCGTGGTCGCGATCGCGGTCGTGGCGGCCGGCCTGGCCTGGGGCGCGATCCCGGGCGCCCGCCTGCTCGCGGGCCTCGCCCCGCTGTGGCTGGCGGCGCTGGGCATCGGGTTGTTCAACGCGCTGTTCTCGGGCTCCAACGCGGACCCGTCGCTGCCGGTCGCCCTGGCGTTCGGCCCGTTCAGCGTCACCTGGGCGGCCGTCGAGGCCGGCGCCGGGCTCGCCATGCGGGTGGTCGCCATCGCGGCCGTCGGCGTGGTGTTCGGCCAGACGACGGACTCGACCCGGCTGGTGGACGGGCTCGTCCAGCAGGCGCGGGTGCCGGAGCGGTTCGGGTACGGGGCGCTGGCGGCATACCAGGCGATCCCGCGCCTTGCCGACGAGCTCACCACCCTCCGCCAGGCTCGCCGGATCCGCGGCCTGCGCGGCTCGTGGCACCCACGGATCCTGGTGGCGCTGCTGGTGCTCGCGATCCGCCACGGCGACCGCCTGGCGCTGGCGATGGACGCGCGGGCCTTCGGCTCCGGGCCGCGGACGCGCTACCGCGAGGTGGGCTGGACGCAGCTCGATGCCGCCCTGCTCGCCGGCGGTGCAGGGCTGCTCCTGGTGGCCCTCGCGATCGGGGGCGGCTGAGCCGCGGCTACATGCCCTCGCGCAGCAGCCGCCACACGGCGCGGGCGCCCGGCCGCTGGCCGTAGAGCAGGACGCCGGCGGCGTAGATCCTCGACGCCACCCAGATCGCCGCGCCGATGGTGACGACCAGGAGCGCGATCGAGAGCACGATCTCCCACGGCTCCGCGACCCCGGTCGCCGCCCGCCCCAGCATCATGAACGGGCTCAGGAACGGGACCTGGGTGAGGACCACGATCCAGCCGGCGCGGATGTCGAGCAGGCCCATGGCCGCATACACGCCCACGATGTAGCCCGCCGTCGAGATCAGCGACATCGGCATGACCGCGGCGTTCACGTCCTCCTGGCGGCTGACCAGCGAGCCGGCCGCGGCGTACAGCGAGGCGTAGAGCAGGAAGCCGAGCACGCCGTAGATGCCGAACATCAGCAGCAGGCCGGGCGTCAGGCCCTCCGGCAGGCTGATCGCGGCGGCCGCCGCGTCGCCCAGCACGACGGACGCGACCGCCCCCTGGGCCAGGATCGCGACCACCCCGGCCACGACCACCGCCGCGTACTGGAGGAACGCCACTGCGCCGACACCGAACACCTTGCCGGCCAGGAGCTGGAACGGCGTCGCGGCGTTGAGCACGACCTCCATCACCCGGGAGGACTTCTCCTCGACCACGCTCATCGCGATCCAGTTGCCGTACATGATGATGATCATGAAGATCAGGATCGTCATGCCGAACGCGAGCATGTCCTGGCCGAGGGCGGACGCCACCGTCTCGTGGATCGGGTCCGTCCGCTCCGGGTCCGGCCACTGGACGTCGAATTCGGCGGGCGCGAACAGGGTGGCCTGGTTCGCCGGCGCCACGCCCAGGCGATCGAGCCGGTCGCCGATCGCGATCGCGTTCGCCCCCTGCTGGAGCAGGCCGGCGGTCTTGCCGGTGGCCGGGTCGTTGGTGTACAGGGTGAACTCGAGCTCGTCCCCGGCCGCACGCTCCATCCCCAGCACGGCCGAATACGTCCCATCGCGGACGCCCTCGCGAGCCGTGGTCAGGTCGTCCACCACGGTCACGACGAAGTCCGGCGTGTCCGCGCTCGACGTGCCGACGACGCTCGAGTTGAGCAGGCTGGTGATGGTCAGCGACGCGCGCTGGCCGAGCGCCTCGGTCGGCGCGACGACCGCCACCTTGGTGCTGCTGCCGCCCTCGACGGCCTGGACGATGACCGGCAGCAGCGCGATGGCCACCACGCCGATCACGAGCAACAGCGTGCCGAGCGCGAAGGTCCGGGTCCGCACCCGGACGTCGAACTCGCGCCTGGCGACGGCCAGGATGTTGGACCAGGTGCTCATGCCCGAGCCTCCGGGGCGGCGGCGAGCGTCCGCTCCTCGACGTCGAGCGCGCCGACGCGCTCGACGAACACCTCTTCGAGTGATGGGTCGGCGACCTCGAAGTGCAGCACCTCGCCGTGTGCGATCGCGGCCTGGAGCACGGACTGCGGGTTTGTGCCCGCGTCCACGTGCAGCTCCGCGTAGTCCGCCCCGTCGCGGGTCACCGTGACGTGGGGCAGCGCCCGGAGCCAGCCCAGGTCCCCGTCGCCGCCGGTCGCGACGCGCACCACCTGGTGGCCGGTCGAGCGCTTGACCTCGCGGGTCGTGCCGGCGGTGACGATCCGGCCGTGGTCGATGATCGCGACCGAATCGCACAGCTCCTCGGCCTGCTCCAGCTGATGGGTGCTGAACACGATCGTCTTGCCCCGGTCGCTCATCTCGCGGAACGCGGCCTTGAGCAGCGCGACGTTGACCGGATCGAGACCCACGAACGGCTCGTCCATCAGCAGCACGTCGGGGTCGTGCAGGATCGTGGCGATGTACTGGACCTTCTGCTGGTTGCCCTTGGACAGGGTCTCGGCCCGGCGGTCCGCGTACTCCGCGATCCGGAACCGGGCCAGCCATTGCTGCGCCTCACGGCGGGCGGTGGCGCGCGAGACCCCGTACAGCGAGGCGAAGTGGACCAGCTGGTCGACGACCGGCATCCGCAGGTACAGGCCGCGTTCCTCGGGCATGTAGCCCCAGGTGCGCCGCGGCCAGTCGTGCGCGGGGCGGTCGTTCCAGGTGACCGTGCCCGCGTCCGGCTTCATCAGGCTGAGCACGATCCGCATCGTGGTCGTCTTGCCGGCCCCGTTCGCGCCCAGGAAGCCGAACACCTCGCCCGGCTCGATCTTCAGCGAGACCCCGTCCAGGGCCTGGATCTCGCCGAACCGCTTGCGCAGGTTCGTGATCGTCAACGTCATGGTGGTAACAGCCCTCCCCGAGGCGGGCACGCGGACCCGCAGACCCATCGAGTATGCCCAGCGGGTCCAGCGCCTTCGCCTGCCAAGCGGCAGGAAACTGCCCGGGTCGCGGGCCCGGCGGCACCCGCCACTCGGACCGGCGCGGCGTTCGGTCCGGCCCGGCGTGCGTCCCGAGCACGGATCCGGGGGCCCCCGCCGTGCCTCCCGAGCACGTGCGGTCCGGGTCCCGCAACGGCCGCTCGCCGCCGCCGGGGCCGTGCCATCATCGCCCCCTTCGAGCGACCTTCGACGCAGCGCGAGGTGCCACGGTGGCCGACGGCCGGACGATCGTGTTCTTCCCCGAGGGGGCCTACGGCCCGACCAACAACTGCGTCGGCATCGGCGACGTGCTCCGGCGACGCGGCCACCGCGTCGTGTTCATCGTCGAAGAGTCGTTCGCGGGCAACCTCGAGGCAAAGGGGTTCGAGGAGCGGCTGATGCGCCTGGGCCCGCCGCCCGCCGAGCCCGAGGTCCCCGGCCAGTTCTGGATCGACTTCATCCGCGACACCGCGCCGGTGTTCCGCAAGTCCACCCTGGAGCAGATCGCCGAGTTCATCCAGCCCACCTGGCAGGCGCTGATCGACGGCGCCAAGTACGTCAACCCGCGGCTCGAGGAGATCATCGGGGAGCTCGAGCCGGACGCGGTCGTCGAGGACAACGTGGTCTCGTTTCCGGCCGTGATGGCCAGCGGCCGGCCGTGGGTCCGGATCGTGTCCTGCAACCCCGCCGAGCGCAAGGACCCGCTCGTGCCGCCGTTCTCGTCCGGGTACCCAGCCGCCGACCCGCGCCGCTGGGCCGGGTTCCTCGCCGAGTACCACCGCGTCCACGCGGACTCGTGGGCCGACTTCGACGCCTTCTGCCGCGACCACGGCGCCGGCGGCTTGGCGACCTCCGCGCTCGGCCCGGAGTTCATGCACGAATCGCCGTACCTCAACCTGTACTCGTACCCCGCCGAGGCCGACTACCGGCGCGCCAACCCGCTCGCGCCGACGTGGCACCAGCTCGACTCCACGATCCGCGCGACGGACGGCACGTGGGAGCTGCCGGAGCACCTGGCCGCGCGGTCCGGCGCGCTCATCTATCTCTCGCTCGGGTCCCTCGGCTCGGCGGACGTCGAGCTCATGCAGCGGCTGGTCGACGTCCTCGGCCGGACGGAGCACCGGGTCATCGTGTCCAAGGGCCCGCTCCACGACCAGATCCGCCTCCACGACAACATGACCGGCGAGCAGTTCCTGCCCCAGCCCGCCGTGCTGCCACAGGTGGACCTCGTGATCACGCACGGCGGCAACAACACCGTCGTCGAGTGCTTCCACAACGGCAAGCCGATGATCGTGCTGCCGCTGTTCTGGGACCAGGTGGACAACGCCCAGCGGGTGCATGAGACGGGGTTCGGGCGGCGCCTGTCCACGTACGGCTTCCGCGACGAGGAGCTGACGGGGGCGATCGATGCGCTGCTGGCCGACACCGCGTTGCATGAGCGGATGGCCGGGATCGCCGCCCGGATGCAGGGCGCGGCCGGGACGACGAGGGCGGCAGACCTCATCGAGCGAGTGGCCACGACCCACGCGCCGGCCACACGCTGAACGGTGTCGCCGTCAGGCTTCCGGTCGGCTTACCGCGACAGCTGGATCCTGACGGTGACCGTCTCGTCCCCCACGAGGAGCACCTTCGCGGTTGCGGCCGGGTCGTCCTGAGAATGACCCTCCAGGATGATCCGAAGCTCATAGGCGACCGCCGGCAGGTTGCGGATGCGGCAGACGCCATGCTCGTTCGTGACCAACGCACGGCTACCACGGGATCAGGCCATCGGCCGATGCCCTGGACGTCGCGCGGGGCGCGCCCCCGGGTGGAACCCCGTGGACGCTTGGCGCACAATCGGCGCATCACCCCTTCGGACCCGCGGCAAGCGCGCCCGGGCGCGCCATGGAGGCCCCTGTGACCGAGACCCTCAACCCCGTGAAGGCGTACCAGCAGTTCATCGGCGGCCGGTGGGTGGACGCCGCGTCCGGCCAGACGCTGACGGTCGAGAACCCCGCCGTCGGCGAGCCCGTGGCAACGGTCCCGGCGAGCGGCCAGGCGGACGTGGACCGTGCCGTGGACGCCGCGGCCGAGGCCTTCGAGAGCTGGTCGCTGACCACGCCCCAGGCCCGCAGCCTGGCGCTGCTCAAGATCGCCGACATCATCGACGCGAACGCGGACGAGCTGGGCCGGCTCGAGTCCAGCCAGACCGGCAAGCCTACCCAGGCCGCCATCGACGAGATGGCCACCTCGTCGGACCTGTTCCGGTTCTTCGCCGGTGCCTGCCGGGTGATGGAGGGCCTCGCGGTCACCGAGTACCTCGACGGCCACACCTCGATGGTCCGCCGCGACCCGGTGGGCGTCGTGGCGAGCATCGCGCCCTGGAACTACCCGCTGTACATGGCGGCCTGGAAGCTCGGCCCGGCGCTCGCGACCGGCAACACGGTCGTGCTCAAGCCGGCCGCCCGGACGCCGCTGTCGGCGCTCCGGTTCGCCGAGCTGATCGCGGACGAACTGCCGGCCGGCGTGCTCAACGTCCTCACCGGCTCCGGCGGTGACATGGGCGACCTGCTCGTCGGTCACCCCAAGGTGCGGATGGTCTCGATCACCGGCGACACTTCGACCGGCAAGCACATCGCAACCATCGCGGCCGGCACCGTCAAGCGCCTCCACCTGGAGCTGGGCGGCAAGGCGCCGGTGATCGTGTTCGACGACGCCGACGTCGAGCTGGCGGCGGAGATCCTCAAGTCCGCCGGCTACTGGAACAGCGGCCAGGACTGCACCGCGGCCTGCCGGGTGATCGCGGGCCCGAAGGTCTACGACAAGCTGATCGCCGCGCTGGCGGACCAGGTCCGGACGATCAAGTGGGGCAACCCGGCCGAGGCCGACGACCTCGACATGGGCAGCCTCATCGCCCAGGCCCAGGCCGACAAGGTCGAGGGCATGGTCAACCGGGCGCTCGAGGCCAAGGCCGAGCTCGTCCTCGGCGGCCACCGGCCGGACCGTCCGGGCGCCTACTTCGAGCCCACAATCATCGCCAACCCCGACCAGCAGAGCGAGATCGTCCAGGACGAGGTGTTCGGCCCCGTCGTCACGGTCCAGCGCTTCGGCGACGAGGAGCAGGCCGTGCAGTGGGCGAACGACGTCAAGTTCGGCCTCTCGTCGTCGCTGTTCACGGGCTCGATCGGCAGGGCGATGCGCGTCGCCCGGCGGCTCCAGTTCGGCACGGTGTGGATCAACGAGCACTTCACGCTCGCCTCGGAGACCCCGCACGGTGGCGTGAAGGAGTCGGGCTACGGCAAGGACGGCTCGAAGTACGCGCTCGAGGACTACACGGTCGTCAAGCACATCACGATCAACACGGGCGTCTAGCCCGGGGCACCGGCCCACCGAGCGCTGAGGCGAGGCGTCCGTGAGCCGTCCGCCCGAGGTCCCGGCCGTCGCCGCGGCCGTCCGGGCGCTCGACCTCGAGGACCTCGCCTCGCGTCGCTGGTTCGCGTCCAAGGGCGAGGCGCCGTCGTCGGCACGGCTCGCGCACGCGTTTGCGTTGGCCGACGACGCGGCGCTCACGCTCGTGGACGTGCGCGTGGGCGACCGGCTCGAGCGGTACGCGATCCCGTTCGTGTCCGAGCCGGGGGCCGTCGGCGGCATGCGCGAGGCCGAGGCGGGCGACGGCGCCTGGCGGGCCCTGGCGATCGCGATGGCCGAGGGACGCACGATCCCGGCGCTGGTCCGAGATGCCGACGCCGGCCGGCCCGGCCAGGTCGATGCCGCCCTCGTCTGCCGGCCCGCGAGCGGCTTCACCGACGCGTGGGGCGCCCACGCCGCCGCCCTCGCCGGGGCCGTCGAGCGTCCGCTCGGCCGCGACCAGTCGAACACCTCGGTCGTCCTCGGCGAACGGCTGCTGCTCAAGGGCTACCGCCGGGTCCAGCCGGGCCTCAACCCCGACCTCGAGCTGACCGCCTACCTGACCGAGGACGCGGCGTTCGCCGGGGTGCCGCGGCTCGCAGGCTGGGCGGAGGCGGTGACCCGTGACGGGGGCGTGGCGACGGTCGCCATGCTCCAGGCGTTCGTGGGCGACGCCGAGGACGCGTACGAGACGACCGCCGAGCGGCTGGCGGCGCTGGTGGCGGCGCCCGGGACCGTGAGCCTGGAGTGGGCGACCGAGATCGCGGAGGACCTGGGAACGCTCGTCGCCGGCCTCCATGCGGCGCTCGCGTCGCCGCCCCCGGATGCGCCGGACCTCGCGCCGCGCGCGGCCACCCACGACGAGCTCCACGCCTGGCGGGCGGATGCACACCGCCAGCTCAACGCGGCCATCGCCGCCGTCGCGGCCGTGGATGCCGACACCGCCGCCGAGCTCCGGCGCGAGGCGCCGGCGATCGCCGCCCGCGCGTCGCGGTTCGAGGCTGTCGCCACGGTGCCGCTCGTCATGCGCATCCACGCGGACCTCCACCTGGGCCAGGTGCTGATCGGCGACGACGGCTATCGCGTGATCGACTTCGAGGGGGAGCCGGTCCGCCCGATCGAGGACCGGCGGCGCCCGGACTCGCCGCTCCGGGACGTGGCCTCGATGCTCCGCTCGCTGGACCACGTCGCGCGGAGCGCGCGACGTCGAGCCGAACGCGCGAGCGGCGGCCCGATCGAGCGGCCGGGCCTGGACGTCGAGGCGTGGATCGAGCGCGCGCGCGAGCGGTTCCTCGCCGCCTACGCCGCGGGCCTGCGGCAGGCGGGCGCGCCGATCGTGCTCGACCTCGACCTGCTCGACGCGTTCGAGGTCGCCAAGGAGGCGTACGAGTTCGTGTACGCGGCAACCGTGCTGCCGTCGTGGCTGTGGGCGCCGCGCGAGGGCATGCGCTGGCTGCTGGCGCGGGGAGCGCCGGGATGAGCGAGGACCTCGACCGCTGCGAGGCGTTCCGCTCCGACATCCTCGCCGCCCCCGACGAGCTGGCGGCCGTGCTCGACGCCCAGGCGCGGGCCATCGCCGAGCTCCCGCCCGACGCCCTCGCGCGGCCGCGGTGGCGGTCGATCGGCATGGGCAGCTCGCGGTTCGCGGCGATGGACGCCGCGGCGCGGCTGCGGGCCGACGGGCTCGATGCCGCGGCCGAGACGGCGTCCGCGTCGGGGCCCAGCCGGGGCGGACCGGACACGCTGTCGATCGTCGTGTCGAGCTCCGGCCGGACCCCGGAGGTGCTGGCGGCGGCGGAGCGGCACCGCGCGGCCTCCTCGTTCGTGGTCGCGCTCACGGCCCGGCCGGATTCACCACTCGCGGAGCGGGCGGACGCGATGCTGCCGCTGGTCGGCGCGCGAGCGGAGACCGCCGGCATCGCCTGCCTGACGTACCGGGCGACCGTGGCGGGGCTTCGGCTGCTCGCGGACGCGGCGGCGGGCGAGGTGCCCGGGGCGGGGCTCGCCGTCGCGGTGCCGGCCCTCGACGCGCTGATCCGCGGCAGCGGGACATGGCTTGCGGACGCGTCGGACGTCCTCGACGCCGGGCGCGCGGTCCAGGTCCTCGGCGATGGCGAGCGCCTCGGGCTGGCCGACCAGGCGGCGCTGATGCTCCGCGAGGCACCGCGGATTCCGGCCGTCGCCTTCGACACCGGCGACTGGCTGCACGTCGGGCTGTACACGCTGTTCCCCGGCGATCCGGTCCTGCTGTCCGGGGGATCGCCGGCGGACGACGAGGCGGTCGCGACGATCCGTGCCCGGGGCGGCGCGGTGGTCTCGGTGGGACCGGCGCGCGGCGACGCGGACGTCCACGTGCCGCTCCCCGACGCCGCGCTCGAGGATCCGGCCGTCCGGGCGCTGGTGGAACCGGTGGTCGCGGAGCTGCTCGCGGCGGAGCTGTGGCGCCGGACCTCGGCGGTGGCACGGGCGACGACCTGACGCTGCCTGGGGCGCTGCGCCCGCCGTCCCGCCGCGACGCCCCAGGTGCCAGACCACGAGCCTCGCCGCCGTCCCGCCGCATTCTCGCCTCGCGGCCTCGTCGCCCACGAGATGTGGCCATGCAACGACACGGCGCGTGGTATCCCGGCTGTTGGCCACGGAGGCGCCCGAGGTCGCCGCAGAGTGGACAGGCCGCGCGCTCGGCGCCGTCGCAGTTGTTGGCCTTGCACCGCTGGGATGCGTGGTTGGGCACGTGCTGTTGGCCTTGCACGCGTGGCATCGGTGCCTGGCCCAAAGGCGTGCCCTGCCGGCCCGCTTGTACGCACGCCATCAGTGGGTGGCCAACTCACCACGAGGCGGGGCCGAATACCACGCACGCCATCGGTATCTGGCCAGGTTGTCGGCGAGCGGCCGAGCGGGCGACCCGGCGTGGACGGGTGACTTGGCGAGGACCGGCGACCCGGCGTGGACGGGCGACCCGGCGCGGACGTGCGGGCGCCCCGGCGCGGACCGGCCCTACGCGATCCCCAGCAGCCGCGCCAGGACCACGCCCACGCCCAGCGCCAGCGCGAGCGACGCGACCGTGATGCCGGCGGCACCGCGCGCCCCGAGCTCGCCGCGCAGCGCCGCGAGGGTCGCGATGCACGGGATCGAGATCGATGAGACCACCGCGTACACGAACAGCTGGGCGGGGTTCATGAGCTCGCCCAGGTCCGCCGTGCGCCCGAGCTCGATGGCCGCGAACACCAGCAGCAGCTGCAGCGCCAGCTCCTTGCGCAGGAAGGCGAACGCGATCGCGACGCCGGCGATCGCCGGCAGGCCCAGCCACTGCTCCACGGACGGCCCGATGAGCGTGGCCACGCCCTGCCAGGCGCCGGCCTCGTAGATCAGCCCCAGCACCAGCGATCCGACCAGCATGATCGGCGTCGCGGTCACGACGAACGACCTGAACCGGAACCAGGCCTTCGCGAGCACGTGCCCGAGCATCGGCCGGCGGATCGGCGCGAGCTCCAGGACGAGCGAGGGCTGGCGGCCCGGGATCAGCGCGTTGGCGCCCAGGCCCGCCGCCACCGCCGCCGCGCCCACGACCGCGAACGCGGCGATCGCGGCAGGCACGCCCGCGTACGGCGCCAGCGCGGCGATGACGACGGCCGAGCGGGCGGAGCAGGGCGTGAGGGTGATCAGGAACGAGCCCAGCAGCCGCTCGCGCCGCGTCCGCAGGACGCGCGTCCCGTAGATCGCCGGCACGTTGCAGCCCGCGGCGGCCAGCAGCGGGATCGCCGTCCGGCCGGGCAGCCCCAGCACGCCGAACACCCGGTCCATCAGCACCGCGGCGCTGGTCAGGTACCCGGAGTCCTCGAGCACGGCGAGCAGCAGGTAGAAGGTGAGCACGTACGGGATGCCCACGGACAGCATCCCGAGCACGCCGCCGTCCAGCGCCCACAGCAGGGAGTCGGCGAGGAGCGGGATCGGGACGATGGCCGGCACCGCGGCGACGAGGAACGGCGACACGGTCGCGCCCCAGGCCTCGCCGAGGATCGCGGCCAGCCACCCGCCCACGGTGATCACCGCGTAGAAGGCGGCGAGGCTGATGGCGATGAACGCCGGGATGCCCGGCCAGGGCGAGGTGGCCCACCGGGCGAGGCGGTCAACGAGCAGCCGCGGGACGTCGCGCTGCCGCTCCACCTGCGCGGCCCAGTCGGCGGCCACGCGCCACCGGACGGGCTCGAGGTCGCCGGCCAGCCGGATGGATGCCGCGCCGCGGGCCGAGATCACGTTGCTGAGCACGCCCACCCGGAGCGGCGCCGCCACCGACGCCGCGCCCAGCGACGGCGAGCCGTCGAGGATCGTCCCCGCCTCGGCCGTCAGCTTCGCGTCCAGCGACCACGGGTAGACGGGGGCGGGGACCGTGGACCGGGGCGAGGACGTCCCGTCGCGCACGGCGACGCGCGCGCCGGCGAGCCGGACCGTGTCCTCGAGGGCGCCGTCCACGCCCATGCCGGTCCGTCCGCAGGTCGCGTGCACGGGTGCGCCCAGCAGCTGCGCGAGCCGGCCGGTGTCGACGCCGATCCCGCGCCGTTCGGCCTCGTCGGTGAGGTTGGCGGCCAGCACGATCGGCAGTCCGAGGTCGCGGCACGCGAGCGCGAGCGGCAGGTGCCGTTCGAGGTTGCCGGCGTCGGCGACGACGAGGATGGCGTCGGGCGCCGCCTGGAGCAGGAGCTCCCAGAACGGCCCGTCGGCGGCCGGCTCGTCGTCCAGCGCGCGGGTGCCGGGCAGGTCCACCAGCCACGCCTGGCGGCCGCGCACCGTGATCCGCTGGCGCTCCAGCGACACGGTGGTCCCGGGCGCATTGGCCGTCTCGATGAACCGATGGCTGGCGCGCGCGAGGAACGTGGACTTGCCGACGTTCGGGCGCCCCACGAGCGCGATGACCGGCAGCCGTGAGCCGGCCGCGGCCTCATCCGCGACGAGCCGGCGCGCCGGGTGACAGGACGCGACCAGGCTCGTCGGGCCAGGGCTCGTCGGGCTCGTCGCGCTCATCGAGGTTCGGGGATCGCGGCGGACGCGGCGGTCGACACCTTGGCCGCCACGTCCGCCGACAGCGCGAGGCGCGTCCGCCCCAGCTGGACGACGACCGGTCCCCCGAGCGGGGTCCGGGCGAGGACCACGATCACGCTCCCCGCCATCAGTCCCTCGCGCTCCAGCTCCGCGCGTCCCGGGCCCTCGACCGTGACGACGGACCGCCGCGCTCCGACGGGGACGCGGGAGAGCGGGACGGCGACTGGAGCGCCATTGACAAGGACGCTTGATTCCGGGGAGCAGGACGCCTTGATCACGTATCCAGTAGGCCGCGCCGGGGGCCGGCCGAGATAGGGAGGAATCGCCCGACCTCCCGGGACCAATGACCCGGTCGCGGCCCGACCGTCCCCCGGGACGGCCCGGACATCCGGGTCCCGGCCGCGCACGACCGCCCCGTCCAGGCCGGCAGCAGCGGACGCCGCCGATCGATCGCGTCCCGGCAGGACCGGGCCGATGGCCTTCTATCCCGGGCCGGTCGGCCCTGTCACGGCCGGGCGGATTCCGGCCTACCATGCCGAGACCTTCGACGAGGTTTGGTAGATTTGGGAGGTTGAGCGTCCCAATGCGAGCACGGGCCACCGCCGCCGACCCCGGTTGGGTCTCCCTGACCGAGGCGTGCCGGCTGCTCGGCGTGTCCCCATCCACCATCCGCCGCTGGGCCGATTCCGGGATGGTCCGGACCTTCGTCACACCCGGCGGCCACCGCCGCTTCTCCCGGGTGGGGCTCGATGCCCTGCTGCCCGGCCGTCCCAGCGGCCACCCGTCGCTCGCGGCGCTGGGCGAGACGCCGGGCCGGATGGCCCGTGGCTACCGGCGCGCGACCGGCGACAGTGCCCCCGCCGTGCCGTGGATCGCCGAGCTCGACGCCGAGCGCCGCGAGCGCTTCCGGCACCACGGCCGGGTCATCGTGTCCTCGTTGATCGCCGCCCTCGACGCGACGGACGACCGGACCCGCGGCCGCCACCTGGCCGAGGCGGAGGCCGCCTGCACCGAGTACGGCCGGATCGCCGCCCGCGAAGGCATCGCCGTGTCCACGACCGCCGACCTGTTCCTGCGCTACCGCCGCCCGTTCCTCGACGAGCTCGGCGCCCTGGCCCGCCGCCGCGAGCTGGACGCCGCCGCCTGCTCCTCGCTCATCGGCGACGCCACCGCCGCCCTCGATGACCTGCTCCTCGCCACGCTCCGCGGCTGGGAGGCCGCGGCGATCGGCGTCGCCCGCCGTCCCCGTCGATCCGCGTCCACCACCGCCGGGAGTCCATCGTGACCGACCTGCGCCCCGAGCCGGGGCTGATCGCGCTCGTCACCCACGCCCGCCACGTCCCCAGCGAGCAGCGCGAGGCGTTCGGCGATGCCGCCGCCGCCGTCGCGCACGACCCGCGGACGATCCTGCTCCGGACCTGCCATCGCGTCGAGCTGTACGTGTCGACGGACCCGGACAGCGGCGAGTCCCCCGTCCCGCTCCCCGGGCTGCCCGAGGGCGGCCGACGCCTCGAAGGGGCCGACGTCGTCCGGCACCTGTTCAGCGTCGCGTCCGGCCTCGACAGCGTGGTCCTGGGCGAGGACCAGATCCTCCACCAGCTGCGTGACTGCCTGTCGGATCGCCACATCCCGGGTGCGGCCCGCTGCCCCATCGAGATCGGCTCGAGCCAGACCGACGCCGTGGGCCTCGACCCGATCCTCGCCCGGCTGTTCCAGGCGGCGGCCCACCTGGGCCGCGAGACCCGCTCCTGGCGCGTGGGGCCGCCGCGCTCGCTGGCCGACGTCGTGCTGGACCGGATCGTCGAGGTCACGGGACCGGTGGCGCGCCAGCGGGTCCTGGTGGTGGGTGCGGGCCGGATGGCGCGCCTGGTGGCGATCGCGGCGTCCCGCGCCGGCGCCGCGGTCCTGGTCGCCAACCGCAGCGAGGACCGCGCGGCGGCGCTCGCCTCCGACGCCGGCGGCCGCGTCGTCCCGTTCGGCCTCGACGCGCCGCTGCCCGAGGTCGATGCCGTCGTGCTGGCCATCGCGGCCCGCTGGCCCCTCTCGGCGCCGGCCCGCGCCGGGCTGCTCGCCGCGGGCCTGCCCGTAGTCGACCTGTCGTCGCCGCCGGCCGTCGACCCCGACCTGCGGGCGCGGCTCGGCCCGCGCTACACGTCCGTGGACGATATCGCCCGCGGCCCGCGCGACGTGGTCGCCGCGAGGCTCGCCCGCCGGTACGAGAAGGCGATGGCCGACGCCGAGGCAACGTTCACCAACTGGGTGCATGCGCGCACGTCGGTGCCGGCGATCCGGGCCCTGTCCGACCTGGCCGAGCAGCGACGCGCCGAGGAGCTGGAGCGGCTGTTCCGGCGCATGGACCTCGCGGAGCACGACCGGGCGCTCGTCGAGCAGATGAGCCACCGCCTGGTCGCGGGCCTGCTCCACGCCCCCCTGGCCACCCTCCGGGAGGACGCGACCGGCGATGCCGACCGCGCCGCCCGGGTCCTGTTCTCCCTCTGACCCCGAGGTGCATCCCGTGACCCGTCCCCTCCGCATCGGCACCCGGGGCAGCGCCCTCGCGCTCGTGCAGGCGAACTGGGTCGCGGATCGGCTCGCCGAGCACGGCGTGCCGGCCGAGCTCGTGATCATCCGCACCGAGGGCGACGACCGGCCGATCGACACCGCCTGGGGCGAGGGCGCCTTCGTGGGGCGGATCGTGGGCGCCCTGCTGGACCGGTCCGTGGACCTCGCGGTGCACAGCGCCAAGGACGTCCCCACGGACGAGGACCCGCGGCTGGTCATCGCCGCCTGCCCGCCCCGCGAGGATCCGCGCGACGCGCTGGTGTGCCGGGTCCGCGGGACGACCCTGGCCACGCTCCCGCACGGGGCACGCGTGGGCACCGACAGCCCGCGCCGGACGGCGTTCCTGCGCGCGGTCCGCCCCGACCTCCGGATGCATCCACTCCACGGCAACGTGGACACGCGGCTGGCCAAGCTGG
Source organism: Chloroflexota bacterium (assembly GCA_040755495.1). GTDB lineage: Bacteria > Chloroflexota > Limnocylindria > Limnocylindrales > CSP1-4 > CAIXZV01. The sequence goes on from JBFMAT010000006.1 coordinate 60,171, forward strand.
ACCGCGGGGAGAGCGATGCATTGGTGCTCGCGGTGGCGGGCCTGACCCGCCTGGGCCGGGCGGACCGGATCGACGAAGTCCTGCCGGCGTCGGTCGTCCCCTCGGCGCCCGGCCAGGGCTCGCTGGCGATCCAGGTGCGGGCCGACGACGCCGACGCGGTCGCGGCGGTGGGGCTGCTGGACGACCCCGACACGCGGGCCGCCGTCGAGGCCGAACGCGCGCTGCTCAACGCCACCGGCGGCGGCTGCCGGTCGCCGATCGGGGCGATCGGGCGCGTCACCGACGGCGTGCTGGAGCTGCTCGCCGGTGCCGAACGGACCTGGACGCCGGCCGCCGGCGCGCCGCTCGTGCCCGACCAGATCGTGCGCGTGCGCGGGACGGCGCCGGTCGCCGATCGCCGCGCCCTCGCCGAGCGCCTGGCCGCCCGGGTCGTCACCCTGCGCGGGCGCCCGCGGGCCCTGGTCGCCCGGCCGGCGGATCGCGCCGGCGCGCTGCTCGACGCGCTGGACGGCCTGGGCGTTGACGCCGTGCACGTTCCCGCGATCGCGATCGAATCGGCCGAGTCGGGCGGCGCGCTCGACGAGGCCGTGGCCGCCACCCGGGTCGACGACTGGGTGGCCGTCGGCAGCGCGAACGCCGCAAGGGCCGCGCTGGCCGCCTTCGAGCGGGCCGGGGTCGCGCCGGACGCGATCCTGTGGACCGCGGTCGGCGCCGCCACGGCCGAAGAGCTGGCCAGGGGCGGCGTGCCGGTGTCGTTCGTGCCGTCGGCCGCGACCGGCGAGACGCTCGCCTGCGAGCTGCCGCTGCTGCCCGGCGAGCGCGTGCTCGTGCCGCGGGCGGACATCGCGGAGGTCGGCCTGGCCGATGCGCTCCGCGCCAGGGGTGCCACGGTGACCGATGTCGTGGCCTACCGGACGATCGAGGCGCCGGCGTCCTCCGTGGCGCTGCTGGCGCAGGCGCTCGACGACGGCCCCCTCGACGTGCTCCTGCTGACCAGCGGCTCGACGGCCCGCGGCCTGCTCGCGCTCGCCGCCGACGCCGCCGTCCGCGACGGCCTGCTGCGGACCCCGGTCGTCGCGATCGGCGAGCCCACCGCCACGGTCGCCCGATCGCTCGGCTTCGACCGCGTCCTCGTCGCCCCGTCGCCGGCGCCACAGTCCCTCGCCACCTTCGTCGCCGCCGCGCTCGGCGCCGTGGGGGCGAACGCCGATCCCGCACCGAACGCCGATCCCACACCGAACGCCGATCCCACACCGAACGCCGATCCCACACCGAACTCCGATCCCACACCGAACTCCGATCCCGCCCCGATCCCCGGAGGAGCCCGATGAGCCTCGTCCAAGACCGCCCCGCCGACGCGCCGGTCGCCGGCGTCCCGGCGCCCGCCGCCCGCCCGCGCCGGACCCGCCGCACCGAGGCGCTGCGCGCGCTGGTGCGCGAGACGCGCATCCACCCGCGCCAGCTCGTCGCGCCCATGTTCGTGTTCCCGGGGCAGGGCCAGCGCGAGCCCGTGGGCTCGATGCCCGGCGTGGAGCGGGTCACCCCGGACGAGGCCGTCAACGACGCCCGGGCCCTGGCCGCGCTGGGCATCGGCGGCGTCATCCTGTTCGGGCTGCCGGCCGACAAAGACGGCATGGGCACCGGCGGCTGGGTCCGCGACGGCATCGTCCAGGAGACGCTCCGCCGGCTCCGGGACGCGGACCTCGACCTCGTCCTGATCGCCGACACCTGCCTGTGCGAGTACACGGACCACGGCCACTGCGGCCCGCTGCTCGCCGACGGGCGCGTGGACAACGACGCCACGATCGAGCTGTACGCCCGGACCGCCGTCTCCCAGGCCGAGGCCGGCGCCGACATCGTCGCCCCCAGCGGCATGATGGACGGCCAGGTGCGGGCGATCCGCCACGGCCTGGACCAGGCGGGCGCGCACGACACCGCGATCCTCGCCTACGCGGCCAAGACCGCGTCCGCGTTCTACGGCCCGTTCCGCGACGCCGCGGGCTCCACGCCCGCCTTCGGCGATCGCCGCGGCTACCAGATGGACCCGGCCAACGCCCGCGAGTCCATGCGCGAGATGGCGATCGACATCGACGAGGGCGCGGACATGCTGCTGGTCAAGCCGGCCCTGCCGTCGCTCGACATCCTGGCCGCCGCGCGCGCCCGGTTCGACGTCCCGATCGGCGCCTACCAGGTGAGCGGCGAGTTCGCCTCGATCGAGGCCGCCGCCGAGCGCGGCTGGCTGGACCGGCGGCGCGCCCTGACCGAGAGCACCACCGCGATCCTGCGCGCCGGCGCGGGCTTCGTGATCACGTACGCCGCCGCGGACCTCGCGGCCTGGGCGCGGGAGGCCTGACATGACGACGCCCACCGAGCGCGGCGCCACGCGGACCGCCTCGCGCCAGGAGGACCTCCGGACCCGCGCCTCCGGGCTGTTCCCGGGCGGCGTCAACAGCCCGGTCCGGGCGTTCCGCTCCGTCGGCCGGCCGCCGCTGGTCCTGGACCGCGGCGCGGGGCCGCGCGTCCGCGACGTGGACGGCCGCTGGTACCTCGACTACATCGGGTCGTGGGGCCCGGCGATCCTGGGCCACGCCGCGCCGGCGGTCGTGGACGCCGTGCGCGAGGCGGCGCTGTGCGGGTTCGCCCTCGGCGCCACCGGGCCGCGCGAGGTCGAGCTGGGCGAGCGCATCCAGGCAGCGATGCCGTCGCTGGAGCGGATGCGGTTCGTGAGCTCGGGCACCGAGGCCGTGATGAGCGCGATCCGGCTCGCCCGGGGCGCCACCGGCCGGGACCTGGTGGTCAAGTTCGCGGGCGGCTACCACGGCCACGGCGACAGCCTGCTGGTGGAGGCGGGCTCCGGGCTGGCCACGCTGGCGATGCCGGGCTCGGCGGGCGTGACCGAGGGCGCGGCACGCGACACGATCGTCATCCCGTACAACGACGCGGACGCCGTGGCCGAGGTCTTCCGGGCGCACCCCGACCGGATCGCCGCGATCATCGTGGAGCCGGTCGGCGCCAACGTGGGCGTGATCGCCCCGCTGCCCGGGTTCCTCGAGACGCTTCGCGAGCAGACCGAGGCCAACGGCGCGCTGCTGATCTTCGACGAGGTGATCACCGGGTTCCGCGTCGCGCGCGGCGGGGCGCAGGAGCGGTACGGGATCGTGCCGGACCTCACGACCCTGGGCAAGATCGTCGGCGGCGGGATGCCGATCGGCGCCTACGGCGGCCGCGCGGACCTGATGGCGCAGGTCGCCCCCGAGGGCGGCGTGTACCAGGCCGGGACGCTGTCGGGCCACCCGCTGTCGATGGCCGCCGGGATCGCCACCCTGGACCTGCTGGCGCCCGCCGCCTACGAGGTCCTCGAGGCGACCGGCGCCGCGCTGGAGACCGGGCTGCGCGAGGCGGCCGCGGACGCCGGTCGCGAGGTCGCGATCTCGCGCGTCGGCTCGCTGCTGACCGTGTTCTTCCGGTTCGGCGTGCCACACAACGCCGCCCAGGCGCTGGACGCGGACCGCGACGCCTACGCGCGGTTCTTCGGCTCGATGCTGGACCAGGGCGTGCTGCTGGCGCCGTCCCAGTTCGAGGCCTGGTTCCTGTCCGTCGCGCACGGCCAGGCGGAGCTGGACGAGACGCTGGCGGCCGCGCGCAAGGCGTTCGCGGCATGACGGCGGACGCGACCGCCGCCCGGCCGGCCCCCGTGCCCCGCCCGGAGGCGCGTTTCCTGCGCGCGGTGCGCGCGCTGCCCGTGGACGCGACGCCCGTGTGGTTCATGCGCCAGGCCGGCCGCGCGCTCCCCGAGTACCGCACGGTGCGCGAGCGCGCGACGCTGCTCGAGATCACCCGCGACGCGGGGCTGTGCGCCGAGGTCACGCTCCAGCCCGTCCGGCGCCTGGGCGTGGACGCCGCGATCCTGTTCGCCGACATCACGACGCCCCTCGCCGGCCTGGGGGTGGCGTTCGACATCCGCGAGGGCGTCGGCCCCGTCATCGAGCACCCGGTCCGCACCCCGGACGACGTCGCGGCCCTGCGCCCGTTCGAGCCGAGGGCCGCCGTGCCGGCCCTCCTCGAGGCGATCTCGATCATCCGCCGCGAGTCGCCGGTGCCGCTGATCGGGTTCGCGGGCGCGCCGTTCACCCTCGCCTGCTACCTGGTCGAGGGCGGCCCGTCGCGCGACTTCGCGCGGACCAAGCGGCTGATGCACGAGGACCCGGTCACCTGGGCCGCGCTGCTCGACGTGCTCACCGAGACGACGGTCCGCTACCTGCGGGCGCAGGTCGCGGCGGGCGCCGAGGCCGTGCAGGTGTTCGACTCCTGGGTCGGCGGTCTCAGCCCGCTCGACTACGAGCGCCGGCTGCTGCCGTGGATGCGCCGCCTGTTCGCCGGCATCGCGGACCTCGCCGTGCCCACCACCCACTTCGGCGTCGGCACGGCCGGGATCCTGGGCCTCCAGGCGTACGCCGGCGGCGACATGATCGGCCTCGACTGGCGCATCGCGCTGGCCGACGGGCGTCGCATCGTCGGCGACCGCGCGGTCCAGGGCAACCTCGACCCGTCGCTCCTGCTCGGGCCGTGGGACGGGGTGGAGGAGGCCGCGCGCTGGGTGCTGGACCAGAACGACCGCCGCCCCGGCCACGTGTTCAACCTCGGCCACGGGGTGCTGCCCGGCACGGACCCCGACCACCTCGCCCGCCTCGTCGACCTCGTCCACGATCATGGAGCGTCCCGATGACCCGCGAAGCCGTCCTGCTCATGGCCTACGGCAGCCCCGACCGGCTCGACCAGGTCGAGGCCTACTACACCGACATCCGGCGTGGTTCGCCGCCGCCGCCCCACCTGCTCGAGGAGCTGCTGGGCCGCTACCGGGCGATCGGCGGCGGGTCGCCGCTGTCGCGGATCGTGGAGGCCCAGCGGGCCGCGCTGGCCGCGGAGCTCGAGGCGCGCGGGCTGCCGGTGCCGGTCTACGCCGGGATGCGCCACATCGCGCCCCGGATCGGGGAGATCGTGAAGGGGATGGCCGCGGACGGCGTGGTGCGGTTCGTGGCGATCGCGCTGGCACCCCAGCAGTCGTCCAACGCCGCCGGCTACCGGCGAGCCGTGGACGCGGCGCTGGCCGAGATCGGGGCCGACGCCCCCTCGGTCGCGTTCGTGGACTCGTGGCACGCCGAGCCGCGGTTCATCGAGGCGCTGGCCCAGACGACGGGCGAGGCGCTCGCCGGCTTCGAGCACCCGGATCGCGTCCGCGTCATGTTCACGGCCCACAGCCTGCCCGCGCGCGTCGTTGCCGAGGGCGACCCGTACCCGGACGAGCTGGCGGCGACCGCCCGGCTGGTCGCGGAGCGGCTCGGCCTCGAGCGCTACGCGTTCTCGTACCAGAGCGCGGGGCGGACCGGCGAGCCGTGGCTGGGGCCGGACATCCTCGACGAGATCCGGCGGCTGGCGGCGGAGGGCGTGGCCGAGCTGGTGATCCGGCCCGTCGGCTTCGTCGCCGACCACCTCGAGGTCCTGTACGACATCGACATGGAGGCGCAGGCCGTGGCCGCCGAGGCGGGCATCCACCTGGTCCGGGCGCGCTCGATGAACACCGACCCGACGTTCATCGCGGGCCTGGCCGACATCGCGGCCCGGGCGCTGCGTCCCATGGCGCTCGCCTGAGCGGCCCGGAGGAGATCCGATGACGACTGCGACTCATCCCGCCGACCACCCGGGCGGTGCCGGCCATCCGGGCACGGGCGGCCATCCGGGCACGGGCGGCCATCCGGGCACGGGCGGCCATCCGGGCGGGCACCCGTCCGGCATCACGGGCGTGGGCGCCGTGCGCGCCGAGGGCTACGTGTACGACCGCGCCCCGATGCTCGTGTACTGGGAGACGACCCTCGCCTGCGGCCTCGCCTGCCGCCACTGCCGCGCCACCGCGCAGGCGGAGCGCGACCCGCGCGAGCTCACGACCGAGGAGGGCTACGCGCTCCTCGACGAGGTCACGAAGTTCGGGCGGCCCTACCCGCACGTCGTGTTCACCGGCGGCGACCCGCTCAACCGCCCCGACCTGCACGACCTCGTCCGCGGCGCGACCGCCCGCGGGATCGGCGCGTCGCTCGCCCCGGCGGCCACGCCGCGCCTCACCCGGGAGGTCATGGACAGCCTGCGCGAGGCCGGCATCCAGAACATCTCGCTGTCCCTGGACGGCTCCGACGCGTCGCGGCACGACGGCTTCCGGATGGTCCCGGGCACGTTCGACAAGACGATCCAGTCCGCGCGCTGGGCCCGGGCGGCCGGCCTGCCGATCCAGGTCAACACGCTGGTGACCGACGAGACGCTCGCCGACCTGCCCGCGATCTACGAGCTCCTGCTGGGCATGGACATCATGCGCTGGAGCCTGTTCATGCTGATCACCACGGGGCGGGGGAGCGCGCTGCGCGAGGTGACCCCCGTCGAGTCCGAGCGGCTCAACGCGTGGCTGTTCGAGCGCTCGAAGGAAGCGCCGTTCCAGGTCAAGACCACCGAGGCGACCCACTACCGGCGGCTCGCGATCCGCGAGATGCACGCCGCGGGCATGGACGACGAGGCGATCCGCACGACGTCGGTTGGCCGCGGGTTCGGCATCCGCGACGGCAACGGCATCGTGTTCGTGGCCCACGACGGGACCGTCAACCCGTCGGGCTTCCTGCCGATCGCCCTGGGCAACGTGCGCGACGCCTCGATCGTGGACCTGTACCGCGACCACCCGGTGATGCGCGACCTGCGCAACCCGGAGGGCTTCAAGGGCCGCTGCGGCGTGTGCGAGTACGCGCGGGTGTGCGGCGGCTCGCGGGCGCGCGCCTGGGCCTGGACCGGTGACCCGCTCGAGGCGGACCCGCTGTGCCCGTACGTGCCGTCCGGCAACGTGCCGGCCTACGGCATGCCGGCGCCCGCCCGGCCCTCGGCGGCATCGCCGGCCGGCGCCTGACCCGGCAGGCCAGGGGCAGGGCCGTGCGCGTCCTCGTCGTCGGCGGCGGGATCACCGGGCTGGTGGCCGCGCGGGCGCTGGCCTGCGACGGCGTGCCGGTCGTGCTCGCGGAGGCGGGCCCTCGGTTGGGCGGCAAGGTCGCCACCGAGCGGGTCGACGGCTTCACGATCGAGCACGGACCGGACTCGTTCCTGGCTACGCGCCCGGCGGCGATCACCCTGGCCCGCGAGCTCGGCCTGGGCGACGAGCTGGTCGGGACGCGGGACCCCCGGGCGGTCTACATCCGCCACCGGGGCGAGCTGGTGCCGATGCCCGAGGGCCTGGGCCTCGTGCTGCCGACCAGGGTGGTGCCGTTCGCCCGGTCGCGCCTGTTCTCGTGGCCCGAGAAGGCGCGCATGGCCCGCGACGTCGTGTGGCCGCGGCTGCTCGGCGGGCGGGACGTCGCCGTGGGCACCTACCTCCGGCGGCGGCTCGGCGACCCGCTGGTGGACCGCCTCGCCGGGCCGCTGGTGGGCGGCGTGTACGGCACGCCGATCGACGAGCTGAGCCTCGATGCGGTGGTCCCGCAGCTCCGGACGGCCGAGCGCGAGCACCGGAGCCTCCTGTTCGCGGGGCTCGCCGAGGGGCGGGCCACGCGGCGGGCGATGGCCGCGCGGGCCGCCGCGCACCCGGGTGGCCCGAAGCCGCTGGGCGTGTTCGTCTCGCTGCGCGGCGGCATGGACCGGCTGACCGATGCGCTCGCGGCCTCGGCGGCAGGCGGGGGCGCGGAGCTCCGGACCGGGGTCTCGGTGCGCTCGCTGGCGCGCGACGGGGCGGGGGTGGGGGCACGGTTCGCGGACGGGTCGGCGGAGCGCTTCGACGCCGCCGTGATCGCCGCGACGGCGCCCGTGGCGGCCGCGCTCCTGGGGGACGAGTTGCCGGCCGCGTCGCGGGCGTTGGGCGCGATCCCGCACGGGACGAGCCTCCTGGTCACCCTGGCCTACCCGCGCGGGCAGGTGGGGCGCCGCCTCGTGGGCCACGGCTACCTCGTCCCGCCCTCCGAGGGCGGCCCGATCGCCGCCTGCACCTGGACCTCCGAGAAGTGGCCGGACCGCGCCCCGGACGACGCCGTCCTGTGCCGGGTGTTCGTCCGCGACGAGGACGCCTGGACCTCGCTGCCGGACGAGGCGCTGGTCGCCGCCGCCCGCGCGGACGTCGAGCGCACGCTCGCGATCAGCGGCGATCCGCTGCTCGTGCGCGTGTCCCGCCACGCCGGCTCGATGCCGCGCTACACCGTTGGCCACCTGGGGCGGGTCGCCGCGATCGAGCACGCGCTGGCCGAGTGGCCGGCCGTCGCGCTGGCCGGCGCGTCGTACCGCGGCGTCGGGCTGCCCGACTGCGTGAGCCAGGGGCTCGTTGCCGCGGCCGCGGTGCGGGAACGGATGGGCGCCCCGCCCATCGGCGTTGGACAGCCGGCCTGAGTCAGTCGGGTCGAAGCTCGAGCACCGCGACGTGTGCCGGCCGTACGGCGCGGAAGTGGCGGTGGTCGAGCGTCGCCACCTTGGGCTCCGCGAGGCGCTCGGCCAGGGCGATCACGGAGGCGTCGACGATCCCGATGCGGAGGTCCGCATACGTCTCCTGCAGCTCGCGGCAGCGCCGGAGGTCCGCGTCCGTCGGCACCTCCACGCGGTAGGCACCCTCGACGACGTCCCCCAGGAAGGTCAGCCAGGCGGCCGCCGTGAGTCGCTGCGCACACCAATAGTCCAGCTCGGCCAGCACGAGCGCGGGCACGACCAGGTCCTCCTCGGCGCGCAGGAGCATCACGGCGCAGCGACCGTGGTCGGGGTCGGCCGCGTCCAGGGCGGCCAGCAGCGGCCCGGTGTCGCAGATGAGCGCCACCGTCAGGCCGGCGGTTCGGCGACGGGCTCGGCCGTCACCTCGGCCGCGCTGCGCCCATCCGTCGATCGCGCGATCCCGACGTGGGGCCGTCGGAGCTCCCGGAGCGACGCCGCCTTCTCATCGACCGCCTCGCGGAGCACCGTGGCGAGCGGCACGTCACGGCGCCTGGCCTCGGCCTCGAGGGTGGCCAGCGTCTCGCGGGTCGCGGTCACGGTCGTCCGACGGGTCTCGCTCATGGCGTGATGCTAGCATCATGATGCGAGATGCGCGACATCGCTGGTGCGGTAGAGCGCCCCCCTACGGAGCCCGCCGTCAGCCGCTGACGGTCGTCTGGCCGGGGTTCGTGATCGTGATCTGGCCGCCCCAGGCGCAGCTGCACATGCTGTCGCTCGTCAACGCGGGCGTCCCGCCCACCATGACCTTCGACGACCCCGGCGACCACGGGCCGGTGGTGACGGGGATGCACGGCTGCGGCGTCAGGACGCCCTGCGCGGCCGACGTCGCGGACGCCACCTGCGGGTTGGACAGCGTGGTGCACATCCCGAACGGCGCGATGTTCGACGTCGGCGCCATGTCGGTGATGCGCGCCACCAGCTGGCCGCCTGCCTGGCTCGGGTTGCCGGCCGGCGTGGCCGTGAGGGACGAGGGTGACGTGCCGAACGAGCACGTCATCTGCGCGCTGTTGATGACGAGCTGGGCCATGCCCGACCCCTCCTTCCATCGGCGCCCGACGGCGCCGCCGTCCAGTCTCCCACGCGGCTCGATGCCCGATCGGGCAGAGCCGCCGTCCGGCCGGGCCGTCAGCCGTCGAGCAGCGCCCGAAGCGCCGGCAGCCGATCCATGGTCCGGGTATCGAACGGCGTGCGGAACACGAGGATCGGATGGGCGAACCCGGCGTCGCGGTAGCGGGCGAGGGTCGCGGCGACGTCCTCGATCGAGCCGCCGGCGTCCAGGCGCTCCTCGCCGGGCTGCGGCGGGTGGGCCGCGGTCCAGGCGGCCCAGGCATGCTCCGCCTCGGCGCGATCGCCGCGGATCACGGTGTTGAGCGTCACGGTGCGCTCGATCTCGCGCTCCTCGCGGCCGGCGGCCTCGCAGGCCGCCCGGAGGACCACGTCGGCCGCCACGACCTCGTCCAGCGACCCGTAGGCGTTCCACAAGTCCGCGGACCGGGCGACCAGCGGCAGCGTCTTCCTGGGCCCGGACCCGCCGAGCAGGATCGGCAGGTGCGGCTGGACGGGGCGCGGCCGGCAGACGGCGTCGCGGAGTCGGTAGTGCGGGCCCTCGTGCGTGACCCGCTCGCCGTCGAGGAGCGCGCGGATCAGCGGCACCGCCTCGGCCAGGCGGTCGATGCGCTCGCCCATCCAGGGGCCGAACTTGATCCCGAAGGCCTCGTGCTCGCGCTCGAACCAGCCGGCGCCGAGGCCGAGGATCACGCGCCCGCCGCTGACCTGGTCGACGGTGGTCGCCATCTTCGCCGTCAGGCCCGGGTTGCGGAACGTGTTGGCGCCGACGAGGTGGCCGAGGCGGATCCGGGTCGTGACGGCGGCCAGGGCGGCGAGCGTGGTCCAGGCCTCGAGCTTGTCGTCGTCGGGGTCGCCCTCGTCGCACAGCAGGTGGTCGTCGATCCAGGCGTCGTCGAAGCCCGTCGCCTCGGCCCGCAGGACGGCGTCGCGCAGCTCGGGCCAGCCGGTGCGCTGGACCCAGAACGCCGCCCCGAACCGCATCGTCATCGACCGCCTCCGTGTCCGCCCCTCTCGCCAGGCCAATCGCCTGGCCACCCGCCGTATCGTAGGTCGGTGCCCGTCCCGCCCGACCCCGACCGCGCGGTCCCGCCCGCCCTGCGCGACGCCGTGCTCGCGTGGTACGAGGCCACCGGCCGGTCGCTGGCGTTCCGGGCGACCCGCGACCCGTACGCCGTGCTGGTCTCGGAGCTCATGGCCCAGCAGACGCAGGCCGCGCGCGCGGCGGCGGCGTGGACCGCGTGGATGGCGCGCTGGCCCACGGCGGCCGACGTGGCCGCGGCGACCCTCGCCGACGTGCTCCGGGCCTGGGCTGGTCTCGGCTACAACCGGCGGGCGGTCCACCTGCACCGGGCGGCGCAGGCGATCGTGACCGAGCACGGGGGCGTCGTCCCGGACACCGTCGAGGGGCTGGCCTCGCTGCCGGGCGTCGGGCCGTACACCGCGCGGGCCGTGGCGGCGATCGCCTTCGGGCGGCCGGTCGGGGCCGTGGACACGAACGTCAGGCGGGTACTGGGGCGGGTCGTCGAGGGCGGCGCCGGGGCGCTGGCGCCGGCCGCGCTCCAGGCCCTCGCCGACGCGGCCGTGCCGGCCGGCCGGGCGGGCGACTGGACCCACGCGCTGATGGACCTCGGGGCGCGGCTGTGCCGGCCGCGCGCGCCGCGCTGCGCCGATTGCCCGGCGATCGCCTGGTGCCGGTACGCGGCGGGGGACCGGCCGTCGGCGTCGCCGGACTCGGCCTCGCCGGCCGCCGCATCGGCGGGCCGCCCGCCGCGGCCGCCGTTCGCGTCGACGACCCGGTGGCTCCGCGGCCGGATCCTCGCCCGTGCCCGTGACGCCGAGGACGGCGAGTGGATCCCGTACCGCGAGCCCATCGGCGGGCACGACGCGGCGGCCGTCCGCGAGGCGGTCGCAGCCCTGGCGTCGGAGGGCCTGCTGGAAGCACGCGACACCGCGGACGGCCCCGACGCGCGCCTCCCGGCCTGACCCGCGTCGCCCGCGAGGTGGCCATGCACCGATGGGGTGCGTACTGGCCGGGGACTTGACCGGCCCAGGTGCCGGTCGCGGGGCCGAGGCGGTCCGCCCGCGCACGCGTCGTCGCCGGGACATGGCCAGCCAACGGCACGGTGCGTGGTCGGCATACAACGGATGGCCCAGCACGCGTCGCATCGGTCGATGGCCAACTCGGGACGGCGAACCCGGGGACACCACGCACCCCATCGGTCAGTGGCCAGGTCCGCGGGCCGGGGGCCGTGTTACCACGCACCACATCAGTGGATGGCCAGGCCGCCGAGTCCGGACGGGACCTCGCCGCCGCGTCGCGCCGCCCGGCCCGCGCCCGGCCCGCACGCCGGGGCCCGCGCGGTACCCTCACAGCGTGCCCACCGGAAGCATCCCCCTGCCCGCGGACGACCCGGAGCTCCACGCCCTGTCGCTGGACGAGCTGGAGCTCCGCTGGGCGGGCGCGGCCGCGCGGACGGCGATCACCGCGGAGGCGATGACGGGCACCGACCGCAAGGCCCAGGCGCTGGGCGTCCCCGGCGAGGCGCTCATGGAGCACGCTGGGACGGCGGTCGCGGCCGGCGCGCGCGCCCTCGCCGTGCACAACCGGCGCGAGGACCGGCCGGTGCTGATCCTCGCCGGCCCTGGCAACAACGGCGGCGACGGGTTCGTCGCGGCTCGTCGCCTCGCGGGGTGGGGGATGACCGTGATCGTGGTGCTCGTCGCCGCGGACGAGAAGCCCGGCACCCACGACGCCGCGCGCAACTGGAAGCGCCTCGACGGCCTGCCCAACGTCACCCGGGTCCACGCACCCGTCGCCCGTGACGTGGCCATCCTCGGCCAGGGGATCGAGCGGGCCGGGATCGTCGTGGACGCGCTGCTGGGCACCGGCGTCCGGGGCCGCCTGCGGGAGCCCATCCGCAGCGCCGTGGAGCTCACCCACCACGCGCGCGAGGCCGGCATCCCCGTCCTCGCCGTGGACACGCCCACGGCCGTGGACCTCACCTCGGGCGACCCGTCCGACCCGGTCGTCCGCGCGGACCTGACGGTGACCTTCCATCGCCCGAAGACCGGGCTGCGCACGAAGCTGGGCCGCGCCCTGGCCGGCCGCGTCCTCGTGGCCCCGATTGGCGTCCCGCAGGAGGCGGACCGTGGCTGACCGCCAGCCCGGCCTGCGCGAGGTCCTGCTCGTCGCCCTCGCGGTGGTCGCGATCGTCCTCGCCGCGGCCGCGGTCACCGCCCTGCTGCCGGGTGAGGGGCAGGGCATCGTGTTCCACACCCCGTTGCTCATCGCGGTGCTGCTGGGCGGCACCGCGTTCGTCCTGTGGCGCATCCTTCGCGCCCCGCATTCCTGAGGCACCTGCCGTGACCGCCGCGCCAGCCCCGCTCCCGCCCGTCGACGAAACGTCGCTCGCCGCTCAGGCGCGCGACACGGCGCCGCTCGCCGCCCGCGCCCGCGACCTGGCGCGGCTCGCCGACGAGCGCTGGGACCTGTTGATCGTCGGCGGCGGGATCGTCGGCGTCGGGGCGCTGCTCGACGCCGCCTCGCGCGGGCTCCGCGTCGCCCTGGTCGAGCAGGACGACGTCGCCGCCGGCACCTCGTCGCGCTCCAGCCGGCTGATCCACGGCGGGTTGCGCTACCTCCAGCAGTTCGAGATCAACCTCGTCCGCGAGGCCCTCGCGGAGCGCGCCCGCCTGCTGCGCCTCGCCCCGCACCTCGTCCGGCTCGAGACCTTTCTGTTCCCGCTCTACGGCCCGCCGGCGCTCACCCGGGCCTTCTACGCGGCGGGCATGACGATGTACGACCTGCTCGGGTCACGGAAGTCGGGCGGGTTCCACCGTCACCTCTCGACGGCCGGAGCACTGGAGTACGCCCCGCACCTCCGGACCAAGGGCCTGCGCGGCGCCCTCGCCTACCACGACGCGATGGAGGACGACGCGCGGTTCACGCTGGCGGTCCTGCGCACGGCGCTCGCCCATGCGCCCGGGTCCGCGCTCGCCGCCACCCGCGTCCGCGCGACCGCGCCCCTGCACGAGGGCGCCGCCGTCATCGGGGCGGTGCTCGAGGACCGGCTGACCGGTGCGGTGCTCGAGGCCCGCGCCGCGGCCGTGCTCGACGCCACGGGCGTCTGGGGCGCGCTGCCGGACCGGCCGTTCGGCGGCGGCTCGTTCAGCGTGCTGCCGTCCCGCGGCAGCCACCTCGTGATCCCCCGCGACCGGATCCCGGCCCGTGGCGGCATGACGCTCCGGATCCCCGGTCGCGTCGCGTTCCTCGTGCCCTGGCCCCGCCATTGGCTGATCGGGACCACCGACCACCCGTACCACGGCCCCGTGGACCGCCCGCCGGCGAGCCGCGAGGAGGTCGACGAGATCCTGGGCACGCTCAACGGCGCGCTGGACCTCGAGATCAGCCGGGACGACATCGTGGGCACCTATGCCGGCCTGCGCCCGCTGATCGCGCCCTCGGACGCGAGCTCCACGGTCAAGGTCTCGCGCGAGCACAAGGTGAGCGTGGAGGCACCCGGCCTGGTGAGGATCAGCGGGGGCAAGTACACGACCTACCGGGTGATGGCCCGCGACGCCGTCAACGCCACGCTGGGCGACGCGGCGCCACGACGGCCCAGCGCCACCGCGGAGCTGCCGCTGGTCGGCGCGTCCGCCCGCGCGGACCTCGACGCGCTCGCCGCCCGCCTGGGGAGCGTGGGCGGCATCGGCGAGGAGGCCGGGCGCTCGCTGGTGGACCGCCACGGGACGGAGGCCGCGGCGGTGCTGGAGCTGGCGCGCGCCCGCGACCTGGCGCGCCCGCTGGCCGACGGCTTTCCGTACCTCGAGGCCGAGGTCGCCTGGGCCGCCGAGCACGAGCTGGCGATGACGCTCGACGACGTCCTCAGCCGCCGGATCCGCCTCGCGCCGGAGCTCCGCGACCGGGGCGCCGCCATCGCGCCGCGCGCGGCCGCGATCCTGGGCGCCGTCCTGGGCTGGGACGCCGCCCGCCAGGCCGCCGAGGTGGAGACGTACCTCGCCGGCGCCCATCGCGAGTTCGACGTCCCGCCGGCCGCCTGAGCGGGCGGGCCGGTGCCGTCCAGGATGGACAGGGGAGCCCGATGACCGACGACCGCTTCGTCCTCGCCCTCGACCAGGGAACGACGTCCTCGCGCGCGATCGCCTTCGACCGCGCCGGCACCCCGGTTGCCAGCGCCCAGCGCGAGTTCCCCCAGGGCTTCCCGTCGCCGGGGCACGTGACCCACGACCCGGACGACATCTGGGGCAGCCAGCTGCGGGTCGCCCGGGAGACCGTGGCGGCCGTCGGCGGCGCGGCGCGCGTCGCGGCGATCGGCGTGACCAACCAGCGAGAGACCACGGTCGTATGGGACCGTGCCACCGGGCGTCCCGTGGCGTCCGCGATCGTGTGGCAGAGCCGGATCACCGCGCCGTTCTGCGACCGCCTCAAGGCCGAGGGACACGAGCCGTTCGTCCGCGAGCGGACCGGGCTGCCGCTGGACGCCTACTTCTCCGGCCCCAAGATCCGGCACATCCTCCGCGAGGGCGACCTGTACGGGCGCGCCGAGCGCGGCGAGCTCGCGTTCGGGACCGTGGACACGTGGCTCACCTGGCGGCTGACCGGCGGCCGGGTCCACGCCACCGACGTGTCCAACGCGTCGCGGACGCTGCTGCTGGACCTGCGCACGCTGGACTGGGACGACGAGCTGCTGCGGCTGATGGAGGTCCCCCGGGCGCTGCTGCCCGAGGTCCGCCCGTCGTCCGCGGTGTGGGGCGAGACGGCCGCCGACGTGTTCGGCATGCCGATCCCGATCGCCGGCGTCGCCGGGGACCAGCAGGCGGCGATGTTCGGGCAGGCCTGCTTCGACGCCGGCGAGGCGAAGAACACGTACGGCACGGGGGCCTTCCTGCTCGCGAACGTTGGTCACCAGCCGGTCCCGTCCGGGCACGGCCTGCTGTCCACCGCGCTGTGGCGGCTGGGCGAGGGCGGGCCGGTCTGGTACGCGCTGGAGGGCTCGGTGTTCATCGCCGGGGCCGCCGTCCAGTGGCTCCGCGACGGCCTCCGGGCGATCGCGACCTCGGACGGCATCGACGAGCTCATCCGGGGCGTCGAGGACACCGGCGGCGTGTACCTCGTGCCGGCGTTCGTGGGGCTGGGCGCGCCCCACTGGGACCCGGACGCGCGCGGGCTGCTGATCGGGCTGACGCGGGGCACGGGGCTGCCCGAGATCGGGCGGGCGACGATCGAGTCGATCGCGTACCAGGTCCACGACGTCGTCGAGGCGATGGTGGCCGATCGCGGCGCGCCGCTCGCGGACCTCCGGGTGGACGGGGGAGCGGCGCGCAACGACGAGCTGCTGCGGTTCCAGGCGGACCTGCTCGAGGTCCCGGTGGAGCGGCCGCGGGTGACCGAGACGACGGCCTGGGGCGCGGCCTCTCTGGCCGGTCTCGCGATCGGGGTGTGGTCCGGCCTCGACGAGCTGGCCGCGATCCGCGCCGTGGACCGGCGGTTCGAGCCGTCGATGGCCCCGGAACGGCGGGCGGCGCTGCTCCGCGGCTGGCACCGGGCGGTCGAGCGCTCGAAGGGCTGGGTGTCGGCGACCGGCTGACGGGCGCCTGGCGACCCGCCGGCGTGGCGCCGACGGGCGGGACGACATGTCCCGGATCCGAGGGGTCATTTGGGGTATCGCCACGGCCGCGCGTTGCCTCTACACTCCCCGCGTGCGCGGATCGCCGCGCATGCTCACACCCGTTCGCACGTTCGAATCTTGGTCTCCTCCGGCACCGTCTCGAGGAACCCGGGCAAGAGGCGGCGACATCTGGAGGAGATCGGCACGTGGCCGACAAGACCCTGACCTGTTCCGACTGCGGAATGGAGTTCGCATTCACGGAGCGCGAACAGGCCTTCTACGCCGAGAAGGGTTTCTCGGAGCCCCGCCGGTGCCCCTCGTGCCGCGCCAGCCGCAAGGCCGCGCGGGCGGGCGGCGACGGCGCGTACGCCGGCGGCTCGTACGCCGGGGGCTATGACTCCGCGTACGGCGGTGGCGGCGGCGGGTACGGCGGCGGTGGCTACGGCGGCCGCAGCAGCGCCCCCCGCGAGATGTTCACGGCAACCTGCTCCAGCTGCGGGCGCGAGGCGCGAGTCCCGTTCCGCCCGACGAACGGCAAGCCCGTCTACTGCTCGGACTGCTTCCGCACCCAGCGCGGCGGCTGATCCACGTTCGCCCGAACCGGGTCGCGGTCGCCGCGGCCCGGTTCTCTCGTTAACGGCCCGCCGACGAGTGCCTCAGTCCCGGGCGAGCAGGTCCAGGTCGAAGCGGCGCTCAGTGCCGTGGATCAGCCGGTCGATGTTGTCCGCGTGGGCGAGCCACACCAGCGCCCCGCCGAGGGTCGCGTACACGGGGTACGCGAACGGAACCGACCCGTTGGCCGCCAGCCACCACACGACCACGAGCGCGCCGCCGGCGGCCGTCGCCAGCAGCGAGCCCAGCGACACGTACCGGGTCGCGAGGATCACGCCCACGAACACCGGCGCGCCGACCAGGATCGCGGGCGGGAAGATCACCAGCATCGTCCCCACGCTCGTCGCGACGCCCCGCCCGCCCTTGAACCCGACGAACACCGAGCGCGTCGAGCCCAGGATGGCCACGATCGCGCACAGCACCTCGACCGCCGCGTTGCCGGTCAGCAGCCGGGCGACCAGCACCGGGACCACCCCCTTGAGCACGTCACCGGTGACGACGACCAGGGCGCGCTTGCGGCCCATCGCCCGCAGCGCGTTCGTGCCGCCGGTGCGCCCGCTGCCCGTCAGGCGCGGATCGGGGGCGCCGGTGACGCTCGCCACGAGCAGTCCGAACGGGATCGAGCCCGCGGCGTACGACAGGAGGGCGAGCAGCACGGCGACGACGACCTCGCCCGCGTTCATCGCTGCGCGCCCACCTCCGGTCGGCCGCCCGGGCCGTCCGGACGCCAGGGCCGGAATCTAGCACCGGGTGGTACCGGCCGGTCGACCGCCGCGAGCGTCCCGCGGCCCGCGCCCGTAGTACGATCGCCCCGATGTCGCGTCCCTCCCATGTCCGCCGCGGACCCGGCTCGCCGGGCCGCCCCGAGACCCCAGCGGAGCACCCCTGACCGATGGCCGTCGGCTCTTCCAATGACTTCGATCTCGTCGTCCTCGGCGCCGGCACCGGCGGCTACGCGGCGGCGTTCCGCGCCGCCCAGCTGGGTCTCAAGGTGGCCCTCGTGGACGAGGACAAGCTGGGCGGCACGTGCCTCCACCGTGGCTGCATCCCGACCAAGGCCCTGCTGGAGTCCGCCGCGTTCAACGAGCGCCTCCGTCACGCCGGCGACTTCGGCCTCCGCCTGGCCGGCGACACGACCGTGGACTATGCGCAGGTCGCGAAGCGGCGCGACCAGGTGGTCAACCGGATGTGGAAGGGCGTCCAGAGCCTGGTCAAGAAGTACGGCGTGACCTGGGTCCAGGGCCGCGGCCGGCTCGAGGGCGGCACCAAGGTCCACGTGCTCCAGGCGGGCGACGACGGGACGCCGGGCGCGGGCGGGGATCGTCTGCTCAACGCCACCGACGTGATCCTGGCCACCGGCTCCCGGGTCAAGTCGCTGCCCGGCCTCGAGCCGGACGGCACGCGGATCGTGACCTCGGACGACGTCCTGCGCATGGACACGATGCCCGCCAGCGTGATCATCATCGGCGCCGGCGCGGTGGGCGTGGAGTTCGCGTCGATGTACCACGACCTCGGCGCGCAGGTGCAGCTGCTCGAGTACCTGCCCGCGATCGTGCCGCTCGAGGACCGCGACGTGAGCAAGGAGCTGGAGCGCTCGTTCACGCGGCGCGGGATCAAGGTCATGACCAGCGCCCGGTTCGATGCGGCGAGCGTGGTCACGGGCGACGACGGGGTCCGGATGACGGTCGGGCCCGATGGCAAGGACGCCGCCGAGATCGGCGCCGAGATGCTCCTGGTGGCGGCCGGCCGGGCGACCAACGTCGAGGACGTGGGGCTCGAGACGACGTCGGCTGAGGTGGACCGGGGCATCGTCAAGGTCGACGGCCACATGCGGACGCGGGAGCCGCACCTGTACGCGATCGGCGACATCGTGGGCGGGCTGATGCTCGCGCACACCGCCGCGCACGAGGGGATCATCGCCGCCCACACGATCGCGGGCGACGTGGACGTCCACCCCATGGACTACGTCAAGCAGCCGCGGGCGACGTACAGCCGCCCCGAGATCGCGTCCGTCGGCCTCACCGAGCAGCAGTGCGAGGAGCGCGGCCTGCCGACCAAGATCGCCAAGGTCCCGTTCCAGGCGGTGGGCAAGGCGATCATCGGCGGCGAGTACGAGGGCTTCGCCAAGATCATCGGCCACCGGGAGACCGACGAGACGCTGGGCATCCACCTCATCGGGCCGCACTCGACCGACCTGATCGCGGAGGCCTCGCTCGCCCTCACGCTCGAGGCGACACCGTGGGAGATCGGCGCCGCGACCCACGCGCACCCCACCTACTCGGAGATCCTCGCCGAGGCCGCGATGGCGGTCGACGGCCGCTCGATCAACTTCTAGCGTCCCAGGCCGCCACACGGAGGAGCGATGACGGTCACCGGCAGCAGCGGCGACCCTGCCGCGAGCTCCCTCGCTGCCTCCGTCGGGCTGGCGGACGCGGACCTCGTCGCGATGTACCGGCTGGTGGCGCTCGCCCGCGCGGTGGACGAGCGGATGTGGATCCTCAACCGGGCCGGCCGGATCCCGTTCGTGATCAGCGGCCAGGGTCACGAGGGCGCCCAGGTGGGGCTCACCTGGCCGCTGCGCAAGGGCCACGACTGGATCGCGCCTTACTACCGCTCGATCGCGACCTGCCTGACCTTCGGCATGAGCGCCCGCGAGCTGATGATCGCGCAGTACGCCAAGGCCATCGACCCCAGCTCCGGCGGGCGCCAGATGCCCGGCCACTACGGCCATCCCGAGCACCACCTGGTGTCGGTGTCGTCGCCCGTGGCGACCCAGATCCTGCACGCGGTGGGGATCGCGCTGGCGGCCAGGATCCGGGGGGTCGACCAGGTCGCCGTGGCGGTCATGGGCGAGGGCAGCTCCAACCAGGGCGACGTCCACGAGGCGCTCAACTTCGCGGCCATCCACAAGCTCCCGTTCGTGTTCATCGTCGAGAACAACGGCTACGCGATCAGCGTCCCGTCCGAGAAGCAGCTCGGCGTCCGCGACGTGGCGGCCCGGGCGTCCGGCTACGGGATCCCGGGCGTGATCGTGGACGGGACCGACGTGCTCGCCTGCTACACCGCCGGGCGCGAGGCGTTCGAGCGCGCCCGCTCCGGCGCCGGGCCGACCCTGATCGAGGCCAAGGTCACCCGGCTCACGGCGCACTCGAGCGACGACCAGCAGACCAAGTACCGCTCGGAGGACGACCTGGCCGAGGGCCGGGCGCACGACCCGCTGCCGATCTTCCGCGACCGGCTTCGCGAGGCCGGCGTGCTGACGGACGCGATCGAGGCCGAGCTCGCGGCCGAGATCAAGGCGCTGGTGGAGGATGCCACCGAGTTCGCCGAGGCGGAGCCCGACCCCGATCCCGCGACGGCCCTCGACTGGGTCTACGCGGAGCACTGGCCGGGCGAGACCGCGCCGCCGTGGCACGCGACGGCGGGCGGGCCCGGGACGGCCGACGGCGGATCGGGCACGGGCGGGCCCGGGACGGCCGACGGCGGATCGGGCGGCGGGGCCGGGGGGCACGGCTGATGGCGATCCGGACGTTCATCGAGGCGATCCGCGACGGCATGGCCGAGGAGATGCGCCGCGACGCCACGGTCATCGTGCTGGGCGAGGACGTCGGCAAGAAGGGCGGCGTGTTCCTGGCCACCGACGGGCTGTGGGGCGAGTTCGGCGACGACCGCGTGATCGACACCCCGCTGACCGAGTCGATGATCGTGGGGGCCTCGATCGGGGCCGCGCTCAACGGCCTGCGCCCGATCGCGGAGATCCAGTTCGCGGACTTCATCCACCCGGCGTTCAACCAGATCGTGTCCGAGGCGGCGCGGCTGCGCTACCGCTCGAACAACGGGTTCAGGGTGCCGATGGTCATCCGCGCTCCCTACGGCGGCGGAGTCCACGGCGCGCTGTACCACAGCCAGTCGGTCGAGGCGTTCTTCACCCACGTGCCGGGGCTCAAGGTCGTGATCCCGTCCACCCCGTACGACGCGAAGGGCCTGCTCCGGACCGCGATCCGCGACGACGACCCGGTCCTGTTCTTCGAGCACAAGAAGATGTACCGCTCCGTCCGGGGCGACGTGCCCGGGGGCGAGTTCAGCGTTCCGCTGGGGCAGGCGGTGGTCCGCCGCGCCGGGCGCCACGTGACCGTGGTCGCCTACGGGCTGATGGTCCACTACGCGCTCGAGGCTGCCGAGCGCGTGGCGGGGGAGGGGATCGAGGCGGAGGTCATCGACCTGCGCACGCTGCGGCCCCTGGACCGCGCGACGCTGCTCTCGTCCGTGCGCAAGACCGGCAAGTGCCTGGTCGCCTACGAAGACAACCGGTTCGGCGGCTACGGGGCGGAGATCGCGGCGATCGTGGCCGAGGAAGCGTTCGACTATCTCGACGGCCCGGTGTCGCGGATCGCCGGACCGGACGTGCCGGGCGTGCCCTACAACCACGCGCTCGAGGACTGGTTCATGCTCAACCCGGCGAAGATCGCGGACGCGATCCGCAGGCTGGCCGCGTACTGATGGCGGCGTCCTGATGGCGGGAGGGGCGGACCTGCTCGCGGTCGAGGCCCGGTTGCGGGCGATCCTGGCGCCCTACGAGGAGCGGCTCGAGGCGGCGACCGTGTACGGCATCCCGATGCTCCGCCGGCCGGGCGCGAAGGCCCACCAGTGGTTCGCGTTCGTCAAGCCGGCGAGCCACCACGTCGGGTTCTTCCTGCTGCCGATCAGCGAGTACCCGGAGCTCCGCGCCGGCCTGTCGCCGGCCCTCCGCAAGCGGCTGACCGGCAAGGCGACGTTCAACTTCAAGGCGATCGACGCGGCGGAGATGGCCGAGCTCGAGGCGCTGGTCGCGCGCGCCTACGAGCGCTACATGGCGGAGGCCTGAGGCCGGGCCGGAACAGGCGCGGCGCCTTGCGTGCCGGCTCGCAGCCTGAATGTGTGGCCGAGACGGAGCGCACACGGCATGAGAAGCCGCGAAACCGGTGCCCGGAGCCGCACGCGCTGTCTGGCATGCCGCAATCTGCACGAGTCAGTGGCAGGAGGGTCTCGTCGAGCCGTTCACGACGTTCGATTGCGGTCTCGGAAGCCGCGGACGTCGTGAACAGCCGCGGAATCGCGGCATGGGAAGCAGCGGCATCATGCGTGGCCGCGTGGACGGTGGCGGACGCCGATGGGGCACGATGACGCTGGATGCGCAACACTAGCCCGACCAACCGCGCCTCCCGCAGCGCCCCATCGGAGGAGAAGACCCAGTGGCCAAGGTGACGATGCCGCAGCTCGGCGAGAGCGTGGCGGAGGGGACGATCGGGCGCTGGCTCAAGCAGCCGGGCGACACGGTCGAGAAGTACGAGCCGCTGCTGGAGGTGATCACGGACAAGGTGAACGCCGAGGTTCCCTCGCCGTTCGCCGGCGTGCTCACGGAGATCCTGGCCGAGGAGGGCGCCACCGTCCCCAACAACGCCGAGATCGCGATCATCGAGACCTCGGACGAGGGCGGGGCCGCCACGGCCGAGGCGCCCCAGCCGGCCGCCGTGTCCGCCGCCGCCCCCGAGCCAGCGCACGGCCCGGCCGGCTCGGACGAGCGCCCGGCGGCGGGGGCCTCGCCGGCGCCTTCGGCCGCCCCCGAGCTCGCTCCCGCGCCGACGGCGGCCGCGCCCACGATGCCCGCCGCGACAGCCGCCGCGCCTTCTGCCGCGGCCCCCGTCCCGGTCATGGACGCCGACGCCAACGCGCGGATGACCCCGGCGGTCCGCCGCCTGCTGCGCGAGCACAACCTCGAGCCCGCCCAGATCCACGGCACGGGCGGCGGCGGGCGGATCACCCGCGAGGACGTGCTCGCGTTCGTCGAGGCGGTCCGGACCGGGACCGCACCGGCCGCGGCCGCGACCAGCGCCGCTGCCACCGCCTCCCCGGCCGCGCCGGCCGCGTCCGGGAGCCCGGCGTCCGCCCCCGCGTCGAAGGCCCCGTCGGCCGCCCGGATCTCGTTCCCCGCCGGCGCGGACGAGGTCCTCGTCCCGATGACCCAGATGCGCAAGGGCATCGCGGCGCAGATGACCCGCGCGCTCCAGGCGCCGCACGCCTACGTCCAGATGGAGGTCGACGTCAGCCGCCTGGTCGCCCTCCGGGAGCGTGCCAAGCGGGCCTACCAGGAGAAGGAGGGCATGTCGCTCTCCTACGTCCCGTTCGTCGTCAAGGCATCGGCGGAGGCGCTCAAGCGCAACCCCACGTTCAACGCCCACTGGACCGAGCAGGGCCTGCTCGCCAAGCGCCGGATCAACATCGGCGTCGCCGTCGCGGTGGACGAGGGGCTGATCGTGCCCGTCATCCGGGACGCGGACCAGCTCAGCATCCACGGCCTCAACCGGGCGATCACCGACGTCGCCAACCGTGCCCGGGTGAACAAGCTCCGCCTGGACGACTTCGGCGGCGGCACGTTCACCGTCGACAACACGGGCTACCTCGGCACCAACCTCGTGATGCCGATCCTCAACGTGCCCGAGGTGGGCATCGTGACCATGGAGGCGATCACCAAGCGCCCCGTGGTCGTGTCCACGGACGATGGGGACGTGATCGCGATCCGGCCGGTGATGAACATGGTCCTTGCCGTCGACCACCGGGCGAACGACGGGGCCGGCGGCGCCGCGCTGCTGCGCGACATCAAGGCCTGGCTCGAGGGGGTCGGCCCGGAGACCGCGATCTACTAGCCGGCACGGCGCCCCGACAAGCCGTCAGCCCAGGGCATCGCTCGTGCGGATCCTCGTCACCGGTGGTGCCGGGTTCATCGGCCGGGCGGTCGTCGCCCGGCTCGCCGATCGCGGCGACGAGGTCACGGCACTCGTCCGCGAACCTGCCCGTGCCGGCTTCCTCGCCCGCGACGGCGTCACCCTCGTCCCCTCCGACCTCACGGATCCGGCCGCGCTCCGCGACGCCATGGCCGGCGCGGACGCCGTGATCCACGCCGCCGGCTCGTACCGCGTGGGCATCCCCGATGACGAGCGGCCGGCGATGTGGGACGCCAACGTCGGCACGACCGAGCGGGTCCTGGACGCGGCGATCGAGGCGGGCGCGCCGCGCATCGTCTACGTCTCGACCAACGGCATCCACGGCAACACCCGCGGCGCCATCGTCGACGAGACGCATCGCCGGCCCGCGGCGGACGGGTTCCTGTCCTGGTACGACGAGACGAAGCTCCGGGCCCACGAGGCCGCCGAGGCCAGGATCGGCCGCGGCGCGCCGGTGATCATCGTCCAGCCCGGTCAGACGTTCGGGCCGCACGACCACTCGGCGGTCGGGGCGCAGCTGGCGCAGGCCCACGCCGGGCGCCTGCGGGCGGTCGCGTTCGGCGACGCCGGGCTCGCCTGGGCCCACGTCGACGATCTCGCGGGCGGTCTCCTGACGGCCCTCGACCGGGGGAGGATCGGCGAGGCGTACTCGCTGGGCGGCGAGTGTCTCCGGCTGCGGGACGCCCTGGCCATCGCGGCCCGCATGGGCGGTCATCGCCCTCCGCGCCTCACGGTCCCCACCCGGCTGCTGCGCCTGGTCGCACCGGTCAACGACCGCGTCGGCGGACTGCCGGGGATGCCGCCCAACCTGCGCGAGGCTGTCGAGGCGAGCGACGGCGTCACCTATTGGGTGAGCAACGCCAAGGCGGGCCGGGAGCTGGGCTATGCGCCACGGACGGTCGAGCAGGGCATCGGGGACACGTTCGGTCGCGCCGGGACCGGCGCGACACGTGGCTAGCGGCGTGGAACCCGGCTCCAGGCAGGCTGTCGACGTCGTGGGCAGCCGTGAGCCGCACGGGTCGCGGGCGTGATCCTCCCGGACGAGCGCGACCCGCGGTTCGTGACCATCCGCCGCGGTGGAACGCTCACCGACTCCGATCACAGGCTCCTCGCCTGGAATCTGCTGGTCGGTGTTCGACGGCTGACGCGGCGTCGGGCACCCCTCGTCGGCGTGGCCCGGCCACACGTCCTACACTCGTGCCATGGCCCGCGAGCTCCCGATCTTCGACCCGAACCCCGGCCACGGCCACCACGCCGCGGCGGGTGACCTGTCCATCGCGATCGGTGGCGGCTCGTTCGTGCCCGCCACGGACGGGAGCACCCCGCTCCGCCGCCACCCGGACTGGATCAAGTCCCGGCTGCCCTCCGGAGACAACTACCACTCGCTCAAGGGGCTGCTCCGCGGCCTCAATCTCAACACGGTGTGCGAGGAGGCGGTCTGCCCCAACGTCGGGGAGTGCTGGGACCAGCGCACCGCGACGGTGATGATCCTGGGCGACGTGTGCACCCGCGCCTGCGGCTTCTGCGCGATCAAGACCGGCAAGCCCACCTGGTTCGATGACGATGAGCCGCGCCGGGTCGCCGAGGCGGTGGCGGCGATGGACCTCGACCACGTCGTGATCACGAGCGTCGCCCGCGACGACCTGCCGGACGGCGGTGCGGGTGCCTTCGCGGCCACGATCCGCGAGCTCCGGGCGCGCAAGCCGCTGATGGGGGTCGAGGTCCTGATCCCGGACTTCAACGGGGAGGAGGCGCCGCTGCGCGCCGTCATGGACGCCGGCCCGGACATCCTCAACCACAACCTCGAGACCGTGAAGCGCCTCCAGAAGCCCGTGCGCAAGCGGGCGCGCTGGGACCGGACGCTGGGCGTCCTCGAGCGTGCCAAGGCCTACGCCGCCGAGTATGGTCGCGAGGCGCACACGAAGAGCTCGCTGATGGTCGGCCTGGGCGAGACCCGCGGGGAGCTGACCGAGGCGTTCGAGGCGCTGCGCGCCGTGGACACCGACATCCTGACCATCGGCCAGTACCTGCGGCCTACGGCCCAGCACCTGCCGCTGGTCCGCTACTACCACCCCGACGAGTTCGCGGACATGAAGGCCGAGGCCCTCGGGCTCGGGTTCAAGCATGTGGAGTCCGGGCCGCTCGTCCGCTCCAGCTACCACGCCCGCGACCAGGTCCCCGGCGCCGAGCTGCGCGCCCTCCGCCGCCGCGCGACGGTCGGCGCTGACGGCCGCGTGGTGCCCGCCGCGAGCTGACGCCCGGCCGCGAGCCGAGGCCCGGCAGCGATCGAACGCCCGGCCGCGAACCCGCCGGTCCCCGGCGGTGTAGGAGGGACATGGACGACCCCCCGCGGCGCAGCCTCGAGGTCGAGCCGGCCCGCGTCGGCCACCGGCAGGCCTCGTTCCCCCCGCTGCTGCTGGGCGTCCTCGCGGTCGCATTCGTCGCCGTGGCGGTGGTCAAGCCATGGGACGGCGACGCCGCGGCCTCCGGGCGACCCTCGGCCGCGGCCGCGCTGACACCGCCGGGACCGACCGCCGGCCGGCCCGGGCCGTCCGTGAGCCCCGGTCCGACGCCCTCGGTGATCCGGCTGGGCGGCGAGGACCTCCTCGCCGCGACGAGCCCCCGCTCCTCCTGGGGGATCCGGGCGGTCGTGCTGCCGCCCGGCCCGGCCGGCTCGCTCGAGGAGCGCTGGACCGAGATCGACGATCCCGGCTACCGCACGGACGCGGACACGCGGACGGTCGCCGCGTCCGGGCCCGTGGCGGCCGAGGGCGACACGGTCGTCGCGCTGGGCATCACGACGCCCGGCGACGCGCTGCCGCTCGACGTCCGCATCTGGCGCCTGGACACGGGCGGCATCCCCCGCCGCGTCCCGGCCGGGTCGGTCACGGGACCGGACCCGGGCTCGCGCCTGTGGCGGCCGGTGACCTCGGCCGGCGTGGCCGGCGCGCCGTGGCCGCCCGGGACGTACCGCATCGACGCCCTCCTCGGCCGCTCCATCGACCGGATCGTGGTCGTGGTTCCCGGCGATCCGGGCCTCGACGAGCCGGGCGATCAGGCGGCGGCCGCCCTGCCGCCCTCCCTCGCGCAGGAGCTCGCCTTCGGCGAGGGCCTGTTCGTCGTCGCCGACGGCCGGGCGATCATGGTCGACGCGCTGTCGGCCCCGGAGGCCCGCCTCGGCGAGCGCGAGGCGTGGCTGTCGCCCGGCCTCGACCTGCCGAGCTGGGCCGTCGGCCAGGTGACGTCGGACGCCGTGGCCGGCGTGGGCGTCGTCCTGCCGCCAGGCGCCGTGCCGACGAGCCTCGTCCTCGACCTCGTCTCGCCGATCGACGCCGGCGTCGTCGCACCGACGGACGAGCTGCCGATCCCGGACGGGACCGGGCGGACGGCGATCCTCGCCCACACCGGCGGCGAGCGGCCGTTCGCCGCCGGCACGTACCGGGTGTGGGCGACGTGGCGCACCGCGGATGGCGAGCCGGGCTCCAGCGTCCGGTACCTCGAGATCGTCCCGCGGGGCACGATCGTGTCTCCCGGGTCGCCGCTCGATCGGCTGCGCGAGTGGTCGCAGCTCGCGACGCTGCCGGGCGGGCTGGCCGGCGAGCCGATCGTCACCGACGCCGACCTGCGTCCGGGCCGGATGCGCGGCACGTGCGGCGGGCAGGCCCTTGTCACCGGCTCGACGCCGCTCGTCGGGCTGCTCCTCCCGGACCCGGATCGGGTCGTGGACATCCGGCTCACCGCCCCCGACGGCTACACGAGGATCGAGACGCGGGCGATGCTGCCCGTCGACGACGGCCTGGCCCTGCTCGCGTTGCCATCGGGCGGCCTCATCCCGGCCGTCTACCGGATCGACGTCATCCGCACCGTTCCGGGCGGCGCCCTTGCCCCCGAGCCCGACACGCGCGGCACCGGCTACGACGTCTGCATCGGCTGACCTCCGGCCGGCGGGCCGCCACCCGGCTCGGCTATCCTTCGAGGCCATGGCAGCGCACCTCAGCCGGAAGGTCCCTCTCGCCGAGCTCCACTGCCACCTCGGCGCGGCCGTCACCCCGGCGATCATGTGGTCGATCGCCCACGCGCAGGGGATCAAGCTCCCGACCCGCGACTACTGGGAGTTCCGCGACCTGATCACGGTCCATCCCCGGCGCCCCAAGAGCTTCGACGGCTACCTGCAGCTGTTCCACTGGACGGAGCTCATCCAGTCCAGCCCGATCGCCGTCGAGCGCGCCGTGTACGAGGTCATCGGCGGCGCCTATCGCAAGAACAACATCACCACCACGGAGCTTCGCTTCAACCCCATGAAGCGCAACCGCGGCGGCGAGCAGGACCTGGACCACATCATCGCGGCCGCCGTCCGGGGCATGGACAAGGCGACGCTCGAGTACCCGGTCAAGCCGGGGCTCATCTTCTGCCTCGATCGGGCGTTTCCGTACGAGCTCAACGAGATCATCGCGGAGAAGGCGATCGCCTGGCGGGACCGGGGCGTCGTCGGGATCGACATCGCGGGTCCCGAGTCCGCCACGTTCCGCGTTGCCGACTACCGCCGGCTGTTCCGCCGCGCCCGCCAGTACGGGCTCGGGATCACGATCCATACCGGCGAGTCCGGGCCAGTGGAGGAGGTCGCCCGAGTCATCGAGCTCCTCGAGCCCGACCGCATCGGCCACGGGGTGAAGGCGGCCTACGACCCGCGGGCGATGGCGATGCTCCGGGAGCGGGGGATCGTGCTCGAGATCTGTCCCACCTCGAACCTCAACACCGGCGTCGTGTCCGGCTGGGAGGAGTTCCGCTGGATCTTCGACCAGTTCCACCGCAACGGCGTGCGGTACACGATCAGCACCGACGGCCCGGAGATGCTCAAGACCTACATCCGCGACGAGCTCGCGACGCTGGGGCGCCTCGGGATCCTGGCCGTCGAGGAGCAGCAGCAGATCGCCGCGGCGTCGCTCGCCGCGTCGTTCGTGCCCAACGTGTCCGAGGTCCCGCTGCCGCGCCGCGAGCCTGCCCGACGCGACGTCGTGGAGCGCGAAGAGGCCTGACGCCTCGGGCCGCCCGCGAGCGCGAGGAGGCCTGACGCCTCGCCCGGTCGCCCGGCGGCGCGCGGACGCGGCAGCCGCCGATCAGGCCTTGGCCGGCGCCACCACCCGGTACTCGCAGCACCGGTCCCCGGCGGCGATGTGACGGACCCGCTCGACGTCCGTGCCCAGCACGCCGCGGAACAGGTCCAGCTCGGCGGCGCAGGCGGCCGGGCTCCCTCGGGCGACGTCGAGGACCGCGCAGTTGTGCTCCAGGAGCCGGATCGTGCCGTCCTCGATCACCGCCTCGGACAGGTAGCCCAGCTCGTCCTGGATCTGGGCGAGCTCGCGGACCCGTGCGGCGACCGGCGCGTCGGGCGGCAGGGCCGCGTCCATCCGCTGCCGCACGATCGCCTGCGCCTGCCGGCAGCGGGCCGCGAACACCTCGTCGAGCAGCCGGTCGCCGCCGACCTCGAGGATCGCCGCCAGCAGCCCGGTGGCGAGCCCGTCGTAGTCGGTCGGGAACAGGTCCTGGGCGTCGGTCGTGACGTCGTACAGGTGACGCGGCCGCCCCACGCCGTGACGGACGGAGGTCCGGCTGACGAGGCCAGCGCCGTCGAGCGCCCGGAGCTGCTGGGCCACGCCGCTCCGGCTGGCGGACAGCGAGGCGGCGATCGCGTCTGGCGTGGACGGTCCGGCCCGCCGGAGGTGCAGCAGGATCGCCCGGCGCAGCGCGGACGGAGATCCGGCGTGCGGGACGGGGGCGGGCGGGGCGATGGAGGGGACGGCCGGCTCGGGCATGCCGGGGCGAGGCTAGCAGGAACGGGCGCGGGGCGTTCGCGATGGTACGCTCGCGCCATGGACCTCGACCTCACGCCGGATCACGTCCTGCTGCGCGACACGATCCGCGACTTCATGACGACCGAGGTGGCCGGGGTCGTCGACGAGCACGAGCGGGCCCGCCGGTTCCCGGTCGAGATCGTCCACCGGATCGGCGAGCTGGGCTGGCTCGGGATCAACGTCCCGGAGCGCTGGGGCGGCGCCGGGATGGACACCCTGGCCTACGCGATCGCGGTCGAGGAGATCGCCCGGGTCTGGGGCTCGCTCGGCCTGATCGTGGCGGCGCACACGAGCCTGGGCTGCGGCCCGCTCCTGATCTCCGGCACGGACGACCAGCGCGACCGGTTTCTGACGCCGCTGGCGAGCGGCCGGATGCTGGGCGCGTACGGGCTCACCGAGGCGAACGCCGGCTCGGACGCGGGCGGCACGCGGACGACGGCCCGCCACGAGCGGGGCCCGGACGGCGGAACGTGGATCATCGACGGCGAGAAGCGGTTCATCACCAACGCCGGCCACGCCGGGGTCTACATCATCACCGCCCGGACCGGCAGCCACGCGGACGGCTCGGCCGCGATCTCCGCGTTCATCGTGCCGGCGGACACCCGGGGCTTCAGCGTCGGGCGGCTCGAGGACAAGATGGGCCTCCACGCCTCGGCGACCGGAGAGCTCCACTTCGACGGCGTCCGGGTGCCGGCGGCCAACCTGCTGGGCGAGGAGGGGGCCGGCTTCCGGGCCTTCCTCAAGGTGCTGGACGGCGGGCGGATCTCGATCGCCGCGCTCGCGGTCGGGCTCGCGCAGGCCGCGCTCGACGCCGCGGTCCCGTACGCGAAGACGCGCGAGCAGTTCGGGCGGCCCATCGGCTCGTTCCAGGGCGTCGCGTTCATGATCGCGGACATGGCGACCGAGATCGAGGCGGCCCGGGCCCTCGTCGTGCGCGCCGCGTGGCTCAAGGACCAGGGCCGCGACTACCACGTCGCGGCCGCCCAGGCGAAGCTGTTCGCGTCCGAGGTCTCGTCGCGCGCCACCAACGCCGCGCTCCAGGTCCACGGCGGCTACGGCTACACCGAGGACTACAAGGTGGAGCGGTTCCTGCGCGACGCCAAGCTCACCGAGATCGGGGAGGGGACGAGCCAGGTGCAGCGCCTCGTGATCGCCCGCCGGATCCTGGGCCTGCGCGTCCTGTAGGCGGCCGGGCGGCGCGGCCCGCGGCGCCGGGAGCTACCCGTCCACCTCGACCAGGCGCACGATCAACCGGTACTGGCTGTTCCTGCCGACGCACGTCTGGAGCGTCATCGAGGGGCTGCCCAACGAGGCCCACGCCCAGCTGGCCGCCGTCGTCGGGGCCGTGACCCGCCACCAGCGGACCGCGTACACGTGCACCCGGCCCTTCGCGTCGGCGTAGTACGCCTTCATGCCCTTGTGCAGGCGGCCGCTCACGTAGCTGTCGTGGAGCCCCTTGAACACGCTGTGGGCGTGTCCCAGCAGGTAGACGTTGTTGTCGCCCGCGCAGCCCCAGCGGTACACGTAGTTGTCGGGGTCGCGGCTGCGGTCGCAGGAGAACCAGTGGACGGACCGGTTGATGCCCAGCGACGGGATCCAGACGTGGTTCCGGCCGCGGTAGCTGGCGGGCGAGACGGGCGCCGGCTTCGGGTTCGTCTTGGTCGCCTTGACGGCCTTGGCGACGTTGGTCACCTCTGCCCGTGACGCCTGCGGCCGGTCGGGTGCCGCGGGGACCGCCGCCGGCGCCGCCGGCGCGGGGTCGGGCATCCCGTAGTCGGCGACGCCGGCGCCCGCGATGGCCGTGCTCCGGCCGGCGGTGGCGGGCGCGGCCTCGGCGGGCAGGATCGCGACGGCGGCGGGCGTGCCCGCGACGGCGTCGGGCGTGCCCGCGACGGCGTCCGCCGGAGTCCCCTGCCGGCTGCCGGCGACCTGTGCGGTCGCGGCGACGACGGAGACGGACTCGACGGCGAGGAGGACCGCGAGCGCGGTCGAGAGGGCACGGCGGCGGCGGGACGAGCGCTCCATGCACCCGAGGATCGGCGCACCCGCGCACCGGATCGACGGCCCGGTGGTCCCGCAGGGACCGGGACGGTCTTCCCGGTCCCGGTGCGGTCGGGTGGGGTCCCGGAGCCTGCGTTGCAGTACCCCCGCAGGACCCGGATCGGGGAGCGCGCTGCGTCAGCCGGGCCGGCTCAGCCGCCGGTGCCCGCGGCCGTGGCCAGGACCTCGCGCAGCGCCGCCTCGAACCTCGGCGCCCACGGCCCCTGGCCGGCGAGTACGTACGGGGACTCCTGGACCTCCTCGTAGGTCGCGGGATCCGTGACCCAGGCCATCGCGCACGGACCCACCGCGGCCCGATGGCGCTCGAAGGCGGCCCGGTTGCGGAACACGAACAGCCGCACCGTGACCGGCGTCGCCTGGTCCAGGCCGGAGGCCGAGAAGCGGATCGCCGCGGGGACCAGGTCCGGGTCGTCGCAGCCGGCGTCGCCGGACACCCAGTCGCGGACCTCCACCTGGGCCGCGTTCAGGCGGCCGGTGAGGCCCGGGAAGTCGGTCGGCGTCGCCGGCGGCTCCGTGACGGTGATTCCGCCGCACGCCGCAACGATCGCGGCGACCATGGCCATGGCGACCGGGATCGCGAAGCGGACACGAGGACGGCCGGCAGAGGGGAGTGCCACGGCATCGAGGCTAGCACCGCGTCGCGCCGGCCGTCGCTCGCGGTATCGGAGCCTGCCACTCGGCCGGCGAGGTCAGCCGCGAGGTCAGCCGCGGGTCCGGCGCTTGGCCTCGCGCAGGCGCTCGAGCGTGTCGTCGGCGGTGCCCGCGCGCGTCGGGGTGGCCATCGGTGCGGGCGCCGGCGGCGCCGCGGGTGCGGGAGCCGGTGGTGGTGGCGGCGGCCCGGGCGGCTCGGGCGTCGTGGCCGCGAGGACCGGGGCTGTCGGTGTCGGGACGGTCGGTGTCGGGACGGTCGGTGTCGGGACGGTCGGTGTCGGGGCCGCGCCATCAGCGGCGACCTCGGTCGCAGCGGACCGCTCGGCGGCCTCGCGCAGGATCGCGGACCGCGCCCCCGCGGACCCGGCGCGCTCGCGGGCGGCCATCATCGACTCCACCGGCTTCGTCCGGGCGGCCACCCGCCGCCCGCGCACGCGGTCGGACACCCAGCGCCGCCCGTCGGCCAGCTCGCGGCGGCCCAGCGACACCCGCCGCAGCGCGATGTCCAGTGGCCACAGCAGCAGGGCGAGCACCAGCAACCACGGCCACAGGTCGGTGAAGCTGCTGGTCGTCCGCAGGTCGTGCTCCCACACGTCGGCCGGTGCCTCCACGACCTCGCCCCCGGTCGCGGCGCGGATCGTCGACAGCAGCGGCTCGTTCGCGCCCAGCAGCCGGTACTCGGCGGCCGTCGGGGCCACCAGGCCCAGGGTCCGCCCCAGCGCGGCCGCCCCCGGCTTGGTCTGCGTCACGCGCACGGCGTAGGCGCCGCTCTGGAGGCTCGCGATCGGCGACTCGTAGACGCCCGGGGCGACCTGCGACAGGTCCACGGTCGTGGTGGTCAGGTCGGGGCCCACCATCGCCACCCGGGTCGCGTAGAAGTCCCGCGGCGAGCCGTCGGTGTCGACGCTCTCGACGCGCAGGTAGCTCCGGCCGCCCCGCTCGACGAGGGATGCCTCGATGCCGCCGCTCTCCTCGCCCGGGAACGTCCAGCCGACCATCTGGCTGAAGAACTTCGTGAAGCCCTGCCACGGGATCCAGTTCTTCGCCCACCGCCCCGTGGAATCCGAGGTCCAGGCCACCGCCCGGCCGAGGCCGTACTGCCACTGGGCGAGGACCGGGTCGTCGCGGGCGCTCACGAGGACCGTCTGGGCGGCGGGCTTCGCGGTCGTCCCGTTGTAGCCCAGCAGGCGCGGCAGCCCGCCCTCGATGCCGCGCAGGATCGGCGAGCTGGAGGTCAGGATCGGGAAGAACGCCTCCTCCACGATCTGCTGCCCCGAGACCTGCTGGGTCTCCTTGAGGAAGATGTCCGGGATCGAGGCCGGGTTGGCGGCGTTGTAGAACCGGCCCCCGCCGTTCCTCGCGAGCTGTTCCAGGAACGGGTTGGAGCCGCCGCCCGCGCCCACCGTCGAGAGGGTGATCCCGGCCGCCTTCATCTCTTCGAGGATGTCCTCGTACTGGCCGCTGCTGGACCAGCCGTCGGTGAGCAGGATGATGTGGCGCCGGGTGGCCGTCGCGTTCTTGAGCGACTGCACCGCCTGGTCGAGGCCGCCGAAGATGTTGGTCTGGCCGTTGGCGGTGATGCCCGCGATCCGCGCCTGCAGGTCGGCCAGCCCGCCCAGCGGCGCCGTCTGGACCACCCAGTGGGCAGCCTCGTCGAACGCGACCACGCCCAGCTCGTCCTGGGCCGTCAGCGCCGAGGCCGCGCGCAGGATCGCCTCCTTGCCGATGTCCACCTTCTTGACGCCCGCGATGCCCGCGGTCCCGCCGCCCATCCCGCCGTCGAAGCTGTTGCAGTGGCAGGCGTCCATGGAGCCGGACTTGTCGATGACGACGACGAGGGCCACGTCGGGCTGCTTCTGGCGGTCCCGCACGCCCATCTCCACGGGCAGCGTCTCCTCGAGCGGCGTGTCCGTGTAGCCGCCGGCGCCGTAGCTGCGCGGCCCGCCGACCATCACCAGCCCCCGGCCCAGGTCGCGGACGTAGACCTGGAGGGCCTCGAGCGCCTTGTCGGTCAGCCGCAGGCGGGGCACGTCCACGAGCACGATCGAGTCGTAGTCGGCGAGCCCCGCGAGATCCGACGGGAGGGCCTCGGGGATCACGGTGTCGACGTCCTGGCGCTCGGTCTCGAGGGCCTGGACGAGCTCGGCGGCGACGGTCTCGTCACCCTTCACGACGAGGACCTTGGGCTCGCCCTTGACGATGGTGTTCGCGTCGGCGCGATCGTTCTGGTTGAACGTGTCCCGGGCGGCCTCGACGACGATCCGGAAGCGCAGGAACCCGGCCTCGCGGGCGGTGAACTGGAAGGTCACCCGGTTGGGTCCCTGCTCCAGGTCCACGGGCAGCGACTGGGCCACCTCGCCGTTGACGAACAGGCGAACCGTCGCGGCCTGGGCCGTGGTCGAGGTGATGTCGCCGGTGACCTCCACCGACTCGCCGAGACGCGCCGTGGACGGCGACGTGAGCCGCTCCACGAGGACCTCGTCACGGCCGGCGAGCCCGGTCAGGACGGTGCTGACCTGGATCCCGCGCGCCGCGGCCAGCGCCGCCTCCGTCTGGCCCGAGCCGGTCGTGTCGTTGCCGTCGGACAGCAGGACGATCCGCTTCTGGGCGTCGTCGGGGAACAGCGCCGCGGCCAGGCGCAGCGCCGCGCCCACGTCGGTGGCGTCGCGGACGGGGGTGGACGCGATCCGGTCGATCTCCGCGAGGTCGGACGGCAGGCGCTCCACGAGCGCGTCGCCGCCGAACGCGACGATCCCCGCCACATCCTCGTCGGTCTTCTCCTCCAGCGCGGTCCGCAGGTATGCCAGCGCCTCCTCGCGCCCGGCCGTGCCGACCGAGTCGGACAGGTCCACCACGAACACGACCGCGAGGCGGTCCACGGGCAGCACGAGCTGGAGGCCCGCGAGCGCTCCCACCAGCATGGACAGGAGCAGGACGCGGACCGCGAGCGCCGCCCGGCGCCGGCCCTTGCCCAGCCGTCGCCGCGACGCCACGTGGAGCGCGATGACGATCGCGGCCAGCAGCGGCAGCAGCGCCAGCGCGAGCGGGGCGTCGAACGAGATGCCCATCAGGCGCCCCCGCCCGCGGGCCGCGTGCCCCGCAGCCGGCCCGTGACCGCGCGCCGGAGGCGCGCGAGCGTGTCACGCTCGTAGACCAGCCACTCGACGGTCAGCACCAGCAGCGCGACCAGCACGACCGGGATCCACAGCTCGTCGCGGGCGTTCGGGCGGTCGACGGCCGGGCCACCCCCGGTGCCGGTGCCCGGGCTGGCGACGGGCTTGCCCAGCGCGGTGAGCTTGGCGATGTCGCCGGGCGCGATCATCGACTCGTTGACGTCCAGCAGGTCGACGGCGAACCTCGTCGGGCCGGTCGGGGCCGCGGGCGCGACAGTCGGGGAGGCGCCCGGCGACGCGCCCGGGGAGCCGGATGCCGCGGGCGACGCCGACGGCGATGCGGTCGGGCCGGCCGAGGCCGTCGGCGAGGCGTCCGGGTCCGGGATCCCGGTCACCGTGTACACGCCCAGCAGCTCGGTCCGCGCGAAGGTCACCGTCACGGCGTCGGTCGTGGGCGCGACCAGCTCATCGGCCGTGCCGTCCGGCCGCTCCACCCGCACCCCGATCGCGCCGGCCGGGATCGCGAGCGTCACCGGCGACCCGGGTGCCACCGCGTCCAGCGGCGTCTCCGACCCGCCCAGCAGCTCGCCGGCGAGGTTCGCGAGCAGGACGGGGAAGGCCACCTGGAGCGGCAGGTCGGATCGCCGCGGCTCGAACGCCATCACGGCGGCCGGGCGCCCGGCCAGGGTCCCGGCGTACAGCAGCGGCGAGCCGGACGGGCCGGGGATCACGTCCCGGGCCCAGGCCGGCAGCTCGAGCTTCTTCGCCTCGGCGATGTGCGTCGTGGTCAGGTCCACGTAGCGCAGGATCGGGTCGGTCGGGTCCAGCGAGCCGATCCCGGGGTTGGTCAGCGTGCCGGTGACGGTCCCGAGCGGCGTGGTCCGTGGCGGCGCGATCGCGAGGATCGGCTTGGCCGGCAGCTCCGCCGGCAGGAACCGGTTGAAGATGACCAGCTCGAACTCCTCGAGCCCGGTCAGCGTCGCCCACTCGCTGCCGGCGCGGAAGTACAGCTCCGTGTCGGGCAGGTAGGCGAGGGCCGTCTCGAGGTAGGGGTCGGGCTCGCCCGCGAGCAGGATCTGCCGGGGGGCGGAGGGCGGGACGATGGCCCACGCCCGGTCGTCCACCGCGAGGGCATCGGCCGCGACCGTGGACGCCGTGTCCTTGGCGGCCAGCCGGACCTCGATCACGGTCGCCGGGTTGGTCAGCTCGTCGATGTCGTCGATGGACACGTCCGTCCGGCGCTGGGGGTCCAGCGCCAGCGTCCGCGCCTCGCGCAGCGTGCCGTCGGCGTACAGCTCGATCCGGCGCTCGGCCATCTCGAGGTCGAGGTTGGCGACCGAGATGAACGCCGAGTGGGAGAGCCCGCTGGGCGCCGTGCGCACGGCGAGCGCCACGATCGCCTGGTTGTCGCTGTCGCGGCCCACCTGGAGCACCCGGACCGGCGCCTCCAGCGAGCCGGCGGGCGGCGTCGCGAGGGCCGCGTCCGTGGCGACGAGGATCTCCGCGTCGCCCGAGCGCGCCGCCAGCGCCGAGGCGAGGCGCAGCGCATCGCCCAGGTCGCCGACCGCGGACGTCGCCTCGATCGACGCGATCGCCTGCTTCACGCGGGCGAGGTCGGCCGTGCCATTGGCGACGACCTTGGCCGTCCGACCGGCCGACACGACGCTCACCTTGCCGCCGGCCGGCAGGTCCTTGAGCGCGTCCTCGGCCAGCGCCTTGGCCGCCTCGAGGCGGTTGGGCGTCACGTCGGTCGCCTGCATCGAGGCCGAGGTGTCGATGACCAGCACGATGTCGCGGGCCAGGCCGGCCGGGCGCTCCACGAACGGGCGGGCCGCGAGCAGCGCCAGGATCACCACCAGCAGCAGCTGGAGCAGCAGCAGGAGGCTGCGCCGGAGTCGCTGCCACGGGGCGTTGGCCTCGACGTCTGCGACCAGCTTCTGCCACAGCAGCGTGGACGGGACGGGCGCCTCGTCGCGACGCAGCTTGAGCAGGTACA
This sequence comes from Chloroflexota bacterium, assembly GCA_040755495.1. Lineage (GTDB taxonomy): Bacteria > Chloroflexota > Limnocylindria > Limnocylindrales > CSP1-4 > CAIXZV01. Next base: position 97,407 of record JBFMAT010000006.1, read on the forward strand.
TCGCGACGACCACGGGGAGGAACAGGAGCCCGGCCAGCGCCAGCGGCGCGAGGAACGGCATCCCGGCCTACCCGACCACGCGGCGGCGACGCAGCTCGGCGAACACGAGGTCCGCCAGCGGCACGTCCGTGGACAGCGGCACGTACGAGGCCCGGCGCTTGGCCGCCAGGTCCGCGAACGACTCCTGCCAGGCGGCCAGCCGCGCCCGGTAGTCGTCGAGCGTCGCGAGGTCGACCGTCACGTCGATGCCCTCGCCGGTCTCGCTGTCGACGAGCTTGAGGTCGCCCTCGAGGGCCGGGTCCAGCTCGTCGGGCGAGAGCGTGTGGAGGACGATCAGCTCGGAGCCGGTCGAAGCCAGCTCGCGGATCACGCGGTCCGCCGCCGGATCGAGCAGGTCGGAGATCAGCACCACGACGCCCCGGCCCCGGAGCATCGCGGCCGCGTGGCGCGACGCCGCCACGAGATCGGTCACGCCCTCGGCGGGCTGGATCGAGGACAGGTTCGCCAGCAGCCGGAACACGCGCCCCGAGCCGCGCAGCCCACCCTGGCGGCGGGCCTGCCGGCCGGCCAGCGCCGCGACCACGACGCGGTCCTCTGATGCCAGCCCGATGTACCCCAGCGCCGCGGCCGCGCGCTTGGCGAACAGGAGCTTCTGGGGCCGCCCGAACGCCATCGACGGGCTGGCGTCGAGGAGGAACGTGATCGTGACGTCCTCCTCCTCGATGAACAGCTTGACGAACAGCTTCTCGAGCCGCGCGTAGACGTTCCAGTCGAGCTGGCGGAGGTCGTCGCCCAGCGCGTAGTCGCGGTAGTCGGCGAACTCCACGCTCTGGCCCCGCTTCACGCTCCTCCGTCCGCCCTTGAGGCCGCCGCGCACCGGCTGCTTCATGAGCACCCCGAGGCGCTCCAGCTGGCGCAGGAAGCCCTCGTCGAAGACCGTCGGGTCGAGGTCGTTGGGGAGGAACGCCTTCACGCCCGCGGGACGCTCGGCGGCCCGCTCCTCGAGGGGCGGCTCGGACGGGGGAGTGGGAGACAGGGTCATGTCGCTGGGTCGCCGGGCCTGCCTACTCGACGGCGGGCGGGGCAACCTCGTCCAGGATCGTGCGGACGACGGCCTCGGACGTGATGCCCTCGGCCTCGCCCTCGAAGTTGAGGATCACGCGGTGGCGGAGCGACGGCAGGGCGGCCGCCCGGACGTCGTCCACGGACACGTTGAACCGCCCGTCCATGAGGGCCATGATCTTGCCCGCGGTGACCAGCGCCTGGGCGCCGCGCGGCGACCCGCCGTAGCGCACGTACTGCCGCGTGAGGCCCGGCGCGCGGCGGTTGTCGGGGTGCGTGGCCGCGAGCAGTGAGACCGCGTACGCGGTGATGTGCGGCGCGATCGGGACGGCGCGCGCGAGCCGCTGCATCTCGACGATCTCGGCCGCCGTCGTGACCTTCCGCGCGGCCGGCGCGTCGGCGCCCGTCGTGCGGTCGATGATCGCGATCAGGTCCTCCTCGGACGGGAACGGGACCATGACCTTGAGCAGGAACCGGTCCAGCTGCGCCTCGGGGAGGGGATAGGTGCCCTCCATCTCGAGCGGGTTCTGGGTGGCCAGGACGAAGAACGGCGGGTCGAGCGGGTATCGGTTGCGCGCGACGGTGACCTGGTGCTCCTGCATCGCCTCCAGCAGCGAGGACTGGGTCTTGGGGGTCGCGCGGTTGATCTCGTCGGCGAGGACGAGGTTGGCGAACACCGGTCCCGGCTGGAACCGGAACACCCTGGAGCCGCCCTCCTCGATCAGGATGTTGGTGCCGGTGATGTCGGCCGGCATCAGGTCCGGCGTGAACTGGATCCGGTTGAACGTGCAGTCGATGACGTCGCCGATCGTGCGGATGAGCATCGTCTTGCCGAGGCCGGGGACGCCCTCGAGCAGGACGTGGCTGTTGGCCAGGAGGCCGACGAGCGTCTGGCGCACCAGCTCCCGCTGGCCGACGATGACCTTGCCGACCTCGGCCTCGATGGCGCGGGCGCGGTCGGCGAACGCCTCGGGGGCGAGCCGGGCGGCCTCGCCCGCGGGGGCGACGGCCGCGTTGGGGGCGGCAGATGCGTCCATGGGTCCTCCGATGACGGGCGTGCGGGCCGGCGCGACCGGCCCGGCGCTCAGCGGCTGGGATCGAGGGAGCTGAAGTAGTCGCGCACGTAGTCCTTGACCGAGAGCGGGACGTACGAGCGGTCGAGGGTCGTCAGCGCGTACTGGTAGAAGTCGCCGTAGACCTGCTGGTAGGGCACGAAGGCGCCGTTGTTGGAGCCGGGTCCCTGCTGGCTGCCCTGCTGGGTCTGGCCGTCGCCGCCGGTGCCGGCGATGTACGACGGGTCACCCGGGCGCCCGAGCCGGTCGAAGGGCGCGAACACCGAGCTCACGTCCTCGCCCAGGACGCTCGGGCGGTTCGGGTTGACCGGTCCGCCGGGCGTCCCGCTCGACGTGCCGCTGCCGAGGTGGGCGGCGTTGGAACCGCCCCCGCCCAGCGAGCCGCCGCCCTGCCCCTGGCCCTGACCTTGACCTTGACCTTGACCTTGTCCCTGACCTTGCCCCTGGCCCTGACCTTGCCCCTGGCCCTGACCTTGCCCCTGGCCCTGACCTTGCCCCTGGCCCTGACCTTGACCTTGTCCCTGACCTTGCCCCTGGCCCTGCCCCTGGCCCTGCTGACCCTGGCCCTGCTGACCCTGGCCCTGCTGGCCGGCCTGGTTGCCCTGCTGGCCCTGGCCGCCGGCGTTCGCGAGGTCGCGCCGGGCGTCCTGGAGGTTCGAGGCCGCCGTGGACAGGTCGCGGTTGACCTGGACGCGCGTGCCGGCTGCGTCCAGGGCCTCGCCCAGGCGGTCCAGCGCGGCGCGGGCGCCGGCGGTGTCACCCTGTGACAGGCTCGACGCCGCGTCACGGAGCGCCTGCCCCGCCGCACCGTCGGCCTGGCTCGCCTGGCCCTGCATCTCGGCGAGCCGTCGCGCGAGCTCGTCACGCTCGGCCTTGGTCATGTCGTCCAGCTCGTCGCCCAGCTCCTTGAGGTCGTCGCGGGCCTCCTTGGGGTCGCCGCCGGGGTTGGCCTGCGGGTTGCCCGTCGCCGCGCGCGACAGCGACCGCGAGAGGGAGGCGAGCGTCGCCGCCTTCTGCTCGTTCGCCGGATCCAGCTGGGCCCGGACCTCGTCCTCCACCGCGCCCAGCCGGGCGAGGTTGAGGTCGAGCTCGCCCGGATTGTTGCGCAGCCGCTCCGCGAGCTCGCGGAGCTCCTCGGCCAGGCGCGTCCGGGGATCGTTCGCATCCGCCCCGCGGCCCTCGAGGTCCTTGGCCACGTCGTCGAGGCGCTCGGCCTGCCGCTGCGCCTCCTCGCGCACCTGGCGGTTCTGGGCGATCACCGCGTCCTGCGGGTTGGGCAGCAGGAGCGCCGGGACGACCAGCGCGGTCGCGACCAGGGCGACGAGCGCCGGGCGGCGCGCGAGCCGCGGGCGGAACAGCCCGGACTCGACGGCCCGCAGCCGGGCGAGGGCGTCGCGGCGCTGGCGCCGGATGAAGCGTCCCTCGGCCTCCACCAGGTCGAAGCCGTCGCCGACGCGGATGGCGTCACCCTCGGCATCGGCGGCAGGGTCCGGCCCGGCGATCCCCGGCAGGGCGCCGGCGAAGGCCAGCGCGGACGCGACCCGGTCCCCGGTGCCGCTTTCGGCATCGAGGGCCAGCGCGGTCTCGCCGAGCGTGGGCCGGGCGCGCACGACCAGCACCAGCAGGACGATGGCGCCGACGATCGGCAGCGCCAGCGCGACGATCGGGGCGTGCTCCAGCGGGAGCAGCCGCTGGGCCACCGCAAGCACCAGGCCGGCGACGGC
>JBFMAT010000007.1:0-101048 GCA_040755495.1 Chloroflexota bacterium
TTGGCCGTCTGCGGGGCCCGGCGGCGGCGGGGCCGTGGGGAGCGGCTCCTGCGTCCCCCCGGTGAGGCCGGGCCAGTCGGTCCGCGTTTCGTCGTCGGCCGGGCCGTCGCCCGCGTTGTCGCCGGGCGCCCCGGAACCCTGCCAGGTCATCGCGCTCCCTCCTCACGGCCGGCCGGCCGATGCCGACCATCCTACGGCGCCGGCCGACTCCGCGGAACGCCGCCACGCCGCACAGCCGCGCGCGGGGACGCGCTTCAGGCCTTGATCCGCAGCCGGTCCGGGTCGTACAGCGGCCGGATCGACGCCCGCGCCGGATAGCGCACCCCCGCGACGTCCACCTCGAACCGGCCGCCATCGATCGCCTCGGCGGGGATCCCGGCCTCGTCCTCGACCATCGCCAGCCCCACCGACGCGCCCAGCGTGTGCCCGTACGCCCCCGCCCGGACGTAGCCGAACCAGCGCCCGTCCCGGAGCACGGGCTCGCCGTGGTAGAGCAGCGGCTCCGGGTCCTCCAGCAGCACCTGGACGAGGCGGCGGCGGGGCGGGCCGTCGTGGCGCGCCCGCAGGAGCGCGTCGCGGCCGACGAAGCCGCCGGGCTTGTCCCAGGCCACCGTGAACCCGAGCCCCACGTCGAGCGGCGTGTCCGTGTTGTCGATGTCGAGGCCGAAGTCGCGGTACGCCTTCTCGAGCCGCAGGCTGCCCATCGCGCCCAGGCCCACGTCCCGGAAGCCCACGGCGGCGCCGGCCTCGTGGAGCGCGTCGTACACGGTCAGCGCGAGGTCCGCAGGGACGTGCAGCTCCCAGCCCAGCTCGCCCACGTAGGTCACCCGCATCGCGAGCACCCGCGCGTAGTGGAGGTCGATCTCGCGGGCCGTGAGGTACGGGAAGGCCTCGTTCGAGAGGTCCGCGCTGGTCAGCCCGGCGAGGAGCTCCCGCGAGCGCGGACCCTGGACCGTGAGCAGCGTCGTGCCGGGGGTCGCGTCGGTCACGGTCGCGAACTCGCCGTCGGCGAGGTGGCGCTCGATCCAGGGCGCCATCCGGCGGTGGATCAGGTCCGTGACCACGAGCAGGAACCGGTCCTCCGCCAGCCGGGTCACCGTGAGGTCCGCGATGATCCCGCCCGCCGCGTTGAGCCACTGCGTGTACACGATCCGGCCCACCGGCACCGACACGTCGTTGGTGCACACCCGGTTGAGCACCCGCTCGGCGTCCCGGCCCTGGACCAGGAACTTGGCCATGATCGACATGTCCAGCACGCCCACGGCCTCGCGCACCACCCGGTGCTCGGCCGCCTGGTAGTCGAACGCGGCGTTGCGCCCCCAGCCCTGCGGCAGCGTCGGGTGGGATCCGTCGGTGTCGAACCACTCCGGGTACTCCCAGCCGGAGGACACCGCGAAGTGCGCGCCGGCGGCGGCGAGCCGGTCATGGATCACGGACCGGCGGACGTTGCGGGCCGACCACGCGTGCCACGACGGGAACGACGCGTCGCCGAACAGGGCGCCCAGCTGCTCCACCGCTCGGTCGTGCCGGAAGCGGCGCGTGGTCTCGTACGTCTGCGTGCGGTCCACCGTCATGCCCGTCACGTCCACCGGCGGCACGCCGTCCGCGATCCAGCGCGCCGTCAGGCTCCCGACGCCGCCGCTGAGCAGGATGCCCAGCGAGTTGAGCCCGCAGGCGACGAAGAAGTTGCGCAGCTCGGGCGCCTCGCCCAGCTGGGGCATGACGTCCGGCGTGAAGCTCTCCGGGCCGCAGAACATGGTGCGGATCCCGGCGTCGCGGAGGGACGGGAAGCGCGCCATCGCCCCGTCCAGGTAGGGGCCGATCCGGTCCCAGTCGGGCGGCAGGCTGGCGAAGGCGACCTCGCCGGGCACCCGGTCCAGCGACCAGGCGGCGGCCCTGGGCTCGAACAGGCCGACGAGGATGCCGCCACCCTCCTCGCGGTAGTAGCCGTAGCGGTCCGGGTCCTCGACGATCGGCAGGTCCGGGTGCGCCCAGTCCACCGTGTCGGTGATGAGGTAGTAGTGCTCGGCGGCCTGGAGCGGGACGGACACGCCCGCCATCTCCCCCACCTCGCGGCCCCACATGCCGGCCGCGTTGACCACGGACTCGGCGTGGATCGGCCCGTGGTCGGTCTCGACGCCCGTGACCCGGCCGTGCGCCCGCGTGATGCCGGTGACGGTCACGCCCTCGACGATGCGGGCGCCGCCCATCCGGGCGCCGCGGGCGTACGCCTGCGTGAGGTCCGCGGGGTTCACCCGCCCCTCGTCGGGGACGTAGAACGCGGCCAGGACGTCGTCGGTCTTCGCCGCCGGCCACAGCCGCCCGAACTCGGCAGCGGAGAGCTCCTCGTTGGTCACGCCGAACCCGCGCACGAAGGCGGCCTCGCGGCGGAGCGTCTCGAGCCGCTGGGACGTGGTCGCGAGATGCAGGTGGCCGATCGGCCGGAACCCGGTCGCCTGCCCGGTCTCTGCCTCGAGCGTCGTGCACAGGTCGCGCGTGTAGCGGGCCATCCACAGCAGCGTCTCGGTGGCCATGCCGGCCGAGGTGATCAGGCCCGCCGCGTGCCACGTCGTGCCGGCAGTCAGCTGCCGCCGCTCCAGGAGCACGACGTCCGACCAGCCCAGCTTCGCGAGGTGGTAGGCGATGCTGGCGCCGATGACGCCGCCGCCGATGATGACGACCCGGGTCTGGTCCGGGAGCTGCGCCTTGCCGGTCCGCTGCGGCTCGTCCATCGGGCTGTGTCCTCCGCCGCCGGGCACTCCCCGCCGGGGCGTGTCGCCGTCGCGGCGATCCTAGTCGCCGGTGCGACGGCGGCCGGGTGGGCGGCGCGCGGACCGCAACACGCGGCGCGTCCAGGCGTCGTCCGGGACGAAGGCGTCCCGGAGGCAGACGTCATGGACCACACGCACGGCACGCACGGCACGCACGGCAGCCTCGGCGGTCACGGCCCCGGCAGGCGGCTCGCGCGCTTCGCGTCACTCGCGACAGCGGCACTGATCGCAACCTCGTGCGCGGCGGTGACGCCATCGGCGAGCCCGTCTCAGGCGCCGTCGCCCACGGCCACCCTCTCCCCCACGGCCGCCCACTCGCCGTCCATCGTGCCCACGCCGACGATCGGGCCTTCGTTCACGCCTCCGCCGACCGCCGAGCCGCTGCCGACCCCCCAGGTCCCCCCGGCCGACGACGAGACGCTGGCCGCCGTCTACGCGGCCCTGCGGCCGGAGAACCTCCGGTCCACGACCGGCCCGCGGGTGTTCGCGCGCGGCGAGGTGATCGCCGTCCGGTTCGAGCTCGTCAATCGCTCGTCGCGCCCGCTCGTCGTGCCGCTGACGAGCTCGTTCGAGCGGCCGGCGAGCTGGTACGGCGTGATCCAGACGTGGATCGAGCCGCTCGATGCGGGCGTGAGCCTCGACACCTGCCTCCCGACGGCCGGGCGCAAGGGCCCGTGGTACGCCACCGGCGGCCGGGCGGGCGCCTTCGGCGGCGCGGCGACCGCGCCGATCCGGCCCGGCGAGGGGACGACCGTCTCCTACGGCCTGTCGGCGTTCCAGACGGCCTGCTTCCCGCCCGGCCGGTATCGCTACCACCTCGAGTACCGGCGGTTCGATGCCGGCGTCGATGACGTGATCGCCGGCCTGGCCCTCGACATCGAGCTCCGCGCCGCGCGTGGCTGGACCCTCGGCGTCCCCTCCCCCGAGGGGGCCGGCGCCCGAGCCACCCTGCGGCTCTCGAGCCGCTCGACCCGCGTCACGAGCGACGTCACGCTGGCCGGCCTGGCGCCCGGCACCCGGCTGTCGGTCGGGGTCCGCGCGGGGGGCTGCGATCGCGACGGCGCCGTGATCGTCCCCGCCCGGACGCTCGTCGCGGCGGCCGACGGCACGATCGCCGATCGGACCCGGACCCGGCTCTCGGCAGCCGCGCGGCGGGCGATCGCCGCCGGCGAGCTGCCGGGCCTCCGGCTGGGCGAGTCGTGCATGGCGTACCTGGCGCTGCCGGTCGCGGTCGCCGCCGACCGGGCACCGACGACCTGGGGCGGCGGGCTCCTGCGCGAGGCGACGCCCGGCGGAATCGTGCTCACCGCCTCGTCCGAGTCGTCCTACGGCCAGCTCGCGAACGCGGCGGACGGCGTGGTCGACAACATGTGGAACTCGGGCGGCTACCCGCCCGCCTGGATCGAGCTCGACCTTGGGCGGGACACCCGGCTCACCGGCATCCGCCTCCTGCCCTCGCAGCTCCCGAACGTCGCGGACACGCTCCATCGCGTGTACGGCCGGAAGGACGGCAGTCGCACCGAGGTGCTGCTCGCCGAGCTCCAGGGGACCACCCGGGACAACACCTGGATCGACGTGGCGTTCGAGCAGCTCCAGCGCATCCGCTATGTCCGGGTGGCGACCCTCGCCAGCCCCTCGTGGGTGGCGTGGCGCGAGATCCAGGTGCAGGGGCCGGACGTCGCGCCGCCGAGCGTCATGCCCCAGGGCACGCACGACGGCTCGCTCGACCTCGTCGCGCGCGGCGACCGCTGCTACGCCAACGGGTGGGCCAGCGACCCCGACGACCGGTCCCGGCGCGTCACGGTCCGGGTCCTCGTGGACGGGACGCAGGCCTGGAGCGGGCCGGCGTCCGAGTCGCGACCGGACGTTGCCGAAGCCGGGTTCGGCGACGGGAGGCAGGGGTTCTGGGTGCGGCTGGATCGGATGCTCGAGCTCGGCGTCGGCCACGAGGTCCGCGTCCAGGCGCTGGATGCCGAGACGAACCGCTGGGTCGACCTCAACGGGACGCCACGAACGCTGACCTGCCGCTGACCGCCGGCAGGCTCGTCACGGCTACTTCGAGAGGGACGTGGCGTACTTGTCGATCTGCTCGTCGGTGACGGGATCGGCCAGCACCCCGTCCAGGCGCGTGGTCGTGAACTTCTTGGGGCACTTCGGGGCGGCGTTCCGCAGGACCTTCTTGTGCAGCATGTTGCCGGTCGCGGCCTCGATGACGCGGATCGTCGCCCTGCCCTCCTTGCGGATGACCTCGTAGTTCTTGTTCCCGGACTTGTACAGGCCACACGAAGCCACCCGCTTCTCCTGGCGGGTGACGCACACGACCAGCTGGATCGGGCTCGGCCACGACCAGCCGTACGCCCCGGGGAAGTCCCGGTTGATGGCGACGCTGGCAAGCGACCAGTCGTCCATGTCGACGACCAGCAGCGGATGGACCGCGCCGGCGTGGGGCGCTGCCCCGGGCACGGGCGTCGCGTCCTTGCAGGCCGCCACCAGTGCCTCCGTGACGCCGCCGTCCCAGGTGTCCACCCATCCGCCCCAGCCGCTCGACCACGGGCCCGGCTCCGTGGGCTCGGGGCTCGGTTCCTCCGAGAACATGGCGGGTGTCCACGTCGGTGCCACGGTGGACGCGCCGCAACCGGCCAGCACCGCGACCACGGTGACGCAGCAGACGAGGCGCCCCCACCGCGAGCCCGAGACGGCGCCCATCACGATCCCTCCCCGGTCCGGCGGCGTCGGAGCCCCGGTACGCGGGAAAGGATCGGCTTGACGTGCGTCGAGCGCCAAGGGGCAGACGGCCCCCGGATGCCCGCTGTGCGTCCCGTCCCGCGACAGGCCGCGCTCACGTGCCGGCGGCAGAGGTGCCGACGAATCGAAACGGCCCCCGGGCCAGTCCCAGGGGCCGTTCCACGTTCAGACGACTGGTCGGGGCGGAGCGATTCGAACGCTCGACCTCCTGAACCCCATTCAGGTGCGCTACCAGGCTGCGCCACGCCCCGAGGGCGACGAGTCTACCACCCGGGGGTGGTCGGCCCCGGCCGCGCGATCACCGCGCATCGGCGTCCCGCAGGCCGGCGGCCCAGCGGTCGTAGTCGGCGAGCTCGTCCTTGGACTCGCGGGCCAGCAGGTCGATCAGGCAGCGCGTGACGCTCTTGCCCTCGAACAGCGCGCGGTGGACCTCGCGGGCGATCGGCATCTCCACGCCCAGCTCCGCTGCCAGCGCGAGCGCCGCGTCGACCGTGTAGGCGCCCTCGGCGACGCCCGGCAGCGTGGCCTCGATGTCGGCCCAGGCGCGGCCCTTGGCGAGCTCCACGCCCAGCCGGTGGTTGCGCGACAGCGACGAGCCGCAGGTGGCGATGACGTCCCCGATGCCGGCCAGGCCGGCGAACGTGAGCGGGTTGGCGCCGGCCGCGATGCCGAGGCGGGTCATCTCGGCCAGGCCCCGGGTCATGAGGCCCGCCTTGCCGTTGTCGCCGAAGCCCAGCGCCTCCGCGGCGCCCGCGGCGATCGCGATGACGTTCTTGAGCGCCCCGCACAGCTCCACGCCCAGGAGGTCGCGGTTGACGTACAGGCGGAAGCGGCGTCGACCGAGCCGGAGCTGGATCCGTTCCGCGAGCTCGACGTCCTCGGCGGCGATGACGGCCGAGGCGGGCAGGCGGCGGGCGATCTCGAGCGCGAGGTTGGGGCCCGACAGGGCGGCGATCCGGGCGGGGTCGAAGCCGCCGGCCTGCGCGATCACGTCGCTCATCCGGAGGTGCGTGCCGCGCTCGATGCCCTTGACCACCGACAGCAGGTCGGCGCCGGGCGCGACGTGCGGGGCGATCGCCGTCACCGTCGAGCGCAGGTGCGCAGAGGGCACGGCGAAGATCACGAGGTCCGTGGCGGCGGCGAGCGCCGCCGGGTCCGCGGTGGCCCGGAGGCCGGCCGGGAGGTCCACGCCCGGCAGCCGCGCCTCGTTTCGCCGCGTGTCGGTGATCCGTGCCGCCGTCTCCGGGGAGTGACACAGCAGCGTCACGGGCTCCCGCTGCGCGACGATCGCGGCGAGGGTCGTCCCCCAGGCGCCGGCCCCCACCACCGCGACGCGCGCGGGCCCGGGGTTCGGGCGGCGGGTCTCCCCTGCCCTGCCCATCAGCCCCGGCGCGCCTTCGAGGGGCGCTTGCGTGGCAGCTTCGCGCGGACCTGCTCGCGGAACACGAGCCGGATCGGCGTGCCGGTGAAGTCGTACGCGTCGCGGAGCCGGTTCTCGAGGTACCGCCGGTACGAGAAGTGGATCGAGGCCGGGTCCGTCGCGAACAGCACGAACGTCGGCGGCGCCACGCCGGCCTGGGTGGCGTAGCGGATCTTCGCGCGCCGCCCGTGGACCAGCGCCGGCGGCGTCCGCTCCACGGCGGCCGCGACCAGCCGGTTGAGCTCGCCCGTCGAGATGCGCTTGCGCCGCTCGCCCCACACGTCCACGGCGAGCTCGAGGACCTTGCGCACGCGCTGGCCGGTCTTCGCGCTGATCGACACGATCGGGGCGTAGTCGATGAACGGCAGCTCCCGCCGCAGGGTGGCCACGAACTCGTCGAACGACTTGTGGGTCTTGTCCTCCACGATGTCCCACTTGTTGACCGCGATGACCAGGCCGCGGCCTTCCTCCACGACGTACCCCGCGACGTGGGCGTCCTGCGCGGTCAGCCCGTCCTGGGCGTCGAGCACCAGCACCGCCACGTCCGCCCGGGTGATCGCCTTGAGCGCCCGGAGCGTGGAGTAGCGCTCCGCGGCCGGACCGGAGGCCACCTTGCCGCGCCGCCGGATGCCGGCCGTGTCGATCAGCACGACCTCGCTGCGGCCCCACGGGATCGTCGTGTCGATGGCGTCGCGCGTGGTGCCGGGAGTCTCCGAGACGATCGTGCGGGTCTCGCCCAGCAGCGCGTTGAGCAGGCTGGACTTGCCGACGTTCGGCCGGCCCACGAACGCGATCGCGGGTGGCTCGTCGTCCTCGGCGGCCATCGCGGCGTCCCAGCGTGCCGACACGTCCTGGGCGGACCCCGGCGATCCGTCGGCCCCATCGGCCCCGTCCGTGTCCTCGTCGGCCTCGTCGTCGTCCGGCGGGTTGGCGGCGTCGCCGACGACATAGGGATCGGGCCGGGCGCGCGCCATCTCCTTCGCCCACGCCTCGGCCTCCGCCTCGCGGGCCTTGCGCGCGATCTCCGCGTCGCTCTCGGGCGGCAGCGCCCACACCACGGCGTCGAGCAGGTCGGCCACACCGCGCCCGTGGCTGGCCGAGATCGCGAACGTGTCCTCCCAGCCGAAGGCGTAGAACTCCACGGCGTCCAGCTCGCGCTGCGCGTTGTCGGCCTTGTTGGCCGCGACCAGCACCGGCTTCGTCGTGCGGCGCAGCAGCTCGGCGGCGTCCTCGTCCGCGGGCGTGGGTCCCGCGACCGCGTCCACGAGGAACACGATCACGTCCGCCTCGCTGATCGCGAGCCGCGCCTGGAGCTGGACCTGCTCCTCGATCGCGTCGCCCGGCGCGACCTCGAGGCCGCCCGTGTCCACGACCACGAACCGGCGGCCGTTCCACTCCGCGTCCCCGTACAGCCGGTCGCGGGTCGTCCGCGCCCGGTCCTCCACGATCGCCGCCCGCGCATCGCCGACGACCCGGTTGAACAACGTGCTCTTGCCGACATTGGGCCGACCGACGAAGGCGACGACCGGCAGTCCGGCGGAGCGGGCGGCCACCGTCAGCCCGCGCCGACGGGCGCGTGCACGAGGGCCGGCAGCGAGGTGGTGCGGCCGGCGGGGGTGGCGGCGGCGTCGAGCGCCTGGCGGGCGAGCATCGCGGCGCGGTCGCGGACCTCGTCGGTGCCGGCGAGGAAGTAGATCCGCTCGGCGACGTCGCGCAGGTCCTCGATCGGCGTGGACGTGCCGCCCGTGACCCCCACCACGCGGGCGTCCGCGAACGGCGCCGGGTCGGCGAGGTCGCGCGCGTTCTCGATCTGCATCGCCGGCGTGCCCACGATCCCGCACAGCCGGGTGAGCTCCTTGGTGTTCGCCGAGTGCCGGCCACCCACCACGACCATGAGGTCCACCTCGCGCGCGGTCTCGAGCGTGTCCTCCTGGCGCCGGATCGTGACCGGGCACACGGTGTTCATGATCCGCAGCTCGTGGGCGCGCGAGACCATGAACGCGGCCAGCTTCTCGAACTTCCAGGGCGGCTGCGTGGACTGCGTGATCAGCGCCATCCGCTTGCGGCGCGGGATCCGCTCCCAGTCCTCCTCCTCGTCGACGACGATCGCGTCCGGAGCGAAGCCCAGCAGCCCCACGACCTCGGGGTGCTTGGGCGTGCCGAGCAGGACGATGGTGTAGCCCTCGGCGACCAGCTCCTCGAGCTGGCGCTGCTCCTGGATCACCCAGGTGCAGGTGCCGTCGATGACCTCGAGGCCGCGGGACTCCGCGCGATCGAACACCTCGGGCTTGACGCCGTGGGCGCGGATGACGACGGCCGCGCCGTGGTCCACGTCGTCGAGCGTGTCCACGCTGCGCACGCCGATCTGCTGGAGCTGGCTGATCACGCCCTCGTTGTGGACGACCTGGCCGAGGGTGTGGGTGGCCTTGCCGGCCGCGGCCGACTCCTTCGCCTTGTCGATCGCCTCGCGCACGCCGTAGCAGAACCCGGTGCGCTTCGCGATTCTCACTTCCTGGACGCTTCCCATACGTGGCCGATGTTCGCACACCCCTGTCGATCCCGCCGCCGGGGGTGAGCCGGGAACGGGCGGCGGGCCGGTGGTGGGGCGGTGGTCAGGCTCCGGGGGCTGACTCGTCGCGGACGGCGCCGGCGTAGACGCCGCGGTGGCGCTCGTCGAGCTGCTCGGCGATGCGGCGCATGATCGCGGCCGTGGCGATGCCCTTGGCGGCCCGCCGGTCGGCGTCCGACGGCACGAGGTCCGCGGCCAGGAACGGCTCGCCGATGCGGACCGTGATCGTGCGGCGCGGGAACGGCATCGGCAGCTTGCGGCCCTTGGGCCACACGGCGTCCGAGTTGTTGACGCCGATCGGCAGGATGGCCGCCCCGGTTCGCAGGGCGAGCGTGGCGAGGCCGTCCTTGGCCTCCTGGAGCGTGCCGCCCGGGCTGCGGGTGCCCTCGGGGAAGATCAGCAGCACGTAGCCGGCCTCGAGGATCCTGGTGGCCAGCCGGTACGCCTCGATGTCCGCCGTGGAGCGGTCCACCGGGTGGACGCCGCCGTGGGCCGCCAGCCAGCCGAAGCCGGGCCAGTCGAACAGCTCCTTCTTGCCCAGCCAGTGGATCCGGCGGCCCCGCAGCCCGGGCGTGATCCAGGCGCCGACCACGACCGGGTCCGCGTTCGAGATGTGGTTGGCGGCGAGGATGACGGCGCCGGTCCGCGGGATGCGGTGGAGGCCCTCGACCCGGACGTTCGCGAACAGGCGCGCCCCGATCCGCGACACGAGCGCGACCATCCGCACGAGCAGCGACTTGTCGTTGTCGAGGCGCATCGCGACATCGAGCAGCGGGTTGCGACGCCGGGTCGCGGGCGGCGGGGCGGCGGCCTTCGTCCCGGTGGCCGTGGCCGCCTTCGGCTGGGGAGTCCGCTCGGCCTTGGGTTCGGCGGTCGTGTCGCCCTTGTGTTCGGCGGTCGGCTCGGCCTTCGATCCCGGGGCCGGCGGGCGGCCCTCGGCGGCCGCGATGGCGTCGGCGACCAGGGCGATCGTCTGGTCCAGCGTGTTGCCGTCGGTGCGGACATGCTGCGCGTCGTCCGCGGCCCGCAGCGGCGCGACCGCCCGGCCGGCGTCCTGCGCGTCGCGGGCCCGGAGCTGCTCGCGCACGAGCTCCGCCTCCTCCCCCGCCGGGTCGAGTCCGCGCTCCTCGATCCGGCGGCCGGCCCGCTCGTCGACCGAGGCATCCAGGAACAGCTTGAGGTCCGCATCGGGCAGCACGACCGTGCCGATGTCGCGTCCGGCGACCACGATCCCGCCGTCCGCCGCGAGCGCCCGCTGGCGCGGCATCAGCGCCTCGCGCACCTGCGGCACGCGCGCCACGGCGGACACGGCGGCGTCGACCTCGTCCGTCCGGATCCCGTCGCTGGCGTCCTCGCCGTCGAGCAGCACTCGGTTCAGGCGGCCCGATCCGTCGTCCGCCAGGGCGATCCTGCCGACCAGCCCGACGAGGCCGGCGGCGTCGTCCGTGGCCACGCCCTCGCGGAGCGCGAGCGCGGTGAGCGCCCGGTAGAGCAACCCGGTGTCCACGAACCGCAACCCCAGGCGCTCGGCGGCCGCCGCCCCGACGCTGCTCTTGCCCGACGACGCCGGCCCGTCGAGCGCGACGACGATCCGCCGCTGGTCGCGGCTCGCCGGGGCCGGGGTGTCCTGGACGGTCATCGCACCGAGGATACCGGGCTCCGCGGCGGGGGCGGGTCCCACGAGCTCCCCGGCCGCTCCTCCCGCCGCGTGGACTCACAGTCCATGAGATCGCGAATCCGGGCCATCCAGGCGGCGCGATGCCCGGTCCTGTGGACCCAGGGTCCACGAATCCTGTCGAAGCCCGCCCGTCCGGCCTCGAACCGGCCCGGGGTTCCCGGTTTCATTGACTGTGAGTCCCGGCCTCCCGCCGAGCCCGGCGACCGGGCGCGTGGCCCGAACCATGAATGCGCGGGCACGCGTCACGCCACGGGCGGAGTCGGCGGCTCCAGCCCGTTGAGCACCTCCACCAGCGCGTCCGGCGGGTACACCGACACCTTCCGGTCGCGGACCTCCGACAGGATCGGCGTCAGGGCGCCGTCGTGCCACCAGTGCACGGTCGGGCTGAGCGACCCCGGGCCCTCGCGGTACCACTGGTCGGCGAGGACGACCATCAGGTTGATCGCCTCGATCGCCGCCAGGTCCCGGATCGGGTGGACCAGCAGCGCGTGGCGGTGCGGGAACGCGACCAGCGCGCCGCGCGCCCCGTCGAGGTCCGCGATCTCGGGCAGCATCAGCACCCGGCTGGCCACGAAGAAGCTGTCGCCCATGTGGACGTCGATCGTGCCGCCGCTGTCGAGCGATACGGCCTCGTGCGACGGCGCGGGCTCGTCCCGCAGGTTGGACGTCGCGATCGCGAACAGCTCGTCCACCGGTGGCCAGTCGGCGAGACGATCGCGCGGCACGGTGGCGACCGTGGTCGGCAGGTCGAACACGAGCACCCGGGCGAGCCCCGGCGCCAACGGCGACGAGACCACCCCGCCGTCGCTGACCATCGGCTGGTCCGAGGGGTAGATCCGCACCTTGAGCAGCGCCCGTGCCTCCTCGAACGCGGTCGGGGGCTCGAGGTCACCGGCAGCGGCCCCCACCAGGTTGTCGAAGTGCTGGGAGACGATCGCCGGCCACGCGTCCCCGGGGTTGGCGTGGCAGACCTGGGCGAGGTTGCTCAGCCCGAACTCCATGTCGAGCCCGTCGACACGCATCCCGTCCTCGACCCGGGTGATCCGCCAGCCGCGCCGCGCGGCGTCGGCCTCCACGGCGGCGACGAACCGCTCGAACTCAGGACCATCGAAGAACGCCGCCCACTCTGGGACCTTCGCGCCCCGCAGCCGCCCGAGCCACCTCATCGTCCGTCCCTCCCTGTCGCGGCGAGCCGGCGTACCTCGGCCGGGGTCAGCACGCGGACATCGCCGGCGGCCATGTCCTCGAGGCGAAGGGTACCGATCCGGACCCGCACCAGGCGCCGGACCGGGGCGCCCACGCCGGCGAACATCCGGCGGAGCTGGCGCTTCCATCCCTGGTGGATCGTGACCCGCACCCACACGAGCCGCGGGTCCGGCGGCGGCTCGATGGCCTCCGCGAGGCGGCGGTCCTCGGTGCGGGTCTGGCTGCGGAGGCCGGACAGCGTGGCGACGCCCTCGGCCAGCTCCACGCCCAGCTGGAGCGCCGACACCTGGTCACGGCTGAGCGGCGCCGAGAGCGCCACCGCATACTCGCGTTCGACCTCGTACCGCGGGTGCAGGACGTGCTCGGCCCAGGCGCCGTCGTTGGTGAGCAGGAGGAGCCCCTCGGAGTCCAGGTCCAGCCGCCCCACCGGGTACAGCCGCGCGCCACGGGCGAGATCCGCCGGCACCAGGTCCACGACGGTGGTCTCCGCGTGGCGGTCGCGGGTGGTGGAGGTCACGCCGGCGGGCTTGTGGAGCGCGAGGTAGACCGGCCGCTCGACGACCGCCCGGACCGGCCGCCCGTCGACCTCGACCGCCTGGGACTCGGGATCCACCCGCTCGCCGAGCACCGCGGGCCGCCCGTCGACGCGCACCCGCCCCGCCGCGACCAGCTCGTCGGCGCCCCGCCTCGACGCAACGCCCGCAGCCGCCAGGACCTTGGAGATGCGCTCGGCGGGCACGGTCAGGGCACGTCCGATTCGGGAGCGTCCGATGCGGGCCCGTCAGGCTCGAGCCCGTCAGGCTCGAGCCCATCCGGCTCGTGCCCGTCGACCAGGTGCGTGGCGATGTCGAGGTCGAGCGCCGGCAGCTCGTCGAGCGAGGTCAGCCCGAACCGCTCCAGGAACTCGAACCCCGTGCCGTACAGGATCGGCCGTCCCGGGGCGTCCGCCCGCCCGAGTTCCGTGACCAGCCGCCGGTGGACCAGCGTCCGCACCGTGTAGTCCGAGTCCACGCCCCGGATCCGCTCGATCACCGCCTTGGTCACTGGCTGGCGGTAGGCGACGATCGCGAGCGTCTCGAGCGAGGCCGGCGACAGGCGGATCGCGTCCGCGCCGACGTAGCGGGCGATGAGCGCGCCCGCGTCCGGGGCGGTCGTGAGCTCCACCCGGTCGCCCGCCAGCACGAGCCGGATCCCGCGCCGCGCGAGCGAGACCTCGAGGTCGCCCAGCCGCTGGTCCACGGTCTCCCGGTCAACGCCGGCGAGCGTCGCGATCTCGCGGCGGGACAGCGGCTTCTCGGCGACGAACAGGAGGGCCTCGAGCTGCGTCTCGGTCAGCTCGCCGGCGGGCGGCACCTCGTCGGCGCCCGGCTCGACCTCCTCGTCCCGCGGCGGCTCCTCGTCCCGCGGCGGCTCCTCGTCCCGCGGCGGCTCCGTCCCCGTGCCGCTCACGCGAACGACTCCAGCGATTCGTCCAGCGGCTCCTCGTCGATCAGCGGGTCCACGCCCGCGGCCGCCCGCTCCTCCGCGGTCGTCCGGCGGGCGACGATCGGGCCCCACGGCTCGGCCTGCTCCACCACGATCTCGCGCCGCTTCATCAGCTCCAGCATGGCCAGGAACGTGACCGCGACCACCACCCGATCATGGATCCCCCGCAGCAGCTCCTGGAGCACGATCACGGGCGCCCCGCGCAGCGCCCGGCGGATGATCGCGGCGCGCTGGGTGAGGGTGATCGAGCGCGGGATCGTCTCGGGCGGCGGGGGTGGCGGCGGCGCCACGCGCGCGATGCCGTCCAGCGCGGCCACCAGCAGCATCGGCGACAGCGGCTCGGCGGCCGGTGGGCGCGCCCCCGCCAGGCCGGCGGCGTGGGCCGCGATCGCCTCCCGGTGGAACAGCCCCACGCGCCGCTGGGCCTCGGCCAGCAGGTCCGCGCCGGCGTTCCGGAACGCGCGGTACAGGATCAGGCGCGCCCGCAGCTCGGCCTCGGGGTCCGGGCCCTCGTCGGCCAGCGGCACGGCGCCCTCGACCACGCGCCGCGGCAACATGGCCCGCGACTTGATCAGGATCAGCTGGCTGGCGACCGCCACGAACGCGGACACATTGCCCATCCGGTCGCCCTCGAGCGACGCCAGCGCATCGAGGTACGCATCCGCGAGCGCACCCAGCGGCACCGTGAGCACGTCCAGCTGGCGGGCCTCGATGAGCGCGAGCAGCAGCGCCAGCGGCCCGTCGAACGCGGGCAGCGTGACGCGCGTGGCGGCCTCGGGCCGTCGCCCCTCGCCGAACGCGATCGCCGGTGATGCCGCGATGGTCATCAGCACGCCTCGTCCGCGGCCAGCAGCAGCCGCCCGTACTCCGGGTCGCGCGGCTCCGCCTGGTTGCGCACCAGCTCCACGGCCCGCGGCGGCAGCCCGGCCGCCTCCAGCAGCGCCGCCGAGGCCTCCGCGTGATCGCGCAGCCGGTCCAGCGCCGCCCGCCAGCCGGGCACCCGCGCGGCGAGGGCGAGGACCCACGGCCCGAACGCCTCCCCCAGCGACCACGCCACGCGCGGCCCGGCGCCCGTGTCTCCCTTCGCGCAGTCGTGGAGCAGCCCGGCGGCGAGCACGTCGCGATCCGTGACCCCGGCGCGGCGCAGGTGGGCGACCACGTCCAGGCCGTGCCGCCGGTCGGCCACGTGCATCGCGTCGAACACGGCCAGCTCCGTCGGGCTCGTCCACGCCGCGACCGCCCGTCGCTCCTCGGTGCTCACGCGGGCGAACAGGTGCGACCGGAGCTGGCGGGCTTTACGCGCCCACCAGGAAATCCGCGACACCGAAGATCAGGCCCGACAGCGGGCGGCTGAGCAGGAGGATGAACGCGATCAGGACGAAGATCCCGTACTGGGCCAGCATCGGCCGCAGCTCCCAGGCCTGGCGCGGCGACAGGACGCGGAACAGCAGCACGGAGCCGTCCAGCGGCGGGATCGGGATCAGGTTGAAGATCGCCAGGGCGACGTTGAACACGACGAACAGCCAGATCCCCTGCCACACGATCTCCGGCAGCACGACATCGAGCGCGAACAGGAGGCGGAACACGAACGCCCCCAGGATCGCCATCACGAGGTTCGAGGCCGGCCCCGCCAGCGCCACCCACACCTCGCCGTTGCGCCGGTCGCGCAGGTTGGCGGTGTTGACGGGCGTGGGCTTCGCCCAGCCGAACAGGAAGCCGCCGACCAGCACCGAGACGATCGTCATCAGCCCGCCGATCGGGTCGAAGTGGACGACCGGGTTGAGGGTCATCCGGCCGAACAGCTTGGCGGTCGCGTCGCCCTGCATGTACGCCACGGCGGCGTGGGCGAACTCGTGGACCGGGAAGGCCACCAGCAGGAAGATCGCGATGAGCAGGAGGTCGATGGGCTCGATGGACACGCAGGCCTCACGGGGGCGTCTGTGGGACCCGCGTATCCTACCCGGCCGCGACGCCGGGGGCCGGGGACGCCGCTACATGCGCTCGAGCAGCTCCGTCTTCTTGGCCTCGAACTCCTCGGGCGTGACGATCCCGCGGTCGCGCAGGTCGGCCAGGCGGTCGAGCGCGGCGGCGACCTGGTCGGTGGTCATGGCCGCGGCCGGCGCCGCGGCGGGCGCCGGAGCCGGCGCGGGCGCCGGGGTCGGGGCGGGGGCCCCCGCGGGCTCGGTCGCGCGGAGCGGCGGCATCGTCGGGCGCGCGAGCTCGATCTCCAGCTCGTGCTTGGCCTCGAGCAGCGCCTTCTTGAAGTCCATCGCGTTGTGGAGCATCCGCAGCCGCTCGATCCCGGTCTCGGACGCCGTCAGCACGTCGAGGTCGCCGAAGCCGAACATCCGCCCGAACAGCGACTCGCTGATCATGAGGTCGTTGATCTTCTCGAGCGAGGAGTCCGTCGCCTTCTTGTTGATCACCCCCTCCGCGTGGATGATCCGGCGGGTCGTGATGATGTACTCCTCGTTCAGGTAGCGGAGATAGCTCCAGCCGAGCCACACCAGTCCGCCCACGAACAGGATCACGGTGATCCAGCCCAGGATGTCCCACAGGGCCCCGGACCCGTTGCCCAGCGCGCGGAACAGCAGCAGCAGGACCGCGCCGATCAGGGCCAGGATCGCGTACCGCGCGTTGCCGACCAGGATGAACCAGTGCTGGTGCTGGCGGAGCACCAGCCGCTCGCCCGCGGCGAGCATCGTATCGGTGTACCCCATCGTCCCGAACCTCCTCAGGCCCGCGGGTGGGCGCGGGCGTAGACCTCGCGGATCCGTTCCCCCGTCAGGTGGGTGTAGAGCTGTGTCGTGGAGATACTGGCATGTCCGAGGAGCTCCTGGACGACGCGCAGGTCGGCGCCGCCCTCGAGCAGGTGCGTCGCGAACGAGTGGCGCAGCGTGTGGGGCGAGACGCGGTCGCCCAGCCCGGCCGCCACCGCCGCCGCCTTCACCAGCTGCCAGGCCGACTGGCGCGCCAGCCGCCCGCCCCGTGGCGTCACGAACAGCGGCGTCGCCGGGCCGTCTCCCTCGCCCGCGGCGGCGAGCCAGGCGGGCCGCGGCCAGGCGAGGTAGCGCGCCAGCCACTCGAGGGCGACGTCCCCCACCGGGACCAGCCGCTCGCGATCGCCCTTGCCGATCACGCGCACGAAGGCGCCGTCGGTCGACAGGTCGCGCCGGTCGAGGCGCAGCGCCTCGGACACCCGGAGACCAGCGGCGTAGAGCAGCTCCACGAGGGCGCGGTTCCGGAGCCTCGTCCCGTGCGCGTCGCCGGGCGGGCCGGCCTCCGGGGGCGCCTCGCCGGCCGCCTCGAGCAGCCGCACGACCTCGTCCACGGTGAGCGTCTCGGGGAGCAGCCGCGGCTGGCGCGGCAGGTCGAGGTGCGCGGCGACGTCCACGCCGATGATCCCGTCGCCGAAGGCGAAGCGGTAGAAGCCGCGGATCGCGGCCGTCCGCCGCCGGAGGCTCGTGGGCGCGAGTCCCGGGTCGTTGGGTCGGCCCCGGCGGGCGCGTGCCGCGAGGTAGCGCTGCGCGACCTCGGGCCCCGTCGCCCAGTCGCGGGCGGCGCCCCGGCTCATCGCGAAGTCCGAGAGGTCGGAGCGGTAGGCGCGGATCGTCGCGTCCGCCACGCCGCGCTCCACGCGCAGGAACGCGAGGTAGTCCTCGATCGCCCGGTCAAGGTCCGTCGTCGCGGTCGCCACGGGCGCCTCAGGCGGGCACGTCCGCGGCCCGGCCCGCGGCCCACGCCTCGGCGCGGTCGAGCAGCTCCCGGGCGGACAGCCGCGCCGCGTCGCCCCCCGCCTCCCCGCCGATCATCTGCGCCAGCTCCGCCTCACGCTCCTCGCGGCCCAGGCGGGCGACCTCGGTCACGGTCCGCCCGTCGCGCTCGCGCTTCGCGATCCGGAAGTGGGCGTCCGCGTAGGCGGCGATCTGCGGCAGGTGGGTGACGCACAGGACCTGGTGCGCCCGGGCCAGGGTCCACAGGCTGCGCCCGACGGGGTCCGCGCTCCGGCCGCCGATCCCGGTGTCCACCTCGTCGAACACCAGCGTCGGCGTGCGGTCCGCCCCCGCCAGGACCTGCTTGATCGCCAGCGCGACGCGCGACAGCTCGCCGCCGGACGCGATCCGCGCCAGCGGCCGGGCGGGCTCGCCGGGGTTGGGCCGGAACCGGTACACCACCGAGTCGATGCCGGCGGCGTCGAACGCGACCGCGTCCCCGTCCACCTCGACCGCGGGGTCGTCACGGGCGGCCGGCCGCCGGCCGAGGCCCACCTCGAACGCGTCCGCCGGGAACCCGAGCTCCAGCAGCACCGCGGACACCGCCGCGCCCAGCTCGCCCGCCGTGCCGGCGCGCAGGATCGACAGCGCCGCCGCCGCGTCGGCGACCTCCGCCAGCAGCCGCGCGTCCTCGGCGGCCCGGCGCGCCCGCTCGTCCTCGAGGCCCCGCAGGCGCTCCGCCTCGGCCGCCGCCCGCTCGCCGTGGGCGATGACCGCGGCCTCGTCGTCGCCGTAGCGGCGCAGGAGCCGGTGGATCTCGCCCAGCCGCTCCTCCAGCCGGACGAGCGTCGCCGGGTCGTGGTCCACGGTCTCGGCCAGCGCCCGGACCTCGGCCGCGACGTCCTCCAGCTCCGCCTCCGCACCGGCCAGCCGGTCCGCGAGCGCCGCCCAGCGCCCGTCGAGCCGGCCGAGCGCCCGCAGCTCGCGCTCCGCGCGCGCGACCTGCTCCCGGGCCCCGCGCCCCTCGGCCAGCAGCGTGTCGCGGACCGCGGCCGCCCCGGCGGCGATCGTCTCGCCGTGCTGCACGACCCCCAGCTGGAGCGTGATCTCGGCCGCCTCGCCCTCGCGCAGCCGGGCCGTCGCGATCTCCGCGGCCTCGTGCTCCAGGATCTCGAGCCGGCGGACGAGCTCCCGGGGCTCCATCGCCAGCTCGACGAGCGCGGCCCGGTTGGCGCGCCAGCGCTCCACGACCGCCGCCACCCGCGACCGCGCCTCGCCGTGGCCGCCGAACGCGTCGAGCAGGTCGCGCTGCCAGTCCTCGTCGAGCAGCCGCTGCTGCTCGTGCTGGCCGTGGATCTCGACCAGCGGCCCGATCGAGGCCGCCAGCCGTCCGGCGGTGACCGTCTCGTCGTCGAGGCGCGCGGTGGACCGGCCGGTCGCGGACACCTCGCGCACGGCGATCAGCGGCTCCGGGACGCGGTCGAACAGCGCCTCGACCCGCGCACCCTCCGCCCCATGCCGGACCAGCGTCGTGTCCGCGCGCGCGCCCAGCGCCAGGCCCAGGGCGTCGATCAGCAGGCTCTTGCCGGCGCCGGTCTCGCCGGTCAGCACGTTGAAGCCGGGCGCCAGCGCCAGCCGCAGCCGGTCGATCAGCGCGAGGTCCGCGACCGCCAGCTCGAGCAGGCGCCCGGCCCGGTCCTCCGCAGCGTCCATCATCGTCAGGACGGCAGCAGCTCGACCTTCGTCCGCAGGAGGTCCCAGAACGGGAGCGCCCCCTTCGGCTCGACGAACCGGATCGGCCGCTCCAGCGCCCGCACCTCTACCACGTCGCCCACCTCGATCGGCCGGTCCTCGCGCCCGTCGATCGACACCAGCGCCTCGTGGGCGTCGAGCACCCGGCAGCGGACCACCTGGAGCGGCGACACGACGACCGAGCGGATCGCGGACAGGTAGCCGGCGATCGGCGTCACGACGAGGTTGCGGCCGCCGGGGTCGAGGATCGGGCCGCCGGCCGAGAACGAGTAGCCGGTGGACCCGGTGGGGCTGGACACCACCAGCCCGTCCGCGACGAACGTCGCCAGGTGCGACTCGTCGATCGCGACCGCCAGCCGCACGACCCGGGCGAGCGATCCCCGGGCGATCACGATGTCGTTGAGCGCGGTGAACGTCGTGGTCGCCGGCCGCCCGGCCGGCATGATGTCGCCGGCGAGCGCCATCCGCTCCCGGAGCACGAAGTCGCCGGCGAGGAGCTTGTCGAGCATCGGCTCCAGCTCGTGGGCCTCAGCCTTGGACAGGAACCCGACCTTGCCCAGGTTGATGCCCAGGATCGGCACGTCCACGATCGCCACGCCCTGGACGGCGCGCAGGAACGTCCCGTCGCCGCCGAGCACCACGAGGATGTCCGTGCCGGGCAGCTGTCGCACCAGCGCGTCGAGGTCGCCGGCCGGCGCGGCCCAGTGGTCCACGCCGCGCATCCGGCACCAGCCCGCGGCCCGCTCGCGAAGCTCGGACGCCTCCTCGATCGTGGGGTTGTACGCGAACCCGAGCCGCCCGACGGTCACGCCGCGCCCTCCCAGGCGGCCGCCACCGCCTCGTCGATCCGGTCCTCCACCGCCGCGCACGACGGCCCGGCCGCGAGGTGGACGAGGAACTCGCGGTTGCCCTCCGGGCCGAGGATCGGCGACGGGACGACCGCCCGGGTGCCGATGCCCAGGGCCGCGGCCGTGGCCTGCACCTCGCGGAGCACCCGGCGGTGGACCTCCGGGTCGCGGACCACGCCACCCCTCGCGTCCGCGCGGCCCGCCTCGAACTGCGGCTTGACGAGCGCGATGACCGGGCCGCGCCCGCCCCGCAGGATCGAGCGGATCGGGCCCAGGACGAGCCCGAGCGAGATGAACGAGACGTCCACGACGGCGAGGTCCACGGCCTCCGGCAGCGTGCCCGGGTCCAGCGTCCGCGCGTTGACGCGCTCCATCGAGACCACCCGGGGGTCCCCGCGCAGCCGCTCGGCCAGCTGCCCGTAGCCGACGTCGATCGCATACACGCGGGCGGCCCCGCGGGCGAGCAGCACGTCCGTGAACCCGCCGGTGGACGCGCCCACGTCGGCGCACACGAGCCCGGCGGGGTCGATGCCGAACGCGTCCAGCGCCGCGACCAGCTTGTGCGCTCCCCGGCTGACCCACTCGCGACCCGCGGCGACCGCGACGTCCGCCGCGGCGTCCACGAGGTCGCCGGACTTGAGGTCGTGGCGCGCGCCATCCCCCGCCCCCACGCGCACCTTGCCCGCGAGCACGAGCGCCTGCGCCCGGCTGCGCGTGGGCGCGAGCCCACGCTCCACGAGGAGCTGGTCGAGGCGGATCCGTTTCGCGGTGGCGGCGCCCATCGCGCCTATCGTGGCACAGGCCGCATCGCCCGGGCTTATCGCCGCGTCAAGGGCCCGCGGACGGCGCCGGGCGGTCCCCGCCGAGGGGACGGGACCGGCGGTCGGCGGTCGGCGGTCGGCGGGTCAGCCGCGGGCGCGCCGCGTCCTGGCCGCGGCCGGGGCCACGGCACGCTCGCCCGGCACGAGGCGCAGCTGGTCGGCCGCCTCGCGCACCTGGGCGACCAGACCCGGGACGTCCAGCCGGATCAGGCGGCGCAGGTCGGTGACCGCGCCGTGGTCCACGAACCGGTCGCCCGGGATGCCGACGAGGCGGACCGGGATGTCGCGGTACGCGGGGTCGGCCAGCCGCGCCTCCTCGAACGCCTCGAGCACGCCGGACCCGAAGCCGCCGGTCACCACGCTCTCCTCGAACGTCACGACCAGCCGCTTGCCACGGGCCTGGTCGAGGATCAGCTGCCGGTCCAGCGGCTTCGCGAACCGGGCGTTGATCACGCCCACGGACCAGCCGTCCGCGGCCAGCGCGTCGGCGGCCTCGAGCGCCCGCTGGACGATCGGCCCGAAGGCGACGAACAGCAGGTCGCGGCCCTCGCGCAGGACCTCGCCCCGACCCACGGGGACCGGCGCCGGGTCCCGCGCCTCGACCCCGAACCCGGCGTCGCGCGGGTAGTGGAGCGCGAACGGGTGGTCCTGGGCGAGCGCCGTCCGCAGCAGCGCGCGGAGCTCCTGCTCGTCGCGCGGGCTGGCGATGACGAGATGGGGCAGCTGGCGCTGGGCGGGCAGCGTGAACATGCCCTGGTGGCTGGTCCCGTCCTCGCCCACGAGGCCCGCGCGGTCCACGGCCAGCAGCACCGGCACGTCGTTCTGGCACACGTCGTGGACGGTCTGGTCGAACGCCCGCTGGAGGAACGTCGAGTACAGCGCCACCACCGGGCGCATCCCCGCCAGGGCGAGGCCCGAGGCGAGCGTGACCGCGTGCTGCTCGGCGATGCCCACGTCGATGAACCGCTCGGGGTACGCCTGCTGGAACCGGGCGAGGCCCGTGCCGGTGGGCATGCCGGCGGTGATCGCGACGATCCGGCGGTCCGTGGCGCCGAGCGCGACCAGCTCCGCGGAGAAGAACGCCGTGTAGTTGGGGGTCTTCTTCGCCGCACCCGCGGCGGCCGGCGCGGCGGGCGGCTCGGGCGCCCCTTCGGCGTTGTGGGCGGGCGTCCGGCGGTCGGCCATCACCGACGCCGACGGCGGCGCCCCGTCCTCCGCGTCGCGCGACAGCGTGAGCGGCGCCCCGCCCGCGGCGGCCGAGGCCATCGACTCGCCGTTGCCGGACCCGTTGAGGGCCCCCAGGCGGTCGTGGGCGTCGGTGGACGGCGCCAGCGTGATCGGCGGCAGCGCGGCGCCGTGGAACGACTCCTGGTCCTTCTCGGCCGGGCGGTAGCCCTTCCCCTTCTGCGTCCGGACGTGGACGATGACCGGACCGTTGAGCGCCAGCGCCCGGCGGAACGTCTCCTCGAGCAGCCGCAGGTCGTGGCCGGGCATCACGCCGATGTAGGTGATCCCCAGGTCCTCGAACAGCTGGCCCGGCTGGGCGAACGACACGACCGACTGGCGGAACCGGCGCGACAGCTCCACGAGCCGGGTCCCGACGATCGGGATCCGCTCGGTGACGCCGTCCCAGAACGTCTTGCTCTGGCGCCAGGCGACCGAGAGCTTGATCTCGGACAGGTACTTCGACAGCGCCCCCACCGACGGGCTGATCGACATCTCGTTGTCGTTGAGCACGATCAGCAGCTGGGTCTGGCGGTGCCCGATGTCGTTGAGCGCCTCGAGCGACAGCCCCGACAGGAGCGCCGCGTCCCCGACGACGACCGCGACCCGCTCCATCGAGTGGCGCAGGTCGCGCGCGGTGGCCAGCCCCTGCGCGACGGACAGGCCGGTGCCGGCGTGCCCGCCGTCGAACACGTCGTGCGGCGACTCCGTCCGGCGCGGGAACCCGCCGATCCCGTCGATCTGGCGCAGCGTGTGGAACCGCCCCAGGCGGCCGGTCAGGAGCTTGTGGGCGTACGCCTGGTGCCCGGTGTCCCACACGATCCGGTCGCGCGGCGACTCCAGCAGGCGGTGGAGGGCGATCGTGATCTCGACCACGCCCAGCGACGAGCCCAGGTGTCCCCCGGTCACCGCGACGGTCCGGATGATCGTCTCCCGGATCTCGGCCGCGAGCTGCGCGAGCTCCGGCTCCGACATGCCGCGGAGCTCCGCGGGGTCCTGGAGACGGTCGAGGATGGGCACGGAACGGGTGCTCCTGTCGGGGGTGGTGGCTCCGGATAATTCGATACCGGATGGTAGCATGATGGGGAAGGGTCCCCCTACTCCTCGGCGGCGTCCTCGGGCCGGACGTCCACCGCCGCCAGCCCGCCGCCGGGCCGGGCCATCAACTGCTGGACGCGCAGCTCCGCCTCGGCCAGGAGGCGTTCGCAGCGCCGCTGGAGGGCCACGGCCCGCTCGTAGAGCGTGATCGTCGCCTCCAGCGACTGGCCGCCGGACTCGAGCGCGGCGACCACCCGCTGGAGCTCGGCGAACGCGTCGTCGTACGGGAGCTCCGCGATGCCGGCGTCGAACGCCGCGTCGGGGGCGGTGCCGGGGGCGGTGCCGGCGGCTCCGGTGGCGTCCGTCACTCGTGGTCCTCCTGAGGGCCGGCCCCGCGCGGGCCGGCGACGATCATAGCGAGGGTCTCGCTCAGCCGGGCGTCCGGGGATCTGACGCGGCGGGGCCGCCGCTCGTGGCGGCGAGCGTGCCGCGTGACAGCGCGATCTCGAGCGCCGTGCCCGCGGCGGCGGCGGCCGGCTCCCGCACGATGGTGCCGTCGGCGGTGCGCCGGACGATCGCGTAGCCACGATCGAGCGTCGCCTGCGGCCCGAGCGCGGCCAGCGAGGCGGTCGCGGTCGCGAGGCCGGCGGCGGCGGCCGAGAGCCTGGCCTCCAGCGCCCGCGGTCCGCGCGCCGCGCTGCGCTCCAGCTCGCGTGCCGCCGACGCGAGCCGCGCGTCCAGCACGCGGGCGCCCCGGTCCAGCAGCAGGCCCACCCGTTCGCGCGAGGCGGCGAGCTGCGCCCGCGGCTCGAGGCGGCCGAGCGCCCGCCGTTCGGCCTCCATGTCGCGAGCGGCCGTGGCGACACGACGGCCGGCGGCCGCCTCCGCACGCCGGGCCATCGCGCGGACGAGCCCGACGGCCTCGATCCGGTCCGGCACCACCAGCTCCGCGGCGGCCGAGGGCGTGGGCGCGCGCACGTCCGCCGCGAAGTCGGCGAGCGTGACGTCCGTCTCGTGGCCCACGCCGCACACCAGCGGCACCGGGTGCGCCACGACCGCCCGCACCACGCGCTCGTCGTTGAACGACCACAGGTCCTCGAGGGAGCCGCCGCCCCGGGCGAGGATGGTGACCTCGGGGGCGTGGGCGGCGCGGTCCTCCGCATCGGCCTGCGCGATCCAGCGCTCGAGGCGACGCAACGCCGCCACGATGCTCGCGGGCGCTCCCTCGCCCTGGACCTGGCAGGCGACGAGCAGCACCCGGGCCAGCGGCCAGCGCCGGGCAAGCACGTTGCACACGTCCCGCCACACCGCGCCCGTCGGGGAGGTGACGACGGCGATCGTGCGCGGGCGCGGTGGGAGTGGCCGCTTGCGCGGGGTGTCGAACAGGCCCTCGGCCGCCAGGGCCGCCTTGAGCTGCTCGAACCGGACCGCGAGGTCGCCGAACCCCGACGGCTGCAGCGCGTCCACGTACAGCTGGAGCGCGCCCTGCGGCTCGAACAGGTCCATCCGGCCGTGGGCGATGACCTGGAGGCCCGTCTGGGGCTGGAACGCCGAGCGCGCCCGGTCGTCTCGGAACCACACGCACTGGAGCTGGGCGCGCGCGTCCTTGAGCGTGAAGTAGGCGTGACCGGCGGTGCTCACCGTGACCCGCCCGACCTCGCCCTCGACCCACACGTCGCGCAGCCCCTCGTCGGAGCGGACGCGATCGCGGACGGCCCGCGTCACCTCGGTCACGGTGCGGACGCGGAGCCCGAACGTGCCGGCGGGGGTCACGGGACGGCGGGCGGGCGCCTCCTCGTCGGCGGGCACGGCGTCCCAACCGGGCAGCGTGGGATCCGTGGAGCGGGTCAACGGCGAGCCGGGCGGCGCATGGACGGATGGTACCGACGGGCG
The DNA here is from genome assembly GCA_040755495.1 of Chloroflexota bacterium. Lineage (GTDB taxonomy): Bacteria > Chloroflexota > Limnocylindria > Limnocylindrales > CSP1-4 > CAIXZV01. The sequence goes on from JBFMAT010000007.1 coordinate 25,164, forward strand.
GTCGAACGGGCATCGCCCGTCCCCTACCCTTGCGCCTGATGCTCGCCGATTCCCTCCCGGCCATCCTCGCCGCCGTCTCGGTCCTGTCGCCGCTCGCGGTTGCCGCCGGCTACGCCTACGGGCTCCTCGCCCACCACGTCGGGCGGTCGACGCTGCCGGCGACCGCGCTGATGGCCGCCGGCTTCGGGCTCAGCCTGGGCATCGGCGCCACCGCCACGATCGGCCAGCTCCAGCAGGCTCCGTCGGCGGGCGGGGCCCTGCTCGCGATGCTGTCGCTCGCCATCGCGATCGCGCCGGTGGTGGTGCTCGGGTTCGCCGGTCGCCGGCGCGCGGCCGCCCTGTACGCCGCCGGTGCCGCCGCGCCCTGGACGCTGGTGTTCGGGATCCACCTGGCGGACCTGGTCGCGGGCGCGGACCACGCGCCGCTGGTGACGACGGCGGCCTTCCTCGCGGGCGCGATCCCGCTGATCGTGGCGGCGCTGGTCGCCGCCCGGCCGGACCCGGTGCCGCTGCCCGACCCGCTCGCCCCGGCCGGGCGACCCGGCTCGCACCAGACCGGTGCGCTCAGCCGGGCCCTGCTGGCGAGGACGCGGTACGGCGAGGTGGGGCCGAGCCTGGTGCTCGGCCTGGTGGGCGGCCTGGCCGTCTCGACCTTCGTCCCCACCGTGCCCCTCGCCTCGCTGCTCGCGGTCGCGGCCGGCGCGATCCTGGGCACCGAGCTCGAGGTGCGCTGGATCCCCGCCTCGATCCGTCCCGCGGCCGAGGCGTTCCACTGGATCGGGCGGGGCGCCGTCGCCGACTTCCGCGCCGCGTCCGGCTCCCCGGTTCCGACGCGAGGGGCCGCGATGGAGCAGTGGCTGGCGACGGCGCCGGACACGGACGCCGCGCGGCGCTTCCGGGTGGAGCTGCTGGCGCATCTCGGCCGGCTGGACGAGGCGCGATCCGCGGCCGCGCGCCTCCCGGTCGAGACGCCGCTGGACCGGTTCCGCAGCGCGGCCGCGGCCGCCGACATCGACTGGAAAGCGGGGCGCGGGGCGCCGATCGATGAGCTGTCGGCGCTGGCCGAGGCAGTCGGCCCGCCCGGAGATCCCGCGCGCCGCGAGGCCGAGGGCATGGTGGCCTGGGTCGCGAGCCAGGCGCGGGTCGCCGACATGGACCCGGCCTGGGCCGAGCCGCTGGCGCGGTTCCGGGATTCCCTGGGCGCGGATGCGACCGGCCTCCACGCAACGTCGATGCGGCGGCCCGTGCTCACGACGGCGCTGGTGGCCTCGCTGGCCGTGGTGCTGCTCAACCTCGTGCTGACCGGAGGGCTCGCCCGGCTCGTGCCGTAGTCGTGGCGCGCGCCGCCGCGCCGGGCCCGGTCGCGTGCCAGCTCCGGGCCGGTCGCCGGTCGCGTGCCAGCGCCGGATCCGTTCCTTGCTTCAACGCCGGGCCGGTCGCCCAGCGACCCAACGAGCGCACCGCGAGACGGGTCGGTCGCCCGGCGCCGCGTTCGTCGCACCGCGAGCCGGTCGTGCGCAACGAATCGGGCGCCCAGCGACCACCTCTTCGCATCGTGCGACCGTTGCGTCTCCCGGCGACCGGAAGCGCGACGGCGACCGGAAGCGCGACCGCGACCGGGTGCGAATGACCGCCTCGGACTACCGGGCGAGCACAGAGCCGAACTCGTCGTCGCGCTCCGATTGCCCCGGGACGCCCGGCGTCGACTGCGACCACGCCGTCGCTCCGGCCGAGAGCAGCCCGGAGCGGCTGCCCGGCAGCACGACGATCATCCCGGCCGCCCGCGCGCCCCGGACCCGGTCGCCGGGGATGCCGATCGCGAGGTCCGACGGCCGGTCGAACCTCCCGGCGCTGACCGTCAACGCGGAGCCGAAGCGGTCGCCCGCGACGGCCGGACCCGGGACCCCGAGCGTGTCTTGCGTCCATCGCCGCGCCCGCGATGCGCCGAGGCCGCGGGGCCCACCGTAGAGGACCGTGACCGAGCCTGCCCGCCATCGCTCCTCGCCCGCGCCCCCGGGCAGCCTCTCGTCCGGTGCGCCGACCGCGAGGTCCGCGAAGCCGTCGGCATCGAAGTCGCCGGCGACGAGGGTCGTCCCGAACCGGTGCCCGGCGCCCGCGCGCCCCGGGACGCCCCGGCTCGCCTGCGTCCAGAGGCGGTCGCCCTCGGCCGTGAGGCCGGCGGCCGAGCCGCGGATGACATGCACGGCGCCCTGGTCGCAGAAGCCGTAGGGCGCCAGGGGATCGCCCCACGAGTCGTGACCACAGTCCCGGTCGCCCAGGTCCTCGGCCGGCACGCCGACCGCGAGGTCGCCGAACCCGTCGCCGTCGAAATCGCCGATCGCGAGCTCGGTCCCGAACTCGTCGAGCTCGAGGTCGCCTGCACCCGACTCCACGATCCCCGGCGACTCCTGGCCCCACGTCTCGACGCGCGGCGCGGTCGCGGTCGAGCGAGCCCCGTACGCGACGTGCACCGTGCCGCCCGGATTCCTGCCATCCAGCCCCATGACGACATCACCGGTCCCGTCGCCGTCGAGATCGCCGGCGGCGAGCGCCATGACCCCCGCGTAGATCGAGTCCACGCTCAGCAGGCGCCGGGCCACCTCCGCGACGCCGTCGGGTCCACCCGACAGGGCGACGACCGTCGCCGTCCGCCCCATGCCGCTCGTCCAGGCGCCGGCACCCGCGAGCAGGTCCGGGTACCCGTCACCATCGACGTCGACGGCGGCCAGCGCGAGCCCGAGCGAGCCCGGCGAGCCTTCGATGTCGCCCTCGCGTAGCTGGCTGCCGTCCGCTGTGAGGCCGTCCGGACCGCCGTACAGCAGCCACACGCCCCGCCGCTCGTCGAACCCCGGGTCGCGGTATGAGGCGGCGATCGCGAGGTCGGCGAAGCCATCGTCATCGAAGTCGGCGGTCGTGAGCGCGACGCCGAACTCGCGAACGTGAGCCGCGGGTGGCGCCGGCAGGCCCGGGGTCGACGCCGACCACGACTGGCTGCCTCGCGTCGACAGTCCGTCGGGCGAGCCGTACAGGACCACGACCCTGCCCAACCAGCGCGTGCCGTCTGGGGCGGCCTCGCGCGGCATGCCGACGGCGAGGTCCGGATACCCGTCGCCGTTGAAGTCCGACGGGATGACGGCCGGATGATGGTCCGCCCGTGCGGCCGGCGGTGCGCCCAACCCGGCAACGGCGAGGGCGATCGCCGCGGCGGTGGCGGTCAGCACGCGCATCCCGATCCTCCCGGTGCTGCTCCAGGCTCGTGTCGAGCACTGGACCCGCGGGCACGGGGCGGTGTGACGCGATCAGAGGCGGGTCTGGTACTCGCCGGTGCGGGTGTCGATGCGCAGCGTGTCGCCCTCGTTGACGAACAGCGGCACGGTCACGACGAGCCCGGTCTCCATGGTGGCGTTCTTGCGGGCGCCCTGGGCCGTGTCGCCGGCGAAGCCGGGCTCCGTCTCGGCGACCAGCAGGTCCACCGTGACCGGGAGCTCGACGCCCAGCGTCTCGCCCTGGTAGCTCGTCCGGTCGAGCGTCATGCCCTCCTTGAGGTAGGGCACCGCGTCATCGAGCGTCTCGGCACGCAGGCTGAACTGCTCGTACGACTCGGTCTCCATGAAGTGGAGGTCGTCGCCGTCGCGGTACAGGTACTGCACCGGGCGCCGGTCGATCTGGGCGCGCGGCCAGCGGTCGCCGGCCTGGAACGACTTCTCGACCGTGCTGCCCTTCTTGACGTTGCGCAGCTTGATCCGGACCTGGGCCGAGCCGCGGCCCATCTTGATGTGGTGGTAGTCGAGGATCTGCCACAGGTCGCCGTCAAGCTCGATGACGACGCCCTTGCGCAGCTCGCCGGTGCTGATCATGTCGGGCTGGTGCTCCAGGGTGGCGCGCCTCGGGCCCGCGACGACATGCGGTGGCCCGGCGCCGTGACGCTGTGGGTGTCGGCGCGGATCGTACCAGAGGCCGCCGCCGGTGCCGCCCGAGCCGGCCCTGCCGGCGGGCCGTCGCGTGGCGAGGCAGGGTGGCACGCCCGCACGGCGCTCGCGCGGCTTCCGAAGCCGCGATCCAGAGGCTGCCAGCCTCCCCTGCGGCTCCCGAAGCCGCGATCGACCGCTTCAAGGGGTCATGGGGGTCCTTCGGCGGCATTCCGCGGCATGAGAAGCCGCACGCGCGGCCACGGGGCCGGGAATCGCGGCTTCCGGAGCCGCGCGCCGAGACGCTGTCAAGCGGGCAGCGCGATCACCTCGCGCGGGAACCGGGTCAGCCGCTCGACCAGGCCGCGGGTGACGTCGAGGCGGACGAGGTCCTCGATCCGGATCCCGGTCTCGCCCTCCAGGTACACGCCGGGCTCCACGGAGAACACCGTGGGGCTGGGCAGCGAGTCCTCCGAGCCCGCCTTCGACAGCCGCGGCTCCTCGTGCGTCGCGAGGCCGATGCCGTGGCCGGTGCCGTGGCCGAAGTGGGCGCCGTGGCCGGCGGCCTCGATGACGTCACGGGCGGCCGCGTCCGCCGCCCGGCCGGAGATCAGCCAGCCGCCCCGCCCGAGCGTCCGCTCCTCGGACGCCGCGAGCGCGTCGATCGCCGCCTGCTGGGCCCGCGCGACCAGCGCGTAGAGCTCGAGATCCCGGGCCGTGGGCTCGCCCACGAACAGGGTCCGGGTCATGTCGCTCCGGTAGCCCTCCACCTGCGCGCCGAAGTCGAACAGCAGCACGGCGTTCGCGAGCACCGGGCGGTCACCGGGCGAGCCGTGGGGCAGCGCGGCCTCGGGGCCGGCGAGGCAGGCGACGTCGAACGCGAGCGCCTCCGCGCCGCCGGTGCGGATGAGCCACTCGAGCCGCAACGCGAGGTCGTGCTCGGTGACGCCCGGGCGGACCTCCGGCAGCAGCGTCGCCAGGGCCCGATCCGCCACGCCGCAGGCGGCGGCGATCCGCTCCACCTCGTCGTCGGTCTTGATCGCCCGCAGCGCCTCCAGCCAGCCGTCCACGGGCACCAGCTCCGCGTCCGGCGACGCCTCGGCCAGGCGCCGCCACAGCGCGTGCGACACGGCGTCCGCCTCGACGGCCGCCCGCGTCGCCCCCACGCGTTCCAGCAGCCGCGGCCAGGCGCCCGGCAGGTCGTAGCCGATCTCGTCCACGGTCGCGTCCGGCGCCTCCCGCCGCGCCTGGATCGTGTACCGCGAATCCGTGAGGACGACGACCTCGTCGCCGCCCACGAGGAACTGGCCCGAGTGCCCCGCCACCCGGTCCTCGCCCTCGGCGAGCGTGAACCCGGTGAGCCAGCGCATGTGCTCGCGCTTCACGCCGAAGTAGGCGTCGACGCCCTCGGTGGCCATCCGCGCCCGGAGGGCGGCCAGCCGGCCGGGCCGGTGCTCCCGGTCCGCCTCGAGCCACCGGCGGCGGGTCGCCGCGTCCGGCGGCGGGGCAAAGTCGGCGGGGCGCGGCAAGGTGGCCACGCGACCCAACGTCACGAGCTAGTACCCATACTTGCGGAGCTTCTGCTCGTGCTCCGCGAGGCTCTTGCTGAAGTCGTGTGCGCCGCCGCCGTCGGGGATGGCCACGAAATACGTGTACTTGCTCTTGGTGTCCGGGGCGAGCGCGGCGTCGATCGACGCGACCGACGGCGTCGCGATCGGCGACGGCGGCAGCCCGCGGACGAGGTAGGTGTTGAAGCCTGCGAGCCGCTCGGGGAGCTGCTGGTCCCTGATCCCGCCCTCGGGGACCGTCCAGAACACGTACTGCGCCCAGTCCGGGCTGTAGGTCCCGAGCTTCACGGTGTCCACGGCGTAGATGATCGTGGGGTCCGCTTGGAGCAGGCCGTGCTTCACGCTCACGACGCGGTCGATCCGGTTCTGGTACACGCCGGCGATCAGCGGGCGCTCCTCGTCCAGGACGGCCTCGCGCTCCACGATCGAGGCAAGGATCAGCACCTGGTAGAAGGTCAGCTTGCGCGACGCCGGGACGTCGAGCCGCTCCTCGCCCACCCGGTCGATGAACGCGTCCAGCATCATCCGCACGAGGTCGTCGGCGGTGGTGGGCTCGATGGGGTCGACCCGCAGCGTGTAGGTCGCCGGGTACAGGAAGCCTTCGAGCGTGGCGCCCTTGGGGCGGACGGTCTCGTCCAGCAGCCACGGGTAGTCGCCGAGCAGGGCGTCGGTGGGCTTCGTGACCAGGTTGTAGAACGCCTCGGGGTCGACCTTCGACGCCGGCAGCTTGGTCACCAGCAGGGCCGTCATCTGCTCCAGGCGCAGCCCCTCGCGGAAGGTCACGTTGATCGTGCGCAGCTCGATCCGGTTGCGGACGAGCCCGTCCACGACCTCGGCCGGCGTCATGTTCAGCGCGAGGTCGAAGTCACCGGCATTGAGCTTGGGCGTGAGGTCCGTGATCCGGGCCTGGAACAGGAACGCCCGCTCGCTCTTGATGATCCCGGCCTCCAGCAGGCGCGGCGCGAGCGTCACGGGCGTGTCCCCGGCGTCGACGGTGAACTCCACGCGGGTGGGGTCATCGCTGGCCGGCGCGGTGAGCGCGGCACCCAGGTCCTCGCGCACGAGGTCCTCGACGAACCCGATCCGAAGCGCGGCCGGGTTGCCCTCGGCCCAGGGCACGACGACGGCCCGCACCAGCGGCCGGGCGACGGTGGCCATGGTCACCAGGACGACGACGCCCAGGACGACGAGGAACAGCACGAACCGGGCCAGGCCCCACAGGCCGCCGTGCGGGTTGCCGTAGCGCTCGTAGCGGCGCTGGTCGCCGGGGCCGCGACCGTAGCGCCCGGTCCGGGCGTAGGGGTTCGCCCGGCGCGCCGACGGGGCATCCGGCGTGACGCCGGGCTCCCGTGCGCCGCGACCGTCCCTGACGCTCATCGCTCCTCCCGCGTGCCGGCCGTCCGCCTCGCGTCCAACTCGTCCTGGAGGATGACGGCCGCGGCCTCGCGATCGATGCGCGCGCGGTGGGCGTTGCGCTGGGTTCGTGACGGCGGGCCGCCCGACCGGCCGCGCGACATCCGGCCCAGCCGCTGCTCGGCGACGAACGAGCTCAGGCGCTCGTCGCGCATCGTGACCGGCAAGCCGAGCCGCTCGCCGACGGCCGCCGCCCAGGCGCGGGCCGCCTCGGCCATGGGGCCCTCGACGCCGCTCGCCTCGATCGGCAGGCCGACCACGAGCTCGGTGACGTCCTGCTCGCGGCACACGGCCGCCAGCCGGGCGACGTCGCCGTCGAGCGTGGCGACACGGTTGACCGTGGCCAGGGGGCGGGCGATGTCGATGCCCGCATCCGCGATCGCGAGGCCGATCCGCCGCTCCCCCAGGTCGACGCCGAGGAGCCGGCTCACCGGGCGCGGGCGCGCGGCCCGTCGGCCGGGTTCGCGGTTCGATGGGTGGACATCAGCCGGATGGTACCCGACCCTCGCCCGGCGGGACCTCGACCGGGTCCCCGACGGTGAGCGTCACGCGCTGCTCGAGGCTGGGCACGGCCGCCACCCAGTCCGGCCACAGGACGAGATCCACCTCGCCGTACGGGGTCAGCGCGGCGATCGCCTCCTCGCGGCCGAGGCCCAGCACCTGGCGCCGGAGCGCCTCGCCGTCGACCGGCCGGACCTGCTTCGCGGACCCGTCGACCGGGAAGGTCACGACGCCGCCGACCACGCTCCCCTCCCCGACCGTGACCTCGATCGAGTCGTCGACGAGGGTGTAGCCGCCGTCCACCGAGCCCTGGAGCCTGGCCTCGGCGATCGCCTCCACGGGCGAGGCGTCCACCGCAAGCACGGTGCCGGTGGCCGTGACGCCCAGGGTGAACGCCTCGACCTCCTGGTCCAGGAGCGTCGCGGGGTCCACGGTCGGCGCGGGCTCACCGAGCGCGGCGGTGTCCGGGAACACGGTCGTGCCGGGCGGGGCACCGGCGCCGTCCTCGAGCGCCGTGGCGAACTGCTCCTGGATGTCGAGGCCCAGCTGCTCGAGCGCGGCATCGATGTCCTTCTGGGCGACCCGCTTGAACTCCTCGCGGGTGCCGCCGCTGGTCGGCGCCGGGTTGGTGACGCTGAGCAGGTTGCGGTTGTACCGGGCGGGGATCACGCGGATCGTGCCGGCGTCCACGTTGCCGGCCGTGCCGGGCTCGACCGCGGTCACCGCAACCTCGCTGGTCTGGCACTTGACGTCGAGGTTGGGAGGCGTGCCGGACAGCTCGGCGACGGGCAGGAACACCTCCTCGTCCGTCTTGAACGCGATCCCGCTCCGGGTCCGGACCGTGGTCCCGCGCGGGATGGTGTACGAGGCACTGGGGTCGCAGTTGGTCCAGCGCACGCCACCGCCGGCCGCGGTCTCCACGACGCGCTTGCCCGTCGCCGGGAACTCGGCCGACGCGGTCACGGGCACGGTCAGCGTCTGGGCCGGGATGATGCCCAGGTCCGCGTCCACGGCGGTGGCTTCGGGGTCGGCGCGGACGGTGAGCGAGATGGGGCCGATGGGCTCGATGCGGGGCGTGACCGTGATCTCGGCGCTGGGCAGCAGCAGCCAGGCCGCCACGCCGGCGATCCCGACGGCGAGCACCAGGATCCCGAACCCCGCGATGACGCCGGCGCCGATGCGCCGGCGGCGGGGGGCGTGGACGACGCGCGGCTCGCCGCGAGGTCGGCCGGGCGCGACGTCGTCGAACGGGGCGGTGTCGTCGAGCTCCGCCGGCTCGCGGTCCCGCGACGGGGGGCGCGGGCGCGCCGCGGACACGGCCCGGGCGGTGTCGCCGGTTCCCGCGGCGGGCGCGGCCTCCGCCCGCCCGGCGGCGAGCCCCGTCGCGGCCGCCGCCGCGGCGCCGGCACCCGTCGTCGTGGTCCCGGATGGCTCCGCGTCCGACGGCCCGGCCGGCATCGCGTCACGGCCCTCGAGCGCGGCCTCGTACTCGACGACCGAGGCGAACACCGGCAGCCCCGCCGAGGCCGCCAGGGCCCGCGCCGACGCGTCGGGCGCGACGAGGTCCAGCCGCTTGCCGTTGACCATCGCCTCGCGGGCGAGCAGCCGGAAGTTGATCCGCGACGTCGCCAGCCGGGAGCCGAACGGCAGCACCAGCGCCACGCGCGTGTCGCTCGCGGACCGGATGCGGGTCGCCGCGGAGGTGATCTCGTCCTCGACGTCGAGGTAGATGATCGTCGCCATCAGCCGCGAGCCTACCCCGCCGAGCCCTGGTCCGCCGGTCGCGGGTCGCAGGTCACGGCGTCACACCTTCATCGCGCGCAGGACCCGGCGCAGCGCGGCGTCGAGCGGGTCCTCGGAGGTGTGGAGCTCGATCGCCTGATAGGCGAGGCCCAGCGGTGGCACGTCCTGCTGGTCCACGAGCAGCTTGGTCTCGTCGGTGACCGCCTCCACCTGGTCGGGCGACATGATCGCGACCTCGGGCGGGCGGGCGAACGGCAGGCGCTTCCAGAACCGCTCCGCCTGGAGCGCCTCGCGGGTCTCCGGCAGCCGCGAGCCGCCGCCGCACAGGTACACGCGCGAGGGCAGCATCTCGCCGGCGGCCAGCTCCTCCATCACCAGCTCCACGCCGGCCGCCCAGACGGCCACGTCGTCGCCGACGATCTCCGCCACCGCCTCGCGCTGCTCGATCTCCAGCCCCCGCGCATAGTCGACCTTGAGCGACTCGGCGCGCGGGAACGGCAGGTCCAGGCGGTCCGCGATCGACTTCGTGAACGCGCGGCCGCCGAGCGCGAACATCCGCGTGCCCTCGATGCCGCCCTGCCGGACGAGCGCGATGTCCGTGGTGCCGCCGCCGATGTCGATGAACAGGGCACCGGCCTGGCGGACGTGCTCGGCGCCCAGGACGCGCGCCACGGCGTACGGCTCGGCCACGATCTCCAGCAGCTCGAGGTCCAGCTGGCTGGCGACGGTCTGCAGCGCGCCCAGGTGGACCAGCGGCGCGAACGCGTTGAAGATCCCGATCTTGACGTGCCGGCCCTGGAAGCCCACCGGGTTGCTCAGGCCGTAGCCGTCGATCGAGGCGCCGACGATCGCGCTGTGGACGAGCCTGACGTCCACGTGCGGCAGGCCGGTCTCCCAGGTGATCGAGCGCTCGGCCTCGTGGAGCGCCTGGCGCTGGACGCTGTCGATGAGCTTGACGAGCTCGCCGTCGGAGATCGGCAGCTCGGGCTTCTTGCGCTCCTGGGTCAGCGTCGTGGTGAACCCCTTGACCAGCTCGCCGGCGATGCCGATGACGACCTGGGTGGGGCGGAAGCCGGCCATCTCCTCGGCTTCCTGGAGCGCGACCGCGCAGTTGTCGACGACGGCGGCGATGTCGGCCACCGACGCCGACTGCATGTGCGACAGGCCCTGGCGCTTGCGGCCGACGCCCCGAACGGTGCCGTGTCCCGCGTCGTCGATCTCGAACACCAGCGCCTTCGCGAACTCCGTGCCGATGTCCAGCGCGGTGCAGGCGGCCAGCGCCGGCTCCTCGTCACGGCTCCAGATGCGGCGCAGGAAGGACATCAGGCCGCCCCGCCCGCCTGGCCGGGCGAGGGGCTCACGCCGCCCCGGCGCGGGCAGCCGCCGCGGCGCGCACGGCCGCGATCGCATCCCCGAGCCCCTCGCGGCGCGTGCCCTTTCCCTGGGCCATCTCCGGGCGGCCTCCGCCACGTCCCTCGATCGCCGTCACGGCCCCCTGGACGAGCGGGCCGGCGGCGATGCCACGCGCGACGAGGTCGTCGCTGACCGTGACGAACAGCTGCGGCTCGTCCGCGTCGAGGCCGAGCGCGATGACGCCGCTGGGCAGCGAGCCGCGGACGTCCTTGGCGAAGCCCTTGAGCGCGTCGACCGAGTCGAGGTCCAGGGCCGCGCCCACGAACCGCACGCCGGGCGCGACCTCCTCGGCCCTCGCCGCCAGGTCGCCGGGCTTCGGCCGGCCGTCTCCCGCCACGCCCGCCTTGAGCCGCCGCTTCGTCTCGCGCAGCTCGTCCTGGAGCGCGGCGATCCGCTCCGGGACGGCCTCGGGCGTGCGGGCGCCCACCGCCGCGGCGGCACGCTCCAGGACGGCGAACCGCTCGTCCATCAGGCGGTCCGCGGCGGCGCCGGTCACGGCCTCGATCCGGCGCATCCCGGACCCGATGCTCCGCTCCCCGGTGATCACGAAGTTGCCGATCTGGCCCGAGGCGCGACAGTGGGTGCCGCCGCACAGCTCGTGGCTGAACCCCTCGACCCGGATCGTCCGCACCCGCTCCCCGTACTTCTCGTCGAAGAACGCGTCGGCGCCCGCGGCCTGGGCCTCGGCCATGGTCATCCACTCGACCGACACCGGGAGGTCCTCGCGGACGATCCGGCGGACCTCCCGCTCGATCTCGCGCTGCTCGCCCTCGCTCAGCGCCCGGTCGAACGGGAAGTCGAAGCGCAGGTAGTCCGGGTGGACGAGCGATCCCGCCTGGCGCGCCCGCTCGCCGACCACGTTGCGCAGCGCGCGGTGGAGCACGTGCGTGCCCGTGTGGTTGCGCATCGTGTGCGCGCGGCGCTCGGGATCGACCACTGCGAGGACGCGGTCGCCGACCGCCACCCGGCCACGGAGCGTGCCGCGGTGGACCGTGAGCCCGGCGGCCTGCGTGCCGGCCACGCGCTGGACGTCCTCGACCTCGAACAGCGGCTCGGCCGCCCGGTCGCCGATCCCCACCGAGGGGCGTCCGTCGCCGCTCGACCTGACCTGCCACGCCACCGGCGCGTCGCCGGGTGCCGCGACGAGCACGCCCAGGTCGGCCACCTGGCCGCCGCTCTCCGCGTAGAACGGCGTCCGGTCGAGGATCAGCTCGGCGCTGGCCGCCGCCTCGGCGCGGAGCTCGATCTCGGGGACCGCCTCGAGCGTCTCGTACTCGATGCCGTCGCGCAGGATCGCGACCACGCGCGCGTCGGCGGTCGTGGTCTCGTAGCCCAGGAACTCGCTCGCACCGAGGCGCCCCAGCAGCGCGTTGTACAGGGACGCGAGCTCCGCCTGCCGCGACAGGTCCGCCTTCGTCCCCGCGCGGCTGCGCTCGCGCTGCTCGGCCAGCGCGTCCTGGAAGGCAGCCAGGTCCGTGCGCACGCCGTATTCGGCCGCCAGCTCGACCGTGAGGTCGATCGGGAAGCCGTACGTGTCGTGGAGCCGGAACGCGATCTCGCCGGGCAGGACCGGCGCGTCGGGCGGCAGCGTCTCCGCCTGGCGTCCGATGACCCGCTCGGCCGAGGTCAGCGGGATCAGCGCCTCCTCGAGCTGCGTCATGCCGGCCTCGAGCGTGCGGATGAACTGGCGCTCCTCGCGCTCGATCGTGCCCAGGATCTCCAACCGGCGCTCCGCGAGGTGCGGGAACGCGTCCGACATGGTGTCGATGACGACCTTGGCGGTCTCGCCCAGGAACGGCTCGTGGCGCCCCAGCAGCCGGCCATGGCGCACCGCCCGGCGCAGGATCCGCCGCAGGACGTATCCGCGGCCCTCGTTGCCCGGCAGCACGCCGTCGGCGACCAGGAACGTCACGGCCCGGCTGTGGTCCGCGATGACCTGGTAGCTGAAGCGCTCCTGCTCGAAGCCCTCGGGGTCGTGGCCCAGCAGCTCGCGCATCCGGGCGTGGATGGGGGCGAACAGGTCCGTGTCGTAGTTGCTGGTCACGCCCTGGACGACGCTCGCGATGCGCTCCAGGCCCAGGCCCGTGTCCACGCCGGGCGCCGGCAGCGGGGTGAGGCTCCGGTCGGGGTGGAGCTCGAACTCCATGAACACGAGGTTCCAGACCTCGAGCCAGCGCGGGCAGTGCTCGGAGTGGTCCGGGACGCAGTGCGGGCCCTCGGACAGGTGGGCCCCGCGGTCGTAGTGGAGCTCGGAGCACGGGCCGCACGGCCCGACATCGGCCATGCGCCACCAGTTCTTCTCGTCACCCGCCGGGAAGTCGCCCCAGCGGACCAGCCGCTCCGGGGGCAGCCCGATCTCGTCCTTCCAGACGGCATGCGCGACGTCGTCGGTCGTGTACACGGTGGCGGCCAGGCGGTCGCCGGGGATCCCGAGGTCACGGGTCAGGAACTGCCAGGCCCAGTGGATCGCCTCGCGCTTGAAGTAGTCGCCGAAGCTCCAGTTGCCCAGCATCTCGAACAGCGTGTGGTGGCGCGGCGTCCGCCCGACCTCCTCGAAGTCGTTGTGCTTGCCGGCCACCCGCAGGCAGCGCTGGTAGTCGACGGCACGGGTGTACTCGCGCTTCTCGACCCCCGTCAGCGCATCCTTGAACTGGACCATCCCGCTGTTCGTGAACAGGAGCGTCTGGTCCCCGGCCGGCACGAGGCTGGCGCTGGGCACCACGGTGTGGCCGCGCTCCGCGAAGAACTCGATGAACCGCCGGCGGATCTCGGCCGCCGGCAGGTACGGGATCACGGAGTCGGTGGTCGGGGCGGACATCGCCGCAATGGTAGCGAACGGGGAGGGCCGGCTCGGGGCGGGCCGGGGGCCGGCGCCCGGGCACTGCGCCCCGGTTCGGAGCGCCGCCCAATGCCGGACCGCGCGCATGCTGTCCGCGCGCCGCCCGCGCCGGGTCGTCCTGCGGCTTGGGAAGCCGCGATCTCGATACTCCGCCGCCCGTCTGCGGCTTCGAGAGCCGCGATCCGACGGGATTCTGGCCGATCCGGGCCGCTGGAGGTCCGACACCCGGCCCGTTGCGGCATCACAAGCCGCAGAACGACCGCCCCGGCCCGGAATCGCTGCCTGCCAGGCAGCACAGCGCCTCACCGGACGGGGCGACTCAGCGAGGGCCGCCGCTCCTGCCTCGACCGCGAAGGAGCGAGCCGCCCGCGAGCGCGGCGCCGACCAGCGCCCCGACCACGAGGCCGCCCAGGAACCGCCTCGACCGGGGCGTGTCGCCGCCCAGCAGCTCCGCCAGGTCGGCGAGGCCGCCGAGCGGGCGCGGGCCGGTGATCCGGGTCGGGTCGGGTTCGGGTTCGGCCCTGGGGTCGCGGTCGTCGGGTGCCATGTCAGCGCATCTTCGTCGATTGGGGGCCCAGCGTGGCGATGATCGCGACGAAACCGATCCCCAGCCAGGCGACGATCGAGGCCGGGATCAGGCCGAAGTCGCCGATGGCGAGGATGTCGAGGCCGATCCGGCTGCCGATCGCGGCGCCGGCCCACGCGCCCAGCACCGCGGCCAGGAACGTGAGCGGGAGGCGGCCGCCGGCGTTGCCCCGGACGAAGACGTAGATCGCCGTGTGGGCGAGGCCCACCAGCAGCGCGAGCGGCAGGGCCGGCGGGATGGTCATCCGCGGGCGGCGACGGGCTGGGGCGCCCTGCCGGTCCGCGGGACGTCACCCGTGCCGGGCGCGACGACCGCCGCCGGCCGCGCGATCCGGCCGCCGCCGAGACAGGTGTCGCCGTCGTACAGGACGCAGGCCTGGCCGGGGGCGATCGCCCACACGGGCGTGTCGGTCTCGACGACCCAGCGGCCGCCGCGGGCGGGCTCGCCGGACGTGGCGGGGCGGACGGTCGCGTCGACCAGCGGGGCGCGGTGCCGGATCCGGACCTGCGCCCGGAACGGACGCCACGCGCCGCGCTCGTCCCGGCCGGCCGGCGGCTCGCCGGCGACGAACGTGCCGCCATCGAGCGGGATCTCGCGGGTCTCGAGGTCCTCGCGCCGCCCGAGGACGATGGCGTTGGTCGCGGGGTCGATGCGCGACACGTAGCGCGGCTCGCCGAGCGCCACGTTGAGCCCCTTGCGCTGGCCCACCGTGTACCCGGCGGCCCCCTCGTGCTCCCCCACCCTGCGGCCGTCCGCGTCCAGCACGGGACCCGGCGCGGGCGTCCAGCCGCCGCGTGTCCGCAGCTCGGCGCGGTAGTCGCCGCCGGGCACGAAGCAGATCTCCTGGCTCTCGGGCTTGTCCGCGGTCACCAGGCCCAGGCCGCGCGCGATGTCGCGCACCTCGGGCTTCGACAGGTCGCCCAGCGGGAACCGGCTGTGCCACAGCTGGTCCTGGCGCAGGCCGTACAGGAAGTACGTCTGGTCCTTGTCGCCGTCGGCGGCCCGGGCGAGGGTCGCGCGCGGGCCGTCGGGCGTGTCCACGACCACGCGGCGTGCGTAGTGGCCCGTGGCGACCGCCTCGCAGTCGTACAGGTGACGCGCGCGCCCCAGCAATGCCCCGAACTTGACGTAGCTGTTGCAGTCCACGCACGGGCTGGGCGTCTCGCCGCCGAGGTACGCCGCGACGAACGGCTCGATGACGCCCGCCGCGAACTCGCGCTCGAGGTTCAGGACGTAGAACGGGACGCCGAGCCGGGCGGCGACGCGGCGCGCGTCGTCGGCGGCGTCCGCGGAGCAGCAGCTCTTCCTCACCTCGGAGTAGGCGTCCGCCACGTCGTGGAGGCGCATCCAGACGCCCACCACCTCGTGGCCCTGCTCGTGGAGCAGCGCCGCGGCGACGGAGCTGTCCACGCCACCCGACATCGCGACCAGGACCCGGCTCACGGCGCCGCCTCGACCGACGCGACCCCGACCCGGCCCGCCGCGGGCGCCCGGTCCATCAGCCGCCGGACCACCGACCCGATCACCCTCGCCGCCTCGTCGATCTCGGCGTCGGTCGTCGTCCGGCCCAGGCTCACGCGCAGCGCGCCGCGCGCCTCCTCGTCCGGGTAGCCCATCGCCGACAGGACGTGGCTCACCTCGGCGGAGCCCGTGGCGCACGCCGAGCCCGTCGACACGGCGACGCCCTCGAGGTCCAGCGCCAGCGCGACCGAGCCGCCGTCGGTTCCCGGGATGATGACCGACAGGCTGTTGGGCAGCCGCTCCACGGGGTGGCCGGTCAGCTCGACCCCGTCGACGACGATGGCCGCGGCGAGCCGGTCCCGCTGCACCCGAACGCGCGCGGCGACGACCGCCCGCTCCGCGACCCGGAGCTCGAACGCCGTGGCCATGCCCACGACGCCCGCCACGTTCTCCGTGCCCGCCCGCCGATGACGCTCCTGCGACCCGCCGTGCTGCTGGGCGAGGATGTGCGTCCCGCGCCGGATCCACAGCGCGCCGGTTCCCTTCGGCCCCTCGATCTTGTGGGCCGCGAGCGACACGAGGTCCGCGCCCAGCGCCTCGACGTCGATCTCCTGCCACGGCGCGGCCTGGACCGCGTCGACGTGGAACAGGACGCCCTTTCGGCCGCGCACGACCTGCGCCACCTCGGCCACGGGCTGGATCGTGCCGACCTCGTTGTTGGCCGCCATGACCGAGACCAGGATCGTGCGCTCGGTGATCGTCCGCTCGATGTCCGCCGGGTCCACGCGCCCGTAGCGGTCCACCGGCACCTGCTCCACCTCGAAGCCGAACTTCTCGAGGTGCGCCAGGGCGTGCCCCACGGCGTGGTGCTCCACCGGCGTGGTCACGATCCGGTGGCCCTTCGCCCGTCCGGCCCAGGCGGCGCCCTTGAGCGCGAGGTTGATCGCCTCGGTGCCGCCGCTCGTGAACACGACCTCGCGGGCGTCGCCGCCGATCGCGCGAGCCAGCCGCTCGTGGGCGTCGTCGAGCGCCTCGCGTGCCTGGCGACCGAAGGCGTGGGCCGACGACGGGTTGCCGAACACCTCGCCCAGGAACGGCAGCATCGCCTCGCGGACCTCGAGGCGGACGGGGGTCGTGGCGGCGTGGTCGAGGTAGATCGGCATCGTCCGCGGATTGTACGTCGGTGCCCGACGGCGACCTGGTGACGGGTAGACTCGGCCCGCATGTCACGCATCTCCCGCCTGACGACCGCCCCCGTGCTCGCCGCCGCACTCGCCCACGGGCTCGCGACGGCCTGGCCGGCCAGCGCCGCCGAGGAGGCCGCGACGTCGGCGGGCGACCCCGGGTCGGCGTTCCTGGTCGTGTTCCTGCTCGGCTTCCTGGGTGCGGCCACCGCGTTCGTGACCCGCCGCCGGTCCTGAGCGAGCCCCCTCTTCGCGTGCCGTCGGCCTCTACCGCCGGGCTTGCCGGGGCGCGCAGAATCGGGGCATGGACGCGGGCGGGCTGCTCGCCCTGGCGATCACCGGCGGGGTCCTGGGCGGGCTCGTGCTCCTGGTGGCCCGTGGGCCGGAGACGCTGGCCCACCTGTTCCACGCCGAGCAGATGGGCTGGCCGCACGGCGTCCAGGAGGAGGACGACGTCCGCTGGCGATGGCCGCCGGCCATGCGACCGGGGACGGGGACCTCGCGACGGCCGCAGGTCCCGGGCGCCTACCGGGTGCCGCCGCAGCCGGTCCGCGGGCACACCACGCGCCGCTGAGCGGATCGGTCGGACGCACTGGTCGGCGGCACGAGGCCCGACGGCTGACCGAGCCTCGCTGACCCGCCCGGGCGCTAGCCTCGCTCGGCCCCGCGCGCGAGGTCGTAGGCGCGTCCGCGCTCGCGTTCCCGCTCGTGCTTCGCGAGCAGGCGCTTGCGCAGGCGGATCGCGGACGGGGTCACCTCCACCAGCTCGTCGGCGCCGATGAACTCGATCGCGCTCTCCAGGGTCAGCGGGCGGGGCGGGGTCAGCCGGAGCGCCTCGTCGTGGGCGTGGGTCCGGATGTTGGTGAGCTTCTTCTCCTTGGTCGGGTTCACGTCCATGTCCCCGGCCCGGGCGTTCTCGCCCACCACCATCCCCTCGTAGACGTCGACGCCGGCGCCGATGAACAGCTCGGACCGGTCCTGGAGGTTGAACAGCGCGTAGGCGTTCGACGTGCCGGTCCGGTCGCTGACGAGGACGCCGTTGGTGCGGTGGGTGACCTCCCCCGCCCACGGCCCGTAGCCCTCGCCGATCTGGTGGAGCAGCGCCGTGCCGCGTGTGTCGGTCAGCAGCTGCCCCCGGTAGCCGATGAGCCCGCGGACCGGCAGGACGAACTCCAGCCGGACGCGCCCGTCGGCATCGGTGGTCATCTGCTCCAGGCGACCCTTGCGCCCGGCCATCGCCTGCTGGACCTCGCCGATGAAGTCGGGCGGGATGTCGATGGTGATCCGCTCGTACGGCTCGTGGACCTCGCCGTCGACCTCGTGGAGGATGACCTCGGGGCGGCTGACCGTCAGCTCGTAGCCCTCGCGGCGCATCTGCTCGATGAGCACCGCCAGCTGGAGCTCGCCGCGGCCGCGGACCTCGAACGTGTCGCCGGACTCCGTCGGGTGGACCTCGATCGACACGTTGCCCAGCACCTCGCGCTCCAGGCGGGCCTTGATCTGGCGGCTGGTCACGTACTTGCCGTCGCGGCCGCCGAGCGGCGAGGTGTTGACGCCGAACGTCATCCGCAGCGTCGGCTCGTCGACGTCGAGGCGGGGCAGCGGCCGCGGGTCGCCCGGGTCCGTGAGCGTGTCGCCGATCGTGACCTCCGGCAGCCCCGCCACCGACACGATCTCGCCCGGGCCGGCCTCCGCGATGTCCACGCGCTCCATCCCGTGCGCGGTCTGGAGGCTGGTGACCGTGCCGGTCAGCGTGACCGCCCGGCCCGGCTCGACGGCGCCCGACGTGTCGTCGGGCTCCTCGCGCAGGACGGCGATCCGCTGGCCCACCCGGATCGTCCCGTTGCGGATCCGCCCGACCGCCATCCGCCCGACGTACTCGTTCGCCGACAGGTTGGTGACCAGCAGCTGGAGCGGATGCCCGGGCTCGTACACCGGTGCCGGCGTGACGTCGACGAGGATGTCCAGCAGCGGACGGAGGTCCGTCCCGGGGATCGCCGGGTCAAGCGTCGCGGTGCCCGCCTTGGCGTTCGTGTACACGACCGGGAACTCGATCTGGTGCGCGTCCGCGCCGAGGTCCATGAACAGCTCGTAGACGTCGTCGAGGACCTCGGCCGGGCGGGCGTCGGCGCGGTCGATCTTGTTCAGTGCGACCACCACCGGCAGGCGCCTCGCCATCGCCTTCTGGAGCACGTAGCGGGTCTGCGGCAGCGGGCCCTCGGCGGCGTCGACCAGGAGCAGGACGCTGTCGACCATCAGCAGGCTGCGCTCGACCTCGCCCCCGAAGTCCGCGTGACCGGGCGTGTCGACGATGTTGAGCCGGACGTCGCCCACGTCGATGGTCGTCTGCTTGGCGAGGATCGTGATGCCCTTCTCGCGCTCGAGGTCCATGGAGTCCATGATCCGGTCCACGACCGCCTGGTTGTCGCGGAACACGCCCGTCTGGCGGAGCAGGGCGTCGACGAGCGTGGTCTTGCCGTGGTCCACGTGGGCGACGATGGCGACGTTGCGCAGGTCGGTGCGCGTCGCGAGCGGGGTCGCGATGGCGCCCTGGGTCGGGGCGGGGGTCGCGTTCGGGGCGGCGGCGGCGTTCGGGGCGGCCGCCGCGTTCGAGGCCGCGGAGCCCCGGGTCGAAGGCATGGCGGAGCCGGGCGTGTCACTCATGGGCCGGCGAAGTGTCGCACATGCCGCCGGTTCCGGCGAACGCGGCCCCACCGGCGCGGGTCCATCGCCCGGCGACCCAACGAGCGCATCCTGCGACGGGATCATCGCTGGGCGCACGGTTCGTCGCACCTGGCCCGCTCGCGGTGCAACGAACCCGTCGCCGGGCGACCGATCCGTCTCGCCGTGCAACCGTAGGGTCGCCGGGCGACCGGCGCCCCGGCGCCGGGCCGGAGCGGCCGCGCCGGGGGCCCGACCGGCGCCGACGCGGGGGAGCCGCAGCGGAGCCCCGCCGAACCCTACCCCCGCGGCACGGCCCCCACGGCAGGCAGGTGCGTGGGCGCGATCAGCTGCCCGTCGAGCAGCTCGATGACCCGGTCCGCGACGTCGATCATGATCGGGTCGTGGGTGGCGACCACGGCCGTGACGCCCTCTGCCCGGACCACGGAGCGGATGAGCAGCATGATCCGACGCCCCGTCTCGGAGTCGAGCTGGCCGGTGGGCTCGTCCGCCAGCAGCAGCTTCGGCCGGTTGGCCAGGGCGCGCGCGATCGCCACCCGCTGCTGCTCACCACCCGAGAGCTCGTGCGGGCGATGCCGCGAGCGCTCGCCCAGCCCGACGAGGTCCAGCAGCTCCGCCACACGCTCGTCGCGCGCCCGCGACGCCGCGCCCACGAGCCGGAGCGGCACCTCGACGTTCTCGGCGGCGGTCAGGATCGGGATCAGGCCGAAGGTCTGGAACACAAACGCGATCGTCCGGCGGCGGATCTCCGCGGCCGCTCGCTCGTCCAGCCCGGACACGCCGATCCCGTCGACCACGACGCTGCCGGCCGTCGGTTGGTCCAGGCCGCCGAGCAGGTTGAGCAGCGTGGTCTTGCCGCTCCCCGACCGGCCGCGGACGGCCAGCAGCTCGCCGCGCTCCACGCGGAGGTCGATCCCGCGCAGTGCGTGGACGGTGGCACCGCCGGTGACGTAGTCGCGGACGAGGCCGCGGGCCTCGACCATCGCGCCATCGGGGGTCATCGGCCGCCCTCCTCGTCCGTCGGCTCAGGGGCGCCATCAGCCGCGGACCCGGGCACCGCCGGCCCGGCCGCCGCTGTCCCCGGCGCCGCTGGCTCCCGCGACCCCGGCGAGCCCGACCCCGGCGAGCCCGACCCCGGCGAGCCCGAAGGGGCCGCCGGCCGCCCGGAAGACGACGGCGCGCCGTTGCCCCGGTCCGGCCACACCCCCACGTGATCCTCCTCGAGGCGCAGCCGCACCCGGTTGCGGAGCTCGAGGGCCTCGACGTGCGAGCGCGGCAGCTGCAGCCGGCCCGCACGGTCCAGCACGGCGTACTCCTCCGAGATCACGCGGTGGTGGCCCTCGTCGGTCTGCTCGGTCCGGCGCAGCGTCTCGGTGCTCGTCCGCCCGTCCCGGATCGCGACCGTCCGCTGAACCTGCTCGGACACGAAGGCGTCGTGGGTGACGATGACGATGGTGGTGCCCAGCTCCTTGTTGAGCCGCCGGAGCAGCCCGAACACGTCGGCCGAGGTCTGGCTGTCGAGCTCGCCTGTCGGCTCGTCCGCGAGGACGACGGCCGGATCGTTGGCGAGGGCGATCGCGATCGCGACCCGCTGCTGCTCGCCGCCGGACAGGCGGTCCGGCCGATGGGTCGCGCGGTCCGCGAGCCCCACCAGGTCCAGCAGCTCCAGCGCCCGCTGCCGGCGCTGCGACCGGCCGTCGAGGACCATCGGCAGCTCCACGTTCTCCACGGCCGACAGGTAGGGCAGCAGGTTGCGGCCCGTCTGCTGCCACACGAAGCCCACGACGCGCCGCCGGAACCGGGTCCGCTCGGCGCCGTTCATGCGCCCCAGGTCGTACCCGGCCACGACCGCGCGCCCCGCCGACGGCACGTCCATGCCGCCGAGGATCCCGAGCAGCGTGGACTTGCCGCTGCCCGAGGCCCCCACGATCGCGACCATCTCGCCGCCGTCCACCAGCAGGTCGAGACCCTGCAGCGCCACGACCTCGAGATCCGCCAGCTTGAAGATCCGAACGAGCCCGTCGCACACGATCACGGCCCCGTCGCCGTAGCGGGCGCGCGGCGCCGGGCGGAGCACCGCGCCGGCCAGCGGGTCCGGGCGTGGGGACTCGAGGTGGCGGTCGGGCAGGTCGACGACCTCGCTCTCGGCGAACGCGTCATCGCGGTCGGGGCCGGGTCGGGAGGACGGGCTGGACATCATTCGAATCTTCCTCGAATCGCGGCGGTGGGCGCCACCCGGCGCTGGAGCATGGCGCCGAGCGACAGCCCGACGGTGACGACGGCGACCATCACGCCCAGGATCAGCAGCAGCGGGGCGGGCTCGAGCACGAGCGGGACCGTGACCGGCGAACCGACGAGGTCGGCCAGGCCGAGCGCCGGGCGGAGCAGCAGGAACAGGCCGGCGCCCAGCGCACCGCCCGCGACGAACGCCGCGACGGTGGTGGGCCCGTGCTCGGCGAACACGAGCGCGAACGCCTGCCGGCCGGTGAGCCCGAGGGTCCGCAGGTGGGCGACCTCGACGGCCCGCGCGAGGCCGGCCAGCGCGAGCGCGGCGGCGATGCCCAGCGCCGCGTAGGCCGCCGTCACGAGGGCCGCGACCAGGATCCCGGAGCGAACGGCGTTGGTGATCGGTGAGCTGCGAACCGCCGCCGCGACCTCTGCCTGGCCGGTGACCCCGATCGACGGCGACACGGCGGCCACGGCCTCGCGCATCGCCGGCGCCGCGCCCGCGGGGGCGCGCGCGAACGCGACGACGGGCAGGATCCGCGCGGCGGGCGCCTGGGCCCGGAACCACTCCCGCGGCACGACGACCCACTGCCGGTCGAGGGGCATGCCCGGGAACACGTCGCGCACCTCGACGACGCGATAGCGGAGCGTGTAGCCCTCGATCGACATCTCGAACTCCTCGCCGTCTGCCACGCCCCGCGGCGACTCGGCGAGGCTGCGCGACACGATCGCCGGGACGGGACCGTCGCCCGGCGTGGTGAAGCCGGCGGGGAACGCGGGATCCGCCGGGGTGCCGGCGAGCACCCGCGCCAGCGACGCCGCCTCGACCGCCTGGTACAGCACCTGGGGGCCGGACCGGCCGGCCGGCGCGATGGCCTGGAACGCGCCCGCCGCGGCCTCGACCCCGGGCAGCGACGCCGGGTCGAAGGTGGCCGGCAGCGACCCGGCCGGCTGCGCGATCCGGTACTGCGCCCCGACCTCCTGCCACGAGGCGATGTCGGCGCCACGGTCCAGGTTGTCCAGCGACGCGACGGCGAACGCGCCGACCGTCGCCGTCGCCAGGAGCACGAGCAGGACGGCGGTCGCCGCGCCACCCTCGGTCGCGCGCCGCGCCGCGAGCACCGGGATCAGGCCCCGGCCCCGGCGCGCGAGCCACGCGACCAGCCGCAGTGGCAGCGGGTACACCCGCACCGCGACGAGGCCCGCCGCGACGCCGGCCAGCGCTGGGACCGCGGCGATCAGGGGGTCGAACCCGGCGATAGCGCCGGCGCTGCTCGTCCCGCGCACGCCGCGCGACGCGAGCAGGTACGCGGCGCCCACGGCGAGCGCCACCACGAGGCCCTCGAGCACGAGCCGCCGGCTGGCCACCCGGCCGAGCACGATCCGGTCGCGCTCCTCGACCTGCGACCCGGCGACCCGGCCTCGGGCGATCGGCACGACCGTCGCCACGAGCACGCCCACCGCCGCCCCAACGACCACCGCCGCGGCGGCCAGCGTGGGCGCCAGCCTGCCGGCGGGCACCACCACCACCGACAGCAGCGCGGCGACACCCGCCGCGGGGAGCGCGATGATCAGCCCCTCCGCGAGCGCCGGCACCAGCACCTGGCGCGGCGACGCCCCGCGGCTGCGGGCGAGGGCCATCGTGGCCCGGCGGCGCCGCGCCGCGAGGATCGCGATCAGGGCGAGCGTCGCGGCCGCGACCAGCGCGGGCCCGAGGGCCATCACCGCGAGGATCGACTCGGCGGCCGTCCAGCGCACGAGGTGACCCTCGAGCAGGGCCCGCATCCCGGTCCGGAGCGCGGTGTCGTCGGACACGGTCAGGTTGGCCGACGGGTACGCGACCTGGAGCCGGCGGAAGGCGGTGATCAGCGCCGGGACGCTGCGCCCGGTGATCCGCCCCGCGTCCAGGAACGAGCGCCACGTGTAGCGCAGCGGCCGGTGGATCCCGTCCATGTACGTCGCGAGCGGACCGTGGGTGTGCTCGTCGATCAGCAGCGCCGCGTCCAGCAGCTGGATCTCGGCCGAAAGCGCCCGGATCACCGGGTGGATGAGCAGCTCGTCGTCCAGCCACCAGTCGGCCCCGGGGTCCGGCACGTCGTAGGTGCCGGTGATCCGGGCGAAGGCGTAGACGTCCTGCTGGCTGAGCCCGATCTGCGGGTCGCCGGGATCGCCCACCAGGAACAGCTCGTCCCCGGTGCGGATCCCGAACGCCGCCGCGGTCAGGCTCGACACCGCGGCCTCGTAGACCGGGATCCGATTCTGGCTGTCCGGCCCGACCGCGTCCCGATACTCGACGGCCGCCGTCGGGGGGACGCCGTCGACGTACGCGACGTGCTCGGCGATCCCCT
Organism: Chloroflexota bacterium; assembly: GCA_040755495.1. Classification (GTDB taxonomy): domain Bacteria; phylum Chloroflexota; class Limnocylindria; order Limnocylindrales; family CSP1-4; genus CAIXZV01. Next base: position 49,036 of record JBFMAT010000007.1, read on the forward strand.
CCTGGATCCGCAGCCGGACGAAGGCCGGGTCGGTGGTCTGCTTCTGGAGCCGGAAGCGACCGCTCTCGACGATCACGTCGCGGTCCGTGACGAGGTCGCGGACCCGGGTCGGGAACGTCTCCTCGAGGGCCTCGCCGGCCGTCCGGATCTCCGCCAGCGGGTCGTCGGGGCCGGTGGGCAGCAACCGATGCTGCTGCAGGACGAGGTTGCGGGCGGACGCGGTGACGCCCGCGATCTCGGTCTGGACGGCGTCGTCCGCCAGCCGGGCGAGGACGCGCGGCGCGAGCGCGGCGACGAACGCCGTCACCAGCACCAGCACCAGCAGGCCCGCGGTCGGGGCGCGATCGTCGCGCAGCCGGCGGAGGGCGAGCAGGATCCAGGCCACGGCTACTCGTCCCGGGCGCGGAGGACCGCGCTGGTGCGGGCCGCCGGCAGCTGGCGCCGGACGAGCAGCCAGGTCGCCACGACCAGGATGCCGGCCAGGGCGACCGTCGGCAGCAGCGCCTCGAGTGGCACCACCACGATCGCGTCGGGGACCGGCGGCTCGCCCGACGCCGTGAGCGTGGCGAACGGCAGCGCGAGCCACGCGAGGACGAGCCCGAGGCCGGTCCCCGCCACGAGGCCGATGACCAGCAGCGTCACGCTCTCCATCGACAGCCAGGCCTGCAGCTGGCGTGGCGAGAGCCCCAGGGCCTTGAGCAACGCAAACTCACCCAGCCGTTCGGCGGTGGACACCGTCGCGCTGACCAGGAAGCCGATCGCCGCGAACACCAGGGCCGCGATCGAGCCGAGGCCCAGGATGCCGATCACGCCGAGCGCCAGCGGGTCCCCGGTGAGATCCGCCAGCAGCGCCTCGTGGTCCACGATCTCCGTGGCGTCGATCGCGGGCGCCGCCAGCGCCGCCACCACGCCGGGCGCGCCGCCGGGCTCCACCGACAGCCACCACTCGTCCGTGTCGACCATCGTCGCCCCGGCGTTGAACCGGGCGAGGTCGAGCGCGAGGCCGTCGACCACGAGGAACGGCTTCGCCGGGTCCTGGGGCGGGAACGCCTCCACCCGGCCGACGAGGTCGATGGTCAGCCGGACCCCGAACACCGATGCCTTAACCTCGTCGCCGACGCGGGCGCCGGTGCGCTCGAGGAACACGGGCCCGGCCAGCGCGGCCAGGGGCGGGAGCTGGGCCGGCAGGTACGTGCGCCGGAACGCGACCTGCTGGAGGCTGAACACGCCGTCCAGCGACAGCCGGTTCGGGTGACCCTCGGGCGCTCGGTAGGGCGTGCCGGCGCCGCTCTCGACCCGGATCCACCGGGCGGGGGTCGGCGCGTCGAAGGCCAGCGGGGTCCACGCCTCGCCCGCGTCCGCCACGCTCGCCTCCAGCGCCTCGACGTCCACCGTCCCCTGGATCACGGTCTGGCCGAGGCCCGACCAGGTGAACGACAGCTCGAGGGCCACGATCCGGAGCGGCCCCGAGACGGCGCCGCCCGCCCCTTCGACGTCCAGCGGGATCTCGATCCGGGCATGCTCCACGCCCAGGGCCCCCGGCGCCGAGGCGATCCGGAACAGCCGGCCGTCCGCGTCCGCCACGACCACGGCGGCGATCGCCCCCTCGTGCCCCGCCGGGATCTCGGGGAAGCCCTCGACCGGCAGGAACGTGGACGAGATGACCAGCGCCAGCCGGCGGGCGTCGTCGGGGATGTCGAGCCCGGGCGCGGTCGTGCGCGTGGCCGCCAGCGTGGCCAGGCCGTCGAGCGTCACCGCCCGCGAGGGATCGTCGCGGAGGCGGATCACGTCGGCCATCGGCGCCGGGTCCACGGCGATCACGGCGCCGTCGCGGAGCGTCGCGCCAAGGTCCACCCCGGCGTGGACGACCGGCGTCGCGGCGGTGACGCCGGGGATGGCTCGGATCGCCGAGCCCAGCGCCCAGCCCGGCGTGGGTCCCTGGGCCGCGGGCACCATGCGGACGTCGGCGCCGGTCGCGTACACGGCCTGGTCCGCCTGGCTCCGCGCCCACGTTGCCGCATGCGCCGAGGCGAACGTGCCGAGCGCCGCGGCCAGGATCAGCAACAGCGCGGCGCGGGTGTAGCGCAGCGGCCGCCGGGCGATCTGGCGCCCGCCCAGCGAGGCCACGAGCCCCCGGCCGCGGGCCAGGAGCCGCTCCGCGAGCTCGGCCAGTCGGGGCACGACCCGGATCGCCAGGACCGCGCCGCCCAGCAGGCCGATCGCGGGTGCCGCGACCAGCAGCGGGTCGACGCCCAGGGTGCCCCGCGCGTTCTCGGTCAGGGGCGCGCCGTAGAGGCGCAGCTGGAACAGGGCGATCGCCGCCAGCAGCACGAGCGCGAGGTCGAGGCCCAGCCGCTGCGGCAGCGTGCGGCCCACCTGCCGGCCGATCGCGGCGCGCACGCCGCCGAGGCCGAGGTTCGAGGTCAGGGTCGGCAGCGTCAGCGCCGCCAGCTCCACCAGGCCGCCGACGCCCGCCACGAGGAACGTGGGCGGGCCGGGCAGCGGCGCCTCGAGGCCCACGCCCTCCATCGCCGGGTTGAGGCGGACGGCCGCCACGAGCCCGGCGGCCAGCCAGGGCGCGGCGATCGCCGCCGGGACCGCGATCAGCAGCGCCTCGCCCATCGCGAGCGCCGACAGGTGGCCGAGGCCGGCGCCCCGCGCGCGGAGCAGGGCCGTCTCCGTCCGCCGCCGCTCCAGGAGCAGCGCGGCGACCAGGACGACGGCGTAGCCGGCCAGCACGCCGAACTGGACGAGCAGCAGCAGGATTCCTGCCTGGGTGACCAGCACGGAGCGATCCACCGAATCGAGGATGGTCGGCAGTCGCGACGCCACCGACGCCTGGTTGGACTGGGGCAGCGCCGCGTTGATCCGGGCGCCCAGGCCGTCCAGCGCGCCGCCGACGACCTCGATCGTGTCCGGCCGGAAGCCGTCGACGTCCGGGATGGCGCGCCACTGGGCGTCGAGGGCCTCCGCGAGCCCGCCCGTGGTCAGGTCCTCGGCGGCCACGACGAGCGGGCCGCGGGTCGTGAACCGGCCGCTGGTCTCCGTCCCGACCAGGGCCAGCGGCTCGCCCAGCCAGTACGGGTCCGCGAGGTCCGCGCGCCAGGTGCCGGTGACGACCACCTCGACCCGGCGCCCCGGGTCGAGCCGCCCGGCGAGCGACAGCCGGTCGCCCGTGCGCACGCCGAGCACGCCCGCGGCCGCCTCGGACAGGGTGGCCTCGAGCGGCGTCCTGCCGGGCTCGGCCCACCGCCCGTCCGCGATCGTCGCGTGTGCCTCGAGGCCCTCGAACGAGCCGAGCACCACGAGGTCGGTCACCGTCGCCGGGTCCGCGGCGGCGTCCGCGTAGGGCGACGAGCGGAGGACCCGCGCCAGCTCCCCGCCGATCGGGTCGATGACCCGCGAGAGCTCGGGCGTGATGGCGGCGTCGGCGACCGGGAGGCGGTCGGGGGTGATCCGGGTCCGGACCACGATCGCGCGATCGGCCGGCGACGACTCCCGGAGCTCGCGATGGAGCCCGGCGAGGGTCACCGCGTCGGTGTACAGCGAGCCGGCGGCCAGCAGCGACAGCGCGCTGGCCAGGAGCACCCACGAGGCCAGCACGACGGGCCAGTCGGCGCGGGTCCGCTGCAGCACGGTGCGCCAGAGGCCGAGCGACGTGGGCAGCGGGAGACTCCTCGAGGTGCGGGGGAGACGCTCACCCGACAATAACCCCGGCAGGCCCGAAAGGTTCTGGCGGACGGCTACACTCCGCACCGTCCGCACCAGGAGCACCCATGACCGTCGCCGCCGTGATCCTCGCCGCCACCCCGGCCTCCGCGCTCGCCGACGCCGACGGCACGCCGGCCGCGCGCCGCCTCGCCGACGTCGCGTGGTCCGGTGGCGCGACCCCGGTCGTCGTCTGCTCGTTCGACCCCGACGGCGCCGTGGGGCGGACGCTGGCGAACGCGTCGGTCACGCTCGTGGACCCCGTGGACGTCGGCCGCGGGCCGGTCGGCCAGATCACGAACGGCATCGCCGCGGCGATGCAGCTGGTGGCGGACACCGATGCCGCGCTCGTGTGGCCGGCCCGCCTGGCCTGGGTCGATGCCGAGACCGTGACCATGCTGATCGCGGCGCACGGCGAGGACCGGACCACCGTCCTCCGCCCTACGTACGGCGGTGAGGCCGGCTGGCCGATCCTGCTGCCCGTGGCCCACCTGGAGGCGTTGGGGGCGCTCGCCACGGACCGCATGCCCGACGAGCTGTTCGATGACCTGGCCGCGGCCGGCGTCCCGCGGCGCGAGCTGGAATCCGGCGATCCCGGCGTCGCGTATCCGGTCACGACGGCCCGCTCGGACCTGCCGCCCTACGACGGCCCGCCGAAGCCCGCCGACGCCCACGCCCACGAGTGGGGCGCCGCCGCCGCGGACGAGCCTGACGACGCGCCGCTCGAGGGCCCGGGCCGGTTGACCCACGCCCCGGGCTGACCCGGCCCGATCACCAGCTGCAGGTCGTCTCCCGGCGGACCGTCCACCGATCGAGGTGGGCGTACACCGCCCACACGGTCAGCGCCCCGTGCGCCTCGAAGCTCCCGTTCGCGCCGGGCCCGACCAGGTCGACGGCGACGCCGGCGTCGGCGAGCCTGCCCCGCTCGACGTCGATCCCCCAGGTGAGGTTCGGGGCGCCCCCCACGACGTCCTGGACCGCCCCGTCCGATGGCGACGCGCCGCCCATCCAGGCGAGGTCCGTCCGGGTCACCGAGTCCGCGTCGAACGCCACGCCATCGCCGGCCTCGCCGGTCTCGCCCGCGTACGCCCAGGCGACGCCGACGCCGTCGGTGCCGCCGGCGAACGGCTCGCGCTCGCGCCACGTCCACGACACGGCGACCGGGATCCGGCTGCCGGGCGCGCCCGCCGGGCAGCCCACCTCGAGCCGGAGCTCCAGGGCGGTGGCGTCGGCGACCAGCGGCGACGCCGGCGAGGTGAGCAGCCAGGCCGGCGCGCCCGCGGCGCCGCCGGCCACGACGTACGCGACGGACAGGCCGATCGCGATCCCGCGGTCGCGGCCACCCGGCAGGCGGATGGGCCCCGGCCTGCGCGACGCGACGAGCAGCGCGAAGGCCGACCCCAGCGGGACGGTCAGGGTGTTGCGGGCGAGATCGAGCGCGGCGCCCGCCAGGCCCGAGACGATCATGACCAGCAGGATGACCCACGCCGTCGGCCGGGCCCACGCCAGCCGACGATCGAGCCCGGCCGCCGTCACCACGAGGATCACCAGCGAGCACCCGGCGATGGCCACGGCCGCGAGCAGCGCGCCTCGGGCCGCGTACGTCGCGCTGGCCCCCGCCACGGTCAGGGTGACCACGAGGCCGAGCACCGCCAGGACCAGGAACAGGTTGCTGCTCCAGCGGTCGAAGGTCGCCCACGCGTCCGTGGGCGGCCGCCCGGCCGCACCCGCGCCCGCAGCCGCGGCCGGCGGGAGCGCCGCACGCTCCGCGCTCGCGGCCGGCGGCGCCGCACCCTCCGCGATCGTGGGCCGCTCGTCCGGCTCCCCCATCGTCGCAGTCCTCCCGTCGGTCGACCGGCTCAACCGGCCCGGCCCGGCGCCGTCCGTACGGCCGACCGGACGCGCCGCAGCGCGCCCGTGGCCAGCGCGATGCCGCCGACGACCAGCGTAACGCCCGCGAGCTGCGCGGTGGACGGCGCCTCGCCCAGCAGGACCGCGCCCAGGACCACGGTGGTGACCGGCTGGACGAGCAGGAGCACCGACGAGATCACCGCCGGCAGCCGGGGCAGCGACACCTGGATCGCGAGATAGCCGATCGACTGGGACAGCACGCCCAGCGCCAGCAGGTAGGCGTGCGCCGGCAGCGCCGGCACGAGGTCGAGGTCCCCGGCCGCCGCCCCGAACAGGCCTGCCACGACGCCCGTCACCAGCGTCGCGACCGCCACCGGGCCGGCCGGGCGGTGGTCGGGGCTCGCCCGGCGGATCACCAGCAGGTAGCCGGCGTAGGCGGCGGCGGTCAGGAGGCCGATCAGCACGCCCAGCCGCGGGTCCGCGCCGTACGCACCCGCCCCGATCACGCCCGAGATGAGGACGACGCCCGCCAGCATGATGGGGATCGCGACCAGCACCTCGCGCCGCGGCCGCTCGCCCCACACCAGCCAGGCCACGACCGCCACCAGCACGACCTGCAGGTTGCCCATGACGGTGCCGAGGCCCGCCCCGATGAGGTCCACGGCGTAGTGGAACGAGAGCAGGTCCACGGCGAACAGCACGCCGGCGGCCGTGCTGACGGCCAGCGTCCGGCGCGACATCGGCCCCAGGCGGCGCGACTCCACGGCCGCGACCAGGAGCAGGATCGGCAGGCCGTACAGCGAGCGGAACACCACCCCCGTCGAGGGCGACACCTCCGACCAGCGGTAGAAGATCCCCGACGACGCGATCGCGAGCGCGCCCAGGACGGCGGCCAGCCGGGGCCGCGCGACGACGGCGGCGAGGAGGCCCATCCGGGTCCGGCCGGGGCGCGATCGCGGGCGGGGCTCCCCGCCGCGCTCAGCGCTTGTCCGGCACCCCCACGAACCGCAGGCCCAGCTCCGCGTACTGCTCCTCGTCCGGCGCGGACGGCGCCTCGAGCATCAGGTCGGAGCCGGACTGGGTCTTCGGGAACGCCATGACCTCGCGGATGTTGGTCTGGTACGAGAGCAGCGCCGCCCAGCGGTCCACGCCCAGCGCGATCCCGCCGTGCGGCGGCGCCCCGTACTCGAACGCCTCGAGCATGGCGCCGAACCGCTCGCGCATCTGCTCGGGCGTGTAGCCCTGGAGGTTGAAGCTGCGGGCCAGCAGGTCGTGGCGCCAGATCCGCACCGAGCCGCCGCCCAGCTCCCAGCCGTTGAGCGCCACGTCGTACTGCATCGCCCGGGCGCGTCCGGCCGGGTCACGGGGCGAGCGATCGTCGAGGTCGCCGGACACGGTGGTGAGCAGCGGCTCGTCCTCCGGGACGACCCCGCTGAACGGGTTGTGGGTCGCGTCCCAGCGGCGGTGCTCCTCGTCCCACTGGTACATCGGGAAGCGGTGGACCCAGCAGTAGGCGAGCTCGTCGGGGTCCGCCAGCCCGAGACGGGCTCCCAGATCGACGCGCAGCCGGCCGAGGACGTCGTTGGCCCGCTCGCCGGTGTCCGCGACGACCAGCACGAGGTCGCCCTCGCCAGCGCCCGCGAGCTCGCGGATCGCGGCCTGGATGCCCGCGGACAGGAACTTCGCGATCGGCCCGTGCAGCTCCCCCTCGGCGACCGAGAGGTGGACGAGGCCCCGGGCGCCGAACCGCTTGGCGAGCTCGGTCAGCTCGTCGATCTCGCGCCGGGTGGCGCCGCCCATGCCGGGGGCCGTGATCCCCTTGACCCGGCCGCCGTTGGCCAGCGTCTCGTCGAACACCCGGAAGCCGGACGCGGGGCTGCCGTCGTCCCCGGCCAGGGCCGGCGCGAGGTCGAACAGCTCCATCGCGAACCGGAGGTCCGGCTTGTCGGAGCCGAAGCGCTCCATCGCCTCGTGGTACTCGAACACCGGGAACGGGATGTCGCGGATCGGGCGCTCGGGCACCGTGGCCCGGCTGACCTCGATGACCATCCGCTCGATGAACGCCATCACCGTGGGCTCGTCGACGAAGCTCATCTCGAGGTCCAGCTGGGTGAACTCCGGCTGGCGGTCGCCGCGGAGGTCCTCGTCCCGGAAGCAGCGCGCGATCTGGAAGTAGCGGTCGATGCCCGCGACCATCAGCAGCTGCTTGAGCTGCTGCGGGCTCTGGGGCAGCGCGTAGACCGTGCCCGGCTGGAGGCGCGACGGGACGATGAAGTCCCGCGCCCCCTCCGGGGTGCTCTTGATCAGGTTGGGGGTCTCCACCTCCACGAACCCGTTCGCGTGGTGGACCTCGCGGATCGCCTGGACGAGGCGGCTGCGGAGCAGCAGCCGGCGCTGCATCGCCTCCCGGCGGATGTCCAGGTAGCGGTACCGCAGGCGCAGGCTCTCGTCGATCGGGGCGTCCGGGTCGTTGACGTAGAACGGCGGCGTCCTCGCCTCGTTGAGGACCGTCGCCACGCGCACCTGGAGCTCGACGGCCCCGGTGGCGAGCTTCGGGTTCTCGGTGCCCGGCTGCCGGAGCGCGACCTCGCCCTCGAACGCCACCACGAACTCCGGGCGCATCCGCGCGGCGACCTCGCTCGCATCGGGGGCGTCGGCGGCGTCGATGACGACCTGCGTGATGCCGTGCCGGTCGCGGAGGTCGATGAAGATCAGCTTCCCGTAGTCGCGGCGGCGATGGACCCAGCCGGCGAGCCGCGCGCTCGTCCCGGCGTCGACCGGCCGCAGCTCCCCGCAGGTGTGGGTGCGGTACGGCGTGGCGAGGGAGGCGGACTCGGCGGGCACGGGCAACGGACTCCGATCTGCGGCTGGCGACGGCCCCCTATCGTATGTCACGACCGGCCGCGGGCCGCCGATCAGGTGCGTGACGGCTCGCCCCGCAGGCCGAGCTCGCGCAGCCAACCCACCAGCACCTTGTGGAGCGCCGGCGCGCCGACGATCGGCTGCCCGGGCGCCGCGAATGACGACGGGAACAGGACGAACGCCTCGGTCTGCGCCCCGCCCAGGCCGCCGTGCGACCCCACCAGCTCCTCGAACGCGGCCACCTCGCTGGTCAGCGGGTCCAGCATCGACACCACCACCAGGTCGCCCACCGTCGAGAAGCCGTCGAGCCGGCGCAGCGACGCGTCGGCCAGGGCCCCGAACGCGGCCAGCGGGTCCGACCCCGTCACGTGCCCGTCCGCGAGGCGCCGCATGCCGCCGCCGCCCAGCACCACCGCGCCGTCCCGCGCGGAGCGGACCAGCACGAGCCCTACGCCCGGGTGCGAGGCCAGCGCCTCCACGAGACCGGGGTGCGCCTCGCCGATCGCCTCCCACGTGGCCCGCCCCGGCAGCCCCGTGAAGTACACGTTGGCGAGGTTCCCGGACGTCGCGACGACGACGTCCTGCTCGCCCACCTCGCGACCGGGCTGGCGGGCCGGGGCCGCCTCGAGGTCCACCGGACCCGGCGTCTGGTCGAGCGCGTCGGGGGCGTCCTCGCCGCGGGTGCGGAGGCGCCGCCGCGCCATCCGGGCACCGCGACCCTCGCCGCCCGCCAGCTGCGTGAGGACCGTGTTGACGTGACCCCAGCCCTCCACGTCCGAGGTCGTCGCCAGCACGGCGGGCTCGCCCGCCATCAGCTCCCGGACCAGCTCGTCCAGCGTGCGCCCGAACCGCTGGCGGAACGTCGCGCCCTGGCTCTGGCCGTGGTCCGAGAGCACGACCACGTGGTACGGACGCGGCGCCGACGTCGCCGCCCGGGCGATGATCCCGATCTGGCGGTCCGCCTCGGCCACCGCGTCGAGCGACTCGGGGCGCTCCGGGCCGGCGTGGTGGGCGACTTCGTCGTAGCCCACGAGGTCGACGTAGATGACCGGCACGCCGCGATACATGTCCTCGAGCACGAGGCCGATCGACACGTCGCGCAGCAGCACGGACGCTGCCACCCGCAGCATCGGGAACGGCCACGCCCGCGCGATCCGCGGCTCCAGGCCACGCAGCCGCTGGCGGCGCGCCTCGGTGAGCTCGCGGATCAGCTCCATCGCGCCCAGGACGAGCGTCCGGAACACGGTGGAGGGGTCCGCGAAGAACCCGAAGAAGTCCCGCGACCGGACGCCGCGCGCGCCCAGCAGGGTGGAGTTGGTGAGCACGCTGCGCGACGCGTCGCCGGACAGCAGGTTGGTCACCGACGAGCCGCCGTAGGCCAGGAGGCCGCTCCCCGATGACACACGACGCTCGATCTCCGCGGCGTCGGCCGGCCGATTCGACACCAGCAGCCGCCCGGACGCCTTCTCGAACCAGCGGAAGGCGGGGATGTCGTCGTTGTTGCCGTGCAGGATGCCCGCCTGGCTGGCAGACGTCTGCGAGGGCAGCAGCACGTCCCAGCGCGCGATCCGGTGGCTGCCGCCGCGGACCCAGTTCGCGAGGTGCGACGCGTTGCCGGTGCGGATCGCGAACCGGAGCAGCGGCTCGGACAGGCCGTCGACCTGGACGAACACCACGCCCGGCGTCGTCTCGCCGGCCCGGTGCCGCTCGCGCCGGACGAGCTCCAGGACGACCTGCCGGTAGTACGAGTCCGACCAGTCGAGGTCCAGCGCGAGGCCCAGCAGCAGGTTCACGACCGCGAGGTACAGCGACAGCAGGAAGGCGACTGCGTACGACCCCACCTCGAACCCGGGCAGCACGGTCGCGACCAGCCCGATCATCAGGCCGTTGATCAGCAGCGACAGCAGCCCGAACGTGAGCACCGCGTACCGGATCACGAACCGCACGACGATCGGCCGCAGCAGCGCGTTGGCCAGCGAGATCAGGACGACCGCGGCGAGGAGGCTCAGCGGGTCGTAGAACCGGACGGGCTCGAACCGCCAGGCGACGAGGGCCAGCGCGAGCGCGTCGACCAGCCAGGTCAGGAGGACGTAGCGGACCAGCCGGCGCCGGTCCTGGCGCCACTCGTCGGCGACGCGCAGGTTGGCGGCCCAGAACGCCCGCAGGTCACGGATCGCCCGCCGGACGAGGGCCAGGACCCGCATCGCGCGCCCGCCCCGCTCGCGTCAGCCGGCCCGGTCAGCCGTGGCGGTGGCTCGCCTCGGCCCGGGCCAGCTCCCGCGCGAGGTCGCCGATCGCCACCGTCCGCTGGGTCCCGGCGAACAGGTCCCGGACCTGGACCTGGCCGCCCTCGAGCTCGTCGCCGAGGATCACCGCGAAGTGGGCGGCGTCCCGGCCGGCCGCCTCCAGCTGGCGCCCCAGCTTCCGCCGCCCGAGCTCGGCCCGCACCCGGAGCCCCGCGGCGCGCAGCTCCGTGGCGACCCGCAGCCGGGCCACGGTGTCCTCGGGGTCGGCGCCCACGACCACCGCCAGCGGGCCCTCCGCGGCGCCCGTCGCGCTGCCGCCCTGCTCGGCCAGGACGAGCATCACGCGGTCCAGCCCGAGCCCGAACCCGATGCCCGGCGTCGGCTTGCCGCCCAGCAGCTCCACCAGCCCGTCGTAGCGGCCGCCGCCGCCGAGCGCCTGCTGCTGGCCCTCGCGGCCCGCGACGTAGAACTCGAACGCCGTCCGCGTGTAGTAGTCCAGGCCGCGGACGAGCCCCGGCTCCACCCGGAACGGCACGCCCAGCGCGTCCAGGTGCGTCTTCACGGACTCGAAGTGCGCCGCGCACGCCTCGCACAGGTGATCGGTGATGCGCGGCGCCGCGGCGTTGAGGTCGGCCATCGCCGGGTCCTTGGAGTCGAGCAGCCGGAGCGCGTTGCGCTCCAGGCGGTCGAGCTCGGTCGGCGGCAGCGACGCGGCGTGCCGCCGGTAGTACCTGACCAGCTCCGCGATGTAGGCCGGCCGGCAGGCCGGGTCGCCGATCGAGTTGACGAGGACCTCCACGTCGTCCACGCCGGCCTCGGCGTAGAAGCGATGGCCGAGCTCCACGATCTCCGCGTCCACCGCGGGACCCGGGTCGCCGATCGCCTCCACGTCGAACTGCCAGAACTGCCGGTAGCGGCCCGCCTGCGGCCGGTCGTAGCGGAACATCGGCCCGGTCATGGTCAGCTTCACCGGCTGCGGCCAGGTCTGCATCCCGTGCTGCACGTAGGCGCGCACGATGCCCGCCGTCGGCTCGGGGCGGAGCGCCCACGACTCGGACTCCTCGGTCCTGGGCGCCAGCCGGAACAGCTCCTTCTCGACCACGTCCGTGACCTCGCCGATCCCCCGCTCGAAGACCGCCGTCTGCTCGAACAGCGGGGTCTCGATCGGGTGGTAGCCGTAGCGGGTCGCGAGATCCACCCCGGTGCGCAGCAGGCGGTCGAACACGACGTGGTCGTCGGGCAGCAGGTCCCGGGTGCCCCGCGGGGCGCGGAAGGTCGCCATCGCCCCGAAGTCTATCCGTCGCGGAGGCCGCGGCCGGGCCCGCCCGTCACGCGGCGGGCAGCAGCCACACGAGCAGGAACGCGATGGCGGCCGTGACCAGGATCGCGGCCGAGGCGAGGAGGATGGAGCGGCCGGCCGGCCGGAAGTCCGCGGCATCGATGCGGTCGCGGCCGGTCACGTACCGGTAGGCGCCGACGACCACGAGAAAGGCGCCGATCAGGACGGCGACGGCGGCCAGCTCCCGGTCGAGCGGCAGGTCGCCGCCCGTGCCCTGGGTGAGCAGCGCCGCGGCCGCCAGTCCCAGCGCCACGAGCGTGACGCCGGTCCGGAACCAGGCGAGGAACGTGCGCTCGTTGGCGAGGTGGGTGCGCGCCCGGGAGTCGGGATCGGGCTCCATCGCGGGAAGGATAGCGGCCGATCCGCGGGCAGGCGGTACGCGCGAGGCAACGAGCCACGCGTCGGGCGGCCAGGCCGGGGCGTCAGGCGTGGAGCGACCCGGCGAGTGACGTCCGCCCGCTGACGTGGCCGGCCACGACCCGGCCAAACAGCTCGCGGTACTGGGCCGCGACGTTCCACCATGTCCGCGGCTGGCTGTGCTCGTGCGCGCGGCGGCCGATCGCCGCCCGCTCGGCGGCGTCGGCCAGGAGGCGCATCGCCGCCTCGGCGATCGCCGTGGCGCTGCCGGGGGCCACGATCACGCCCCGGCCGTCGGCCAGGAGCTCCGCGGCGGGGATGAACGGGGTGGAGACCACCGCGCGGCCGGCGGCCATCGCATACGCCAGCGTGCCGGTCGCGCTGCGCGCCGGGTCCGTGGACGGCACGAGCACGAGGTCCGCCGCCTCGAGCCAGCGGGTCAGCTCCACCCGGCCCACGAACCGGTCGACGAACTGCACGTGGTCGGTCATGCCCAGCCTGCCGGCCAGCACCACGAGCGACTCGCGATACGCCTCGCCATCGCGGCGGAGCACGTCGGGGTGGGTGGCGCCGACCATCACGTAGGTGGCGGCGGGGTACCCGGAGACGATCTGGGGCAGGGCCGAGATCGCGTGCTCCCAGCCCTTGTCGGGGCCGACCTGGCCGAAGCTCAGGAGGATCTCGCGACCGGCAAGGCCCATGGCCGGCTTGATCGTCGCCGCGTCGACGAGCGGCAGCTCCGGCACCCCATGGGCGATGACCTCGACCCGGCCCGGGTCGGCCCCGTAGGCATCCGCGAGCACGGTGGCGGCGGCGCGCGAGGTCACGACGCTGACGGAGACGGCCTGGACCAGCTCCGAGAGGACGGCGTGCTGGCGCGGGTCCGGCGTGCCGGGGACGGAGTGGAGGGTGGCGACCGACGGGACGTCGAGGTTGGCGACGAACTCCAGCACGCTGCGGCCGTCCTGCGCGCCCCAGACGTCGAAGTCGTGCTGGATGGATGCGATGTCCGAGCAGTCGCAGAGGGACCGCGCCGTGCGAACGTAGTCCTCGGGCTCGTCGGTCCGGATCCGGTGATGGACCTCGAGCGGCGAGGGCTTGGGATCGTCGGCTGAGTACAGCGCGACGATCTCGCGGCCGCCAACCGCCGACGCCAGGTTGTGCGTGAAGCGCGCGACGCTGCACTGGCGCGGCGGGTAGCTGCCGACGAATGCGGTCTTGACCACGGCGCGGCTCCTGCGAGCCCCCCGCGGCCGTCAGGCCGCGCGGACGCGAACGGCTCGGGGACCCTTGGGCGAGGCCTCGACGTCGAACTCCACGCGCTCGCCGCCGACGAGGCGGTCGAACTCGAGAGTGGCGTCCAGCCCGCCGCGGTGGAAGAAGTACTCCTTCTCGTCCTCCGCCAGGATGAATCCGAATCCGCGGTCGCCGATGATCCGCTTGATGGTGCCGGTGGCCATGTGGGCCTCCTCGCTCCCCGAACTGGGACAGCGGTGACGCACGGTCCGTTCGAAGAGGGGGTCGACCACGCGGCGCGTCGCGGCGTAAGGCCGCGAGACCGCCATCATAGCACGTCCGCGTGATCAGACTCTAACCTTTACGTCAACGGTAAGGTTTGGTACGCTGACCGGCATGAGCCGCCCGATCCCCGCCGATGCCGCACCGTCGCCGCCGCGCCTCCTGCGCATCCAGGAGGTCGCCGCCGAGACCGGTCTCACGCCGCGGTCGATCCGCTATTACGAGGAGGTCGGACTGCTCGCCCCGGCCGCCCGCTCCGAGGGCGCCTACCGCCTGTACGACACCGAGGACCTGGAGCGGCTCCGCTTCATCCGCGGGCTGCGCGACGACGCGGGGTTCTCGCTGGCCGAGATCCGCCAGCTGCTCGAGGACGAGCAGGCGCGGGCCCGCATCCGGGTCCGGTTCCGGGCCACCCATGACCAGGCGGAGCGGCGCGAGATCCTCGTCGAGGCGATCGCCCGCGTGGACCGCCAGGTCGAGACGCTGCGCACCAAGATCGACCGCCTCGAGGCGATGATCCTCGACGCCCGGGCCCGCCGCGACCACCTCGCCGGCCACCTCGAGGAGGTGGAGGCCGGCCGCGAGCCCACGCCCCACGAGCACGGACGGCCACGACGGTGATCCGCGAGCCGCGTCGCGGCCTCCCCTCCCCCGCCCCGCGGTTCGCGCTGGCCAACGCCTCGCGGGCCTTCCGGCACCGGAACTACCGGCTGTTCTTCGGCAGCCAGCTCGTGTCGCTGGTGGGCACCTGGATGCAGAGCGTCGCCCAGGCGTGGCTGGTGCTGGAGCTCAGCGGCGACCCGTTCCTGCTGGGGCTGGTGGCGGCGATGCAGTTCCTGCCGGTGTCGGTCCTCGGGCTGTTCGGCGGGCTGATCGCCGACGCCCTGCCCAAGCGGCGCACGCTGATCGCCACCCAGGTGACCCAGATGCTGCTGGCGTTCGCGCTGTTCGGGCTCGTCGTGTCCGGCCTGGTCGAGGTCTGGCACATCGTGGTGTTCGCCGCGCTGCTGGGCGTCTCGAACGCCGTGGACATGCCCACCCGGCAGGCGTTCGTGGTCGAGATGGTCGGCCGCGACGACGTGGCCAACGCGGTGGCGCTCAACTCGGCCGTGTTCAACGGCGCTCGGATCGTGGGCCCGGCCATCGCCGGCCTCGTGATCGGGGCGGCGGGCGGCGACACGAGCATCGCGTTCCTCGTGAACGGCCTGTCGTTCCTGGCCGTGATCGGCGGCTATGCCCTGATGCGCGACGAGGAGCTCAACCTGCCGCCGCTCCTCGCCCGGCCCACCAGCGTCGCGGACGTCCGCACGACGCTGGCCGAGGGCATCCGGTACGTGCGCCGGACGGACCTCGTCCTGCTGGCGACGATCGTCGTGGGCCTCGCGTCCACGTTCGGCATGAACTTCGGGGTGATCATCCCGGCCTTCGCCCGCGAGGTGCTCCACACGGACGCCACCGGCTACGGCTTCCTGATGGCCGCCAGCGGCATCGGCTCGTTCAGCGCGGCGATGCTGATCGCGTTCTCCGGCCGATCGCAGCCGGCGATCATCGGCGGCGGGGCGCTGGTGCTGGGCCTCGCGCTGCTGGTCGCGGCGGTCGTGCACGCCTTCGCCGCGGCCCTGGTGGCGATGGCCTTGGTGGGCATGGGCGCGATCGCGATGGCCGCCACCGCCAACACGACGATCCAGCTCGTCGTGCCCGACGAGCTCCGGGGCCGCGTCATCGCCGTCTACACCACGGTGTTCGTGGGCTCGACGCCGCTGGGCGGCCTGCTGGTCGGCTATGTCGCCTCGCGGTTCGGGGTCGAGGCGTCGCTCGCGATGTCGGGCGTCGCGTGCGTCGCGGTCGGCGTCGCCGGGCTCGCCTGGCTGCGCCGGATCCGGGCCCGGGCCGTGTCCGCGGCGCAGGCGCGCGGCGAGGGTGCGCCGGCCGGCGTGCGCGCGGAGGTCAGCTCAGGTCGCGCTGGACGCTGAGGACGTCCTTGAGCTGCTCGACGCGGCTCATCACCTTGGCCAGCTGGGCCACGGACGCCACCTGGAGCGTCATCGCGACGACCGCCGTGTGGTCCGAGTTCACGCCCACGTTGGCGGCCAGGATGTTGACCCGGTTCTCGGCCATGACCTGCGTGATGTCCGACAGCAGGCCCGTCCGGTCGTACGCCTCCACCCGGATCGCGATCGGGTAGGTCTGGGCCGGCGCCGCCTCCCACTCCACGTCGATGAGGCGGCTCACCTCGCGCTCGTTGAGGACCGTGGGGCAGGAGCGGAGGTGGACGGTGATCCCCTTGCCCCGGGTGATGAAGCCCTGGATGGGGTCGCCCGGGATCGGGTGGCAGCACTTCGCGAACCGCACCAGCAGGTCGCCCACGCCCTTGACCCGGACGCCGCCGGTGCGGGCCGGCTGGTGCGGGGCGACCGTGGGCAGCGTGATCTCGCCGTCGTCGAGGACGCCGAGGCGCATGACGACCGTCTGGGCCGATATGGCCCCGTAGCCGATGGCGGCCAGGAAGTCGTCCACCGTCTCGTGCTGGTAGGCCCTCGCCACCTCGGCCACCTTGTCGTGGCCGACGGCCTGGAGGCTGGTCCGGGCGAGGCGGCGGAGCTCGCGCTCCAGCGACTCCCGCCCGTGGACGATGTTCTCCGCGCGGTCCTTCTTCTTGAACCACTGGCGGATCTTCTCCCGGGCGTGGGAGGTGCGGACGAGGTTCAGCCAGTCGCGGGACGGGCCGTGCTCGCCCTTGGTGGTCACGATCTCGACGATGTCGCCGTTCTTGAGCCGGTAATCGAGCGGGACCAGGCGGTTGTTGACCTTGGCGCCGATCGTGCGGTGCCCGATGTCGGTGTGGATCCGGTACGCGAAGTCGAGCGGCGTGGCGCCCGCCGGCAGGTCCTTGATGTCGCCGCGCGGCGTGAACACGAACACCTGGTCCTGGAAGATGTCGAGCTTGATCCCCTCGACGAACTCCGTGGCATCCGACTCGCTGACGTCGCGCTGCCACTCCATGAGCTGGCGGAGCCAGGCGAGCTTGGCGTCGTAGTCGCGCTCGGCCTTCGACCCCTCCTTGTACCGCCAGTGGGCCGCGATGCCGACCTCGGACACCTGGTGCATCGCGTGGGTCCGGATCTGGATCTCCAGCGGCTTGCCGTCGAGGGCGATGACCGCCGTGTGGAGCGACTGGTACAGGTTGTTCTTGGGGACGGCGATGTAGTCGTCGAACTGGCCGGGAATGGGGCGCCAGATCGAGTGGACGATGCCCAGGGCCGCGTAGCAGTCGCGCACCTCGTCCACCAGCAGGCGGATGGCGTAGACGTCGTAGATCTCGCCGAACTCCGCGCCCTTGCGCTGCATCTTCTTCCAGATGCTGTAGATGTGCTTCGGGCGGCCCTGGAGCTCGGCCTCGATGCCGGCTTCCGCCAGCCGCGGGCGCAGCTCCTCGATCGCCCGCTCGATGTAGCTCTCGCGGCCCTTGCGCCGGGTGTCGAGCAGGCGGGCGAGGTCCCGGTAGGCCTCGGGCTCCAGCGCCTTGAAGCTGAGGTCCTCGAGCTCCCACTTGATCTGCCAGATCCCGAGCCGCTCCGCCAGCGGCGCGTAGATCTCCATCGTCTGGCGGGCGATGCGCTGCTGCTTCTCGATGCCCAGCGCGCCCAGCGTCCGCATGTTGTGGAGGCGGTCCGCGAGCTTGATCAGGACGACCCGGATGTCGTCCGCCATGGCCAGGAACATCTTCCGGATGTTCTCGGCCTGCTGCTGCTCGTGGGAGTGGGTGCTGAAGCGGGACAGCTTGGTGACGCCGTCCACGAGGTGGGCGACCTCCGGCCCGAAGCGCTCCTCGACGTCGGCGAGGCTGGACTCGGTGTCCTCGGGGACGTCGTGGAGCAGCGCGGCCGCCACGGCCACGGGATCGAGGCCCAGGTCGGCGAGGATCTGGGCCGAGGCGATCGGGTGCGTGACGTAGGGCTCGCCGGATGCGCGGACCTGCGTCGCGTGCGCCTCGACCGCGAGGTCGAACGCGCGGTCCACGATCGAGAGGTCCGGCTGCTGCTGGTGCTCGCGGAGCGAGGCGAGGAGCTGGCGGCGCAGCTCGTCGAGGTCCCAGGTCTCGGCGGTCCTGTCCGGCGCGGCCGCGCGGCGAGGTCCCCGGCGCTGGCCGGCGCCGGTCGCGGGCGCAGCCTTCGTCGCGGCGGCGCGCGTCGCGGCGAGCGGCACCTCGGGATCGCGGACGACCGGTTCTGCCATGCGTGGGAGTCTACTCCGCCGGGCGCCTGGCCCCGATCGTGGGGGTCAGCCCAGGAGGGCCACCGCGAGCTCGCCGGCCAGCCGCATGCCGCCGCCGGCCGCGATCCTGACGCTCGTCAGCCGGATGGGCAGGTCCTCGCCGCCCTGGAGCAACGTGATCTCCCGGCCGGCCGCGGGGCCGTCGCTCACGGTGACGACGAGGTCGCCGGCCGCGGTCACCGACAGCCGGCCGTGGACGGCGACACCCAGGCTGACCGAGATCCGGTCGGGCGCCGTGAGGGTGACCGATGCCGGGCGCGTGCCGAGCTCCGCCTCGAGCGCGTCCGCCACCAGGCGCCCGGCCTGCGCGGCCTCCACGGTGGTCGTCGCGGTGACGACCTCGCCGCCACCGCCCAGCGTGATGGACTCGAGGCGCACCTCGCGGGCGCCCACGTTGGGCACCACGACGTCGCTGAGCCGCCCGTCGACCGACCCCGCCGTGCGGTCCACGATCGCCACGTCGCCCAGCGTCACGTCCAGCGCGCCGATCTCGAGGCCCCGGAACGTGGCGTCCGTCGCGCGGACTCGGACCCGGTCCGCGTGCAGCCCGACGAGATCGGTCGGCGGGTCGCTGGTCACGGTGACGGTCGTGTCGTCCGACTGGAGGCCGGCGGCGGTGACGCCGGCGGTCAGGACCCCGGCGAACAGCGCGGGCAGCCCCACGACCACGACCAGCGCGACCGTCACCAGGCCCAGCGCGATGACGAACAGGCAGCCACGCACGCTCAGCGCGCCCCGTGGCCGAGCTCGGCGAGGACCTCGCGCGCGACCCGCGCCTCGTCCCATGCGATCGCGCCGTCCGCGTACAGGATCGTGGGTTCGTGGCCCTTGCCCGCGAGCAGCACGACGTCGCCGGGCCGGGCCCGCTCGAACGCGGCCCGGATCGCGTCACGGCGGTCGGCGATCGCGAGGACGTCGGTCCCCCGCCGGCGGCCGGCGGACTCCGCGCCGCGGACGATCGCCTCGATGATCGCGTGGCGGTCCTCGCCGCGGGGGTCCTCGTCGGTGGCCACCACGAGGCGGCAGCGCTCGCCGGCGATCCGGCCCATGACCCCGCGCTTGGCCGTGTCGCGCTCCCCCGCCGAGCCGAACACCGCGATCGTCGCTCCGCCCCGGGCCTGCGCGACCGGCGCCAGCAGGTCCAGCACGCCCTGGAGCGAGGCCGGGGAGTGCGCGTAGTCGACGATCACCGCGAACGGCTGGCCCGCCTCCACGCGCTCCATCCGGCCGGGCACGCCGGACACGGACTCGAGGCCCGCCCGGACCGCAACCGGGTCGAGGCCCAGCGCCTCGCCCAGGGCCACGACCGCCAGCGTGTTGTGGACGTTGAACCGCCCGGCGAGACGGAGGTCGAGCGTCCCGGCGCCGGACGGCGCGGCGTAGCCGACCCGGAGGCGGTGGGCATCCTCTTCGATCGCGGTGGCCCGGACGTCCGCGCCCGGGTCCGTGCCGTAGGTCAGGAGCCGGGCACCCGCCTGCCGGGTCGCCGCCGCGAACCACGCGGCGGAGGGATCGTCGGCGTTGACGATCCCGGCCTTGGGCCACGGGTGGCCGGCGACGGTCTTGGCCGGGTTGTCGGGCCCGGGCGCGAGCCGCTCGAACAGGCGGAGCTTGGCGGCCCGGTAGCGCTCGAACGTGCCGTGGAGCTCGAGGTGCTCGTGGGTCAGGTTGGTGAACACCGCCGCGTCCCAGGCGATGCCGGCCACGCGGTCCAGCTCCAGGGCGTGCGAGGTCGTCTCGATGACCGCGACCTCGTTGCCCGCGCCGGCCATGGCCCGCAGGGCGGCCTGGAGGGCGGGCGCGGCGGGCGTGGTGACGTGGGCCTCGTGGCGCTCGCGCGCCGCGCCGACCTTCGTCTCGACCGTGCCCAGCATCCCGGTCGAGCGGCCGGCCGCCTCGAGCGCCGCGACGGCGAGGAACGAGGTCGTCGTCTTGCCGTCCGTGCCGGTGATGCCGATCGTGCCCAGCTCGCGCGACGGGTCGCCGTACCACCAGGCCGCGGCCGTCGCGAGCGCCGGGCGCACGTCGCCCACCACGAGCTGCGCGATGCCGGCGCCCCGGACCTCGCGCTCCACGATCGCCGCCGCCGCCCCGGCGGCGGCGGCGCGGGCCACGAAGTCGTGCCCGTCCACGTGGAAGCCGCGCAGCGCGACGAACAGCGACCCCGGCCGCACGTCGCGCGAGTCCTCGACGACACCCCGCACCTCGATGGCCGGCACGCCGGCCGCCGTCTCGCGTCCGGCCGCCCCCCCGGCGCCCACGGTCGCCTGCAGCAGCCCGGCCGCCCCCAGGCGCGCCACGAGGCCCGCCAGGGCACGCGCGTCGCGGGGCTCCGCGGCGGCGATCAGCGCCTCGACCGACGGCCCGCCGGCGGTCATCGGCCGCCCCCGCGCCCGAGCAGCCGCGTGGCGCGCGCCAGGCCCCGTCCGACCGCGTATCGCCACGGCCGGAGGACCGCTTCGTGCGCCCCGGCCAGTGCCACCCAGCGTGCCCCGAAGCTGCGCTTGTGCTCGTACAGGCCGAACGTCGCCTCGCCCGGCTCCGGCTGCCGGCGGGCGCCGGCGACGTCGACGCCGCCGAGGTCCATCTCGGTGCGTCCCTCCGCGAGCGCGAGCTCGATCGCGCGCCAGCGGAGCAGATGCATCGTGCCCGGGTGCACGGGACGGCTCCCGGCGACGTCCGCGGAGTGGACGGTCGACAGCCGGCGGCCATGGCGGTACAGCACGAGGCCCCCCAGGACCGCCCCGGGGCCGTGGCTGCCGGTGCCAGCGTCGCGCTCGCCGTCATCGCTGCGCTCGCCGTCCTCGCGGCCCTCGTGCGCCTCCAGGTAGACGAGGTGGCCGGCGGCCAGCGCCCGCACCCACCAGGCCACGAACCCGCCGGGGGCCCCCAGCCCGAACCCGCGCCGCTCCCCCGTCGCGCGCAACAGGTCGTAGAACCGGCGCAGCGCGGCCTCACCGGGCTCTCCGGGCGCGACGAACCCCTCGAGCGGCGTGGCCCGCGCGTCGTGGCGGACGACCACGACCCCGTCCCGCTCCGCGCGCCGGATCCGCTGCCGGGTGGTCTTGGCGACGCCGGCGAGCACGGCCGCCGGGTCGCGGTTCTCGGGCAGCGCCAGCGCGGTGCGGTGCCGCGACGGCTGGATCTCCTCGATCGGCCGGAAGCGTGCGGACGCGAGCGCCGCGCGATAGCCGGCATCGTCCTCGGCCACCTCCGGGTCGGCGGCGACGACGTCCAGGCCGTCCGCGGCGAGGAACGCCGTGACGGCCGCCAGCGCCACGCCGATCGCCGGCCCAGAGCCGTCCCCGGTCCACGGCCGGCCGGGTCCCACGGGACCGCGGGGCAGGTACGCCGATCCGCCGCCCAGTCCGGGCCACGGCCGGACCAGCGCCAGCGCGCGAACGTCGCCGACGGCCAGGAACCGGGGCCGCCAGCCGCCGGCCGCGCGATGCGCCGCCCAGGCCCGCGACTGGAGGACGTGCCCGCCGGCCGCGTCGACCGCCGCGGCGTCCCAGCCGTCGAGCTCGGCGCCCGAGAGCTCGCGGACCGCCTCGGTCACCCGTCGCCCCCGTCCCCGGCGCCGTCGGGGGAGACCGAGCCCGCGTAGCCCGCGGCCGTCGCGCCACCGGCACCGCGCAGCCCGTGGCGCAGCCGCTCGACGCGGACCCTCGCCCGCTGCGCGACCACGTACGTCCGGCGACCGAACGCGTCGAGCACGAGGTCCCAGGCCCCGACGTACCGGATCTCGCGGCCGCCGAACCCGGTCTTGAAGTGGGCGATGCCGGGGTGCGCGAGGCCCCACAGGTCGTAGACCGCCGCGCCGGCCGCCTTCGAGCTCCGGATGGCCTCCCACTTGAGCAGGTAGTTCGCCCGGCTGTCCGCGCCGGCCTGGGTCATGCCGCCGTACGGCTCCACGACCCGCGTCCCCGCCCGGACGAGGAACAGCGTGGCGGCCGGCGTCCCGTCGGGCAGCTCCGCGAACAGCAGGCGGGCGTGCCCGGCCGGCGCGAAGGCGTCCCAGACGTCGCGGTACGCCGACGGCGCCCGGATCAGGAACCCGGCCCGGTCCGCCGTCTCGCGGTAGATCCGGTAGAACTCGTCCAGGCGCTCCGGGCCGGCGTCCACGACCCGCACGCCGCCCGTGCGCGCCTTGTTCACGTACTGGCGCCACTTCTTGCGCAGGTCGGCCCACAGGGCGTCCTCGTCCGCGGTGAGGTCGATGGCACGCGTGGACACGGGCTGGATCGGCGGCGCGGGGCGCCAGCCGGCGGCCCGGAGGGCGTCGCTGACCGCGCCGCCGGCGTCGGGGCCGGTGCCCGCCTCGACCTCGGGGTCGATCCGCAGGTGGCTGACGCGCATGCCCGCCCGCAGGCCGTCGCGGACCAGCCCGGTCACGCGCGCGATCGTGAGGCCGTCCCAGGCCTCCAGCACGGGTCCGCGCGGGGCGTACGCGAATGCCCACGGGAGCGGCCCCGGCCGCCGGAGCAGCACCTGGGCGCCCACTCCGGGCAGGCCCGGCTCGCCGGGCGCCAGGAGGCGGCGCGCGGACCAGCCGTTGACGGCCTTGACCCGCGCCCAGCCGGCGAGCTGGAGGTAGGAGCCCCGCGGGTTGGCCTCGACGAACGCGTCCCACGCGGCCGCGTCGGCATCGGCGACGGCCGGCAACGAGGGCGAGGTGCGGGGGCCTGCGTCGGCGGGACGGCCGGTCATGCGCGGCCGCGACGGCGGAGGAGGTCGACCACGACCCCGACGATACGGCGAGGCTCCTCGGTCCGCAACGCGAGCGACCCGGCCACGATCACCGCGCCGCCGGCGGCGACCGCGAGGCCGGCGCGCAGCAGCAGCGCGATGACCCCGGGTGACTCGCCCCACGACGCGAGGAGCAGCTGCGTCACCCCGAGCGCGACCGCGGCGCCCAGCGCGGACGCGATCGCCGACCGCGCCATCACCCCGCCCACGTGCCCCAGGCCCAGCCCCGGCAGCCGGCGACGCAGCAGCAGGACCAGGGTCGCGAGCTCCAGCCACGCCGAGGCCGCGATCGCCGCCGCGAGTCCGGTCAGCCCGAGCGGCCCGACGAGCACGATCCCGAGCACGATGTTCGAGCCCACCGCGACCAGCGCCGCCGCCACCGGGGTCGCCGTGTCCTGGTGCGCGTAGAACGCCCGGGCGACGACGGCGATCAGCGAGTGCGCCGTGAGCCCCACCAGGAACACCGCGAGGGTGAGGGCCGTGCGCTCGAGGGCGTCCTCGCCGATCGAGCCGTAGCCGAACAGCAGCCGCGTCACGTCCTCGGCCACGACGATCCCGAGCGCCGCGATCGCGATCATCACCCAGGCCAGCATGCCCAGGCCACCAACGAGCAGCCGCCGGAACGCCTCCACGCCGCCGGTCGCCGCCTCGCGCGAGAGCGAGGGCAGGAGCACGACGCCCAGCGGCACGCCGATCACGCCGATCGGGATCTGGAGCACGGCGAAGGCGAAGTTGAACACGCTGATCGAACCGGGCTCGAGCGACGACGCGAGGCCGGTCATGACGATGAACACGAGCTGGGTCGAGCCCAGGCCGATCGCCCGCGGCGCCATCAGGAACAGCGCCCGGCGGGCCTCCGGGTCGTCGAGGCGGATCCTTGGCCGGATCCGGGCGCCGACCCGCCGCAGCGCCGGCAGCTGGACCAGCACGTGCCCGATCGCGCCCGCCACGACGCCCAGCGCCAGGCCCGTGACCCCGAACGCCGGCACGAGCAGCACGGCGCCGCCGATGATCGCGAGGTTGTAGACGAGCGGGGCCATCGCCGCGGCCCCGAACCGGCCCCGGGCATTGAGCACGCTCGTGGCGACCGCGCCGGCGGCGAGGAACAGCGGCGACAGGACCATGATCCGCGTCAGCTCCACGGTCCGGGCCACGGACGCCTCGTCGAAGCCCGGCGTGATCGGCGGCACGAGCTGGGGGGCGGCCGCGAGCACGATCGCCGCCAGCACGAGCAGCGCGCCCAGCATCAGCGTCGTGACCGTGGACACGACCCGCCAGGCACGCGCCTCCTCGTCGGTGGCGAACAGCGCGGCCACGACGGGGATCAGCGCGGACGACAGCGCGCCGGCGGCGACCAGCTGGAACAGGAAGTCCGGGATCCGGAACGCGGCGAAGAAGGCGTCGAGCTCGGGGCCGACGGGCACGGCGTTGGCGATGACCACGTACCGCACGTAGCCCAGGATCCGCGACAGCAGGAACGCGAAGGTCACGATCAGCCCGGCCCGGGCGAGGGTGCGCGCGGTCGATCCGCCCGGCCCGGCCGTCGTGGCGTCCGCGGCCGTCACGGCGCCTGCGGCCGCCGGGCCCAGCACCGGCGTCGCCTCGCCGACCGTCGCGGCGCTGTCGTCCATCAGGTCGCCCGGGCGCGGGGGTGCGCCAGCCGGTACGCGTCCCGGAGGCGGGACGGCGAGACGTGGGTGTAGACCTGGGTCGTGGACAGGCTCTCGTGCCCCAGGAGCTCCTGCACCACGCGCAGGTCCGCCCCGCCCTCGAGCAGGTGGGTGGCGAAGCTGTGCCGCAGCGTGTGGGGCGTGATCCCGTCGGGCAGGCCAGCCCGCCGCCGCAGCCGGTCCAGGCGCCCCCGCAGCCCGCGGACCCCGAGCGGGTCCCCTCGGTGGTTGAGGAACACGGCGGTCGGGGCGTCGAGGTCCGGCGAGCGCCGCCCGTCGAGCTCGGGGCGACCCTCCTCGAGGTACGCCGCGAGCGCTTCGCGCGCCGGGCGGCCCAGCAGGCCGACCCGCTCCTTGCGCCCCTTGCCCATCACCCGCAGCTCGCCGCGACGGAGGTCGAGGCTGCCGAGCTCGGCGGCGGCCAGCTCGCTGATCCGGAGCCCGGCGGCGTAGGCGGTCTCGACCAGGGCCAGGTCGCGCAGCGCGATCGCGCGGGCCAGCGCCGGGTCACGGCGGGCGGTCGTGCGGCCCGTCGACGCGGGGGCGAGCCCCCCGGCAGCGTCCCCTGCCGCGCCCGCCTCCGCCGCCTCGAGGTCCGCGTGCACCGCCTCGATCAGCCGCTCGATCTGGTCCACCTCGAGCACCTTCGGCAGGCGGCGGGGCAGCCGGGGGGTCGAGATCGCGCCCCACGGGTCGCCGGGCGCGAGGCCGGACCGGGCCGCGTAGCGGTGGAACGAGCGGAGGGCCGCCATCCGCTGCGCGACCGAGCTCTTGGCATGCCCCGACGTCAGCTCCGCGAGGTACGCGCGCAGCACGGGCCGGGCGGGCGACCGCCAGTCCGCGCCGTGGGCCTCGAGCCAGCCGAGGTACGCCCTGAGTGCCGTCTCGTACGACCGGCGCGTCTCCGGCGAGGCGTCGCGGGCCTCGAGCGAGCGCAGGAACCGCCGGAGCGCCTCGGTGCCCGTCACGCCGCCGCGGCCCGGCTCAGGTCCGGCTGCGCCGGGTACCGGCCCCCGAGCGCGATCCCGTCGCCGAACCGCGCCCGCCGCGCCGTCCCGTGCCCGGTGCACGGCCGCCACCGCGCCGCCCGCCGGCCCGCGCCGGGCGCTCCAGCGCCTTGGGGTCGGGCGGGCCACCCGGCAGGCGCAGGCCCACCAGCGAGCCGTCCGGCAGCGGGACCGCGGCGCCGCAGGTGAGGCACAGCCCGGCCTCGCCCCGGCGCGCCACCGCACCCTTGCCGTCGTCGTGGGCGTCATGGACGGCCCCGGTGGGCGGGTCGTTGGTCGTGAAGTCGCAGCGCGGGTAGGCGGAACACCCCCAGAAGACGTTGCCGGTGCGCCGAGCGCGACGCGCCGTGAGGGTGCCGTCCGCATTCCTGGGGCACACGACCTCGAACGGCAGCTGGTCGGGGGGCGGCGGCCCGTCGCGGCGGATGTAGTCGCAGTCCGGGTAGCGGGAGCAGCCCACGAACGCCCCGAACCGGCCGCGTCGCGTGGTCAGGGTGCCCTCGCCGCACTGCGGGCAGGCCTCGCCGTCGCCCTCAAGGCGCGGCGCCTCCTCGCCCGGCAGGGGCCGCGTCTCCTTGTGCTCCGG
Source organism: Chloroflexota bacterium (assembly GCA_040755495.1). GTDB lineage: Bacteria > Chloroflexota > Limnocylindria > Limnocylindrales > CSP1-4 > CAIXZV01. The sequence goes on from JBFMAT010000007.1 coordinate 75,204, forward strand.
GTACGTCGAGCAGGCGAGGAACTTCCCGTTGCGGCCCAGCCGGATGACCATCGGGTGGCCCTCGGAGCACACCTCGTCGGTGGCCTCGGTGGTGAAGTCCCGGCGCTTGAGCTCGCGGCGCTTCTCGTCCACGCGGTCCTTGAGCGGGCCGAAGAACGCGCGCAGCAGGGGCACCCACTCGCGCTCGCCGCGGGCGACCTCGTCGAGCTCCTCCTCCATCCGCGCCGTGAACGCGAGGTCCACGTACTCGCCGAAGTGGGCGACCAGGAGGTCGGTCACGATCTCGCCGATCTCCTCGGGCTGGAGGCGCCGCTCCTCGACCCGCACGTAGCCTCGCTCGAGGATGGTGGAGATCGTCGCGGCGTACGTCGACGGGCGGCCGATCCCGTTCTCCTCGAGGGCCTTGATCAGCGTCGCCTCCGTGTAGCGCGGCGGCGGTTCCGTGAAGTGCTGGGTCGAGGTGACGTCCAGGACGCGCGTCGCGTCGCCCTCGCGCAGCGGCGGCAGCGTGCGCTCCGCTTCCTCGGCCGCGTCGTCGATGCCCTCCGTGTAGACCCGGGCGAATCCGTCGAACAGCGTCCGCGTGGCCGATGCCCGCAGGCGGTACTCGCCGGCGGTCAGCTCCACCGTCGTCGTCTCGAGCTCCTTGGGCGCCATCTGCGACGCGAGCGCGCGCTGCCAGATCAGGCGGTAGAGCTTGAGCTCCTCGGTCTTGAGGTGCGCCCGCATCGAGTCCGGGTCCCGACGGAACGACGTCGGCCGGATCGACTCGTGCGCCTCCTGGGCGCCCTTCGCCTTGGTCTTGTAGACCCGGCCCTTGCCGGTGCCGTAGCGCTCCCCGAACCGGTCGCGGATCACCGCCTGGGCCTCGGCCATCGCCACGCCCGCGATCGCCGTCGAGTCCGTCCGCATGTACGTGATCAGGCCGGCGTGCCCGTCCGGGGTGTCCACGCCCTCGTACAGCCGCTGCGCGATCGACATCGTGCGCTTGGGGCTGAAGCCCAGCTTGCGGCTCGCCTCCTGCTGCAGCGTGCTGGTCGTGAACGGCGGCGCCGGGGTCCGCTTCGACGGCCGGGTCGCGACCGAGTCCACGACCGGTCGCAGGGCGCGCAGCGCGGCCGCGTGGTGCCGCGCCGTGTCCCCGTCGCCGAGGTCGAGCGGCTTGCCGGCGATCCGCACGACGTCCGCCGTGAACTGGGTGCCGTCCGGGGCCGCCAGCAGCGCCTCGAGGGTCCAGTACTCGCGGGCCAGGAACGCGCGGATCTCGCGCTCGCGCTCCACGACCAGCCGCACGGCCACCGACTGCACCCGCCCGGCCGACAGGCCGCCGCGGACCTTGCGCGACAGGAGCGGGCTCAGCGTGTAGCCCACCAGGCGGTCCACGATCCGGCGCGCCTGCTGCGCGTCCACGAGGTCGTGGTCGATCTCACGCGGGCTGGCGAACGCCGCGCGGATCGCCCCCTCGGTGATCTCGCTGAAGGTCACCCGGCGCGCCTTGGAGGCCGGGACGTTGGCCGCCTCCGCCACGTGCCAGGCGATCGCCTCGCCCTCGCGGTCGAGGTCCGTCGCGAGGTACACCGCGTCCGCGGTCCGGGCCGCCTTCTCGATCGCGGACACCTGCTTGCGGCGATCGTCGGTCACGACGTACTGGGGCGCGAAGTCGTTGTCGACGTCCACGCCGAACTTGCCCTTGCCCGGGTTCTCCGGCAGGTCGCGGACGTGGCCGTACGACGCGAGGACCTGGTAGTCCCCGCCGAGGTAGCGCTCGATCGTCCGCGCCTTGGCGGGCGACTCCACGATCACGAGGTGCTTGGGCATGGCGGCCGGGAGTGTAGCACCGGCCTCCTTGCGCGCCGCTTACTCGCGCGCCGGCCTCAGATGTCGCGGATCCGTTGCAGGAAGCCCTCGTCGATCTCGAGGTCGAGGTCGCCATCGCCGTCGGCGTCGGCGTCGTCATCGGGGCCGGCGAGCGGGGCCGGCAGGCGAAGCGCGGCCAGCTCGCCGGGGTCGTCCGTCGTGGCCGCGCCCGCCGCGCCGTTCGAGCCGCCCGCGCGGGCCGGCGTCGCAGGGCCACCGGCCGCGACGGCGCTGGCGTCGAGGGCGCCCTCCGGGATCTCGATGAACCGGATCACGTGGTAGGGGAAGAAGAACGTGGCGCCCGTCTGGTCGATGAACACCGGCCGCTTGCCGTCCATCATCCGGACGTTCGTGCACAGCAGGCCGGCGTCGGCGGCGGTGGGGATGGTGTACAGGTCGGCCAGCAGCGGCTGCTCGTTCTCGACGTGGATGCAGACGTTTCGGATCACGTGGGCATCCTCGCGCCCGGACCCGCCTGCGTCACCCGCCCGATGGTCCCGTCACCTTCGGGGACCGGATGGTCTAGGGGTGGTAGAAGTCCACCACCAGGCGGACCCGGCCGCCCGACACCCAGACGCCGATCCCCGCGCGGTCGTAGTCGGGGTTCATCATGTTCCGGTAGTGGCCGCCGTTGTACGGCTTCTCGCTCTGGAAGTAGCGGTGCGAGCCGAGCACCGCCGAGTACGGGTTGCCGGAGCGGCAGCCGAGGTTCTCGGCCCAGCGGTAGCTCGTGTAGCCGGCGCGGCGGAGGCGGTCGCCCGGGTTGCCGCCGATGAAGTGGCTGCACTCCCCGCGGGTCGCCAGCAGCTTCGCGTACGGGCGGGAGACTTCGCTGCTGATGCCCGGGCTGAGCGAGAGGGCCGCGACGCTGCGCCCGCCCGGCGAGGAGCAGTTGCCCTCGGACGTCACCCAGCCACCGGTGCGGGTGCAGTTCATGAGCTGCAGGTAGTACGACTCGACGCCCCGCCAGCTGCCCGACACGGCGCCGCCGCCGCCCGTCTTGCTGATCGGCCGGGTCGTGGGCTTGGCGACGGTCGGCCTGGGGCGCGGCTTGGGCTTGGGCTCCACGACGAAGGTGCCGGTCGCGGCCGCCGCGAGCGCGACGCCCGCCTTCGACGTCGCTCGGTCGTCCACCGTCACCGTGACCCTCGCGCCGTAGGGCAGGACGGCCTTGGGCTCGAACACCAGCACGGTTCCCTTCTCGGCCCAGTCGATGGTGCCGGCGACCGGCTTGCCGGCGGCCGACACGCGGAACGCCGCGGCCGTCGTCGTGCGGTCCATGCGCTCCGTGAACCGGACCGAGATGGCGTCCGTGCGCGCGACGTCCTTCGTGTCGTCGCGGGGGCGGAAGCGGACCACCTTGGGCGCGGCCGTGGTCGTGACGCGCAGCTCGGGCAGCGTGGCGAACGCGACGCCGCTCTCGTCCGACAGCCCCTCGAGCCAGACACGGTACGTCGTGCCGGGCGAGAGCCGGGCGTAGGGGCGGAACGTGAACTCGCCGGGGACGTCCCCGGCCGAGAGCTCGCCGTTGACGTATGGGACGACGCGCAGCGCGGCCAGGACGTCCGCCGCCGAGAGCTCGCGGTCCGCCGCGATCCGGAAGGCCGTGTCGAGTCGCGCCTGCCGGCCGACCATGGCGGTCGCCTCGAGGCGGGCGCTGCCGGCCCGCTCGGTGAGGACCAGGGCGTGCAGGGACCTGGCGAGCGTGCCCCCGGCGACCGCCCGGGCGGTCTCGGACACGGTGACCGAGTACAGGGTGTCCGGGAGCCAGTGCCGGACCGGCGAGATGGACAGCGTGGTGCCGGTCTCGTCCCAGGCGAGCGTGACCGCGCTCTCGGGCTCGACGCGCACGGCGGCGGCGACGGAGGCGGCGTCCATCGGTGACGCGAAGCGGACGGTGAAGCTGGAGGTCAGGCCGTGGCCGGTTCGGACGGCATCGAGCAGCTCGGCGCCCACGGGGGCGGGCTTGCCCGAGGCGGGGCTGGCGGTGCTCGGGGACGGCGGCAGGCTGGCAACGATCACCAGGCCAACGATCGCGAACGTGGCGATGCCGGCGCCGATGCGGCTCGCGAAGCTGCGGCGGGGCAGCGATCCCAGGTAGACGGCGACATAGATGGCGACGACCACCGGGATGGCGAGCGCAAGCGCTCCGAGCTTCCGCAATAGATCTCCTCCGTCCGCGCAGCCGGGGCGGCCACTCGGCTGGCCGCGACCTCCGCAGGGCGATTCCGGGCTGCGGCGGGATCGGAGGTCGCCGCGAGGGTAGCACCGGGTCGCCGGGGAGGGCAACCTCGGGAAGGTCCGGGAGCGCCCCGGGCGCGTGGTCTGGCGGCGCCGGCAGCGGGCCTGGGCGCTGGGTCCGGCGGCGTCCGCGGCGGCCCCGGCGGACGATCGGCTGCCCCGGTGGAGCCCGTCCGCCCGCGTCAGGCGGCACGTCCGCCGCGCGCCGCCTGCGCCGGGACGACGGCCCGGGCACGCTCGCTGGCCCGGGCCAGGGGGCCCGCGGGACGGTAGCGGCCGAACGCCTCGAGGACGAGCCCGCGGACCTCCAGCGAGGTCAGGACGCCGAGCACGGTGGCCCCGGAGGACGCGGTCGAGGCGACGAGCTCGTCCACCGTGCCGGTGCCGGCGAGCAGCTCGCGGGCAACCGACCGCTCGGCCGGCCCGAGGGTCGCCATCAGGGCATCGAGCGCCAGCTGTCCGGGCCGCCGGCCATCGGCCGGCCCGCCATGCGCCCCACCGTCCGGGATCCCGCCCTCCGCCGGCGCCTCCAGGAGGCCGAGATCCTCGAGCAGCTCCGGGACGCCGGCCACGATCCGCGCCTCGGGCGACGCCTCGCGCAGGAACGCGAGGCAGCCGGCGACCGCCGGGTCGCCCACCCGACCGGGCACGACGTGGAGGCCCCTGCCCTGCTCCAGCGCCCAGGCCGCGGTCGTGAGGGCGCCGCTCCGGGCGCCCGCCTCGACGACGACCGTGGCGTCGGCGAGCCCGCTGATGATCCGGTTGCGCCGGGGAAAGGTGCCCCGGGTGGGGATGACGTCCGGGGCGAACTCGCTCACGACCGCCCCGCCGCCCGCCACGATCGCGTCCGCGAGGCCGCGGTGTGCCGCCGGGTACAGCCGGGCGTGGCCGCCACCGATGACCGCGACCGTGGGCGTGCCGGCGCGGATCGTCGCCGCGTGGGCGGCCGCGTCGATGCCCAGCGCGAGCCCGGACACGACGGTCGCGCCGAGGCCGGCCACAGCCTCCGCGATCCGGTCGGCCAGCGCGCGCCCCGTCCCGGTGGGCCGCCGGGTGCCGACGATCGCCACGGCCCGCGGCCGGTCCAGCGCCGCGACGTCGCCGCGCAGGAACAGCACGGGCGGCGGCAGCTCGATGCGCCGCAGCCGCGCCGGGTACGCCTCGTCCGCGAGGGTGAGCACGCGCAGTCCCGCGGCGCGCGTCGGCGCGAGCCGGCGGTCCGCGTCGCGCGCGGCGTCCGCGATGGCCCGCGCCACGTCCGGCGTCAGCGTGGCCGGCCCGCCGTCCTGGTCCCGGGACGCCGCGACGAGCCGCGCGGCCGCCCCGCGCTCGAGCGCGTCGCGCAGCACGGCGCCCGCGCTGCCGTACGCGCGCACCAGGCGCTCGAACGACACGGGGCCGACGCCGTGCGCGCCCGCCAGCACCACCCATGCGTCGCGCTCGGCCGCATCGGGTCCTGAGGGGGCCCCCGCGGCGTGCAGGGCGGGGCGGGCCTCGATCGTCATCGACGCCGGGCCGCCGGGGAGGTCCGGCTCCGCCCGCCCGACCGGCCCGCGCCGCCCGATGCCGAGCATCAGCTCGCCCGTCCCAGCGCCAGGCGGTCCACGGGCGCGCGGAACCGGGCCGCCTCGTCCAGGTGCGCCGATCCCACCGCGTCCGAGCCGTCGAGGTCCGCGATCGTCCGCGCGACGCGGAGCAGCCGCTCGGTGCCGCGCCCCGACAGGCCCTCGAGCTCCGCGAGCCGGATGGCGCGCGCCCGGGCCCGGTCGTCGAGCGCGCACAGGGCACGCAGCTCGCGGCCGCGGACACGGGCGTTGGACCGCCCCGGGGTCCGCGCCTGCTGACGCGTCCGCGCCGTCGCGATGCGTGCGGCGACCACGGCAGACGGCTCCGGGCTCGCCGGCCCGACGAGCACGGCCGGCGGCACCCGGTCCACGTCGACCCACAGGTCGAACCGGTCCCGGAGCGGCCCCGAGACGCGCCGCTGGTAGCGCTCCGGGACGTAGGGTGGGCAGGTGCAGGTCCGGTCCGCCGAGCCGTACTGGCCGCAGGGGCACGGGTTCATCGCCGCGACCAGCGTGAACCGGGCCGGGAACGTCTCCGCGCGGCCCACCCGGACGACGCTCACGCTGCCGTCCTCGAGCGGCTGGCGGAGCGCCTCGAGCACGTCCCGCCCGAACTCCGGCAGCTCGCCCAGGAACAGCACGCCCTCATGTGCCAGGCTGACCTCCCCTGGCGACATCCGGGGCCCGCCGCCCACCATGCCCGCGTACGACGTCGTGTGGTGGGGCGCCCGGACCGGCGGCCGCCGGACGAGCCGCGTCACCGGGGCACCGGCGACCGATGCGACGACCGTCGCCGTCAGGGCGGCATCGTCGTCGAGATCCGGCAGCAGCGCCGGGATCGTCCGCGCGAGCAGCGTCTTGCCGGCCCCGGGCGGGCCGATGAACAGCAGCGCGTGACCGCCCGCGAGGGCGATCTCGAGCGCTCGGCGCGCGACGACCTGCCCCCGGACGTCGGCGAGGTCCACGACGTCCTCGTGCTCGGTCGCGGGCGTCGCCGTCGCCGCCGGCCCCACCCCGACCGGCGTCCCCTCGCCGGCACGCGGCAACGGGGACGGCATCGCGCGGCGCGAGCGCGGCGCCCGGAGCACGTCGGCGGCCTCGGCCACGGTCGCCACGGGGACGGGCACCAGCCCCGGTGCGAGGCCCGCCTCCGGTTCGGCCTCGGCGGGCACCAGCACGCGCCGGACGCCGTGCCGCGCCATCGCGAGGCACATCGGCAGGATGCCCGGCACTGGCCGGACCTCGCCGCCCAGCCCGAGCTCCCCGATCAGCCCGACGCGGCCCGGGCCGGTCCGCAGCTGCTCGGAGCCGAGCAGGATCCCGAGCGCGATCGCGAGGTCCAGCGAGGCGCCCGCCTTGCGCAGCTCCGCCGGGGCGAGGTTGACCGTGATCCGGCGCGGCGGGTGGTGGAAGCCCGCGTTGCGCAGCGCGCCGCGGACGCGCTCGCGCGCCTCGGACAGCGCGGCGTCCGGCAGGCCGACGATCGTGAACCCGGGCAGGCCCGGCGCCACGTCCACCTCCACGCGGACGAGGCGGCCGGCGATCCCGTTGAGCGTGGCGGAGAGCAGCGTCGCAAGCACGTGCGGCACGGTAGGCCGCGCCACTCACCTCGCGCTTATTCAGACCACGAACCGCCGGCCGGCACGCCCGGCGGCTCGGCGGCGCCTAGCGCCCGGCGACGGGTGCCAGCTGCACGAGCTCGGCGGGGCCGGACTTGTCGACCGCGCGGGCGAAGTCCAGCACCGACCGCCCGAGCACCGAGTCCGCCTTGCTGGCCATGAACGGGTCGCCCGTGTTGAGGGCGGAGATCGCGCCCCGGTACTCGTTTACGATCTGGAACTCGATCGGGCGCTTGAGCGCGCCCTCGGCGCTCTTGACGTTGATGCCCGTGAACGCGTTCGAGCGGTTGAGCACGAGCTTGAGCTTGCCCGATTCGTAGCCCAGGTGGCCGATCGTCTCCAGCACCAGGCGCACGTTCTTGAGGCACGACAGGTCCGCGGTCATCACGGCAAAGATCGTCTCGGCCACGTCGAGGACCATCAGGTTCACGTCGTCGAGCCGCTTGTCGATGTCCACGACCACGTAGTCGTAGGACTCGCGGAGCAGCTCCAGGATCTGGTGCATGTGGGCCGCGGTCACGAGGTCCGCCGACTCCGGCGACGGCGGCGCCAGCAGCAGGTCCACGCCCGAGTCGTGGGGCTGGACGATCTTGCGGATCAGGTCGCTGTCCATCGCCGGCGCGCTGACGATGTCCACGATGCTCTTGCGGTCCAGGCCGAGGTCCAGGAACACCCGGTGATCGCCGAACTGGAGGTTCCCGTCCACGAGACACACCCGGCGACCGAGCCCCTGCAAGGCGATGGCGGCGTTGATCGCGATCGTGGTCGTGCCCACCCCGCCCTTCGCGCCGTAGTAGGCGTGGATGCGGCCCATCGGCGGCCGCCCGACGAGCGTGTCGCTGGGCGAGAAGCGGGCGATCAGGCTCTTCATCCGCGCCAGGAGCTCGGCGGGATGGAACGGCTTGATCAGGTAGTCGTCCGCGCCGGCACGCAGCGCCCGGACCTTCTGCTGCACGTCCTTGTCGGCCGTGAGCATGATGATCGGGACGTGGCTGCCGGGCCCCTCCTCGGCGCGGATGCGGGTGGCGACCTCGTACCCGTCCAGCGTGGGCAGCGTCACGTCGAGCAGGATCAGCGTCGGCGATTCGCTCGTCCACAGCCGGAGCGCTTCGGTCCCGTCCGCCGCGAGCGCGACCTCGTACCCCTCCTGCTTGAGGGTGTACTGGAGCAGCCGCTGGACGCTCGCATCGTCGTCGACGACGAGAACCTTCCCGGTCATCCGATCTCCCGGCGAGGCACTCGCGGGACCGAGCCCCGCGCTCGCTCCCCGGGAGATGCCTCGGTGCAGTATAGGCGGGAGCCCGCGCGCGTCCCCCCTCCGTTCGTGCCGCCCTACGTGCGTGTCGCGCGCAGCGCCGCGCGCAGGTGGGCGGTGACCTCGGCCTCGTAGCGGGCGGGGTCGGTGGCATGTGCCCGGCCATGGTCGGCGCCCTCGATCACGAGGTGGCGCGTCCCGGGCGGCGCCGTGGCCGCCAGCCGGCGGCCGTCGCGGATGGGGACGGTCCGGTCCGCGGCCCCGTGGACCAGGAGCAGCGGGAGGTCCTCGAGCAGCCCCACGACGGCGATCGGCTGGGTCCCCCGCGGGTCGCCGCCCACGCGGCCGGCCATTCGCCCGAACGCGCGGTTGGCGATCGCCCGCCCGAACGGCATCCCCATCCGGCCCGCCACGACCACCGCGAGCTCTGGCGGCACCGAGTCGCCGACGATCCCGACGATCCGGGGCCGGGGCGGCGGCCCGGGCGCGGCCGGCGCGTCCGGGTCCACGTCGGCGGCCGGCAGGCGACCGTCACCGAGCACCACCGCCGAGGCGATCGCGGTGATGCCGCCCATCGACGACCCCATGAGTGCCACCCGGGTGACGCCCCGTTCGCCGAGCCAGGCGAGCGCCCCGGCCACGTCCTCCACCTCGAGCAGCCCGAACGTGGTGGGGCCGTCGTCGGACCCGCCGTGGCCGCGGAAGTCGAGGCCCAGGACGCCCGCCGTGCGCCGCAGGTACGGCGCGTGCTCGAGGAGGTCCGGCGTGACTGAGCCGCTCCAGCCGTGGAGCAGGATGATGGCCTCGTGCGGGTCGGGCACCCAGGGCCCGGCATCGGCACCGGCGTCGGCGGCGTCCTCGGCACCGGCGTCGGCGTCGGCGTCGGCGTCGCCCGCACCGTGGGCGTCCTCGGACCCGGGCTCGCCGGCGCCCGGGTCCGCGATCAGCCAGCGGCCCGTCAGGCGCACGCCGTCGCGCGCCCGGAGGCGAACGACCTCGCCTCCCAGCGCGTCCAGCGCCGCCGCCATGCCCGCCTCCTCCGGCATCCGCCGGGGAGCGGCCATCAGCCGGGTGGCGACCCGGTCCGCGAGCGGCCCGATCAACGGCCCGCGGGCGGATGCGGGGCCATGCCCTCGGTCACGTAGCCGGTGATGCGCTCCGCGAGGTGCGAGAACTCGGTCGGGATGAGGAACTTGGTCGACGGGCTCGCCCCCAGCGCCTTGAGGGCCTCGAGGTACTGGAGCGCCATCGTCTTCTCGTCCACGAGGTGGGCCGCGGCGAAGATCCGCTCCAGCGCCTGGCTGAAGCCCTCGGCCCGCAGGATCGCGGCCTGCCGCTCGCCCTCGGCCTTGAGGATCTCGGACTGCTTCTGGCCCTCGGCGACGTTGATCGCGGCCTGCCGGTTGCCCTCGGACTCGGTGATCACCGCCCGCCGCGTCCGCTCGGCGGACAGCTGGCGGTTCATCGCGTCCTGGACGTCACGCGGCGGCGTGATCTCGCGGATCTCGACGGTGGTGACCTTGCCGCCCCAGCGCTCGGTCACCTCGTCGAGCTTGGCCCGCAGCACCTCGTTGATCTGCTCGCGCTTGGACAGGACCTCGTCCAGCAGGATGTCGCCGATGACGGCCCGCAGGGTGGTGGTCGCGACGCCCTGGAGCGCGCCCGCGAAGTAGGCCACGTTCACGATGCTCTTGAGCGGATCGACGATCCGCCAGTAGATCAGGAAGTCGACGTTGATCGGGGCGTTGTCCTTGGTGATCGTGGTCTGGCTGGGCACCTCGATGAACTGCTCGCGCACGTCCACCTTCACCGGCCGGTCCACGATCGGGATCAGGAACCGCAGGCCGGGCGGCCGGACCATGCTCTCGTTGGTCCTGCCGAGGCGGAACACGACCATCTGCTCGTACTGCTGCACGATCCGCACCGAGAGATACAGGATCACGAGCAGCACGACCACGATGAACGCGGCGATCGCGAGGACGGTGGCGAACTCCATGGGTCCCTCCCCTGTCAGGTCATGTCGGCGGGCGCCGGGGTCTCGGGCGCCGGGGCCGGGTACACGGATGACGGCTCGACGACGGCGGTGAGGCCGTCGAACCCGACGAGGCGGACGGCTGAATCGCGCGACAGCGGCCGCCCATCGGCGGTCCGTGCGCTCCACGGCTCGCCGGCGAGGTACGCGGTGCCGACGGGGTCGAGCGGCGCCTGCACGGTGCCGAGGGTGCCGATCGGGACGCGGGCGCCGACGGTGCCGGCCGGCGCCAGCATCCGGCGCGACCGGACGGCGGCCACGGCGATCAGGCCCATGAGCACCGCCGTCGTGGCGGTCATGACGACGACCAGCGGCGTGGCGACCCCGACGATCGGTCCCGTGGGATCGCCCGGCAGCGTGTACAGCGCCGACGCGCCCAGCGCGAAGCAGACGATCCCGCCGATGGTCAGCAGCCCGTGGCTCGTGACCTGCGTCTCGAGCAAGAACAGGATCACGCCCAGCGTCAGCAGCAGCAGGCCGGCCAGGTTGAGCGGCAGGCTGCCAAAGCCGATGAACGCGAGGATCAGGGCCAGGGCGCCCAGGATGCCGGTCACGAAGTTGGGGTTCTGGAGCTCGAAGATCAGGCCGTAGACGCCGATCGTGAACAGCACGAACGCGATGTTGGGGTCCGACAGCAGGTGCAGGAAGCCCTGGAGCGGGTTCATCGCGACCTCCCGAGCCGTGGCGCCCGCGAGGTCGAGGGTGACCTCGACGCCGCGCACGTCCACGACCCGGCCGTGGGCGGCCGCGAGCACGCTGTCGACGTCGATCGCGATCCCGTCCACCGCGCCGGCCGCGACGGCCTCGCTCGCCGCGTAGGAGGCGGCCTCCTCGACCGTCGACACGGCCCAGTCGACCGGCCGGCCGCGCGCCTCGGCGATCGCGGTGATGTTCTTGATCGCGTCGTTGCGGACCTTCTCGCCCAGCGTGCCCCCGATGTCCTCGCCGCTCCCGCCGACGGGCGACGCGGCGCCGATGTTGGTCCCGGGCGCCATGAATGCGAGGTTGGCCGCGAGGGTGATGAACGTGCCCGCGCTGGCGGCCCGGCCGCCCGCCGGCGCGACGTAGACGATGGTCGGGATGGGCGCCTCGAGCAGCGCGCTGGTGATCCGCTGCGTCGCGTCGAGGCTGCCGCCCGGCGTGTTGAGCTCGATGACGACGGCCGCCGCACCCTCGTCCGCGGCCCTCGCGATCCCGTCGCCGAGGTAGCCGGCCATCACGTTGTCCACGACGCCGGTGGTCGGCAGGACGACGACCTCGGGGCCAGCCGCACGGCTGGCCCCGGCCAGGGCGAGCAGGAGCACGCCCAGCGAGACGAGCGAGAGCGGGAGCCGGTGCCGGGAGGCAGACTGGCGGGTCATCGGACTCGCCCGAGTATGGCACCGCCCGTCGCGGCGGTCGCGTGCCGGTGTGCCCGACCGGGGGGTCGGTCCGGCCGCACCGCCCAAGCGCCGTCAGCCGCGGAGCGCGTCGAACACGAGGCTCGACCAGGTCTCCATCGCGTCCCGGACCGCGGCGACCTCGTCGGTCGTCGCGAACCCGCCGCTGAGCTTGTCCGTCTCGCGGATCGCGACCGCGCGGCCCGCCGCGTCGGCGAGGTACACGAACCCGACGTGCACGGCCCCCACCGCAGTGGTGTCGTCGTTGAGCAAGCCGACCGGCGAGAAGTCGGGCTCGAAGCCTGCCCGGACCTCCTCGGCCCACTCGCGGCGGAGGCACCCGGCCACGTCGCCGTCGCCCGGGTTGAGGTGACCGCCCACGCCGATCGACCAGCGGTCGTGGAGGCGCGGGTCGCCGCCGGCCCTGGTGCGCCGCATGAGGAACCAGCGCTCGCCGTCGCGGAGGACGAGGTACGGGATCACCTGCTTGTGACCCGGGTCCTGCTCGGCCTCGGACCGGCGCATGAAGAACCCGTCCCGGGTCACGGCCTCGAGGGCGGCCGCAAGCCCGTCGCGGCGGACGCCCAGCCAGCCGTCCCCGGGCACGATGGCCGCCCGCGGCACGACCAGCACCCGCTCGTCCGGGTCGCCGCCCACCTCAGCCCTCCAGCCGCCGGCGAGCCGCGGCCAGCCGGTGGCGGATCGCCGTGGCGTCGGGGCCGCCGGGGGCCTCGAGGATCTCGATCCAGGCGTCGAGCGCCGACCGCAGGTCGCGCAGCCGCGCGGCGATCGCCGGGGCGTTGGTGACCGCGATCTCGGTGCCCATCGTCACGTCGCCCCTCGCCAACCGGGTCGTGTCGCGCCAGCCGCTCGCGGCGAGCGGGGCGGCCGCCGGCCAGTCCGCCGCGGCATCGTCGCCGCCGGTCACCGCCTCGACCAGCGCGACAGCCGTCAACAGCGGCAGGTGGCTGATCGCGGCCACCAGGCGATCGTGGGTCGCGGCGTCCAGCTCGACCGTGCGCGCGCCGCAGGCCCGCGCCAGCACCCGCACGCGCTCGGGGTCGCCGCCGTTGACGGCCTCGGTCACCACCCACGGCCGCTCACGGAGCAGGTCACCGTCCGATGCCTCGAAGCCACTGGTCTCGCGGCCGGCCATCGGGTGGCCGCCGACGAACGGCACGCCGGCCCGGCGCGCCGCGGCCAGGATCGCCGCCTTGGTGGAGGCGACGTCGGTGACGGTGGCGCCGGGGGCCAGCGATGCGCGCAGGTCGCCGTCACGGCCAAGGCGCGAGAGCATCGCGACGCATGCCAGGGGCGGCGTGGCGAGCACCACGAGGTCGGCGCCCTCGATGGCCGCGCCGGGCGTCGCCGCGACCTCGTCGATGATGCCTGCGGCCAGCGCCGCCCTTGGGCCGGCGCCGCGCTCGGTCCAGGCGACGAGCCGCGGCGGGCCGCCGGACGGTTCGTCGCCGGATGGTTCGCCGCCGGACGCGGCGCCGGGGATCCCGCCCGCCCGCACCGCGCGCGCGACCGAGCCGCCGATCAGCCCGAGGCCCAGGAACGCGATCCGCACCCGGGTCAGCCGCTGGCCCAGCCGCCGACGTCCCCATGCCGTCGCCGGAGCTGGCGGCGCTCCGCCACGCGCCGCTCGCCGAGGTTCGCGGGCGGACCCGGTTCGGCGGGCGGGTTCAGCCGCCGGATGCGGTACCGGCGCTCGGCCTCGCGGCGCTCCGACTCCAGGAACGCGCCGCAGCGCGGACAGCGCCGCTCCTCGGCGAACAGCGAGTCCAGTGGCGCGACCGTGTAGATCTGGCGGCCGCAGGCGCGGCAGGCGAGCTTCGGCACGTCGGCAATCGTAGCCCGGGGTCAGCCGACCTTGGGCAGGTCCGCCAGCGCCGCGGCGACGCGCTCCGACGGGTACTCGTAGTCCTCGAGCTTGCCCTGCAGGTACCGCTCGTACGAGCTGAGGTCGAAGTGGCCATGGCCGGACAGGTTGAACAGGATCACCCGCGGCTCGCCGGCCGCCTTCGCTTCGAGCGCCTCGTCCACAGCGACCTTGATCGCGTGCGTGCTCTCGGGCGCCGGCAGGATCCCCTCGGTCCGGGCGAACTGGACGCCGACCTCGAACGCGGCGCGCTGGTGGACGCCGCGGGCATCGATGACGCCCTCCTCCTTGAGCTGGGACACCAGCGGCGCCATGCCGTGGTACCGCAGGCCGCCGGCGTGGATGGGTGCGGGCATGAACTCGCTGCCCAGGGTGTGCATCTTCACGATCGGGGCCATGTGGCCGGTGTCGCCGAAGTCGTACGCGTACACGCCCCGCGTCAGCGACGGGGCGGCCTCCGGCTCGGCCGCGATGACCCGGTAGCTCGCCTCGCCGCGCAGGATCCGGCCCACGAACGGGAACGTGAGCCCTGCGAAGTTGGAGCCCCCGCCCGCGCAGGCGATGATCACGTCCGGCTCCTCGCCGGCCATCGCCATCTGCTCCTGCGCCTCGAGGCCGATCACCGTCTGGTGGAGGAGCACGTGGTTGAGCACGGACCCCAGCGCGTACTTCGTGTCGTCACGGGTCGCCGCGTCCTCGACCGCCTCGCTGATCGCCATGCCCAGCGAGCCCGGCGAGTCCGGCGTCTCGGCGAGCACGCCGCGGCCGTAGTTGGTCGTCGGGCTGGGGCTGGCGACGACCTCGGCCCCGTAGGTCTCCATCAGGATCCGGCGGTACGGCTTCTGGTCGTAGCTCGCGCGGACCATGTAGACCTTGACCTCGAGCCCGAACACCGCGCCCGCGAACGCGAGCGCGCTCCCCCACTGGCCCGCGCCGGTCTCGGTGGCGAGGCGCTTGACGCCCTCCTGCTTGTTGAAGAACGCCTGGGCGAGCGCCGTGTTGGGCTTGTGGGAGCCGGCCGGGCTCGTGCCCTCGTACTTGTAGTAGATGTGGGCCGGGGTATCGAGCGCCTGCTCCAGGCGGTGGGCCCGGTGCAGCGGCGAGGGGCGGTACACCTGGTACGCCTCGCGGACCGGCCCCGGGATCTCGATCTCGCGCTCCGCGCTCACCTCCTGGAGGATGAGCGCCATCGGGAACAGCGGCGCGAGGTCCGCCGGGCCGATGGGCTGCAGGGTGCCCGGGTGGAGCGGGGGCGGGGGCGGGTTCCGCAGGTCGGCCGCGATGTTGTACCAGGCCCGCGGGATCCGGTCCTCGTCGAGCTCGAACTGGGTCCGGCGGGGAAGGACGTTGGCCATCGCGGGGAGACCTCCGGGTACGGGCGCCGGGCAGGCCCGGGCGCGTGGGGAGCCCGGAGCGTACCGCGTTCCTGCGGGGCGCGGCAACGCCGTCGCGGGCGCCGGGTCGGGGCGGCGGCCGTCCTCGCTCGATGCGGCGGCCATCGACGCTCGATCCGGTGGCCGTCGTCACCGGATGCGGCGGCCCTCAGCGTGCGAGCGACACCGCAACAACCGGTTCGTACACGGGTGGGCCGGCGCGCAGGTGGCTGCGGTACAGGATGACGTGGTCCGCGTCGAAGGCGGTCTCCCAGCGCTCCGCCGCCGCGACGAGCGCCGCCGCCGCCCTGGCCCCGTCGGCGATGGACGCGGCATCGGCGCGCGCGACCGTCAGGTGCGGGCGGAACGGGCGACCCTCGGGCAGCCAGCCGAGCTCGGCGAGCGGCGCCTCGAGCGTGGCGGCGATGGCCGCCAGCTCGGCGGCACCCTCCCGGATCCCCAGCCACAGCGCGCGCGGCCGTGTCGCGGACGGGAACGCCCCCGCTCCCGCGAGCCGGACGCGGAACACGGGCGTCGCGCCGACCCCGGCCCGCAGCGCGTCCCCGACCGCCGGCACGCGCTCCGGCGGGGTCGGGCCCAGGAACCGGAGCGTGAGGTGCAGGTTCTCGGTGCGCACCCAGCGCGCCCCGCGGCCGGCCGGCCCACGGCGCACGCCCTCGAGCAGCTCCCGGCAGGCGTCCAGCGCGTGCGGCGGGACGGAGACGGCGACGAACAGCCGGTGGGCGGCCTCAGCCACCGTGCTCGCGGCGATAGCGCTCGCGATCGGCGGTGAGCACCTCCAGCGCCTGCTCGCGTTCGCGCCAGCCGACGACGTCCACGGCCTTGTTCTCGAGCATCTTGTAGGTGTTGAAGAAGTGCTCGATCTCGACCAGGCGATGGGGCCGCACCTGCTCCAGCCGCTCGATGTGCTGCTGGTGCGGGTCGCCGAGCGCCACGCACAGGGTCTTGAAGTCGAACCCCTTCTCGTCGCGCATCTCGAGGCCGCCGATCGGGCGCGCCCACACGTGGCAGCCGGTGAACGTGGGCTCGTCGATGATCAGCAGCGCGTCCGTGTGGTCACCGTCGTCAGCGCGGGTCCCCTCGATGAACCCGTAGTCGAAGTTGTAGAACACCGCCGAGCTGAGCACGCGGTCCAGGCGGTAGACGCCGGCCGCCTCGTCGAACTCGTACTTGTTGCGGCTGCCGCGCGGGATCTCGACCACGATCTCGACGACGTCGGGGAACTGGGCGAGGCGTTGGCTGCTCATGCGCAGACTGTACGGCACCGCCGCCCGCGGAGACCGACCCCGCCCGGCCGCCGGCGAGACGAGCCGTGGACCCAGGGTCAATGACATCGGGCATGTGACGCTCGATCCGTCCCGCGCCGGGCCCGGTTGACAGGTCCCGACGCTGGCGACGACGGCGCGATGGCCCGCGTCGGCCGCCGTCAGTCGTTGTAGAGGCGCTCCTCGATCAGCTTCTCCTGCACGGTCCGCCCGTTGGGGTCGAAGCAGGAGAACTCGAAGTGCTTCTCGAACTCCAGGTCCACCTGGTCCTGGCCGCCGCGGTTCTTCTCCACCGACACGATCACCCAGTCCCGGAAGCGCTGCGCCTGGTACGGGTTGAACTCGATGTTGACCTTGGCAACGATGTTGTACTTCTCGTTCATGATCAGGATGATGTCGGCCTCGTAGTTGATGGCCGACGAGCCGCGCAGGTGGTAGTTGCGCAGGCGTGACGCCTTGAGGCCCTCCTTGTCCGCGGCGACGATCGCGATCATCGGCACGTCCTCGGACAGGGCGATGTCCTTGAGCCCGTTGACGACGAAGGTGACCTTCTCGGCCTCCTGGGCGGGCTCGGGGATGACCGGCACCTTCTGCAGGTAGTCCACGACCACGAGCAGCCGGCGGTCGCCCGAGAGCTCGCGGTGCTGGCGGACGAGCTGGCGGATGCCGTCGATCGTGCTCGCGGTCTGCGAGCCGCGGAGGAGGAACAGGTTCTGGCCGTAGCGGGCGATGCGGTCGAGCGAGGGGCGGAGACGCGGGTTCGAGGCGAGCTGGGCCTGCCCGCCGCCTTCGGCCATCCAGGTCCCCAGGATCTCCTTGCGGACGTCCTGGATCTTGATGGCGCCGGTCTTGTGGGGCAGGTGGGCCAGCGCGGACTCGGCGGCGATGAGGCGGTTGAGCAGGTACAGCTCGTCGTGCTCGAAGCACAGGTAGAGCACGTTCGCCTGGCCGCCGGACGCGACGTTGCGCGCCATCTGGAGCGCCATCGTGGTCTTGCCGGTGCCCTGGGCGCCGCCGATGAGCAGCAGCTCACCGGCCCGCAGGCCCGTGCCGATCGTCTTGTCGAGTGGGGTGAAGCCGAGCGGGACGGGCTGGTACTCCCCGACCCTGCCGCTCGTAACCTTGTCGTTGAGGTCCACCAGGACGTCCATGGCCGACCGGGGCGCCATGCTCCCGTTCGGCCCGTCGAGACGCCACGTGGCCCTCGGCGTCGCCCCCGTCTCCGTCGTCACGTGATTCCGTCCTCCGCCAGCGGTAGCCGTGGGGTGCATGCTAGCACCGGGTTTCGCGAATCCAGCACCACCCGAAGGTACCTATTCCGTGCGGCGGCGTGCGGGGCCCCGCTCAGCGCGGGAGCGTGGCGAGCTCGTCCCACAGCCGCACGATCACCCGCGTCCCGCGCTCGAAGTTATCGAGCAGCAGGTATTCGTTCGGCGCGTGCGCGTTGCAGGTCGGGTTGGTGAACCCGAGCAGGACCACCGGCAGGCCCAGCGACCGGTCGAAGGCGGCGGTGACCGGGATCGAGCCGCCCTCGCGAATGTACACCGGCGGCGTGCCGTAGACGGCCTCGAGCGCCCGCGCCGCCGCCTGGGTCGCCGGGTGGTCGGTCGGCGTGAGGCTGGGGCTGCCGCCGTGGATGTAGGTCGTCGTGACCGTGACGCCGGGCGGGGCGACCTGCGCGACGTAGTCCCGCAGGCGCTCGAAGATCCGGACCGGGTCCTGGTCGGCCACCAGCCGGGTCGAGACCTTCGCGTGCGCATGGGCCGGGATGATGGTCTTGGCGCCGTCGTCCTGGAAGCCCGCCCAGATCCCGTTGACGTCGAGGGTGGGCCGGGCCGTCTTGCGCTCCAGGACCGTCCAGCCCGCCTCGCCGACGAGGGCCGGGACCGGGATCTCGGCCCGGTACGTCTCCTCGTCGAACGGGAGCTCGGCCAGCGCCCGCCGCTCGTCCTCGGTGAGCGGGATGACGTCGTCGTAGAAGCCCGGCACGCGCACCCGGCCGTCCGGGCCCTTGAGCGCGGCGATGATCGCGGCCAGGGCGTTGGCGGGGTTCTCCACGGTCCCGCCGTACATCCCGGAATGGAGGTCGACCGGCGGCCCCACCACGTCGACCTGCGCGTACATGAGCCCCCGGAGCGCCACGGTGATCGCCGGCAGGTTGCCCTCGAAGAAGCCGGTGTCGCTGATGACCGCGACGTCGGCCGCCAGCCGGTCCCGGTTGTCATCGATCCACCCGTAGAGGCTGGTGGACCCGAACTCCTCCTCGCCCTCGAACACGAAGGTGAGGTTGACCGCGGGCGCTCGACCGACCGCGCGCAGCGCCTCGATCGCGGACAGGTGCATGACCAGCTGGCCCTTGTCATCGGCCACGCCGCGGCCCACGAACCGGTCGTCGCGCAGGAACGGGTCGAACGGGGCCGTCTCCCACAGGTCGAGCGGGTCGACCGGCTGGACGTCGTAGTGGCAGTAGACCAGCACCGTCGGCGCACCCACCGCCTCGTGGATCCGGCCGTACACGATCGGATGACCCGCGGTGGGCTCCACCGCGACGGCCGTCGCGCCCAGCCGACGCAGCCGCTCCGCGACCCACTCGGCGGCGACCACCATGTCCTCGCGGTGGGCGGGCAGCGCGGAGATGCTCGGGATCCGGGCGAACTCCAGCAGCGCCTCGCGACGGGCGGCCTCGGACGAAAGGAGCGCGGCCTCCACGGCGGGGTCGATCGGGGGCGTCTCGGGCGCGGGCGTGTCGGTCATCGGATCTCCGTGGGCGCGGGACGGCGATGTCGATCGTAGCGAGGTAGCCGAGAGGGCGGACCGGTGGTCCGCCCTCGTCGTGATCGCGCGGTCGTGGCGGGCGTGCCGCCGCTACGCGGGCTGTGGCGAGGGGTTGGGCGACGGGGCGGTCGGACCGGTGCTGGCGCCGCCGTCCGTGCCGGGTGCGATCACGCGCGGAATGCCCGCCTGCCGCAACGGCTTGGGCGGCAGGTCATCGAACAGCGTCTCGAACTGGTCCGAGTCCACCGTCTCTTCGGCGATCAGCTTCTCGGCCAGCCGGTCGAGGCGGTCGCGGTGGGTCGTGAGGACCTCGGTCGCCCGCTCGTAGGCACGGTCGATGATCGCCCGGACTTCCTCGTCGATCATCATCGCGACGTTGTCCGAGTAGTTGCGCTGCTCGCCGATCTCGCGGCCCAGGAACACGAGCTCGTCACGCTTCCCGAACGAGAGCGGACCGAGGCGGTCGCTCATCCCGAACTCGGTGACCATGCGCCGCGCGAGGTCGGTCGCCTTCTCGATGTCGTTGGACGCGCCGGTCGTCGTGTCGCCGAACACCAGGCGCTCCGCGACGTTGCCACCCAGCAGGCCCGCGATCTTGTCCTCGAACTCGGTCTTGCTCTGGAGGTACCGGTCCTCCGTGGGCAGGGCCATCGTGTAGCCCAGGGCCATGCCGCGGCTGATGACCGTGACCTTGGCGACCGGGTCGCACTTGGGCAGGATCCGCTGCACGACGGCGTGGCCGCCCTCGTGGTAGGCGATGATCCGCTTCTCCTCGTCCGAGATGACGCGGCTCTTCCGCTCCGGCCCGGCGACGATCCGCTCCAGGGCCTCGGAGAACTCGTTCATCCCGATGACCTTCTTGTTCCGGCGCGCCGACAGGATGGCCGCCTCGTTGACGAGGTTGGCGAGGTCCGCGCCCGAGAACCCGGGCGACTGGCGGGCGATCTCCTCCACGGAGATCCCCTTGTCGAGCGGCTTGCCCTTGGTGTGGACCTTGAGGATCGCGGTGCGGCCCCGCATGTCCGGGCGGTCCAGGATCACCTGGCGGTCGAACCGGCCGGGGCGCAGGAGCGCCGGGTCGAGGACGTCGGGGCGGTTGGTGGCGGCGACGACGATCACGTTGGTGTTGGTATCGAAGCCGTCCATCTCGACCAGGATCTGGTTGAGCGTCTGCTCGCGCTCGTCGTGGGAGCCGCCGAGGCCGGCGCCACGCTGGCGGCCCACGGCGTCGATCTCGTCCACGAACACGATGCACGGGCTGTTGCGCTTGGCCTGGTCGAACAGGTCGCGCACGCGACTGGCGCCGACGCCCACGAACATCTCGACGAACTCGGAGCCCGAGATGCTGAAGAACGGCACGCCGGCCTCGCCCGCGACCGCCCGCGCCATCAGCGTCTTGCCGGTGCCCGGAGGCCCGACCAGCAGCACGCCGCGGGGGATGCGCGCGCCGAGCGAGTTGAACTTCTCGGGGTACTTGAGGAACTCCACGACCTCCTGGAGCTCCGTCTTCGCCTCGTCCACGCCGGCCACGTCCGCGAACGTGACGACGGTCTTGTTGCCCAGGAACATCCGCGCCCGGCTCTTGCCGAAGCTGAGCGCCTGGTTGTTGGTGCCCTGGGCCTGGCGCATCATGAAGAAGATGAAGCCGCCGATCACGAGCAGCGGCAGCAGGCCCGTGAGCAGCAGCCCGATCCACGAGGTGTCGGCGGTCTTGTTCCGCGAGTACACCTGGTCGCCGAGGGTGACCCCGCCCGCCGTCGCCGCGCGCTGCATGTCCTCGAACACGTCACCGGTGATCGAGTTGGGCACGATCACGGTGTAGGTCTTGTTGTCCGTGGTCGTGACGTTGAGGGTCTCGCCGTCCTGGAGGACCTTCGCGACGCGGCCGGCCTTCACGTCCGCGTAGAAGTTGGAGTACCCCTGCGACGGCTGGGGGCTGGACGAGTTGACCCAGGTGTAGAGCAGCGCGACCGTGCCCGCCACGAGGACGAGCATGACGATCCCGTTGCGAAGGAACTTCGCGTTCAAGCGGAACAAGCCTCCGAGTCCGACACCGCGACTCCCGGCCGGGCGTCCCGGGGAGTATAGCGCCGGGTCCCCTGCCGTCCGGTTCAGCGGAGGTTCAGGATTCGCCACACGAGAAACGCCCGGGCTTGGGGCCCGGGCGCTGCGACCGTCATCTGGTAGCGGAGGGCGGATTCGAACCACCGACCAAGGGCTTATGAGTCCCCTGCTCTACCACTGAGCTACTCCGCCGTGGATGCCAAGGTTACCGAGCGTGAACGACCTCGGCAACCGCCCCGGATTCGCCTGATCTCGTTGCCGCCCGTGTCGCCCCGCCTCGACGTCCGCCGGCAACGCCAGCGACCCGGCGCGACGGCGTGCGTCAATGGCCTACGAGGGCCTCGGAATGGCAGCGAAGGCGGAGAGCTTCAGCCAGCGCGGGACGCCGCGTCGCGCCTGTGTCGGGCCATGCAGTTGCAGGCCACCGGTGTGCAGGGCCTGTTGCCAGCTCAGGTCGCCTCGCCAGACCCGGGTCAGCGTCGGGAGGTCGCTCTCCACGGTGGCGGCGACCGGATGACCGGGATCGAAGTCACACAGGTCGACGCTGTCGCCCGTGATCACGATCCACCAGTTCCGGGCGGCGTCGGCGACATCGCGAAACGTGAAGTGGAGGACGCTGCGGCCGTCGGGCACCGCATCGAGGTCGATGTTGCGGTGGATGTCCCACATGAGGAGATGCGGGTCCAGGTCCGCGTCGCCCAGCTCGGGGATCCAGCGGACGCCCCACCGGCCGATCGCCTCGATCACCGGCTGCAGCTCACGGCCGGCCTTCGTCATCCGGTAGCGGACGCGCGCGCCGTCCTCGTGACGCTCGATGATTCCCGCCTGAGCCAGCCGCTGCAGGCGCGCCGAGAGCAGCGCCGGCGAGATCCGTGGCACACCCCGCCGAACGGCGTTGAACGTTCGACTGCCGGACAGCAGCTCCCGGATCACGAGCATCGTCCAGCGTTCGTCCAGGAGCTCCATCGCCTTGGCAACCGGACAGAACTGGCCGTATGCACCCATGCCGTCGCCTCCCCGCTCCTCCCGCAGCAGGTCGAAGCTACGGTACGGACATCGTAGTCGTCCGCTACAGAATCGGAACCTGTTCGCTCCTCCACGGCTCGGGCATCATCCGGCCCCTGACCGACGCAACCCGCGACCGGGGAGGTGCACCGAATGGCAGACGCAGTGGCACAGGCCGAGCGGAGCGGGACGCTCCGAGCCGACGTTCCCTTCGAGACGCTTGGACCTCGACTTCGGGGCGGCCTGCTGCTGCCAGACGACCCTGGCTACGACGATGCACGGGCGCTCTGGAACGCGATGTTCGATCGGCGGCCGGCAGCGATCGCGCGGCCCCTCGGCGTCGCGGACGTGGTCGAGGCGGTCCGGTTCGGGCGCGAGCACGGCCTGCCGATCGCGGTCAAGGGCGGCGGCCACAACATCGCCGGTCTCGCCATCGCCGATGGCTCCTTGCTGCTGGACATGTCGCGAATGCGTGGCGTGGTCGTGGACCCAGCGGAGCGGACGGCCATCGCGCAGGCGGGTTGCCTCCTTGGCGACGTGGACCGCGAGACACAGGTCCACGGCCTCGCGACCGTCCTGGGTTTCGTGTCGAGTACGGGCATCGCTGGCCTGACGCTGGGCGGCGGCTTCGGCTACCTCACCCGGCGGTTCGGCTGGACCAGCGACAACGTGCTCGAGCTCCAGGCGGTGACGGCGGACGGCTCTGTGGTCCGAGCCTCCGAGCGCGAGAACCCCGACCTGTTCTGGGCGATGCGCGGCGGTGGCGGCAACTTCGGCGTTGCCACGAGCTTCCGGTACCGACTTCATGAGCTTGGGCCGGAGATCCTGGGCGGGCCCGTCGCCTGGACGGCGGACGATGCGCCAGCGGTCCTGGACACGTACCAGGCGCTGATCGCCGATGCGCCTCCCGAGCTCAACGTGGTGGCCATATATCGCCCCGCGCCGCCCGCTCCCTGGATCCCACAGGAGCACCACTTCAAGCCGATCCTCGTGCTGATGATCTGCGACACGGGTCCAGTCGACGAGGCCGAGGCGCGAGTCCGCGCGCTCAGGTCAGTCGGCAAGCCGATCGGGAGTGCCCTCGCCCGGCGCCCGTACCTCGCGCTGCAGAGCCTGTTGGACGCCACCCAACCGAAGGGCCGGCGCTACTACTGGAAGTCCGAGTACCTCCCGACGGTGGAACCTGACGTGCTCAGCTATGTGGCCGACCGGCTGCCGACGTTCCCGTCGCCGCACTCCGGGATCATCGTGTTCCCCATCCACGGCGCGCATCAGCGGCTGCCCGATGACCACTCTGCCGTGGGCAACCGAAACGCCGGCGCCGTCCTGAACATCGGTGCCTCCTGGGAGCGCGCCGAAGACGACGAGCAGAACATCGACTGGGCGCGCGAGACCTGGAGAGGCGCGCGAGGCTTCTCGACGGGCGGCGCCTACATCAACTTCCTGACCGAGGAGGAGGGCGAGGACCGGATCCGGGCGTGCTATGGCGGGAACCTGGAGCGCCTGGCCCGCGTGAAGGCGGCCTGGGACCCGGACAACCTCTTCCGCCTGAACAAGAACATCGCGCCGAGCTGACCTCGAGCGTCCCGCCCCCTCGGAGGCAGCCCGGGACACCGCGAACCCCGCGCAGCATCTGCCGGAGCACCGCCCCAAGACCGACCTGCGCTTGTCGATCCGGCGATTCGCTCGCTCTCGCCGAACCAGGTGAGCGCGCGATCGGTCACGTGCTCCTGGCTTTCGGCCCACGTTGAGCCCGCGTGCAGCCGGATACCCGATCAGCTGCGCCATCGGCCGGTGTGTGATCTCGGCGCCTGGGCGGTTGTCGCCGCATCCGCTGCCACGGTACGGGATTGAGTCCCGCGGCACGACCGGCCAGAATGCGCGGACCAGTGCCACCACGCGGGAGGGATCGATGTCCAGCGACAAGCCCGGGCAGGGCGCCATCCCCGGTTGGGGGCAGCAGCCGCAGGGCGAGCCCGCCCCGGCCGCGCCCACGACCCTGCCCGGCGCCCCGGCGCCCGGCAGCGGCGCGGTCCCCGGCTGGGGGCAGCAGCCGGCGCAGCCGGTGGCGCCGCAGCCGGCACCCGCTCCTGCCTCGCCCGCCTCCGCTCCTGCGGCTCCCCCGGTACCGAGCGCCCCTCCGGCCCCGGACACCACCGCCGCGCCCGGGTGGGGCGCCGCCGCCCCGCCACCGACCCAGCCCACCGGCGCGCCCGGGTGGGGCGCCGCCTCGACGCCGCCTCCGGTCGCGCCGCCAGGTGTGCAGCCCGGCTGGGGTGCGGCCCCCGGACCGGGCGCACCGGGGTCGCCTGGAGCGCCCGGCGCCCCGGGCGGCCCTCCGCCGGGTTCGTGGAACCCGGCACCCGTCCAGTCCTCGGGATCGAGCGGCTGCCTCAAGCTCGTCCTCATCCTCGTCGTCATCGGCGCCATCGGCTTCGCCCTGCTGATCGCCGGGATCCTGTTCCTTGGCCGCCAGCTCACCGACAGCATCGGGGTCAACCCGGACGGCTCCGTGGGCACCGCGTGCCCGTTCATCGAGGACTCGGAGCTCAGCGAGGCCCTGGGCAGCGAGGCGGAGGCGCTGGTGCTGGACGGGCTGTGGGACGCCACGATCGGGATCATCCTCGACAAGCGCGCCCTCGGGACCGCCGAGGACTGCTGGATCACCGCCGACGAGAGCACCCCCACAGGGCGAATCGCCGTGTACCAGGGCGGCGACGCCGCTGACGTGTTCCGCCAGGAGCGCGAGAACGCGGCGCCCACGTCCGAGGACCAGGGCAACGGCATCACGGTCACGACCGACGGCTGGTTCGCGGGCGAGGTCGCGGGGCTCGGCGACGAGGCCTTCTGCACGGGCGTGTCACCCGCCATCCAGGCCGGGGTCCTGGTGCGCCAGGGCGACCGGGTCGTGTACGTGAGCCTCAGCGGGCCCGCGGACGCCGCGCCGGACTTCGAGACCACGGAGGACGGCGTGATCGCGGCCCCCGCGATCTGCGACGCCGCCCAGGAGGTGGCCCGCCAGGTCCTCGACTGAGCTCGCGGGCCCGGGGCGCCAGGGGTCTCAGCGCTGCCGGCCGGCGCCTCCCTGGCGTTCCTCGTAACGGTCGAGCAGCATCCCGATCGTGACGTCGCCGTACCGGCCCTGGAGCTGGTCGCGTGCCGCGCCCCACAGGGTGCGCAGCGTCCGCGGCCCGCTCCGCTCGAGGTCGGACAGGCGCGTGCCGCCGAACCGCTCGATGCCCGGGATCCGGCGCAGCTCCTCGGCCAGCCGGACGGCCGCCTCGTCGATCGTGGACTCCTCGCTCAGGCCCGCGGCCCCCAGCGCAGCGCCGGCCGCGCGACGGCGGTCGCCGGGCCGGACGTCCGTGACCGGCGGGTGCGGCGGCAGCGCCGAGCTCAGCCCGCCCAGCGCGTCCCTCGCCGGCGTGGCCGCCCGCGTCGTCGCGGTCCGGATCGCCTCGCCGGCCTGCGCGAAGCGCTCCTCCGGCGTCGGCTGCGGCCCGGTGGCC
>JBFMAT010000008.1:0-100832 GCA_040755495.1 Chloroflexota bacterium
CAAGCGCGCTCGTGCCAAGGCCGCCGACGCGGAGGCCGAGGGCGGCTCAACCGAAGCGGCGCCCAAGCGCTCGCGCACGAAGAAGGACGAGTAGCGATGGCGCACAAGAAAGCAGGCTCGAGCTCCAAGAACGGCCGCGACAGCGTCGGCCAGCGCCTGGGCGTCAAGGCCGGCGACGGCCAGCTCGTGACCTCGGGGACGATCATCGTCCGCCAGCGCGGCATGACCTTCAAGGCCGGCGAGGGCGCGGGCCTGGGCCACGACTACACGGTCTTCGCGACCGTGGACGGGAAGGTGCGCTTCGAGCACGCCACCCGCGACAAGAAGCGGATCCGGGTCATCCCGGTCGAGGCCGAACCGGCCCCGGCCGAGGCGTAGCGGCACCCGCGGACCCACAGCGGCGGCCACCGGCGGGCATCAGCCCCGTTCGGACGGCGTCGAAGGAGCACCGGTGAAGACCGACACCCATCCCAAGTACTTCCAGGCGAAGGTGCACTGCGGCTCGTGCGGCACCGAGTTCGAGGTGGGGTCCACCCGCCAGGAGCTGCGCGTGGACGTGTGCAGCAACTGCCACCCGTTCTTCACGGGCAAGCAGAACATCATCGACACCGCCGGCCAGGTCGAGCGGTTCCAGCGCCGCCTGGAGCGCCAGGCCCGCGCCTGACGCGGCGCCCACGGCAGACGAGGTCGGCCCCGCCCACGGCGGGGCCGTTCGATTCCCGGTGCCGATCAGAGCTCGCGGCGGCGGAACGCGATCAGGGCACCGGCCAGCGAGGCGCCGATCACGACGACCGTGCCCGCGATCGCCGTCGCCAGGCGCCCCGTGTCGAGGTCGGCGGTGAGGCCCGCGGCCAGCTGGATCGCCGGCACGGACAGGCCCGTCGGCAGGACGCGGTCGAGCGCCGGCACGATCGCGACGAGGCTGAGCACGATCAGCGCCGTGAACCCCAGCCCGGCGGCCGCGGTGGTCGACCCGGTCGCCGCCGAGGCAAGGAACGTGAGCGCCGCCCAGGCCGACAGTGCGAGCCACGACAGGACGGCCATCACGACCCAGCCGCCGACCGGCTGCGGCTCGAACAGCACCGCGGTGTAGATCCAGGCGACGACCGAGGCGAGCGCCATCGAGACCGCCAGCACGACGCCGATCGCGACCAGCTTGGCGGCCAGGAACGCGGACCGCGTCGCCGGCTGGGCGAGCACGAGGGCGGCGGTGCCCCGGTCGAGCTCGCCGGCGACGCTGCCCATCGCCAGGGCGATCGCGGCCAGGGCGCCGATCTGGCCCAGGTTCTTCTGGAACTGCTCCAGGGCCGTGACGGCCGTGGGCACGGGCATCGGGATCGTCAGCTCGTCGCCCAGGGCGAGCTCCATGATCTCGGGCAGGTATCGCGCCGTCAGCGGCGACAGCATGCCGAAGATCACGAGCAGCACCGCGACGACCGGCAGCCGCCGGGTCCGCCACGACTCGGCGAGCTCCTTGCGCAGCAGGATCGCGAACCCGCTCATGCCGCCGCCTCGCCCGGTTCGCCGGTCAGGCGCAGGAACACGTCCTCGAGGGTGGGCCGGGCACGCGCCACGGACACCACGCTCACCTCGGCGGCGGCGACCACCGGCAGCAGCTCGCGCCCGGCGCGCACGGGATCCGAGACCGCGACCGTGAGCAGGCCATGCTCGACCGCCGCGCCGTCGACCCAGTCGAGGCCGCGCAGCCGGGCGGCGAGCGCCCCGAGCGCGGCGTCCTGGCCTGGCTCGGCCTCCACGCGGTAGACCGGCAGCGCGTACCGGTCCAGCAGCTCGGCCAGCGGACCCTCCACCACCAGCCGGCCCCGGGCGAGGATGCCGACCCGGTCGCAGATGCGCTCCACGTCGGCCAGCACGTGGGTGGAGAACAGCACGGTGGCCTCGCCCCGGAGGTCCGCGATGAGCCCCAGGACGTCGCGCCGGCCCTCCGGGTCGAGCGCGCTGACCGGCTCGTCGAGGATGATCACCGGCGGCCGGTGGACGAGCGCCCCGGCGATGCCCAGGCGCTGGCGCATGCCGCCCGAGTACGTGCCCGCGCGGCGGTCGGCGGCGCCCGCGAGGTCGACCCGCCGGAGCGCGTCGGCGACGGCCGCCTCGAGCACGGGGCCCTCCATGCCGTGGAGCCGCCCCAGCAGCCGCACCTGCTCGCGCCCGGTCATCCAGCCGTAGGCGCGCGGATCCTGCTCCAGGTAGCCCAGGCGGCGGCGGACCTCGAGACCGTCCGCGCCGACCGCGATCCCGGCGACGCTGGCGCGGCCGGCCGTGGCCCGGGTGAGGCCGGCGAGCAGCCGGAGCGTCGTCGTCTTCCCGGCGCCGTTGGGGCCGAGCAGGCCGAACACGGACCCCACGGGCACCACCATCGACAGCGCGTCGAGCGCGAGCACGCCGCCCGGGTACCGCTTGGACAGGCCGTCGACCTCGATGGCCCCCCGCCCGTCGGGGACGGCGACGGCCCGCGCCTGATCGGGGCCCGCGGCCACGGGCGCGACGCCGGGCGCCGAGACGGCCGTGACGCCAGATGCCGAGACGGGCGTCGGCGCGGGCTTCGCGTTCACGATCGGTGGGTCGTGCGGGCTGCCCCAGCCTGGCATCGCACCCGGACCCGGCTCGGCCGGCTCGGCCGGCCCCTCCTCGCGGCCGAGCAGGAAGTAGAGGACCGGCCCGAACATGCTCACGAACACGATCACGACCGCCCACACGCCCTTGTTGCCGCCGCGGACCCGTCGGTCGTCACGCAGCAGGTCGATCACGGCCAGCACCATCAGCCCCAGCTGGACGACGAACAGCGGGACGAGCAGGAGCAGGAGCTCCGGGGAGAGGGAATCGAGGCTCACGATCGCCAACGGTACACGGGCGCCACCGGTCGTCGAGGGCCGATCGGGGTAGACTCCGGACGCCGACCGTCGCGCCCTGCCGGCGGCCTCCCAATCCGCCGTCCCCGGAGGATCGCCATGACCGACGACCGCGAGCGCTGGGCCCTGATCCTGGGCGCGTCCTCGGGCATGGGCGAGGCCACGGCGCTGACCCTCGCGGCCGCGGGCTACCGGATCGTCGGCGTCCACCTGGACTTCCGCGCGGCGCTGCCGCACGTCGACGACGTCCGGATGGGGATCGAAGCCGTCGGGTCCGAGGCGTTGTACATCAACATGAACGCCGCGGACGACGACAAGCGCGCGGCGGCGCTGGCGGCCATCCGGGAGCGCTTCGACCGGTCGCGGGCCGACGGGCGCCACCCGTACATCCGGGTCGTCATGCACTCGCTCGCCTTCGGCTCGCTGGTCCCGTTCCTGGCCGAGGATCCGAAGGCCGGCGTCGACCGCAAGAAGATGGAGATGACCCAGGACGTCATGGCCAACAGCCTCGTCTACTGGGTGCAGGACCTGTGGCGCGGCGGCTTCCTGGAGCACGGCTCGAAGATCTTCGCGATGACCTCCGAGGGCTCGTCGAGGGTGGTGCCCAGCTACGGCGTCGTGTCGTCGGCCAAGGCCGCGCTGGAGTCGCATGTCCGGCAGCTCGCGATGGAGCTGGCGAAGCTGGGCACGGGCGTGACGGCCAACTCGATCCGGGCGGGCGTGACGCTGACCCCGGCGCTCATGAAGATCCCCGAGAAGGACGCGATCATCGCGGCCGCCACGAGGCGCAACCCCACCGGCCGGATGACGACCCCGCAGGACGTGGCGAACACGATCCTCGCCCTGTCCGGGGAGGGCACCGAGTTCATCAACGGCGAGATCATCGGCGTGGACGGTGGCGAGTTCGTCACCGGTTCCTGACGCGACAGGGAGAGGGATGGCGAGTCCGATGAGCGGTCGGGTCCTGGTCGTCGGGTCCGTCAACGTGGACCTCGTGGTCCGGACCGAGCGGCTGCCCCTGCCCGGGGAGACCGTGCTGGGCGGCACGTTCAGCCGCTTCCACGGCGGGAAGGGCGGCAACCAGGCCGTGGCAGCCGCGCGGTTGGGCGTCCCCGTCATGCTGGTCGCCGCGCTGGGCGACGACGCCTTCGGTGGCGAGGCACGGGCCGCCCTGGCCCGCGAGGGTGTCGGCACGGACGTCCTGGTCACGCTGGAGCGGACCGCGACCGGCGTGGCCCTGATCCTCGTGGACGCCAAGGCGGAGAACCAGATCGCGGTCGCCCCCGGCGCCAACGCCGGGCTCACGGCGGCGCACGTCCGGAACGCGCTGGGCCGGCTCGCGCCGCACCAGGGCGACGTGGTGATCGTGACCCACGAGATCCCCACCGAGGCCGCCCGCGAGGCGCTCCGGATCGGGCGCCAGGGTGGCGCCTGGACGATCCTCAACCCGGCCCCGGCCGACGGGCTGGACCGCTCCGTCCTGTCGCTGGCCGACGTCCTCACGCCCAACCGCGGCGAGCTGGCGCGCCTGGCCGCCGACGACGCCCGCCGGTCCGGCCGCCCGACGACGGGCGCCGAGGACCCGGTGAAGGCGGCGCGGACGCTGCTCGAGACCACCAGCGAGGGACCGGGGGCCGGCAAGGCGATCCTCGTGTCGCTGGGGTCCGCCGGCGCCGTGCTGGTCCGCCAGGCGGGGGCGGCGATCGACATCAAGCCGCCGAAGGTGAAGGCCGTGGACGGGACCGGCGCCGGCGACGCGCTCAACGGCGCGCTGGCGGCGGCGCTGGCCACGGGGTTCACGCTCGACGCCGCCGCCCGCCGGGCGGTCGTGGCCGCGACCATCTCGGTGACCCGGGCCGGGGCTCGCGAGGGCATGCCCACGCTGGACGAGCTGGAGACGATGCTCGGCAACGGGCGGCCCAAGCCGGCGCCCGCGGCCGTGCCCGAGCTCGAGGCCATGCCCCAGCCCGCGCCGGAGTCGCCCGAGGCCGCGTCGTCCGACGACCCGGCGAGCACCGCTGCGGGCGACGCCGCCCCGGATCCCGCGGGCGAGCCCGGCTAGCGCGTCGGACCGCGGCGGGCGTCAGCCGAGGCGCTCCTCGGCGACCCAGGCGCAGCGCAGGCGGGCATCGGGGGTCATCCCGAGCCGGCCGCGGTCGTCCACCCACCACGCCGCCATGCCCCCCGACCGCGCCTCGTCCGCGATGCCGTCCCGGCCGGCTAGGAACAGGGCCTTGCTCCACACCTCCGACCACGCCGGGTCCGCGCCGGCGACCGTGACGGCGATGAGCCCCGTGCGGGCGGGCTCGCCGGTCGACGGGTCGAGGAGGTGGTGCACCGGGCGGCCGTCGGGGCCGATCCAGTTGCGGACCCGGATGCTGGACGTCGCCACGGCGCCGTCGCGCACGGCCACGACCACGAGCGGCTCGCCGTCGGGGCCGGTCGGGGCGACCGGGTCCTCGATCCCCACCATCCAGCCGTCGGCCGGCGGCGCTCCCGCGTGGACGACGTCGCCGCCGGCCTCGAGCAGCAGCCCGGCCCCCGGCGGCAGGACCGCGATCGCCCGGGCCGCCGCCCATCGGAGGGCCAGCCCCTTGCCGATGCCGCCCATGTCCAGTGGCGCGTCCGGCACGCGGACCCGCGAGAGCGGCTCGGCGCGCCTGCGAGGTGCCGCGCCAACCTCCGTGCCGTCAGACATCTCGCCGCCCGGCACGGTGCGGCCGGGCGCCTCGTCGCCGCCCTCCAGCGGGGCACCGTGCTCACCGATCCGCTCCAGCGCGCCGAGCACCCGGGCATCGAACCGGCCGTCGGTCAGCCGCCCGGCCCGATGGACGGCGGCCAGGGCCGTGCGCAGCCGCCGCGAGACGACGGCCACGCTCCCGTCGCCGGCCCGGCGGTTGAGCATCGTCAGCTCGCTGTCGGTCCGGAACCGCGACAGCGCAACGTCCACCGCGTCGAACTCATCGCGGACCTCCGCCCAGGCCGCCTCGGCGGCCGCGACGCCGGCGCTCGAGCTCCCGTCCGCGAGCCGGACGTGGAGCCGCAGCGCGGACCCCAGGGCGCGCGCCGAGAACGCGATCGCCGGGTCCGGCGGAGCGACGGTCACGGCAGCCCGCGCTCAGCCGCCGGAGGCGCCGGAGGTCGCCTTGGTGGCCGGGCGGGTGGTGCGGGCGGCGCCGCGCACGGTGACCTTGGGGAGGCCGATCCGGGACGGCAGCGCCGCCGCCGTGCCCTTGACCTCGGCCACGAGCGCGGCGAGCGAGTCCAGCCGGGCCTCGTAGGCCACGAGCTCGTCGCCCGCCGCCTCGTAGGCCGCGCCCAGCGCCTGCGCCTCGGTGCTGGCGCGGATCAGCGCCGCTTCCAGCTCGTCGTTGGCCGCGCGGGCCTCGGCGACCTGGTCGAGCCACGGCTGGGTCCGCGCGATCAGCGCCGCGTCCGAGGACGACTGGAGGCCGCTGACCCCGGCCAGGCTCACCGCGTAGACCGCCGCCGACGCGCCGACCAGCATGGCCGCCCGGGCCGGTGTCGTGAGCAGGGCCTCGCCGCGCCGTGTCGTGGCCGTCGACGCCGCCGGCCGCGGGCGGACGGCGCGGGGCGCCGGGCGGGCGGGCTGGGGCAGGGCGATGGCCGGGAGCACGCGCTCAGTCGTCATCGTGCTCATCCTCGTCATGGTCGTCCTCGCGATCCTCGCCGCCGGACGACTTCGCGGACTGGTTGACCGCCGCCTGGCGGGCGGCCGCCCGGTTGAGCGCCGCCAGCCGGTCCTGGGCGGCCTTGAGCTGGCCGCGGAGCGTGTCGAGCTTGTGCTGCGCGGCCGCGAGCGCCGCCTGGAGGGACTCGGCGCTCTTCGCGTCGCCGGCGACCTGCCCGTTGGCGGCGGCCAGCGCCCCCTGGAGGTCGGCGATCTGGCCCGCGACGGAACCGATCTCCTCGGTCAGGACGCTCGTCCGGTCCTGCTCGGACACGAGCTGGGCGTTGATCGTGTCGAGGCCGATGGGCGCCACGTCGAGCGGGGCATCGGCGGCGCGCCAGTCGGCGGCCACCTTGACGGTGCCCATCGCCATGCCGACGACCGCCACGGTCGCCCCGAGCACGAAGGCCCGCCTCGCCAGGCGGTGAATGAGGTCCCCGGACATCTATGACTCCTCCAGGACGGCGCCGGCCGGCTGCGCCCGGCCGATCGAGGGGATGGACGGCGACGCAGCCGGCGGCTCCGCACGCTGCGGGCGGACCTTGGCGGACCACCAGCGGTGGGCGACGCCCGCCAGGATCGGCAGGCCGGTCGCGAGGTAGAGCGGGGAGAGGGCGCCGCCGTCGGTCCCGGCCAGCACCGAGTGCATCCAGGCGAGCAGGAACGTGAGCGCCGCGAAGCGATGGGCCTTCAGCCACCAGCCCGACGGGAGGAGCCGGGTCCACTTCGCGGTGATCGCGGTGAACAGCAGCGCATACAGGGCGACCGTACCGACCGCGATCGCCGGTGGACGGTAGCCGGAGAACCCGGGAACCAGCGCGCCGACGATGCCTACCTTCGCGAACGGGTCGAGCGCCAGCAGCGCGATATGGAGCACGAGGAATGCCCCGGTGAACACGGACAGCAGCTCGTGCCACGGGAACACGGGCTTCGTCTGCCGCCAGGCGGCGGTGTTCCGCGGATGGCTCAGCAGCAGCCCGGTCGCGACCTGCGCCGCGAGCAGCAGGTACGCCGTGACGCCCAGCGCCCGGGCAGCGACCCAGGGGCGGACATCCGCCGTCCGGGGATCCGTGGCCGGCAGCACCTGGTCGGTGACGCCGAGGGCGACGAGCGCGGCGATCGCGCCGAGCGCGACCAGCATGGCGGCACTCACCCGCATCGCGCGTCCCCGTGGAGGGCCGGGCGGCTGGGGGGCGCGGGGCGCGGTCGGCTGGACGGTCTCGGCATGGCGACTCCCCGATTGGCGTGGTGCTGTTCCGAGGCATCCCGCAGGCCGAAGGTTTCAGGTCGCGTCGCGGCCGATGGTCCCGGAGCGCCCCGGTACGGAGGTCACGCCCACGTCACGGCGCCGCCGTGCCGGCCCGGACGGCGAGCCGTCAGCTCCCGCCGAGCGCGGCCACCACGCGGTCCGCGTTGGAGCGCATCAGCCCCTCGTACGTGTCCGCCGGGGCATCGCCGACGCTGTCCGTGTACAGGTCGGTGACCACGACGACACCCGTCTCGCCCGCGACGGTCTCGGCGAGCCTGGGGCTGAACTGCGCCTCCGCGAAGATCGCCTTCGCCCCGCTCGACCGGATCGTCGCCACGAGATCCGCGATCTCGCCCGCGCTCGGGTCCTGGCCCGGGGCGTCGACGACCGTGCCCACGACCATGAGGCCGTAGGCCGCCGCGAAGTACGGGAACGCGTCGTGGAACGACACGACCACGCGGTTCGCCGCCGGCAGCGCCCCGATCCGGTCGCGGATGTCCGAGTCCAGCGTCGCCAGCCGCGCCCGGTAGGCATCGGCCGCGCCTGCGTAGGCGGCCGCGTCGGCGGGATCGGCCTCGGCCAGTGCGGCCTGGATGCGGTCCACGTACTTCGACGCGTAGGCGACGTCGAGCCACAGGTGGGGGTTCGCGGTCTCGCCCTCGTGATCCCCCGCGAGGTAGCTGACGCCGGGCAGGTCGTCCGCGAGCCGAACGATGGTCGCGTCCGTGCCGGAGTCCTCGGCCAAGGCCGCCAGCCAGTCGTCCAGCCCGAGCCCGTTGACGACGATGATCCGGGCCCCGACGACGCGCTGGACGTCGGTCGGCGTCGGGTCGAAGGTGTGGACCTCGCCGCCCTTCGGGACCAGGCTCACCACGTCCACCCGGTCGCCGCCCACCTGGCGGACGAGGTCGGCGAGGATCGTCGTCGTGGTCACGACGGCTACGGCGTCCGGGCCCGGCGTGGGGCCCGAGGCGTCGGGCGAGGCGTTGCCGCAGCCCGCGACCAGGAGTCCGAGCGCGAGGGCGATCGTGAGCGCCGCCCGCGCCGGTGGCGTCGTGCGTCGGCCGGAGGGTTCGGGTCTCATGCTGGCAGCTCCGAGGTATCGAGATCGAGTCTCACTGGTGGCGCCGGGGTGGCAGCGGGCCGGCACCGGATGGTCAGGTGGGTACGGCGGTCAGGTGGTCGCCGGGCGGTCGCAGGCGGAGCAGACGCCGAACAGCTCGAGGCGGTGCGACGTGATCCGGAAGCCCAGCCGCCGGCCGACGTCGCCGAGGATCGAGCCGAGGCCCATGTCCTCGATGTCCAGCGACCGCCCGCAGACGGTGCAGATCACGTGGTGATGGTGGACCGGGTCGCAGGCGACATAGGCGTGCTCGCCGTCCGGCAGGTCCACCCGTTCGACCAGGCCGAGGGCCGCGAACGTGTCCAGCGCCCGGAAGATCGTCGCGCGCCCGATCGACAGCCGCCGGGCCCGCGCGTCGGCGACGAGCTCCGCGGCGGTGAAGTGGCCCTCCTGTGCCGCGACGAGCTCGGCGACCGCCCGGCGCGGCGCGGTGAGCCGGTACCCCGCCCGGTCCAGCGTCTCGACGGCCCGTGCCGCGCCGCTCACGCCGGCTGCTCCGCCGGCGCCGGGAGGCCGGCCCGTCGTCGCGCGATGGCGCCGTGTGGCCCGAGCACGAGGGCGACGAGGAACAGGCCCGTCTGGACCAGCACGATGGTGGCGCCGCTGGCCACGTCGAGCCAGTAGGACAGGTACAGCCCGACGACGGCACTCGTGATCCCGACCACGGCCGCCAGCACCATCAACCGGACGAACCGCACGGTGAGCATCTGGGCCGTGGCCGCCGGGGTGACCAGCATCGCGACGACGAGGATGATCCCGACTGCCTGGAGGCTGACGACGATCGTGAGCGCGACCAGGGCGAGGAACAGGTACTCGAGCTGCTCGACCCGGATCCCCGAGGCGGCCGCACCCAGCGGGTCGAACGTGGCGTACAGCAGCTCCTTCCACAGCACCAGGACGACGCCGATGACGCCCAGCCCCAGGACGACGAGCGCGACCAGGTCCCCGGGCCCGATGGCCAGCACGTTGCCGAACAGGAAGCTGAACAGGTCCGCGACGTACCCCTTGATCGAGCTGAACAGGAACACGCCGAACGCGAAGGTGCCCGCGAACAGCACGCCGATCGCCGTGTCCTGGCGCAGCCCGGCCCGCTTGCTCACGAACCCGATGGCGAGCGCGGTGGCGACGGCCGCGACCGCCGCCCCCAGGTAGAACGGGACGTTGAGCAGGTAGGCGGCCACGACCCCCGGGAAGCCGGCGTGGGCGATGGCGTCGCCGATGAACGCCACCCCGCGCAGGACGACGTAGGTGCCGACCACCGCGCACACCACCCCGACCAGCGTCGAGGCGACGAGGGCCCGGACGAAGAAGCCGAGCCCGAGGGGCTCCAGGAGGACGTCCATCAGCGGCTCCCGTCCTGGTCGTGGAAGTGGCGCTCGCCGGGCGCCGCGTCGTCGTGGTGATGGGCGTCATCCAGGATGACGGTGCCACCCTCCAGCACCAGGAGGTGGCCGCCGTAGGCCCGCGCCAGCACGTCCGCGTCCAGGACGAGGTTCGACGGGCCGTGGGCGACGACGGTGCGATTGACCGCCAGCACCCGCTGGAAGCGCTGGGCCGCGCAGGCGAGGTCGTGTGTCGTGGCCACCACGGTCTTGCCGCGGGCGGCCTGAGCCTCCAGCAGGTCCATCAGCAGCTCTTGCGTCGTGGCATCGATGCCCGTCACCGGCTCGTCGAGCAGGAACAGGTCCGGTTCCGCCGCCAGCGCGCGGGCCAGGAACACCCGCCGGCGCTGGCCCCCGGACAGCCGGCCGACCTGGGTCTGCGAGTGGCGCGCCATGTCGACCTGTGCGAGCGCGCTCGCCACCGCCCGCCGGTCGTCGCGGCCGGGACGGCGGAGCGGGCCCAGGCGGGGGAAGCGGCCCATCGTCACGACGTCCTCGACGGTGACCGGGAAGGCCCAGTCCACGAGCTCCGCCTGGGGTACGTAGGCGACCCGGCGCGCCTCGCGGCCGGCTGGGGCCCCGAGGACCTCGATCCGGCCCGTCCAGGGGCGGAGGAGGCCCGCCATGAGCTTGAGCAGCGTGCTCTTGCCGGCGCCGTTGGGTCCCACGACCGCGAGCAGGCTGCCCGGCTCCACCGCGATCGTCACGTGCTCCAGCGCGACCCGCTCCCCGTATCCGGCCGAGACATCGCTCAGCCAGACGTCCGCGTGCGCGTGGGCGTGGGCGGCGGTGATCTCGTGCTCGTCTTCGTGCGCGTGCGGGTCCTCGCCCGGATGCACGTGGCGGTCGGAGGTGCCTGGCGCGGTGGGAGTAGTCACATGAGACAGAGTATCAACTGGAGTTGCGGCACGTCAAGGGACGGCCCTGCCGCACGGACCGGGCGAGCGGGCCCAAGGTCCCTTCCCCACCCGGCGGCATCCACGCGAGGCTGTCGCGACGGATCTGCGCCACAATCGTCCGCGCGTCCCGCTGACCACACGACCGGAGGTTTCCCCTGAGCGGCAAGCAGCGCACCCCCCAGTCCACCCGCAAGGAGCGGCGCGCGGCAGAGCGGCGCGATCGCTTCGACATCGCCCGCGAGGAGCGTCGCGCCCGCACGACCGCCCAGGGCGGCGGCGGCTCGTCGCTGTTCTCGACGCGCAACATCATGATCGCGGCGACCCTCGTTGGCGTGCTGATCGTGGTCGTGGTGGCCGTCAACCAGCTCGGCAGCCGGGTCACCGGGACGTTCGACGACCCGGGAACGGCGTACCCGGCGGACCTGCTCGACGGGGCGACGATCGGCAAGGCGGACGCGCCGGTGACGCTCGAGGTCTACGAGGACTTCCAGTGCCCGTTCTGCGCCCAGTACTCGCTGAGCACGGAGCCCGTGCTGGTGAGCCGGTACGTGACGCCCGGCACGCTGCGGATCGTCCACCACGACATCGCGATCCTGGGCCGGGGCGGCTCGGAGGACGAGTCCAAGCTGACGGCCACCGGGGCGACCTGCGCCAACCGCGTGGGGATGTACTGGGACTACGCCCACTGGGTCTACAACAACCAGGACGGCGAGAACGCGGGCGGCTTCCGGCGGGAGCGGCTGACGGCGATCGCGGAGGCGGCGGGCCTCGAACCCGGGGCCTTCGGCGCCTGCCTCAACGATGCGAGCGCGATCCAGGAGGTCGCGGCCGCCACCACGGATGCCACCAACCTGGGCATCAACTCCACGCCCACGATGTACGTCAACGGGACGCAGATCAACACGACGCTGTCACCCGACGAGATCGGTGCCCAGATCGAGGCCGCAGCGGCCAGCGCGGCACCGTCCGCGTCCGCCGGCGCCTCCCCGTCCGCCTCGGCCAGCCCCGTCCCCTGAGCGGCGCCGGGGCTGGATCGGGCATCCGACCCCGCCCCGGAGCGCACCCGGGTACCAGCCGGCACCGGACCTTCGGACGCTGTCGCCCGCCGAGCATGGGCGCCTAGGATGCCGCCGATGGCACTCCAGGCCCTGCGCTCGGTGTTCAGCCGTGGTGACGCGACCGCCGACCACGGCGGCGCCGCCGCGCCCGCGGACCCCACGGTCTCGGGGGGCACGGACGACGCCGTGTTCGGCTGCCCGGCCTGCGGCCGCACGATCCCCCGGGGCTCGTTCCGCTGCCAGGGCTGCGGCCAGCGCCTGGTCCTGGACGTCCCCGTGAACCGGGCGTCGATGCTCCTGGGTGCCGGGCTGCTCGCCGGCCTCCTCACCGGCGGCGCGCTGGTGGGCCTCACGGTTCCCCGCCAGGCGGTCCCGGCGGGCACGGCCGGGGCGGCCTCCGGGGCGCCCGGGCCGACGTCGATCCCGGCCGCCGTCGCCTCGTCGTCCCTGGCCGCGCTCCGGGGCACGACGACCCTCAACGGGCGCCTGGCCGCGCAGGCGGAGCCGCTGGCGCGCGCCCTCGCCGCCAAGAAGCTCGCGGTCCCGGATGTCGTGGCGGTGCTCCGGCGCATGAGCGCGGACACCCGCGCGGCGGCCGCGATGGTGCCCTCGCTCGGCAGCTGGGACGAGGCGGCGGAGCAGCAGGCCGCGCTCGGGTCGTTCTACGCGGCGCTGACCGCGGAGCTCGACACCGGCCTCGGCGCCTCGGTCAAGAGCGCCGGCGCGTACAAGCGGACCGCCCAGCGCGTCATCGCGCTCCTGGCGCGGGTCCCGGACCTCGACGCGGCGTCGCGGACGCTCGCCGCGGGCATGGGCGCGGACCTGCCGGCGGTCGACTTCCCGGACGTGCTCCTCGGCGACTGACCGTCCCGGCTACGGCCCGACCGCGTATCCCGTCAGCTCGACATAGCCGCGGCCGCCCAGCGCCGCCCCGGCGCGGGTGGCCGTGACCAGCTGCGATCCCTCCCAGTACACGACGCCGGTCGTCGGTCGCGTGTCCAGCTCCTGGTGCGGCACGGTCGGCCGCAGCGAGACCACCAGGGCCTCGTCGGGCAGGGTGATGGTCCAGCCCGCGGGGTAGGTGGCGCCGGTCAGCGGGCTCGTCCACTCGGCGTCCACCTCGACCGCGAACGCGTCCGCGCCAAGGCGCCGCGCCCGCCCGGCGGCGTCCACCAGCGTCCCGTACGCCAGCGGGTGGCTGCCGTCCGCGGCGCGCACGAGCGACAGCGTGATGTCCGTGCCGTCGTCCAGGTTGACCGCGAACCAGTCCCAGCCGCCGGCGCCGACCGCGATGAAGTCGCCCCACTGGTGGTCGAACCAGGCGATCCCGTCCACGGCCAGGGCCCGGTCGCCCACGGTCACCGAGCCGGCCGCCGCCATCGCCGTGCGCGAGTAGTAGTACGAGCCGCCGGCGGGCCCGAAGTCCACGTAGCCGTCCCCGTCGTGGAGCGCCGGCGGCCTGGTGGCCCGGAGGTCCAGTGCCAGCCCGAAGCCGTCCGCGGGATCGCCCAGGGACTCCGGCGTCGTCGCCGTGGCGACGAGGGCGTCGACGCCGTCCAGCCCGGTCATCGACCATGGGGCACGCCCCAGCGTCGACGGGTCGGTGGCGTCCAGGCCACTGATGCCGAGCGAAAACCCGGGCCCGCCACCGGACGGTGCGGCGGATGCGGTGAGGTCCACCTGGGGCCCGATCTCGGACCGCTGGGCGTAGTGGAACCGCCCGCCCGCCTCGTCGGTCAGCGCGAGATGCGAGGCCCAGCTGACGGGGAACCCGCCACGCTCGGCGCGGAAGATCACGAACTCGAAGCCCCACCGGCCGCCGGCGGCGTCGCGCAGGTGGCCCGTGTAGTACCACCACTCCGTCAGCCGGTCGTGGGGCGCGTCGTCATCGGGGAGCACGACCGCACGGGGATCGGCCGGCCGGGCCGGCGTCGCGGGCGGCGCGGTCACCACGGGGTGCTCGGCGGGCGGGTTCGCGAGCACCGGCCCGCTGCACGCGGCGAGCACGACCGCGAGGACGCCCAGCAGCGCGGCCCAGGCTCGCGTCGGGCGAGGGCGGGTCATCGGCTGGGCCGGGTCATCGGGCGAGGACGGGTCATCGGGCTGGGCCGGGTCATCGGGCGGCGGCCTCCACTTCGGCCTCGCTCCGGGGCAGGACGCCCCGGAGGGCGCGCTCCAGCCACACCGGCAGCCACCAGTTCCAGCGGCCGAGGAGCCGCATCGTGGCGGGCACGAGCAGGGCACGGACCACGGTCGCATCGAGCGCCACGGCGATCGCCACGCCCACGCCCAGGGCCTTGATCAGCACGATGTCGGCGAACGCGAACGACCCGGCGACGACCACGACGATCAGCGCGGCCGAGGACACGATGCGGCCGGACCGTTCGAGCCCCCGCGCCACCGCCTCGGTGTTGTCGCCCGTCCGGTCCCAGGCCTCCTTCATCCGTGACAGGAGGAACACCTCGTAGTCCATCGACAGCCCGAACAGGACGCAGAACATGATCACGGGCTGCGTGGTCTCGACGAACCCCAGCGGCTGGAAGCCGAGCAGCGCCGACAGGTTGCCGTCCTGGAAGATCCAGACCAGCGCGCCGAAGCTGGCCACGATCGAGAGGGTGTTCATCGCCAGCGCCTTGACCGGCAGGACCACGGACCGCAGGAGCACGAACAGGACGATGAACGTGGTCAGGATGATGAACGCCCCCGATCGTGGGAAGTCGGCCCACACGCGGGACACCACGTCGTCCACGTCCGCCGCGCCACCCCCGACCAGGATCGTGACCCCCGCCGGCGGCGCCAGCGGCCCGGTCGCCCGGCGCATCTCGCCGACCAGCGCCCGGCCCTCCTCGCGGTTCGGCCCGAAGGGCGTGTACACGGTGAAGGCGGTGAGGTCGCCCTTCGTGGTCGCGGCGAGGGACGTGGCCACGAACCGGTCCGGCGGCCCGCCGGGCGACGCGTACATCAGCTGGTACTGGGCGAGCGTGAGACGCGGGTCGACGTCCACCATGCCGACCACGCGGCTCACCCGTGGGTCCGCCGCCAGCCGACGCGAGTACCCGTAGAGCGCGGCCATGTTGGCGGGTGAGGTGGCATCGCCCGTGGTCCGGACCGCGACGACGAGGGGGGCGAACTCGCCTTCGCCGAACTCGCGGACGAGCATGTCGTAGGCCTCGCGCGACGGGACCGAGGACGGGAGGATCGTCGCGTCCGGGGCGTTGAACCGGACGTGGAGGAACGGCACGCCGAGCACGAGCAGGATGGCGAGCGTCGGCACCAGCACGGCAACCGGCCGCCGCATCACGCGCCGTGCGAGGCGGGCCCATGGTCCGTCGGCGCCCGGGTCCACGACCACCCGGCGCACGGCCAGCGCGTCGATCCGCGTCCCGACGATCGCGAGGATCGCCGGCAGCAGCGTCACCGCCGCCGCGACCGCGAGCCCGACCACGATCGCCCCGGCGATGCCGACCGAGCGCAGGATCATGAACTCGAACAGGACCAGCCCCAGGAGCCCCAGCAGGACCGTCAGCCCCGAGAAGAACACGGCCCGGCCCGCGGTGGCCACGGTCACCCGGACGGCCTCGGCGACCCGGTCGGGGCCCTCGCGGTGCGCGAGCTCCTCGCGGAACCGGCTGGTCATCAGCAGCGAGTAGTCCACGCCCAGCCCGAGGCCCAGGAGCGTCGCCAGGTTGAGCACGAAGATGCTCATCGGGGTCAACGAGGCGACGACGAAGATCCCGGCCAGCGCGACCAGCACGGCGGCGCCGCCGACGGCGAGCGGGATGCCCGCGGCGACCAGCGAGCCGAACACCAGCACCAGGGCGAGGGCGGCGAGCGGCAGCGAGATGAGCTCGCTGCGCTGGAGGTCGGACTCGGTCACCTCCTGGACGTCGCCGTAGAACGCCGGCCCGCCGCCGATCCGCACGCCGAGGCCGGGCACGTCGCGCAGGCGCTCGGCGACCGGGGGGATCGCGTCCGGGGAGTCGTCCGGGGGCAGGTCCAGGAACACGATGTCGTATGCCGTCCGGCCATCCCCGGAGACCTGCCGCGGGGCGAGCACGTGCGACAGGATGCGCGTCACGTGGGGGGCCGTCGCGACGTCCCGGGTCGCCTCGGCCACGGCGGCCAGCCAGCCGGGCGTGCCCGCGGTGAGGGTGTCCGAGGTGTACACGAGCACGAACGCCGAGGGCTCGACGCCGAGCTCGTCCTGGAGCACCTGTTTGGCGCGAGCGGACTCGAGGTCGTCGAGGATGAAGCCGCCGGCCGACAGCGCCGAGGGCGCCTGGGGCGCGAACGGGACCGCGGCCAGCAGGAGCGCCGCCCACGCCGCCACGATCCACCAGCGGCGGCGGACGGCGACGCGGCCCAGGCGGTCGAAGCTCATCGACGGTCTCGCAACATGCGGTCCGACAGTAGCATGTTTCTCAGGCCCCTCCGGCCGGGGCCGGATGCGTGCGGTGCGGCGCGGTCATCCGGTCGTTCGACGTTCTGCTAGCATCGTGCGGCCGCGCCCCGGTGCGGTCGCTGGTCGCCCACCGCTCCCGACCGAAGGATCTCCCGCGTGACGATCTTCACGATCTGGTTCCAGGACTTCCCGAACAACTTCGTGATCCTCCTCGCCGCCGTGGCGATCGCGGCGGGGTTCGTGTTCGTGTTCCTGCGCTCGGCCATGGTCGCCGAGG
The DNA here is from genome assembly GCA_040755495.1 of Chloroflexota bacterium. Taxonomy (GTDB): domain Bacteria; phylum Chloroflexota; class Limnocylindria; order Limnocylindrales; family CSP1-4; genus CAIXZV01. The sequence goes on from JBFMAT010000008.1 coordinate 16,952, forward strand.
GCGGCCGGCACGGCTGGGCGCGGCGCGTGACCGGCCCCAACGCCAAGCTCATGTTCACGATGCTGTTCGTGCTCTGGGCGGTCGTGTTCGGCGTCGGGCTCCAGCTCGTGCCCCACGAGGGCGCCAGCTCGCCCTACGGCGGCCTGGGGCTGATCGCCCTGTTCAGCGGCTTCTTCATCATGATGGGCCTGATCTGGAGCGTCGTCGGGGAGTAGCCCGCCCGCCCTCCCGCCCGACCCGGAGCCCGGCTGTGCGCCGGGCTTCCCGATTCCCGGCGCCCGTTCGGCTCCCGTCACCGATGCGCGCCGTCCATCTGCGCCACAGGACCTGGGGGCCAGCCGTCCACCGGCCGGCAGCCGCGCAGGAGGGATCGCATGGACGGCACGAAGCCGGTGCTCGCCGCGCTCATCGGCGCCGTCCTCGCGGGCTGCGCGGCCGCCGCCACGCCCAGCCCCGACCCGGACCTGCCGAGCCCCGGCGCCCTCGTCACGGCGTCCCCGGTGCCCACCATCGCGCCCGCGAGCGCCGCACGATCGTCGCCCTCGCCGACCCCGGTCTCGACGGTCGCGCCGACAACGGCCCCGACGCCCCCCGCCGGACCGCTGCCGCGGACGGCGGTCGTGGAGCAGGACGGGGTGCGGGTGAAGCTCGAGCTGGACCGCAACCCGATGCCGGCCGGCGAGTGGACGACGCTCACGGCGACGGTCCGCAACGTGGGCAGCAACGTCATCACCTGGTTCCACGACGGCTGCGCGACGACGGTCGGCACGTGGGGCGAGATGGCCGCGGCCTGGCGGCCGGGCATCGCGCAGGCCGGCGTCGGGGCGACGTTCAAGGACCGCGCGCTCGATCTCGCCTACCGCTCGACGCCGCTGCCCGGCCCGATCATCGACTTCGTCCCCGAGCGCTGGGCCGGCAGCGGATCCCACGGCTGCGCCGACCTCGGCATGAGCGACCTCATCCGGCCCGGGAAGGCGATCCGCCAGCGGTACGTGTGGGAGGGCCACGCCGGCCTTCGCTGGGGCCCGCCGCCCTCCGGGCCGGTCACGCTTGCCGGGACCTTCGCCTACTACTGGCGAGGCCGAGAGGAGCCCGAGGGAGACATCACGGACCGGACGATCGGGGTGGAGCTCGATGCGTGGATCACGGGCGGCGTGGACGACACCTGGCTGAGCCCACCGGAGGTGGTGGATGCGGCGCTCGCCGACCCGGCCTTCGTCGCCTACCTCGAGACCCAGGATCTCGGCAACGGGCGCGAGGAGATCCTGTGGTACCGGCCCGAGCTCGGGGCGTGGGAGGTCGGCGTGCTCGTGTGGTACGAGTTCCCCGAACCCCGGCTGCACCTGGTCCTCGTCGACCCGCACACGGGCGCGATCCGCGACACGGTGGATCGCCCGTGGAACGAGGACGCGGACGGGTTCCCGTAGACTCCCGGAACGCCCTCCGGTATGATCGCGGTCCATTCAGGATGCATAGGATTTATGCGTCCAGCGGGTCGGGCGACGGCGACCCGGGGCAGCGGAGGACTCGGCTGGTGGAGACGCAGGCACAGGGCACGACGGCGGTGACGGCGCCGGCCGAGGCACCGTTCGTCAATCGTCGTGATCCCGCGCGCGCCCTCGGCCCGGACGGCAAGCCGGCCGTGAGCCGCCGCGCGCCGATGTGGGCCGACGTCCCCGACGAGAAGTGGAACGACTGGCGCTGGCAGCTCAGCAACCGCGTCAACGACCTGGCCGAGATCGAGCAGATCCTGGAGCTCACCGACGAGGAGCGCGAGGGCCTGTCCGCGCCCGACAAGTTCCGGGTCGACGTCACGCCCTACTTCATCAGCCTGATCGACCCCAAGGACCCCGAGGACCCCATCCGCCGCCAGATCATCCCACTCGGCCGGGAGCTGCGCAGCTTCACGGGGATGATGGAGGACAGCCTCGCCGAGGACCGCCACTCGCCCGTGCCGGGCCTGGTCCACCGCTACCCGGACCGGGTCCTGATGCTCATCACCACGCAATGCGCCAGCTACTGCCGGTACTGCACCCGGAGCCGGATCGTCGGCGACGCCACCCAGAACTTCAACCGCAAGGAGCACGAGGCGCAGCTGGACTACATCCGGCGGACCCCGCAGATCCGGGACGTGCTGATCTCCGGCGGTGACGGCCTGACGCTGGCGCCGAAGCTGCTCGAGTCCGCGATCCGCGGCCTGCGCGAGATCCCCCACGTGGAGATCATCCGGATCGGGTCGCGGGTGCCGGTGTTCCTCCCCCAGCGGATCGACGAGGAGCTCGCCGAGATGCTGGCGAAGTACCACCCGATCTGGCTGAACATCCACGTCAACCACCCGAACGAGATGACCCCAGAGCTGGCGCGGGCCTGCGACACGCTGACCCGGGCCGGCATCCCGCTGGGCAACCAGTCGGTGCTCCTCGCGGGCATCAACGACTGCGTGCACATCCAGCGCGAGCTGGTCCAGCGGCTGGTGGAGATCCGCGTCCGCCCGTACTACATCTACCAGTGCGACCTGGTCGAGGGCGCCGGCCACTTCCGGACACCGGTGGGCAAGGGCCTCGAGATCATGGAAGGGCTGCGCGGCCACACGTCGGGCTACGCGGTGCCGCAGTTCATCGTGGACGCGCCCGGCGGCGGCGGGAAGATCCCGGTGATGCCCAACTACCTCGTGTCCTACTCGGACCACAAGGTGATCCTGCGCAACTACGAGGGCTACATCACTACTTACGAGGAGCCCACGGAGTACACCCCCCACGACAGCGCGAGCTGCCGCTACTGCCAGCACCCGCGGCCGGAGCCGGGCCAGGAGGGCCTCACCGGGCTGCTGGACGGCAAGCGGATGTGGATCGAGCCCGCCGGCTTCGTGCAGGTGCACGACCGCGGGGCGACCGACACGCACCGTCTCAAGGACCCCAGCAAGTGGGTGCCCTACGGCGTGGGGGCGATCGAGGGGCGCGCGGCGGAGGGCGGCGGGGCGCTGCCGGTGCTGGAGCCCGGCGTCGCCGCCTCCGAGGCGAACCAGGGCAGCGGCATGGAGCCGAAGCGCGTGTACGGCCCCGGCGAGGAGCCCCGCCCGGCCGACGGCCAGCCCACCGCGACCGCGAACCACGAGCTGCTCTAGTCGCCGATCAGACCGCGGGATGAGGCGACATCGTCCCCCGGCAGGACGACACCGCCCTCGGCGCTCGCTACCGTAGGGGGATGATCGCCGGCCCCGTCATCGACCGGCTGCGGCGGCTGGACCAGGCCCGCCTGGATGCGGCGCTGGCCCTGCTGCTCGCCGCGGTCGCGATTCTCCCCTTGTGGCTCGTTCCCTCCTCGGCGGGCGGTCGCGAGCCGGACCCGCTGGCCAACGTGCTCGCGCTGGCGATGACGCTGCCGATCGCGCTCCGGCGCCGCTGGCCCCTGCACGTGCTCGCGGTGGTCGTCGTCGCGACGATCCTTGCCGCGCTCACGGGGCCGTCGTCCGGCGTGGGCCTCGGCGTGCTGATCGCGCTGTACTCGGTCGCGGTCCACGCGGACCGCCAGCCATCGTTGATCGCGGTTGCGCTGACGATGGGCGCCGTCGCCGTGGTGGTGGCGCTGGTCCTCGCGTCCACTCCCGAGGTCCCGCCGGCGATCCTGCCGGTCGGGGTCGTGCTCGTGTGGTTGGTGGTCGGGGGCGTCTGGCTGCTGGGCGACCTCGTTCGCAGCCGGGGACAGGCCGTGCAGCAGCTGCGGCAGCGCAACGCGGAGCTCGAGGCGGAGCGCGAGGAGAACGCCCGTCTCGCGGTCGTCGAGGAGCGCGCGCGGATCGCGCGCGAGCTGCACGACGCCGTCGCCCACAGCCTGAGCGTCATGGTCGTCCAGGCGGGCGCTGCCCGTCGTGCGCTCGAGACGGCCGAGCCCGGCGGCCAGGCCGGCGAGGAGCGCGCCCGCGGCGCACTGGCGACGATCGAGGCGACCGGGCGGGAGACGCTGGGCGAGATGCGCCGCGTGGTCGGCGCGCTCCGTCCGGCCAGCGGCGAGTCCTACCAGCCCCAGCCGTCGCTGGACGAGCTGGAACGACTGCTGGCCACGGTCCGCGAGGCCGGGCTGCCGGTCGAGCTCGTGGTGGAGGGAGAGACGCGGGCCGTTCCGAGGAGCGTGGACCTGTCCGCGTACCGGGTCATCCAGGAGTCGCTGACGAACACGCTCAAGCACGCCAACGCCGCCTCCGCCCGGGTGACCCTGCGCTACGGGGCCGACGCCGTCGACGTGGAGGTCACGGACGACGGCCGGGGGGCCGCGGCGCGGCTGCTGGAGGCGCCGCATCGCGGCTACGGGCTGGCCGGCATGCGCGAGCGGGTCGCGATGGTGGGCGGGGAGCTGTCCGCCGAGCCGGGCCCGAGCGGGGGCTTCGTCGTCCGGGCGCGACTGCCGCTGGGACGGCCGCTGTGACCGATCGGATCCGCCTCGTCATCGCGGACGACCAGCCGCTGCTGCGGACGGGGTTCCGGATGATCCTCGAGGCCGAGCGGGACATGGCCGTCGTGGGCGAGGCCGGCAACGGCGATGAGGCCGTCGCGCTCACCCGGCGCCTCCAGCCGGACGTGGTCCTGATGGACGTTCGGATGCCCTTGATGGACGGGGTGGAGGCGACCCGCCGGATCACCTCGGCGCCCGCCCCGGCGTCAGGAGCCGGCCCGCGGGTGCTGATCCTGACCACCTTCGACCTCGACGAGTACATCATCCAAGCCCTGCGCGCCGGGGCGTCGGGCTTCCTGCTCAAGGACGTGCCGCCCGAGGATCTCGCCGCGGCGATCCGGGTGGTGGCCGCCGGCGAGGCCCTCCTGGCCCCCTCGATCACCCGCCGGCTGCTCGACCGCTTCGCGTCCACGTTCACCGTCCCCGGTGAGTCCCGCCGCCCGGCCGCGTTTGCCGAGCTGACCGAGCGCGAGCTCGAGGTGTTCACGCTGATCGGGCACGGCCTGTCCAACCAGGAGATCGCGGACCAGCTCGTGCTCGGCGAGACGACCGTCAAGACGCACGTGTCCCGGGTGTTCTCGAAGCTCGAGCTCCGGGACCGGGTGCAGGCGGTCGTGCTGGCGTACGAGACGGGGATCGTCCGTCCGGGACAGGGCCGCCTCGGCCCCGGGGAGGACGGCGGCGCCGCTCGCTGACCGGGCGCTCGTCCCCGGGGGACGATCGCGAATCACCCGCCGAGGGGACGCCGTCGCGCCGGACCGCTCGCAGGCTTGACCTCGCGGGACGCCCGCCGGGCGACCCGGGAAGACCGGAACTGCGAGGACTCCCAGCCATGCGACTGCTCCGCAACCTCTCCCGCCGCAAGCTGCGGACGGGTCTCACCGTCGCCGGGATCACGATCGGCATCTGGGCCCTGGTCGTGTTCTCGGCCATGGCCGCCAAGATCGACGCCCTCGTCCAGGGCGGTTCCCGCTACTACGCCGACAAGGTGCTCGTGACCGACGGCACCGTCGCCGGGTTCGGCATGCCGATGCAGCTGGCCGCGGGCGACCAGATCGCCGCGATCGAGGGCGCCGAGGTCGTCGTCCCGTCCGTCTCCCTGTACGCCGAGGAGCTGCAGGGCGGCGTCAGCCTCGGCAACGCCAGCCAGGTCCTGGGCACGCCCGCGGGCGCCGACCAGGGCCGCGAGACCTTCGTGGTCGGGCTCACCGCCGGTCGCGAGCTGACCGCCGCCGACGAGGGCACCGACGTCGCCGTCATCGGCTCCGACGTCGCCCGCCAGCGGGGCCTCGGCGTCGGCGACACGATCCGCGTGCGCGGGCGCGACTTCACCGTGGTCGGCGTGATGGAGCCGACCCTGACCGCCCCCGACACCACGATCTCGGTCCCGTTCACGACGGCCCAGCGGCTGCTCCACGACGGCCTGCCGCCGATCGTCCGCGACCAGGTCGCGGCCGCCGGGCTGGTCAGCCAGTTCATCGTCTATCCAGCGCCCGGTAGCGACCCCGAGGCGCTCGCCCGGGAGATCGAGGCGACCGTCGACCACACCAACGCGATGACCGGCGCCGAGTTCGACGAGACGGTCGGCGCCTCGCTCGCCGTGTTCAACACGATCGTCGTCGGGATCGGCCTCATCAGCCTCGTCGTCGGTGGCCTGTCCGTCGTCAACACCATGGCGATGGCGATCGCCGAGCGGACCCGCGAGATCGGCATCCGGCGCGCGATCGGCGCCCGGCGCCTCCGGATCGTCCGCGAGGTCGTGACCGAGGCCGGCCTGATCGGGCTCATCGGCGGGCTCACGGGCCTCGTCCTGGGGACGGTGGTCGTCCTGCTGGCCAACGAGGCCGGCCGCCCGACCGGCACGATCCTGTTCGAGCTCACCCCCTCGACGGCCGCCTTCGCCGTCGCCTTCGCCACGGTCCTCGGCATGGCCGCGGGCCTCGTGCCCGCCTGGACCGCCGCCCGCCTCGACCCCGTCGAGGCCCTGCGCCACGAATGAGCGCCCCGCTCGACGACGCCACCACCACGCACACCACGGAGACCACTGCCATGACGCTCATCGAGGCGCGAAACCTGCGCAAGACCTACCGCCTCTCGAAGACCAACCGGGTCGAGGCCCTGCGGGGCGTGGACGTCCGGATCGAGGCCGGCGAGATGGTGGCCATCATGGGCCCGTCCGGGTCCGGCAAGTCCACCCTGATGCACCTCCTCGGCCTGCTGCACCTGCCCGACGCCGAGGACGGCCCGGCCCCCGAGATCCGGTTCGGCGGGCGCGACCTCGGCCGCGCCTCGGATGGCGAGCGGACCCGCGCCCGGGCCCGGGAGATGGGCTTCGTGTTCCAGGCCTTCAACCTCGTGCCGGTGCTGTCGGCACAGGAGAACGTCGCGCTGGCTGGGGAGTACGCAGGCGTGCCCGGTCGACGGGCGCGCCGGGCCGCCGAGGAGGCCCTCGCGCTGGTCGGGCTGAGCGGGCGGGCGCACCACCTGCCCTCGGAGCTGTCGGGCGGCGAGCAGCAGCGGGTGGCGATCGCCCGCGCGCTCGTGAACGACCCGGCGGTCGTGTTCGCCGACGAGCCCACGGGCAACCTGGACTCCGCCCGAACGGCCGAGGTTCTGGGCCTGCTGCGGGACCTCAACCGGACCCGCGGCCAGACCTTCGTCATCGTGACCCACGACCCCGACGTCGGCGCCGCGTGCGACCGGATCATCCGGATGCGCGACGGCCTGGTGGTCGGAGAAGAGGTCCGGCTCGCGAACGCCGCCTGAGCGCCGACGCCACCCACCCCTGGGACGGCCGGGGGTCGCGGACACGGTCGCGGCCCCACGGCCGTCCTCCCGTGTCGAGGGCACCGCCCGCGCGGGCGACCACCACCGGGGGAGCTGCAGCCGCCGGGCTGACCGCGGCCAGCGCGTGTGGTAGCCTCAAATCCCGACTTCGCAACTCGGATATGACGTGACCGACCAGCTGACCGCCGGACCCGGCATCGTCGGCGACAGGCCCGCCCCGGCCGGCCTCCCCGACGCCCGCCTGGTGCCGCCGACCATCGCCGAATCCGGCGATCCGTTCGCGGCGCTGCGCGTCATCGACCTCGTGGCGCGGATGGTGCGGGGGCGCCCGGTTCGCCTGGACGACCTCGTGGACCGTCTCAACGCCAGCCACCTCGACTGGCTGTTCGCGCGCGCCGTCGTCGCGGACACCCTGGTCGCGCTCCAGGCCAACTGGATGGCCGACTACCGCAACAGCTCCGGGATCGTGCTCGAGGACGGGCCCCCGGGACCCACGGTCACGCTCGAGGACTCCAGCCGCGTGGACCCCTGGATCGTGCGCCAGGCCCAGCGCGAGGCGGCCGCGTGCCGGCGCCTGCTGGACGAGTTCGCGCGCCGCGATCGGCCGTTCGCCGGTGGCTGAGCCGCTCGCGGGCCGCTGCGCGTGTCCCCGGCGGGCCCGGTCGCCCCAGGCCGCGTAGCCCGCCGTCTCCGCCGCCGTCCATCGGACGGCCCCGTCCCGCGTCCCAGCGCCCGCGCGACCGGCGCGCGCGCCCACCCTGGAGCCTGCGTCCCATGTCCGTTCCCGGTTTCGCCAACGATGTCCTCGTCTCCGCCGAGTGGGCCCGTGCCCATCTCGACGACCCCGCCGTCCGCTTCGTGGAGGTGGACGTGGACACCACCGCCTACGACCAGAGCCACATCCCGGGCGCCGTGGCCTGGAGCTGGACCAGCCAGCTCGCCGACGGCGTCCGTCGCGACATCGCCTCCCGCGACGAGTTCAGCGAGCTGCTGAGCGCCAGCGGCATCGGTCCCGGGACGACGATCGTCCTGTACGGCGACAACAACAACTGGTTCGCCGCCTGGGCCTACTGGCAGCTCAAGCTCTACGGCGTCGAGCGCGTGAAGCTGCTCGACGGCGGCCGCCGCTACTGGCTGGACCAGAACCTGCCGCTCACGACGGACGTGCCGTCGCACCCGTCCACCGGCTTCCGGCTCCCCGAGCCGGACTTCGCCCTGCGGGCGTTCCGCGACGACATCCTGCCGCGGCTCGGCGACCCGGAGCTCGCGCTGGTGGACGTCCGGTCGCCGGCGGAGTTCAACGGCGAGGTCATCGCGCCCCCCGGCATGACCGAGACGGCGCAGCGTGCCGGCCACATCCCGGGCGCCGCGTCCATCCCGTGGGCCCAGACCGTGCGCGAGGACGGCCGGTTCAAGAGCGCGGACGAGCTGGCCGCCCTGTACGCCGCCAAGGGCGTCACGCCGGACCGCGACGTGATCGCCTACTGCCGGATCGGGGAGCGGTCGTCGCACTCCTGGTTCGTGCTCCACGAGCTGCTCGGGTTCGGGCGGGTCCGCAACTACGACGGGTCGTGGACGGAGTGGGGCTCGATGGTCGGCGTGCCGATCGAACGGTCGGCGCCCGCGGGCTGATCGGAGGGGGTCAGAGCATCCCCGGGTTCGCGACCAGACGGGCGGGGTCCACGAGGCCCGACTCGCTGGCCATGTACTGGTCGCGATCCGTCACCTGGAAGCCCAGGTCCAGGAGGGCGCGAAGCACCGGGCTGGGGCCCATGACCGCCGCCATCACCGCGCCGCCGCGGCCGGCGCGCCCGAGCGCGGCCAAGGTGGGGGCCACCGGGTCGGCGCCGGGCCGGACGACCATGCGGTCGATGACCCGCACGGCCGAGACCTGGCGGGCGCGGGCGTGGGCGATCGCGACGACCTCGTCGTGCTCCGTGACGAGGAACGAGTCCGCCTCCGCCTGCGACGCCCAGAACGCATGGTCGATCGTCCGGTCGACGCCGGTCCACGCACGCTCCAGGGCGGCCAGCTCGTCGGGCTCCGCCGACGCCAGCTCCATCCCCGCCGGCGCCGGGGGCAGCACCGGAGACGCGCCCTCAACGTACAGCGTGGCCCACATCGGCGCCATGCCCGCCCGCACGTAGAGCGGCAACGCACGGGGGTCGTCCGAGGCGAACGTCGTCCGCCGGGTGGCGTCCCCGAACACCGCCGCCAGCAGCGGTCGCCCGATCCCGTGGCCCAGCAGGTCCGGCCGGACGAACAGGTCGGCCAGGTGGACGGCGACGCCCGCGTCCACGGCCGCCCCGAAGGCCACGAGCTCGTCGCCCGACTGGCTGACCATCGCGCGGTGGTGGACCACGAGGTGGGTGACGTAGGGCCCCACGATGTCCACCGTGCGGACGGGGCCGTCGTTGCCGTGGGCGGCGAGGATGGACCGGATGGCCGGGATGTCCTCCCGCGTTGCAGGGCGGATCGCCACCGCCGGGATCATCGCGCCCTCAGGCCGTCGTGGCCCGCGGCCCGCGCCCGAACCGCTCCATCACGCCCAGCAGCCGGTCCTGGTCCAGGGCGTGCGCCGTGATGCCATCGCGCCCGGTCATCGTGTGCGCGGCCAGGAGCGCATTGAGGATCGCGGCCTCGGTGGCCTCGGCCGTCGCCTTGAACAGCGGCGTCAGCCGGTTGTCCGGGACCATCCGCACGTCGATCGTGGGCGCGGGCGCAGCGCCGGGGTCGTCGCCGGGCTCGTCGGCGGCGGACAGGCCGCGGTTGCCGGTGGCGAAGGCGAGGATGAGGTCGCCCGACGAGTGGTTCGCGGTGCTGCCCATCCTGGCCAGCCCCAGGCCCGCCCGCTGCGCGAGCCGGTCGCACTGGTGCGGGATGAGCGGGGCGTCGGTCGCGACGACGATGATGATCGAGCCGGAGCCCGGGGCCGGGGTCGTGCGCCGGGCCGTGCCGGACGTCGCGTCGTCGGGCGGGTACGGGGACGGCACCTCCGAGACCGGGATCGCCTCGCCGACGGGGACGCCGTCGATCCGGAGCTGGTCGCGCTCGCCGTAGTTGGCCTGGACGAGCACCCCCACCGTCCAGCCGCCGTCCGCCTCCGCCACGACGCGCGACGCGGTCCCGATCCCGCCCTTGAACTCGTGGCAGATCATGCCGGTGCCACCGCCGACGTTGCCCTCCTCGACCGGCCCGCCGGCCGCCGACGCGATCGCCTGGTCCACGTGGACGGGGCGGACGTGCTGGCCGTCGATGTCGTTGAGCAGTCCGTCCCAGGTCTCGCCCACGACCGGCAGCGACCACAGCCCACCGCCGTGCCGCCGGTGGCCCACGGCGTGGGAGACCAGCGCGTCGCGGACCGTGCCGACGCTGTGGGTGTTGGTGAGCGCGACCGGCCCCCCGAGCAGCCCGACCTCGCGGATCCACTCGAGGCCCGTGAGCTCGCCATTGCCGTTGAGGCGGTGGCAGCCGGCGAACACGGGCTCGGCCCAGATGTCGCCGTCGTGGGGCCGGATGATCGTGACGCCGGTCCGCACCGGGCCGTCACCGACGACGAGCGGGCCGTCACCCCGGATCAACGTGGCGTGGCCCACGCCGACGCCACGGACGTCGGTGATCGCATCGTGCTCCCCGGGTGCCAGCCGTCCGATCCGAATGCCCAGCTCTCGAGCGCGCACGCGTACCTCCCCTGTCGCCAACCCTCGTCGCGGCCGCCGAGCGGCCGCCCCCCTATCATCGCCCCGTGCGTACCGTTCCGGAAGCCAGTCCCACACGACGCCGCGGCCCGGCGCTCCTGCGGCTGCCCGCGCTCGATGCCGTGGCGCCGATGGACGCCGCCGAGGCGTTCCGCGACCTGCCGGGCCTGGCGCTGCTCGAGAGCGCCCGGCCGGGCCGGACGGGTCGCTGGAGCTACCTGTGCGCGGACCCGCTCGCGGTGCTCGACGCGCCGGCGGAGGGTCGGTCTCCGTTCGCGGAGGCGCGGGCGCTGCTGGCGCGCATGGCCACCGGGTCGTCCGGGGACCTCGCCGCGTCCCCGTTCGGGGGCGGCCTCGTCGGGTATCTCGGCTACGACCTGGGCCGCCGGTTCGAGCGGCTGTCCTCGATCGCGCGCGTCGACCAGCACCTGCCGCTGCTGCGGCTCGCGCTCCACGATTGGGTGATCGCGTGGGACCGGCGCATCGGCGCGGCCTGGCTGCACGTGCGCGAGGTCGACGGCGACGGCGCCCGCGCGGCGACCCGGCTGCGCGGCGTGCTCGACCGGCTCGACGCGTTCGCCTCTGGCCGCCTGCCCGACCCGAACCCCGTCCCGCACCACGGCGCCCATCTCGAGCGCACGGCGCCGGCAGCGTTCGTGTCCGGGACCTCGCACGCGGACTGGCTGGCCGGCGTCGAGGCCGTCAGGGCGGCGATCGGCCGGGGCGACGTGTACCAGGCCAACCTGACCCGCCGGCTCGAGGCGCCGTTCGCGGGCGATCCCTGGCCGCTGTTCCGGCGGCTGCGCACCGGGGACCCGGCGCTGTTCGCGGGCTATCTCGACCTGGGCGACTCGCCGGCCACCGGGGCGCCGCGGGCGCTGCTGTCGGCCTCGCCGGAGCCGTTCCTCGCGATCGACGGCGACGGGGTCGTGTCCACCGACCCGATCAAGGGCACCCGGCCACGGGGCCGCACCCGTGACGAGGACCGGGCGCTGGCCCGCGAGCTCCTGGCCAGCGGCAAGGACCAGGCCGAGAACGTGATGATCGTGGACGTCCTGCGCAACGACCTCGGGCGGGTGTGCGTGCCGGGCAGCGTGCGCGTGCCCCGGCTGCTGCGCCTCGAGCGGACCGCGGCCGTCCAGCACCTCGTCACGACCGTCACCGGGCGGCTGCGACCGGGTCTTGACCCGTTCGACCTGCTCGCCGCCGCGTTCCCCGGTGGGAGCATCACCGGCGCCCCGAAGATCCGGGCGATGGAGGTGATCGAGGGCCTGGAGCCGGTGCGACGCGGGCCGTACTGCGGAGCGATGCTGTGGATCGGGCCGGACGGGCGCATGGGGTCCAGCATCGTGATCCGGACGTTCGTCGCGGACGGCGAGCGGCTGACGCTCCACGTCGGGGGGGGCATCACGTGGCGCAGCGACCCGGAGGCCGAGTGGGACGAGACGGTCGCCAAGGCGCGGGGGCCGCTGTCCTCGATCGGGGCCGTGGAGATGATGGCGTGAGCGCCCGCCATCCACGCTTCGTGTGGGTGGACGGCGCGGTCCTGCCGGCCGACGCGCCCCACCTGTCGGTGTTCGACCGCGGGTTCCAGCTGGGCGACGGCATCTTCGAGACGCTCCGGGCGCGCGGCGGGCGGTGCGCGGAGCTCGCCGAGCACGTCGCGCGCCTGCGGCGCTCCGCGGACGGCCTCGGCATCGAGCTGCCGGACGACATCGCGGCGCGGGTCGAGCGGGGCATCGCGGAGCTGCTCGCGGCGGCCGGCCTGGACGGGCCCGAGACCGATGCCTCGATCCGGCTCACGGTCTCCCGCGGCTCGTGGCCCTCCCGGGGGCTGCTGCCGCCGGCCGACGAGCACCTCGTGCCCACGATCGTCGTCCAGGCCTGGCCGGTGGTCCCGCCCGTCGCGGGGCACCTCGATCACGGCCTGTCGCTGGTGGCGAGCGCGGTCAGGCGCGATCCGGCAAACCCGCTGGTCACCCTCAAGACGACCAGCCGCGCGGACTACGTCTTCGCCCGCCTCGAGGCGCGCCGCGGCGGCGCCGACGACGCGCTGTTCCTGACGGCCTCGGGCCACCTCTCCGAATCCACGTCGGCCAACGTCTTCCTCGTCCGCCACGCGCCCGACGGCGTGACCGAGCTGGCGACACCCGCCCTCGACTGCGCGATCCTGCCCGGCACCACGCGCTCGTGGCTGCTCCGCTGGGCCGGGTTCGTCGGGCTGCGTCCGGTCGAGGGGTGGCTGACGCCGGACGAGCTGGCGGCCGCCGACGAGGCGTTCGTGTGCTCGTCGGTGGCCGGGATCCTGCCCGTCACGCGGTTCAACGGCCACCCGATCGGCAACGGGCTGCCCGGAGCCTGGACGCTCCGCGCCCGCGCCGACCGCGAGGCGTTCATGCGCGGGGGCTGAGCCGCCGTCCGCCGACGTCAAGCGGGCTCGCGCGCCCTCCCGCCGAGCTCGGCGAGGCGCCGACCGGCCGCACAGGCCGTCACCAGGGCGGCCAGCCGTCGCGCTCGCGTCTCCGGTCGCTTGGCGGCCATCACCCAGTGCGTCGCCGACCGGCGGTAGCCGGGCGGCTGGGCCTCCCAGAACGCCCAGGCCACGGGCTCGGCGCGCATCGCGACCTCGGCCTCGGCGCCCAGGGCCGCCTCCGACTCGAACGAGTAGACCGCCGTCCGGTCCTCGCGGCGACGAGCGAAGGCCGCCTCGCCCGCCGGGTGCATCCGGCCCTCGGCGCGCAGCGCCTCGACCCGGGCGACGTTGCGCGCGCTCCAGATGCTCCCCGGGCGGCGGGGCGTGAACCGCGCCGCGTGGCCGCCGTCGACGGCGCCCCGGATGCCGTCGATCCAGCCGACGCACAGCGCCTCGTCCACGGACTGCTCCCACGTCATCGACGGGAGGCCGCTGGCCCGGTACCGGTAGCCGACCCACAGCTCGGCGGCCGAGTCGTGGTTGGCCGCCAGCCAGGCCCGGAACGCGGCCGGGGTCTCGAAGAACACGACGTCGTGCGGGACTGGGCTGCCGGGCATCGCCCATAGACTATCGACATGACCCGCGACGAGCTCATCCTGCGGACCCGCCAGCTGATCGCCGAGGGCGAGCGCCTGGGCGCGCAGCCATCGCTCACCTCGCTCCAGACGTGGCTCGGGCTGTCGGACGACCTGCTCGCCCACGCGTGGGGCACGATGGACCGCTACCACCTCTCATGGCTGATGGTCGGCAAGCCGGCGTCCACGGTGCGCGGGCGCGGCATGACGCCCGGCGAGGAGGCCGCCTACGTGCGCGAGGTCGCGTCGCACAAGACCGCCGCGCTGCGGATGAGCCTCGACGCGATCGAGCGCCAGGGCATGCCGTTCCGCGGCGAGACCGGGGGCATGGGCGGCGGGCAGGGAATGGGCGAGGTCCCGGGTGCCACGCAGGGGATGGGCGAGGCCCAGGGTGCCGCCGAGACCCCCGATCCCCACCCTGCGGCCGACCCCCACCCTGCGGCCGAGCCCCACCCGGCGGCCGAGCCCCACCCGGCGGCAGAGCCCGGCCCGGACAACACCGCGGTCGAGGAGCGCCACGCCCACCTCGCGCAGGGCTCGCGCCGCGCCATCCCGCTGGATCCCGCGATGCAGCGGCGGCTGGAGGCGGCGCGCCGGGCGGCCGACGAGCACGCGGCCCACGAGGCGGCGGCCGGTCACGCCCCGCGGCGCGCCCCACGCCCCGAGCGCCTCCAGCGGTGAGCGGCGGTCGCGTCCCGGCCGTGGGTGGCACCCGCACCGTCCCGGCCCCGGACCCGGTTGCCCGGGACTACGTGCTCCTCGCCCTGCGGCTGGACCAGCACCTGCCGGGGACCGTGGACGGCTACTTCGGGCCCGCCGAGCTCAAGGCGCGGGTCGACCTGGAGCAGCTTCGGCCGCCCGCCCGCCTGGCCGAGGACGCCGCCGCGCTCCGCGCCCGCCTGGAGGCCGAGATCGCCGAGCCCGACCGGCGGCACTGGCTGGACCTCCAGCTCGTCGCGCTCGAGACGCTGGCGCTCGCCCGGGCCGGGGCGCGCCTGCCGTACCTCGAGCACGTCCGGCGCTGCTTTGCGTACCAACCGGTCCGCCGTCCCGAGGCGCGGTTCACGGCCGCGGCCGCGGCGCTCGACGCCCAGCTGCCGAGCGGCGGGACCCTGGCCGAACGGCTCACCGCGGAGGACGCGGCCTGGACCGTGGACCCCGCCCGCGTCGGCGCCGTCGTCGAGGTGCTCGTCGGGCGGTTCCGGGAGCGGGCCGCGGTGCTGTTCGGCCTGCCGGCAGGCGAGGACCTCCGCGTCTCGCTCGTCCGGAACCAGCCGTGGTCCGGCTACAACTGGTATGACGGCGGCTACCGGTCCCGCGTGGACATCAACCTGGACCTGCCGATCCGCCTGCCGGCGCTCGTCGGCACCGTGGCCCACGAGACGTTCCCGGGCCACCACCTGGAGCACGCCCGCAAGGAGCAGGTGCTGGTCGAGGGCCTGGGGCGCCTCGAGGCGAGCATCCTCCTCATCAACACCCCGGAGTGTCTCGTGTCCGAGGGCCTCGCGAACGCCGGGCGCGACCTCGCGGTGCCACCGGACGAGCTCGCCGACCTGCTGGTCGAGCTGGCGCCGCTCGCCGGGCTCGCCCTCGCCGACGACGCGGCGGCGCTCCGGGCCGCGGCGGAGCGGAGCCGCGCCCTGGCGGACCTGCGCGCCGTCCTCGACGAGTGCCGGGTCAACGCCGCGCTGATGCTCCACCAGGACGGCGTCGTCCGGGACGAGGTCCTCGACTACCTGGTCGAGGTCGGCAGGTTGCCGCCCGAGACCGCCGCCAAGCGGCTCGAGTTCATCGAGCACCCCTTGTGGCGGACCTACGTGTTCGTCTACTCGGAGGGTGAGGCGCTGGTCCGCCGATGGCTCGCGGCCGTGCCGGAGCCGGAGCGCCCGGCCCGGTTCGGGCGGTTGCTCGGCGAGCCGCTGACGCCGCCCGCGATCGAGGCGGAGCTGGCCGCCGGCTAACGGGTCACGCCGTCCGCGGCGCCGCTGTGGTCAGTTCCCGGCCCTGCGGTACGAGGCGCTGACCGTGCCGCCGTCCGTCGGCGACAGGTAGCAGGTCATCTCGCGATCACCGCTGCCCCAGCCGTCCTCGAGCGGGTACAGGTAGCCGACCCCCACGTCCTGGCGGGCGTCGTAGAGGTCGCCCGTGTAGGCGATGAAGTCCGCGCCCGCGCACTGCTGCTCGACCCAGGCGTCGAACTCCGCGATCGTAGGATAGGTGTCCGCGCCGGTGTAGTCGCGCACGACGAACACCTCGCCGTCGTGCGGCTCGGTGCACGGCCGGTGCTGGACCTCCTCGATGGTCTCGCCCGCCGGCACCTCGAAGCAGTCACCGACCTGGAGGCTCTCGACGGAGCCCGTGAGCTTGTCGCGGAACACGAAGCCGACCACGCCGGCTCCCACCAGGATGAGCACGATCCCGATCTGGACGATGCGCACCGGTCAGACCTCCCTCGAACGGCGCCCCGCTCCCCGGCGAGGCGCGACGGGCTGGAGTCTCGCACGCGGCGTGGCCGCGGCAGTACCACCCGATCGTCAGCGGGCGCGCCAGGACCCGGCGGCGGCCGCGACCGGGACGTTGAGCCAGGCGATCGGGCCGTAGCGCAGGTCGAGGTACGCGAACAGGTCGAGCACGCCTCCCTCGCCGCGCGACCAGGCCCAGTTGAGCACCAACCCGGTCACGATCGCGGCCGCCGCCACGCCGCCCGCCACGACCATCCGGGTGACGCTCGCCGGCAGCGCGGCCCGGCCGCCTCCCCACAGGAGGCCGAGCGCGACCAGCCAGCCGATGGCCGCCGACGCGGCCAGCAGTCCGGGCCCGATGTCCACCTGCCCGAGCAGGAAGAACCCCAGCGCCCCACCCAACCCCACGGCATCCGCCGCGAGCAGCGACCGTACGACGCCACGGACGTCGCGCGAACCCGCGGCCCCGGGTGAGGCCGGCGCGGGCCGGTCCCGTCGCTCAGCGTACCGCTCGCCCGGCGCGCGCTCCAGGCGCCCCGGACCGGTGCCGGCTGGCCCCGGCGTGTCGCTGGCGGTGCCGTGATCGAGGTCGCTCATGGAGCAGATGCTACGCGGCCGGCGGTCGCGGGCGGTATCCTTCGGCATCGTGAGCCACCCCACGCTCGGCCTCGCGCCCCGCAGCCTCCACGCCGGGTACCCTGACGCGGCCGCGCGGCTGCATGCGAGCCGCGCCCGGCTGGCGGCCCGCGCCCTCGAGGTCGCGGTGGCCGAGGACCCGACGCTCCGCGCCCGGCACGACGACGCCGCCCTGCGCAACCTCCTGCTCGACGCCGAGGTGTTCGTGGGCCGCCTCGCCCTGTGCGTGGCCGGCAACGACCCGCACTGGCTCAAGGAGTTCGCGGACCAGACGGCCACGGTGTACCGCCGCCGGCTGGTGCCGATGGACGACGTCGTCCGCCTGCTCGAGGCGATCCGGGCCGGTGCCCGGGGTGTCCTGTCCGCCGACGAGATGGTCCCCGCGGACGAGGCCATCGACGAGGCCGTCGCCGTGTTCCGCTGGTACCGCCGCCTCGCCGGCGACGCACGGAAGCGGAACCGGGTCCTCGCGGCCCTGTACCGCGGCGCGTAGGAGCCCGGGATGACGATCAAGTGGGTCAAGACGGACCCGCTGGTGATGAACGGCGAGCCCTTCTGCTACGGCAGCCGCCTGACCGTCCGCCAGGTCCTCGAGCTGCGGCGCACGGGCTACACGATCACGGACCTGCTCAAGGACCACCCGGAGCTCAAGCCCCTCGGGATCGCGGAGGCGTACGCCTACGCCGCCGCGCACCGCGACCGCTACGCGGACTTCTTCGCCGCCGACGGGTCCCTGGACGGTCCGGGCTTCACCGAGGCCGAGGCCGCGGCGCTGCCGGCGCGGCTGCTCGTGCCGGGCGTGGTGGTCAAGGCCGCCGCCCCCGCCTGAGCGCGACCCCGACCGGTCCCGCCCGGCCCCGGACCCGCCCGGTCGGTCAGCGGCCCGCCAGCTCCTCGGGCGTCATGTCCGGCCCGATCACCACCACCTCGGCGTAGCGCTCGTCGCCGCTGCCGTCGTGGATCAGGTAGGCGTGGTGGACCTCCACGGCGCCGGAGGCGAGGGTCGAGCCCACCGCGCAGTACCGCCGAGCCGACAGCTCGATGGCCCGCCGGACCGCCTCGGGGTCCACGGCGTCGCCGTCGATCACGTGCACGACGTCGAACCGCGAGAACGCGTGCGGGTGGTCCTCGGCCTGGAGCCCGGTGACCCGCACCTCGTACCCGCGCACGACCTGCTGCTTCTTGCGCAGGATCGAGATCACGTCCATCGCGGTGCACGCACCGAGCGTGGCGCCCAGCAGCTCGGCCGGCCGGGCGCCCGCGTCGCCCTCGGCGTTGTCGAACACGATCCGGTGCCCGCTGTCGACCACGGCCTCGAACCGCATCCGGTCGTCGGCGAGCGTCACCGTCGCGGTCCTGGTGCCCATGCCGTGCCTCCGAGTGCCTGCGGCCGTCCTGCCCGGCGGCGCGTGGCCGGCCGGGACGCCCCGATCATCGGGGTCCGGGCGCGCCGCGGACGCTGGCGAACGGACCGCCGGGGCGTGCCGTTCGAACCCCGTTCGTGGACCGGACGGACCCGCCGACCGCGCCGGATCGACATATCCGAGCCTGATGGTAGGATTTCCCGACGATGACCGACACGCAGCCTGCCACCGCGCCCGCCGCCGCGCCCGCCAGCGCCGAGGCCGACTTCGATCCCCAGCGCCGCGCCACGGAGCTGGCGATCCTCGATGCGCTCCGGGCCGTCGTGGACCCCGAGATCGGGATGAACGTCGTGGAGCTCGCCCTGATCCGGCAGATCCTGCTGGGACCGGACTCCACCGAGATCAAGATGATCCTCACGACGCCGTTCTGCCCCTACGCCGGGGCGATGATCCAGCAGGTCAAGGAGCAGGCCGAGAGCGTCGTGGACCACGCCGTCAAGGTCACCCTGCTGGCGGAGCGCTGGGACCCGCGCGACGCCGGCCTGATGTGGTGAGCGCGGCATCCCGTCCGGCCCGATCCCGATGAGCACCCGGTCCCTCTCCTTCGAGTCCGCCGTGGCGACCGGCCGCGGCGATGACGGCACCACCGGCCTGCTGTTCGGCGGCGAGCGCGTCCGCAAGGACGACCCCCGGACGGAGGCCTACGGCGCGCTGGACGAGGCCGTCGCGGCGCTGGGCCTGGCGCGCGCGGAGCTGGGCCTGAAGGCGCAGTACGGGGTCCTGTCGCACAACCTCGGCGGGCTCGCCGACCTCATCCTGCGGCTCCAGCGCGAGCTGTTCGTCGCCGGCGCGGAGCTGGCCACCACCCCCGACGCCCGCGACCGGCAGCGGGACGGCGAGACGCGCGTGTCCGGCGCGATGGTCGAGGGGATCGACGCCACGCTGCGCGAGATGGAGGCCGCGACCGAGCTGCCGCGCGAGTTCGTCGTCCCCGGCGCCACGCGCGTGAGCGCCGCGCTGGAGCTCGCCCGCACGATCGTGCGCCGCGCCGAGCGCCGCAGCGTCACCCTGGCGGCCGGCGACCCGGCGATCGCGGAGGGGCAGCTGCTGCCATACCTGAACCGCCTGGCCGACCTGCTCTGGATCCTCGCCCGCGTGGCCGAGCAGGCCGAGGCGACCGGCGCCACCCTGGCCCGCCCCGCGCGCGGCCGGGGCTCCCGCGCCCGGACGGCGACACCCGAGAGGAGCGAATGATGCACAACGTCCCCCAGTCCCCGACCCAGCTGGGCGTCCGGCCGGCGCCGGCCCTCGTCCAGCAGCTCCTGGTGGGCGCGTTCGGCTGGATGTTCGCCGGGCTCCTGCTGACCGCCGGCGTGGCGGTCCTGGTGGCGACGAGCGACGCGCTGATCGAGACCGTGGCCAGCCTGTGGATCGTGCTGGCGATCGGGCAGATCGCGCTCGCGATCGGGATCCAGGCAGTCATCAACCGCGTGTCGCCCACGGTCAGCCTCGGGCTGTTCTTCGTGTTCGCCGCCACGATGGGCCTCACGATCGGCGTCATCGTCACGCTGTACACCGGGGAATCGGTGGCCGCCGCGTTCGTGTCGGCGTCCGCGATGTTCGGCGGCGCGGCGCTCTACGGCGCCACGACCAGGCGCGAGCTGGCCGGCCTGGGCGGCATCCTGTCGATGGGCCTCATCGGCCTGTTCGCCGCCATGGTGGTCAACCTGTTCCTGGGCGCGAGCCCGCTGGGCTGGCTGATCTCGGTGGTGGGCGTCGTCCTGTTCACGGTGCTGACTGCGTTCGACGTCCAGCGCATCACGCGCGGCGACTACGCGGCATTCGCCGGGACGATGGAGCGGGCGTCGATCCTCGCCGCGCTCCACCTGTACCTGAACTTCATCAACCTGTTCCTGTTCCTGCTCCGCCTGATGGGGAGCGGCCGGGACTAGGTGCCGGCAGCCGCCGGCTCGCGCGCCGGGAGCACCGCCGCGCCACTCGCCGCGTCGTTGGCGAGCAGGAGATCCACCCGCGACGACGGCAGCGGCCTGGCGTACAGGTAGCCCTGGCCGCGGTCGCAACCCAGCCGCCGCAGCCAGGCGAGCTGCGTCTCGGTCTCGATGCCCTCGGCGACCACGCCGATCCCCAGGCCGTGGGCGAGCGAAATCACGGCCTGGACGATAGGCGCGTCGATCGCGGCCTCGCCGGCGTCGAGACCCGACACGAACGAGCGGTCGATCTTGATCGTGTCCAGCGGCAGCCGGCGCAGGTAGGACAGCGACGAGTATCCCGTCCCGAAGTCGTCCAGCACCAGCTTCACGCCCAGCGCGCGCAGCCCGCGCAGCCGCTCGATCGATGCCTCCGACTGGTCCATGACCACGCTCTCCGTGATCTCCAGCTCCAGGGACGCCGGGTCGAGCCCGGTCCGGTCCAGGATCGCGGCCACCTCGTGCACGAGGTCGGCCTGCGCGAACTGCTTGGCCGACAGGTTGACGCTGACCGCGAGCGCGGCCGCGGCCGGGTGGCGCGCCTGCCACGCACGCATCTGGCGGCAGGCCGATTCGAGGACCCAGTGCCCGATCGGCAGGATCTGGCCGGTCTCCTCGGCCAGCGGGATGAACGCCATCGGCGGCACGAGGCCGCGGGCCGGGTGGTTCCAGCGCAGGAGGGCTTCCATGCCCACGACCTCGCCCCGGTCGAGGCTGACCAGCGGCTGGTAGTGGAGCACCAGCTCGTCGCGCTCGATCGCCCGGCGCAGGTCGTGCTCCATCGTCGCCAGGTCGAGCGTCTGGGCCCGCATCGCCGGGTCGAACCGGACCACCGAGCGCAGCGGGTCGGACTTCGCACGATGCAGGGCGATCTCCGCCTCCTTGAGCAGGTCGCCCGGCCGCGTCACCCCAGCGCGCCCGATCGCGAGCCCGGCGCTGACGCCCACCGACACCTCGCGGCCGTCGAGGTCGAACGGCTCGGCGAGCAGGCGCTCGATCCGGGCCGCCACGCGCTCGGCCTCGCGGGCGCTCCGAACCGGCCCCAGGAGCACGCCGAACTCGTCGCTGCCCAGCCGCGCGACGGTGTCCGTCGAGCGGGCCGCATGCTGCAGGCGCCGACCTACCTCCACCAGCAGCAGGTCGCCGGCGTCGTGGCCGAGGCTCTCGTTGACGACCTTGAACCGGTCGAGGTCCAGCAGGATCATCCCGATCCGGTCCTTCGTCCCGCCGCCCTCGCCGGGCGGGACCTCGAGGAGCTCCGCGAGGCGGTTGAGGAGCAGCGTCCGGTTGGGCAGGCCGGTGAGCAGGTCGTGGAGCGTGGCGTGCGCCCGCCGGAGGACCTCGGACTGGGCACGCTCGAACAGGCGCGCATTGTCGAGGGCGATCGAGGCCAGCTGGGCGAACCGCGCGAGCGCCGCCAGCTCGCGCTCCGAGAACGGCCGCGCGGCGTCGCCCGACGCGAGGCCCAGGACGCCCAGCACCTCGCCGTCCGAGGTCAGCGGCACCGCGCACACGGCCCCGAACCGGCCGTAGGCGAGATCGGGGGCCCGGCCCGTGTAGGCGTCGTAGTCGTCCACCACCTGCGGCTGGCCCGTCCGGACCACGGCCCAGCCGGCGCCCGTGCCACGGGGTAGGTGGTAGCCCTCGTACTCCTCGAACAGCCCGGTCGCGACGCGCACCACGAGGTCGGGCTCGCCATGGCCGTCGTCCTCGAGCAGGTACAGGTAGCCGTGCGGCACCCCGACCAGCGCCGCGGCCCGCTCGAGGATCGCCAGCAGCAGCTGGTGGGGCTCGAGCCGCTCGAGGAGCGTGAACGCCGTGTCGTCGAGCGCGGCGAGGTACAGGTCGCGGGTCTGCTCGCTGCTCGCCGCCCGCGCCCGGTTCGGCGGCTTGGCGAGGTACAGCCCGCGATCGGCCGCCGCGACCAGCGCGTCCTTGGCGCGCGCGTCGTCTGGGTAGCGGGCGAGCCCGATGCTCACCGTGACCAGCGGCCCGGCCGTCTCGGTCAGCCGTGCGACCGCGGTCCTCACCCGGCCCGCCACCTCGCCGGCCTCGGTCACGGTCACGCGGGGCAGCAGGATCGCGAACTCGTCCCCGCCGTAGCGATAGACGCGGTCGCCATCCCGGATGCCGCTCCGCATGGCCTCGGCGATCCGCGCCAGGAGGGCGTCGCCGGCGGGGTGGCCGTGCGTGTCGTTGTAGGCCTTGAACGCGTCGAGGTCGAGCATCAGCAGCGTGAATGGCTCGCCCGCCTCGATCCACTCGCCCAGCTCGCGCTGGAAGGCGCCGTGGTTGCGGAGGCCGGTCAGCGAGTCGTGCTCGGCGCGGGTCATCACGGCCCCGTGGGCCTCGGCGTTGCGCAGCCCGATCGAGGCCTGGGCGGCGAACAGCTGGACGAGCTCGAACTCGTCCTGCGTGAAGTGCGACTCGTCGCCGCCCATCCGGGCCATGTTTAGCGTGCCGATGACCTCGCCCGCGACCAGCAGCGGGCAGACGATCATCGACTCCGGCTCCTCAGGCGTGCCGGGGATCTGGACGGACCGCGGGTCCCGATGGGCGTCGTTGGCCAGCACGGCCTCGCCGTTGCGGATGGCCCAGCCGGTGATCCCCGCGTCGAGTGCGCCCTCGTGGGACATGATCAGGTCCGCGAACCGGTCGCGGGACACGACGGCACGCCGCACGCCGGCGGCGCGGTCCACGCGGTAGATCGTGAGCGAGTCGTGAGCCACGACCGCCTTGAGCGAGTCGGCGATCATGTCCAGCACCCCGCTGGGGTCGAGGGTCGCCAGGAGCCGCTCGTTGACCTCGAGCAGCCGTCGCTGGCTCTCCAGCCGGTGGGAGAGCTCCTCCTGCTGGCGCCGCACCTGCGCGAACGCCTCCGCGTTGGCCAGCGCCTGGGCGGCGTAGCCGGCGAAGATCTCGAGCGTCCGCTGGTCATCCTCGGAGAACTGGTCGTGGCCGGACTTGGACACGACGATCACGCCTAGCACCCGGGACTCGTACGACATCGGCACCAGGAGCATGGACTCCGCGCCCCGCGACATGCCGACCTGCCTGCCCCTCGGGTCCGAGGCGGCATCGCCCAGGCAGATGGTGCGGTTGTGGAGCGCCACCCAGCCGGTCAGGCCCTCGCCGATCCGCACGCGGAGCATGTCGGTGGACGGGCGGCCGATGCCCATGAACTGGCCCTGGAATGCGACGGGCTCGCACGTTTGCGTGGCGTGGTCGACGCGGTAGACGCGGATCGTGTCGTGGGCGATCAGGCGGTCGGCCTCGGACACGATCGCCTCGCCGATCCCCTCCACGTCCTGCATCCGGTTGAGTCGTGCCGACAGGTCCTGGATCGCGCGCAGCCGGGCGGCGTTGTCGCGGACCGACGCGTACAGCCGCGCGTTGGCGACCGCCGTCGCCATCTGGTTCGCGAAGGTCGCGCACAGCTCCAGCTCGTCGGGCGTCCACGGCCACGGCCGATGGTGGTACAGGACGAGGAGCCCGACCGGCTCGTCGCGGAACAGCAGCGGGACGAAGTTGACCGTCCGGAAGCCGAGCCGGACGTACATCTCGGCGAAGTTCGGGGCGGTCTCCGGCCGGTCCAGGACGATCGGCCGGCGCTCGCGGATCGCCTGCAGCCCGAGCACCGGGTCGTCCTCGGTGACCTCGCCGACGGCCTCGATCAGGTCGGGGTCGAGGTCGCGATGGGCGGCCAGGCGGAACGGGTGCGTGCCGGGCTCCAGCAGCCACAGCCCCGCCACGTCGGCGCCGAACAGCTCCTGGGAGGAGTCGAGCACATCCTCGAACACGTCACCGAGCTCGAGGTTGGCGCTGACCTCCGCCACGATCCGGCGCAGGGCGGCGACCCGTGCCTCCTGTTCCCCGTGGCTGGGCGGTCGCACGCGGGCCGCCCGCATCGGGCGACGGGAGCGGGTCGGCGTGCCGTCTTCGAGCGCGAGGGCCATGCGGTGGCGGTGGCTACCCCAGGTCGGCCTCGTCGGGCCCGGGCACGGTGATCCCGGCGCGAGGTGTCAGGGTGCAACGTATGCGGGCGAGCCCAGATCGGACGATAGGACGGAGGTACTCGGCGGGCCGGACGGACGGCGGGGCGCGGTTCGGCCGGGCGCGGGCTGGCGGCGGCCGGTGCGCGACCGGGCCGGCGCGGCAGGTGCGCGACCGGGTCAGCGCGGGCGGAGCGGTCAGCGCGGGCGGAGCGCCAGCGTCCGCACGACCAGCTCGGGGCGGAGCGCCGGCCGGGGCTCGGGGCGGGTGACGCGGATCGTCCGCTCGCGGCGGGCGCGGGCGAGGGCCGGCGAGATGAGCTCGAGGAAGGCGTCGCGGTGGCGCATCGTGGGGCTCCGGGTGGTGGGCGGCTCGGTGTCGATGCGGGCATCGTCGCGATCGGGCTTCGGGCAGCCTTAAGCCGCACCCGGCGACGCGATGCCGATCCCGCCCATTTGGCCCGGGCCGGTCCATGCGCAGGTCCGGGGCGGTCCCCCCATCCGGCCCTGACCGCCGACACCGAGGCGGCCGAGATTCGGTGCCACGAGCCGCATGGGTCGCGGCCCGGGACAGGAGACGGATTCCATGAAGGTGCTGGTCAGCGCCGCGTCAAAGCATGGAGCGACGACCGAGGTGGCGGCCACGATCGCGGCGGCGCTCACGTCGGCCGGGATCGAGGCGGTCGCGGTCGCGCCCGCCGAGGTGACCAGCGTCGAGGGCTTCGACGCCGCCGTCATCGGCTCCGGCGTGTACGCCGGTCGGTGGCTGGACCCGGCCAAGGACCTGCTGGCCCGCCACCGCGAGGCGCTGTCCGCGATGCCGGTCTGGCTGTTCTCGAGCGGCCCGATCGGTGACCCGCCCAAGCCCGAGGAGGATCCGCTGGACGCCGCGCCGATGGCGGCCCTGGTCGGGGCGCGCGGCCACCGCGTGTTCCCCGGCCTGATCGACAAGAAGCGGCTCGGCCTGGGCGAGAAGGCGATCCTCGCGGCCGTCCGCGCGCAGGAGGGCGACTTCCGGCCGTGGCCGGAGATCGAGGCCTGGGCGAAGGAGCTCGCCGGGGCGCTGCGGCCCGCGCCGGTCGGCTGATCGCGAGCCGGCGCGGCCGGCCCCGGTCGCACCGCGCGCCACCCGTCCACCGGCCGTCGCCGCGCGCCCCAGTCCGCGCGCCCCTGCCCGTTCGTGCGCGGCGGCTAGGGGGTGAAGCTGGTGATCACGACGTTGCGGCTGTCGCTGGCCGCGACGCCGATGGCCGGCGCGGCACCCGGCCACCAGATGGCGTACCAGCCGTTGCTCATCGCCGCGGTGGACCACGCCGCGTCGGCGTCGAAGTTGACGGCGACATCGTGCACGCCGCCCCCGACCTGGCCGACGAGCAGCGTGTAGGAGCCGGTCTCGCCATCGACGAGCTCGAGGTCGTACGTACCCAGGGCACGATCGGGCGGCGGCGTGGCGTCCGGGGCACGATCGGTCTCGCGCGCGACCACCGCCGCCGAGCCGTCGGCGCCCACGTCGGCGCGACACACCACCGCGGTGGCGCCGTCGTCGAACACCAGCGTCGCCCGCCCCTCGCCCCGGGCATCGAGGACCGCGAGCGGGAGCGCCCCCACCGGCGGCTCGGCGCGACAGGCGGTCTCGACCGCGGCCGCGAACTCCGGGGTGGGACGGATCGGGGCCCGCCGCCATGCCCCGAAGGCCGCGTCCCGTGCGGCGGCACTGGGATCGGGCGGCTGCGATGCGCGGGCTGTGCTTGCCGTGGCCGTGGCCGTCGGCGCGCCTGGGGTCGCGGGTTCGCCGCCGCACCCCGCGAGCACGAGCGCGGCGGCGAGGATGATGGCGGCGGGACGGAGGGCGTTCATGCCGTGCAGTACGGCCCCAGTGACCCGATTCGTTCACGCGTACCGGTCGCGTGGGGGCCGGCGCTCCTGCATCAGGCCGCGGCGGCGTCCGCGCCCCAGCCCGCCAGGAGGATCCCGCCGAGGACCGCGAGGTTGACGGCGACGGAGCCGATGGTCGAACCGGTCGGGAACGCCTGCGGGAACAGGGCCGTGCCGGCGAGCGACAGCGCGGCGGAGCCGACGGCCACCTGGCGCCACCACGGCTGCCCCGTGAACAGGCCCGCGGCCGCGGCCACGAAGCCCACCGTGGGCAGCAGGAAGATGACGCCCGCCGCCAGGCGGGTGCCGCCGTCGCCGACCAGGCCGGTCAACAGCCACGAGCCGCTGGAGACGCCCTCGATCCGGGCGACCCCGAGCGCGGGCAGCCAGCCCATGACGTGGCCCACGCCGTGGGCGCCGATCACGCCGGCGACGACGAGCTTCATGATCCCTGCATCCATCTTCGACCTCCATCGTTGGGTCCTGTCTGCGTGCGTACAACGTACGCTTGCGTACTGCGTACGCTACCGCTACACTCGCACCATGTCAATGGATCCGAAGGACACCAATCGGGCGGCCATGCGGCCCGCCCTCACCCGGGACCGGATCGTGGAGGCGGCCATCGCCCTCGTCGACGAGTCGGGTCCGGACGCGCTCACGATGCGCGCGGTCGCGCAACGGCTGGGCGCGGGGGCGATGTCGCTGTACCGCCACGTGAGCGGGCGGGACGAGCTGCTGGATCTCGTGCTGGCAGCGATGGCGGCGGAGGTGGTGGCCACGCCGCTGACCGGCGACTGGCGCGCCGACCTCGAGGCGATCGCTCGTGACGTGCGGGCGAGCCTCCTGAAGCGGCCGCACCTGACGGTGCTGCTCACGTCACGGTCGGGGCGTGGCGGGGCCGAGCTGCCGCTGCTGGACCGGACCCTGGGCGTGCTGCGCGCCGCGGGGTTCGGCCGCCGGGGCGCGGTGATGGCGAACCACGCCCTCGGCAACTACGTCGCCGGTGCGGCGCTGTGGGAGGCCGTTGGCCTCGCCGGCACGACCGGGGCGGAGCGCGCGGCGCGGCGACAGGCGGCGGCGGACGCCGTCATGGCGCTGGCGCCCGACCAGTTCCCGGCGCTGGCCTGGGTGGGGCCGAAGCTCATCGCGGGCAGCACGGACGACCGCTTCGAGTTCGGGCTCGCGTGCCTGCTGGACGGCTTTGCCGCCTACCTCGCCCGGAGGCTGGCGCGGGC
Organism: Chloroflexota bacterium; assembly: GCA_040755495.1. GTDB lineage: Bacteria > Chloroflexota > Limnocylindria > Limnocylindrales > CSP1-4 > CAIXZV01. The sequence continues at coordinate 44,486 of JBFMAT010000008.1, forward strand.
CTGACGCCGGCCGGCGCGGTTCCGGCGGGCGTCTCTTCGCCGATCCCCGACGCGTGCGCCGGTCGCTGGGCGACCGAACGGGCGCACGGCGGGATGGATCCACCGCCCAGCGCCGCGTTCGTCGCACAGACGGGCCTGGCAATGCAACGTTCGCGTCGCCAGAAAACCGGAACGGCGCAGCGTGCGACCGTAGCGTCGCCGGGCGACCGATGGGGCGCGGGTCACTGATCCGCCACGATCCGACGGCACGCTGGCTGCGCGACGCCGATCCGCCGCGAGGCGACTGACCCGCTGGCTGCGCGACGCCGATCCGCCGCGAGGCGACTGACCCGCTGGCTGCGCGACGCCGATCCGCCGCGAACCCCCCAGGCCCCGACGCCCCCACCTTCACCCGATCGAAAGGTTCGGCCTCGTACGGTCCTGTCCGGCGCTCCCCGCCATCGACACCGACCTCCCGAGGACCCAGGCCATGACCGCGACCGCCCACAGGCACGCCACGTTCGCCACCATCGTCCTCGGGCTCACCCTCGCCGCGTGCTCGGCCACCACGACCGCCGCCTCGACCGTGGACACCCACGAGGCGGCGTCCGACTACGAGTGGGCCGCCGCGGACGAGGTCGCGATCACGCTCGCCGACGGCGCGAGCACCGGCGGCCCGGGCGTCACCGTGGACGGCGACACCATCACGATCACCGCGGCGGGCACCTATCGCCTCAGCGGCACGCTTCGCGACGGCCAGGTGGTCGTGGACTCGGCGGACGAGGGCGTCGTGCGCCTCGTGCTGGACGGGGTCTCGATCACCAGCTCCACGACCTCGGCGCTCGCCGCGCTCGACGCGGGCAAGCTCGTCCTGATCCTGGCCGATGGCTCGGACAACACGCTCGCGGACGCCGCGACCTACGTGTACCCGAACGCGGACGTCGACGAACCCAACGCCGCCCTGTACAGCGCCGCCGACCTCTCGATCGCCGGCGACGGGGCGCTCACCGTCCGCGGCGCCTTCAACGACGCCATCGCGTCCAAGGACGGCCTCGTCATCGCGGGCGGCACCATCGCCGTGACCGCGGCCGACGACGGGATCCGGGGCAAGGACGACCTCGTCGTGCGCGGCGGCACGATCACCGTCGATGCGGGCGGCGACGCCCTCAAGGCCGACAACGCGGACGACGCCAGCCTCGGCGTCATCGTCATCGACGGCGGCAGGTTCGACCTCACCGCGGGCGAGGACGCCGTCGACGCCGTGAGCAGCCTGGTCGTCAACGGCGGGTCGCTCGCGATCGCGGCCGGCGACGATGCCCTGCACGCGGACGTCCGGCTCGAGATCCACGGCGGCACGATCGACGTCTCGCGGTCCTACGAGGGCATCGAGGCCACCCAGATCGTGCTCACCGGCGGCGACATCGACATCGTGTCCGAGGACGACGGCCTCAACGTCGCGGGTGGCAACGACGGCTCCGCGCAGCAGGGCCCGGGCGGCTTCGGCGGACCCGGCGGGGGCGGCCCGGGCGGCGAGACGGCGGTGGACGGCTACGTCGTCGAGATGAGCGGCGGCACGCTGGTCATCGATGCCGGCGGCGACGGCTTCGACTCCAATGGCGACGCCACGGTCACCGGCGGCACGATCGTCGTCAACGGCCCCACCGCCAACAACAACGGCGCGCTCGACGTCAACGGCGAGCTCCTCGTCTCGGACGCGGTCCTGCTCGCCGCCGGCAGCGCCGGCATGGCCGAAGCGCCCGACGCCGCGTCCGCGCAGGCGTACGTGAACCTCCAGTTCAACGCGACCCAGGCGGCCGGGACCGTCGTCACGATCCGCTCGTCCGATGGCGCCGCGGTCGCCACGTTCGTCGCCTCCAAGCCGTTCCAGTCGCTCGTCCTGAGCGCCCCGGGCCTCGTGTCCGGCGCGAGCTACGAGGTCGTGGTCGGCGGGACGGTGACCGGCGAGTCGACCGGGGGGCTGTACCTCGGCCTGGACGCCTCCGGCGGCACGTCCGTCGGCAGCGTCACGGCCGTGGCCGGCTGATCCCATGCCGACCACGTCCACCCGGCCCCGCCCGCGACCCGCCCGAGGAGCCCTCCGATGACCCTGCCGCTGATGTTCCTGCTCGACCTGGCCGCCATCGCCGTCCTGGTGTTTGCGCTCTACTTCCCCCGCCACCGGCGCCGCGACATGGTGGTCGCGTACCTCGTGGTGAACCTCGGCCTGGTGGCGATCACCGCCGCGCTCACGACCACCGGGATCAGCGCCGGCCTCGGGTTCGGGCTGTTCGCGGTCCTGTCGATCATCCGGCTCCGCTCCGCGGAGATGGACCAGCCGGAGGTGGCCTACTACTTCGCGTCGATGACGATCGGCCTCCTCGGCGGGCTCGTCATCTCGCCCGCCTGGCTGGCCCCGGCGCTGATGGTGGCCGTGCTGGCGGCGATGGCCATTGGCGACCACCCGCGGCTGTTCGCCCGGTACCGGGTGACGACGCTGACGCTGGACGCGGCCTACACCGACGAGCGGCAGCTGATCGCGCGGCTCGAGGAGCTGCTGGGCGCCCGGGTGCACCGGGTCAAGGTCCGCCGGGTGGACCTTGTGGAAGCCACGACCGCGGTCGAGGCGCGCTATGAGCTGCGCGACACCGCCGCGGTCCCGGCCCGGGTCCACGTCGTCCACGGGCACGAGGTGGAGGTGGCGTGATGGGCGGGATCCCCGCGACCGACGGGCGCGACGCGCTCGACGCGCTCGCGGTGCTGGACGTGCTTGCCCCGGTGGGCCTGGACGAGCTGGACGCGATGGCCGCGCTGCTCACCCGGCGCGACCGCAAGTACCTGGTGCCGCTCCCGGTAGCCTGGGCGCTGGTGGCGCGGCTCGCGGACACGAGCCGGGTCCTGGAGATCGACGGCCGCCGGCGGTTCCACTACGAGTCGGTCTACTTCGATACGCCGGACGGCGCGTCCTACCTCGCGGCCGCCCGGCGCCGGCGCCGCCGGTTCAAGGTGCGGACGCGGTCCTATCTCGACAGCGGGCGATGCCTGCTGGAGATCAAGACCCGCGACCCGCGCGGGCGCACCGTCAAGGAGCGGATCGAGCACCCGATCGGGCTCCGGGACGGCCTGGACCCCGAGGACCGGGCGTTCGTGGGCCATTGCGAGCTCATCGGGCCGGCGAGCCGGTGGCTGGCGCCGGCGCTGACGACCCGGTACACGCGGGCGACGCTGCTGGTCGGCGCGGGCGGCGCGCGGGTGACCGTCGACGAGGCCGTGGAGGCGCTGACACCGGACGGACGCCACGTGGCACTGGATGGGATGGCGATCGTGGAGACGAAGTCACCTGGGCCGCCGTCGGTCGCCGACCGCGTGCTGTGGTCGCTGGGCTACCGCCCGACGAGGGTGTCCAAGTTCGGCACCAGCCTCGCCGCGCTGCGCCCGGAGCTGCCGTCCAACCGCTGGACGCGTGCGCTCCGGGCACCGTGGGTGCTCGGCGAGCCGATGTCACAGGCGGGCGGCGCGGCTGACGTGGCTGGGAGCTGGGGGCGCGCGCTCGCAGGGTGAGCCCCGGGCGATGCGTCACCGGCGGGCCGTCCACCTGGTTGGCCGCGACCGACTCCCTTCCTGCGTGGCAAGCCGCGATACCGGACCCGTGACCGACCGTTGCGGCTCCAGACGCCGCAAACGGGCATTGACTCGGTCGCCGATCTTGCTCCGCCGCCACGGTTGCGGCTTCCCGGGCCGCGCGCGAGGCTCCGGTACCCGGGATCGCGGCTTCGGAGGCCGCACGCGTTCTGGCCCTCGGGGCTCAGCGCTCCACCATCTTCGGCTCCATCGGGATCTCGTAGGCCACGTCGAGGGGCGGCTCGGTGACCGGGTGGCCCTCGATCGACGGCATCGACAATCCGTGGGTCGCGAACGTGCCCGGCACCTCGGCCACCTTGTGGAGGCGCAGGTAGCGCCAGCCCATGTGATCGAACGGGCCGGCGACCTGCGGCGGGACCAGGCCCGCCTCGCTGACCGTGATCAGCTCCGGCTCATCCAGCTCGAACAGCGTCTCGTGGAACTGCAGCCGCGCCCGCCCCGCGTCGAGGACGTTGCGTGCCCACTGCGACCCGATGCCCAGCGGGGCCGGGATCAGCACCGCGTCCTCGTGGATCGTGGGGTGGACCGGCGTGAAGTACGTCGTGCCCGACTTGCGCCCGACGTGCTCGAGGGTCGCGATGTCCGCTTTCGCACTGCCCGGGATGCCGTGCTCCATGAGCCACGGGTTGACTGTGTCGTTCATCTTCTCGCGCAGCCAGGGAAACTGGTCCGCGGCCGGCTTCCGGAGCTCCAGCAGCACCCGGTCCGCCGCGAACCCGACCGCCGCACCCGCCGCGATCCACCGAATCGTCCTGAACATTGCCCGACCTCCTGTTGCTCGGGTCGATGCTGCGACCCCGCCCGGCCACCGCCCAGTGCCGAACCGCCGATCCGTCTCGGGGGCGCCTCGGTGCGGACCTCGTCGCTCATGAAGCTCGCAGGCTCGGCCTCCCGGGCCGTCACCCTCGCCTCCAAGGGCCGCCGCCCTCGCCTCCAAGTGCCATCGGTCCCAACGCTCCATCGATCCCAAGAAGGTCTATCCAGCCACACGCGGGCATCGGCGGCCCCGCTTCGTGCTGCCCGGCATGCCGTTGCGGTTCCCGCCATCCCAAGGAGGCATCCCGGCATCCCCAAGCGAACGCCGCGGGCCTGGGAGCGTGGCTCGTGAACCCTTCTTGGGATCGCGAAGCGGTCATGGGGCCGCTCATGCCCGCGGCGACCTCGTTGACGACCCTGCGAGTCAGGGGCCGCTCATGCCCGCGTTGGTGACGTCGTTGACGACCCCGCGAGTCCGGTCTAGACTCAATCCCGACGAATTCGGTCGGAATTCCCCGGTGCGGAGGTAGCCTCCGCGGGCGACCTCCCGGGGAACTCCGACGACTCGTCCGAGATCGCACCCGACGAGGATCCCGCCCTGACCACCCGCGCGAGCTTCCACGGTTCCGGCGCCGTCGCCTTCAGCACGAAGGGCGAGTACGGCGTGCGGCTCATGGTCCAGCTCGGGCGCCGGTTCGGGACCGGGCCGGCCAGCCTCGCGGAGATCGCGCTGGACGAGGACCTGCCGCGCGCCTACCTGGAGCAGCTCGTGACGAGCCTCCGGGATGCGGGGCTGGTCGTCTCCACGCGCGGTGCCCACGGGGGGTACGAGCTCGGCGCGCCGCCGTCCGAGATCCGGATGAGCGACGTGCTGCGCGCCCTCGAGGGCCCGATCGCCCCGATGATCTGCGCGACGGACGATCCAGCGCACCTGCTCGGCTGTGACCGGTCCGCCCGGTGCACGGTCAACGTGCTCTGGGTCCGGGTCCGCGACGCGATCTCGGGCACGCTCGACTCGATGACCCTCGCGGACCTCGTCCCGGCCCGCACCATCACGCTCGACCCGCGCGACCCGACCGCGTCCCCGGCCGGGGTCGCGTGAGGTCGGGCCGAACCCACCGCCAGGCCCGCCCCCGACCCGAACCCAGCCCCGTGCCCGACGCCGCACCCCAACCCGCAGGAGCCACTTCGTGACCGACGCCACCGACCGCGAGCTCGTCATCCGCGACCTCCGGGTCGCTCCCGCCGCCAAGCCCGACACCGAGATCCTCCAGGGGATCAACCTCACGATCCGCAAGGGCGAGACCCACGCGATCATGGGGCCCAACGGCTCGGGCAAGACGACCCTCGCCTACGCGCTGATGGGCCATCCGGCGTACGTGGTGACCTCGGGCGAGGTGCTGTGGAAGGGCCGCAACCTCCTGTCACTGTCGCCCGACAAGCGCTCGCGCCTGGGCCTGTTCCTCGCCTTCCAGTACCCGACGGCGATCCCGGGCCTCAGCGTGGCCAGCTTCATCCGCAGCGCGCTCAACGCGAAGCTCCAGGGCATCGACAAGAACCCGGACGTGGATCCCACGGACGCGATCAAGGGCGGCGTCCCGATGCTCGAGTTCCGGCGCCGGATGCGCGAGAAGATGGCGCTCCTCCGGATGGACGACGGCTTCGCGGCCCGGTACGTGAACGAGGGGTTCTCGGGCGGCGAGAAGAAGCGGCTCGAGATGCTCCAGATGGCGATGCTGGAGCCGGAGTTCGCGATCCTCGACGAGACGGACTCGGGCCTCGACATCGACGCCCTGCGGATCGTGGCCGAGGGCGTCAACGCGATGCTCAACCCGGACATGGGCGTCCTGCTGATCACCCACTACCAGCGGCTGCTCAACTACATCACGCCCGACGTGGTCCACGTGCTGGCCGCGGGCCGCATCGTCAAGTCCGGCGGCAAGGACCTGGCGCTGCGCCTCGAGGAGGAGGGCTACGGCCCGATCCTGCGCGAGGCCGGCCTGGAGATCGACGTCCCCGACGAGGCACTCGCCGTGCCGCTGGAGCCCGAAGCCGCCGCCGCGGGACGCTGAGACCGACGATGACGACCGAGGCAAAGCCGGGCACGAGCGCCGCGCCGACGACCGCCGCGCCGGCGACCGGCGCCCGGGCCGCGGTCGAGCCCCTCGACCCGGTGGCGCTGCGCGCGGACTTCCCGATCCTGGACCAGGAGATCCACGGCCATCGCCTGGTCTACCTGGACTCCGCCTCGACCTCGCAGAAGCCGCTGCCGGTGATCGAGGCGATGGACGCCTACTACCGCGGCTACAACGCGAACGTCCACCGCGGGATCTACACGATCGGCGAGAAGGCCACCGCCGCGTACGAGGCCGTGCGCACGACGGTCGCCCGGTTCATCGGCGCGCCGGATCGGCGCGAGATCGTGTTCACCCGCAACGCGACCGAGGCGATCAACCTCGTCGCCTACTCGTGGGGCCGCCGGAACATCGGCCGGGGCGACGTCATCGTCCTGACCGAGATGGAGCACCACGCCAACCTCGTCCCGTGGCAGCTCCTGGCCCAGGAGAAGGACGCGGACCTCGAGTTCATCCCGATCACCGACGACGGGATCCTGCGCCAGGACGTGTACGACGTGCTGCTGCGGCTCAAGCCCAAGCTGGTCGCGTTCACGCAGGTCAGCAACACGCTGGGCACGATCAACCCGGTCGAGGACATGACCCGGCGCGCACACGAGGCGGGCGCGCTGGTGCTCGTGGACGGCGCCCAGGCGGTGCCCCACCTGCCCGTGGACGTGTCCGCCATCGGCTGCGACTTCTACGCGTTCAGCGGCCACAAGATGCTCGCCCCCACCGGCTCCGGCGCGCTGTGGGCCCGCCGCGAGCTGCTCGAGGCCATGCCCCCGTTCCTGGCCGGTGGCGAGATGATCCGCGAGGTCCACCTCCGCCGCTCCGAGTGGAACGACGTCCCGTGGAAGTTCGAGGCGGGCACGCCGGACATCTCGGCGACGGTGGGCCTCGGGGTCGCCGCGGAGTACCTCATGTCCATCGGCATGGACCGGGTGGCGGCGCACGAGCGCACGCTGGTCGAGTACGCGCTCGACCGGCTGCCGCGCGAGCACCCCGGCCTCGAGCTGTACGGCCCGCCGGCCGGTCAGCGGGGCGGCGTGGTGCCGTTCAACGTCCCGGGGGTCCATCCCCACGACGTGGCGCAGGTGCTGGACAGATTCGGGATCGCCGTCCGGGCCGGCCACCACTGCACGATGCCGCTCCACGAACGCCTGGACCTGGCGGCGACCGCGCGCGCCTCGTTCAGCGTGTACACGACGACGGGCGACATCGACGCGCTGGCCGAGGGCCTGAGCGAGGTCTACCGGCTGTTCGGGGTCGACGGGTAGGTTCCCGGGCGGCCGGCGCCGGTTGCCGGTCAGTCGAGGCGGACGCCCTGGCGACGGAGCTCCGCCTGCACCAGCCGCACGTCCAGGTCCGCGAAGTCCGCGTCGCTCCGGATCGAGACCGCGGCCGCCACGCCCGCGCCCTGGCCGCTGACCGTGCAGCACATCATGCTCCGGACCGCTGCGTGCGAGATCCGGTCCCCGCCGATCGAGCGTCCGCCCACGACCAGGCCGCCGACGCCCTTGGGCACCAGCGACCGGTAGGGCACGTGGAAGTACCGGCCGGTCGTGGGCAGCACCAGCACGCCGTACCCGTCGATGAACTCGGGGAAGATCCCGACCGAGTCCTCGAACCGTGCCTCGCCCCGCACGTCCGCCTCGGTGAGGTTGTAGCGCGCGTCGATCTTGCGCGTGTCGCGCACCCCGATCGTCATGCCGAAGTTGCGCAGCCGTGCGTCCTCGCAGCCGGGCATGAACCGCCGCAGCGCCTCGATGGCGTGCATCGCCTGGGCCCGGCCCTCGATCTCGCCGCGGGTCAGGTCGTCGGCGTCGGTGCTGTCCAGCCCGCCGAGGTGGACGAGGTTGAGGTACGTGAGGTCGCCCCGGTCGCTGACGGTGCCCCAGGTCCCGGCGAGCGTGACCAGGTTGGGCGGGATGAGCCCCGCCGCCACGGCCTGCTTGAACGGCTTGCGGAGGAAGGGCGAGAACAGCTCGTCCTCCTTGCCGTCGGTCTCGATGTCCCACTCGGCGTTGCCGGCCCAGTCGCGATAGGTCTGGGGGTCCGCCTTCACGGCGTCGATGAACCGGCGCTTGTCGACGCCGCTCATCGAGAACATCACCGACAGCGAGAGCATCTCCTCGCGCGGGGTCTTGCGCACCGGCGCGCCGGCCCGGGCGGCCACGTCCGCGTCGCCGGTGGCATCCACGACGCGCCGGGCGAGGATGGCCTCGCGCCCGGACTTGCTCTCGGTGATCACGCCCCGGACGACGCCGTCCTCCACGATCGAGGCCACGACCTGGCGGTGGAGCATCGGGTGGATGCCGGCCTCCGCAACCACGACGTCCGCGACGACCTTGAACATCTCGGCGTCGAACGCCTGGCTGACCGACTGCGGCTCGTCCGACGTGGCCCCCATCGACCTCGCCCGTGCCTCGAGCTCGCTGCCGACGCCCACGCTGTCGATCGTCCGCTCGTGCCGGTACCAGGCGAACCCCTCGACCCCGACCTGGGTGATGTTGCCGCCGAAGCAGCCGTTGCGCTCGAGCAGGGTCGTCCGGGCGCCGGCGCGTGCGGCGCCCAGCGCGGCACCCAGGCCGCCGGGTCCGCTGCCCACGACCAGGACGTCCGTCTCGTGGACCACGTCGATGGTGCGAGCGGCCTCGGTGATGCTGCCGAGGCCGGGGAGGGGCCGGGTGGACATCGTTCGGAACGCTCCTGGGTAGGTCTCAGCCGGGGGAGTCGGTCACGGCGAACACGGGAGCCGGCAGCACGGTCACCCGGACGGCCACCCCGGGCGCCAGCCCCGCGGCATCCGCCGCGGCCATCTGCGCGACCACCAGGCCGCCGCTCGCCAGCGCGACCTGCACCCGGCACATGGCCCCGAGGAAGCTGACCGCGACCACGTGCGCGTCGGCGCCCGGCTCCAGGGTGAGCCGCACGGACTCCGGGCGAACCAGCGCCGTGACCCGGCCGGACGTCGCCGAGCCCGTGAGCAGTGGCACGCGCGTGCCGAGGACCTCCGCGCCGCCGTCGCGCGCCTCGCCGGCCAGCCGGTTGGTCAACCCCACGAACTCCGCCACGAACCGCGTCCGCGGCCGGTCGTACAGCTCGGCCGGCGGCGCGATCTGCTCCAGGCGCCCGGCGCTCATGACGCCCACCCGGTCGCCGACCGCGAGGGCCTCCTCCTGGTCGTGGGTCACGAACAGCGCCGTGATCCCGACCATGATCTGGATCCGCCGGATCTCCTCGCGCAGCTGCCGGCGGACCTTCGCGTCCAGCGCCGACAGCGGCTCGTCGAGGAGCAGCACCTGGGGCCGGATCGCGAGCGCCCGCGCGAGCGCGACCCGCTGCTGCTGGCCGCCGGACATCTGGTGCGGGTAGCGACCGGCCTGCCCGACCAGCCCGACCAGCTCCAGCATCTCGTCCGCGCGCTGCTGCCTCGCCCTCGCGTCCATGCCGCGCAGCCGCAGCCCGTACGCCACGTTGTCGCGGGCGGTCATGTTGGGGAACAGGCTGTAGGCCTGGAACACCATGCCCATGTCCCGGCGGTTGGCCGGCACGCTGGTCATGTCGCGGCCGTCGACGAGGATCCGGCCGCTGTCCAGCTCGTCCAGGCCCGCCAGCGCCCGGAGCGCGGTGGTCTTGCCGCAGCCCGACGGGCCGAGCAGGGCGACCAACTCGCCGGGCGCGATCTCGATCGACAGCCCGTCGAGGGCGTGGACCGGCCCGTAGGACCGGTGCATGTCCACCATCTGCACGGCCACGCCGGTCCGGCCGGCGGCCGCGCCCCCGGCGGTCGGGGTCAACGGATCGCTCACTCACCCTCCTCGGCGGCCCGGCCGCGCACCTGGCTTCCCGGCGCGAACCGCGCGATGACGTACAGCAGCACGAAGCCGAAGATCAACGCGGCCAGCGACACCGCGACCGACGTGAACGCGTTGCGCTTGCCCAGCAGGTTGATCACGACCTGGAGCGTGTCGTAGCTCAGCAGCGACGAGATCGTGAACTCGCCCAGCACGAGCGCCACGGCGAGCACCGAGGCCGACAGGATGCCACCCCGGATGTTGGGGACGATGATCTGGCCCATGACCCGCGGCCAGCTCGCGCCGAGGCTCCGGGCGGCGTCGCTCAGGGTGACCACGTCCACCGAGCGCAGGCCGCCGTCGATCGCCCGGTAGGCGAACGGCAGCACGAGGATCACGTCCACGAACGCGAGCGTCAGGATGGAGCCGCCGAACAGGCCGTTGAGGACCCGGTACACGGGCGCGATCCCGACCACCAGCACGATCGCCGGGATGGCCAGGGGCAGCACGCACAGGAACTCGACCACCCGCCGCATCCGGGGCACCCGGAGCATCACCCAGGCCATCGTCGGCACCAGCAGCAGCAGCATGCCCAGCACGGTCAGCGCCGCGATCCCGAGCGTGTTGAGGATCGCTTCCACGAGGTTCGGGTCATCGGCGATCGCGAGCCATGCGTCGGGGGTGCGGGTCCCGCCCTTGCCCCGGGTGGAGAACTCCAGCATCGCGAACAGGGGCACCAGGAAGTACCCGCCGATCGCCAGCAGGATGGCCGTCCGCGTCGCGGTCCGCCCGTAGCGCCGGCGACGCTGGGGCGAACTCACCGCGCTCACCGCACCCACCGCGAGGCGCGGCGTTGCACGAGCGCGTACAGCGCCATCACGATCGACACGATCACGATCATGCCCAGCGCCAGCGCCTTGCCCACGTTCGCCTGCCCGAGGATGACCTCGCTGGTGAGCGCGGACCGGATCTGGAGCGTCACGATCGGGCTGCCCTGGCTGATCAGGGCGGCGGCCGTGGCATAGGCGGAGAAGGCGTTCGCGAACAGGAGCAGCACCGCGCCGAGGAAGCTGGGCGCCAGGATCGGCCCGCCGACGTGGCGCCAGAACGACCACGAGTTGCCACCGAGGCTGGCCGAGCCGTCGTACCACTCCTGGCGCAGGCCCTCGATGGCCGGCAGGAACACGATCAGCATCAGGGGCAGCTGGAAGTAGGTGTACACGACGGCGAGACCCGTCATCCCGTACACCCAGATGCTGCCGGACTGGGGGTCCAGTCCGAGCCAGTCGCTGGCGACGAGCGTCACGAGGCCGTTGATGCCAAACGTGGCCAGGAACGCGAAGGCGAGCATCACGCCGCCGAATTGCGCCAGCACGCCGGACGCGGCCACGACGACGTGACGGAGCTGGCCCTCCGCGCTGCCCGAGGCGACCGCCCAGGCGAGCAGGCCGCCCAGGACCGCGCCGGCGAGCGCCGTGACCACGGACAGCTGGATCGAGCGGACGAACGCGTCGATGAACGCCTGCTCGGTGACCACGGCGGCGACGTTCGACAGCGACGGCGCGCCCTGGTCGTCCTGGAACGCGCCGACCGCGACCAGGAGCGTCGGCAGGAGCAGGAAGACCGTCACGTAGAGCAGGAACGGGAGCAGGCCGGCGTATGCCCCGGCACGCCGCATCCGGCGCGAGCCGGCCCCGCCCGAGGCGGGGCCGGCTCCGGATGCGCCAGGCGAGGCAGGCCGCGCGGCCTGCAGGTCGGTCATGGCGGGACCCGCCGGGTCTACCCGGCCGCGATCGTGATGTTCCAGTTGGCCTTGAGGTAGTCCTGGGCGGCCTTGAGCTGGTCCTGGGTCAGGACGACGGGCGTGCCCTCGGCCGGCGCCAGGGCGTCGAGGGCGGCCTGGTCGACCGTCCCGCCGGCGATCATCTTGTCGAGCAGGATGGGGCGCGCGTAGCCCTTGAGCCAGGTGTTCTGGCCCTCGGCCGTGTACAGGTACTCCTCCCACAGGCGGGCAGCCGCCGGATGCGGGGCGTCCTTGTTGATGGCCTGGATGTAGTAGGACGCGACCGGCGGAGCGTCGGACGGGATGACGACCTGCCAGTCGATCTGGCCGGCCAGGGCGTCGGTCTGGGCCGCGTTGTTGTACTCCCAGTCGATGACGCAGGGGGTCTGGCCCGAGGCGATCGTCGCCGGGGTGGGGTCGACCGGGAGCAGGTTGCCGGCGTCGTTGAGCTGCTTGAAGAACTCCACGCCGGGGGCGATGTCGTCGGCGGAGCCGCCGTTGGCGAGGGCCGCCATGACGACGCCGTGGAAGCCGGCCGCGGCGGTGGTCGGGTCGCCGTTGAGCGCGATCATGCCCTTGTACTCGGGCTTGAGCAGGTCGGCGACGGTTGCCGGCAGCGCGACCTTGCCCACGTCGCAGCCGATCGACGTGAACCCGGCATAGTCGCCGAACCACAGCCCCGTCGGTTCCTTGATGTTGTCCGGGATGTCGCCCCACGCCTCGACCTTGTAGGGCGTGAACACGTCGGTGTTGGCGAGCGCGACGTTGGCGCCGAGGTCGAACACGTCGGGGGCACGGTCGGTCCCCTGCGTGTTCTTCGCGTTGTCGATCTCCTCCTGGCTGTTGGCGTCGGGCAGGATGGAGTTGACCTCGATCCCGTACTTCTTGGAGAAGTCGTCGATCATCTGGCCGTAGTTCGCCCAGTCCGGGGGCAGGGCGATGACGTTGAGCTTGCCCTCCGCCTTCGCGAGCTCGACCAGCTTGTCCATGCCGCCGAGATCGGCCGCCGACTTGGCGGTCTTGGCGGCGTCGGACGAGGTCGAGCCTCCTCCACATGCCGCGACGACGACGGCGAGTGCCGCCACGCCGACGACGAGGCGATGTCCAATGCGCACGAACGGATCCTCCAACGGTGCGGTTAGCCCCGCGATCCTCGCTGCGGATCGTTAACGGAGCGTGGTCTCGGGACGCCCGTAGCCTGATGCCGCGAGTCTACGCCGCGCCGCCACCGGCACGAGGCACCTCCCGCCCCCTGATGGCGGCGTGATCGGCGGGCGACCGCGGCAATCCCCGGCAATCTGGTCGGAATTCGGGCGAGGCGCTACACTCGCGGCGCGCCATGGACGACCTGTACCGCGACTACATCCTCGAGCACTACCGGCGACCCCACAACTTTGGGGTCCTGGAGGCGCCGTCCGCGTCCTACGAGGGGGCGAACCCCCTGTGCGGCGACCGGATCACGATGCAGCTCACCGTGCAGGACGGGGTCGTGACCGAGGTCGGGTTCACGGGTCGCGGCTGCGCGATCAGCCAGGCGTCCGCCTCGCTGCTCACGGACGAGGTCAAGGGCAAGCCCGTGGCGGACGTGGCCGCGTTCGGGGCCACGGACCTGCTGGACCTGCTGGGCATCGAGATCAGCCCGGCCCGCCTCAAGTGCGCGATGCTCAGCTTCGATTCGCTCCAGCACCTCCTCGACGACGTGGGCGTGAAGCCCCTCGCGAAGGAGCCGGGCTGATGTGCCGCTGCGCGTGTCGCCGGCCGGCCTGACGCCGGCTCTTCGCCCGCCCGCGCGCGTCCCGCGAGCGCGGCCGGGTCCCCGCCTCGACGGTCCGCCGGACCGTCATCGACCCATCCACCCCGCCGTCCAGCCGGCGGCCCGTCGTCCACCGGAGCACCATCCCTGCCATGACCAGGACCTATGCCGAGCTGTTGCGCGAGGCCCGCGACGAGATCCGCGAGGTCTCGCCGGCCGAGGCTGACGCGCTCCGACAGCGCGGCGGCATCGCGCTGATCGACGTCCGCGAGGCGTCCGAGTGGGACCAGGGCCACATCCCGGGCGCCACCCACATCTCCAAGAGCTACCTCGAGCAGCAGGTCGAGGCGGCCGTCCCGGACCGCTCCACGCCGGTGGTCCTGTACTGCGCCGGCGGCGTGCGCTCGCTGTTCGCCGGCCAGACGCTGGCCGCCATGGGCTACGCGGACGTCGTCTCGATGAGCGGCGGCTTCCAGGCCTGGAAGGGCCACGGCCTGCCCTGGACCCAGCCGATCGCCCTGACCGACACCCAGAAGACCCGCTACAGCCGTCACCTGCTGATCCCCGAGGTGGGCTCGGCGGGGCAGGCGAAGCTGCTGGAGTCGAAGGTGCTGCTGATCGGCGCCGGGGGGCTCGGCTCGCCGGCGGCGCTGTACCTCGCCGCGGCCGGCGTGGGCACGATCGGGATCATCGACTTCGACGTGGTGGACCTGTCCAACCTGCAGCGGCAGGTCCTCCACACCAGCGACCGGATCGGCGAGAAGAAGGTCGAGTCCGCGCGCAAGACGCTCACCGCCCTCAACCCGGACGTCACGGTCGTCGGGCACGAGGAGATGCTGGTCGCCGACAACGTGGACCGGGTCATCGCCGGCTACGACGTCATCCTCGACGGCACCGACACGTTCGAGACGCGGTACATCCTCAACGACGCGGCGGTCGCGGCCGGCATCCCGGTCGTCCACGCGTCCGTGTTCCGGTTCGAGGGCCAGCTGACGACCTTCGTCCCGTACCAGGGCCCGTGCTACCGCTGCCTGTACCCGACGCCGCCGCCGCCCGAGCTCGCGCCCGGCTGCTCCGTGGCCGGGGTGCTGGGCGTCGTGCCCGGGATCATGGGCCTGCTCCAGGCGAACGAGGTGCTCAAGCTGCTGCTCGGCATCGGCGAGACGCTGGCCGGCCGCCTGCTGCTGTTCGATGCGCTGGACACCGAGTTCACCGAGCTGCGGCTCAAGCGCGACCCGGACTGCCCGGTCTGCTCCGATGCCGCCCGCCAGGCGCGCGAGGCCGGGGCGCCGCTCCCCGTCGCCGCGACCGGCGGCGTGTTCACCCTGGGAGGGTCACGGTGAGCACCGTCAAGTTCCCCGCCGTGCTGCGGGCCAACGTCGGCGGGGCCCGCGAGGTGGAAGCCGCCGGGACCACGATCGGGGAGGTCCTCGACTCGCTGGTCGCGGCGTATCCGGCCCTGCGCGACCAGCTGTTCACGGCTGACGGCGAACTCAACCGGTTCGTCAACGTGTACCTCAACGGCCAGGACGTGCGATACCTCGCCGGTCCCGACACGCCCGTGACGACCGCGGACGAGGTCCGGCTGCTGCCGGCGATGGCGGGCGGGTGACCGACACGTCCGACGTCCGCGTGTCGGGGCCCGAGCGCGTGCCGGGGCCGGAGGCGAGCGAGCACGACCACGCGCACGCCCACGAGTCGCTCGAGCGCCACGGCGGGCGGCACGAATCGATCCTCGACGCCATCGGCCACACGCCGCTGGTCGCCATCCCGCGGATGAGCCCCAACCCCCGGGTGCGGCTGTACGCGAAGCTCGAGATGTACAACCCGACGGGGTCCGTGAAGGACCGCGCCGCCAAGTACCTGGTGGAGGACCTCGAACGGCGCGGGCTGCTGCACCCGGACTCGATCATCCTCGAGCCCACGTCGGGCAACACCGGGATCGCCCTCGCCATGATCGGGCGGCGCAAGGGGTATCGCGTGGCGCTCGTGATGCCCGACAACGTGACGATGGAGCGGCGCCAGGTGGCGGCGCTGTTCGGGGCGGAGATCATCGACTCGCCCGGGTCGCAGGGGTCCAACGGGGCGATCGCGCTCGCCAAGTCGCTGTGCGAGCGCGACCCGCGGTTCGTGATGCCCTACCAGTACGGGAACCCGGCCAACCCGCTGGCCCACTACGAGACGACCGGCCCCGAGATCCTCGCGGACTGCCCGGAGATCGACGTGTTCGTGGCGGGGCTCGGCACGTCGGGGACGCTGATGGGGACCGGGCGGTACCTGCGGGAGCGCAAGCCGGGGGTCCGAATCGTCGCCGCGGAGCCGCTCCCCGGTGACAGCGTGCAGGGTCTGCGATCGCTGGAGGAGGGCTTCGTGCCCGAGATCTTCGACCCAGCGGTGCTCGACGCGAAGTACCTGGTGTCGAACCGGGACGCCGTGGCGGCCCTCCGGGACCTCGTGTTCAAGGAGGGCGTGTTCGCCGGGCCGTCGTGCGGCGCGGTGCTGGTCGCCGCGGCACGCGAGGCGCAACGGATGGAGGGCGGGACGATCGTCGCACTGCTCCCCGACGGCGGCTGGAAGTACCTCTCGGCGGGCACCTTCGAGCGTGACCTCGACGACATGGAGGCCGACTTCGAGGGTGGGGTGAGCTGGTGGTGAGCGAGCCGGCCGCCGGTGTCGCCGCGCCGCACCCGGGTCCGGCCGTCGCGCGGCTGCCACGCCCGATCGCCGACGCGATCGTCGCCCAGGCCCGCGCCGAGTACCCGAACGAAGCCTGCGGGCTCGTCGTCGGCGACCACCCGGCGGCCGCCGGGGGCGCGGCGCTCCGCTACGAGGCGCTGCGCAACCGGGCGGCCTCGCCGTACCGCTACGAGATCCACCCCGACGACCTGTTCCGGGTGACCGTCGCCGTGGACGACGCCGACGAGGTGTTCTGGGCGATCGTCCACTCGCACGTCCGGTCGCCCGCGGTGCCGTCGCCCACCGACGTCGGCCTCGCGTTCTACCCCGACGCGCTCTACATCCTCGTGTCGCTGGCCGACGACCAGGCGGACGCGGCGACCGGCGCCCCGTCGCTGCGGGCGTGGCGGATCCTCGACGGCGCGACCATCGAGGTCCCCCTGGAGGTCTCGTGAGCGGGCCCATCCCGGCCGAGCCCCTCGCCGGCACGCGCGTCCGCCTCGTCCCGGCCGCCGCCGAGCATGTCCCCGCCCTCGCCACCGTGTTCTCGGACCCGACCGTCGCCCGCTGGTGGCCCGCATCCGACCCGGTCGCCGAGGCGCGCGACCACGTCACGCCCGAGGCCGGCCGCGCGGCGTGGGTGATCGAGGTCGACGGGACCGTCGTGGGCCTCGTCCAGGCCTCGGAGGAGGCCGAGCCGGAGTACCGCCACGCGGGCATCGACCTCGCGCTCGTCGCCGCGGCGCAGGGCCGGGGCCTGGGCCCGGACGCCGTGCGCACCGTCGCCCGCTGGCTGTTCGATGTGCGCGGGCACCACCGGATCACGATCGATCCCGCGGCGGCGAACGTGCACGCCATCCGTGCCTACGCGAAGGTCGGGTTCCGGCCCGTGGGCGTCATGCGCGAGTACGAGCGCGGCCCCGACGGCGCCTGGCACGACGGCCTGCTGATGGACCTGCTGCGCGGCGAGCTGACCGATGGCTGAGCCGACGGGTGCCCCGTCCTCCGGTTCCGCGCCGCTCGACCGCGCGCGCCTCGCGTGGCTCGCGTTCGGCATCGTCGCCTTCGTCGGTGGGACGATGCTCGGCTGGAACGCCGGCCTCCTCGAGGCGGTGGTGTCGCCGCCCTCGCTGATCCGGGCCGCGCTCGTCGGGGGCAGCGCCGTCGCCGGGCTCGCGCTGCTGTTGCGCGCCGTCCGGAACCTCGAGGCGGGCCGCGGCCTCCACTCCGGCGAGCTGGGTGCACGCGACCTGGCGACCCTCGTCCGCGGCGCGCGCTACGTGTTCCTCGCCGTGGCCGCCTTCGCCGCCGGCGTGGGCTGGCTGGTGGCGCACCCGCTGCCGTTCATCGTGGCGCTCGTCATCGCGGGCGTGGACGTGCTCGAGACCTCGTTCCTGCTCCTGGTGGTCGCGCTCCGCCGCGAGGCCTGAGCGAGGCTCCGTTCCGCAGCCTGCGCTCCGCAGCCTCCTCCCGCGGCTTCGGCGGCAGCGTCTCGCCAGCAGAATCACCTCGATTCCTGATTACCCTCCGCGCATCGAGCGAGCCGCGAGCGATGCCTGGGTGGAATGTCCCCGCGGGCCACCACGGTCTCGACGACGTCACCTCGGGCGTTCGCGCTGCAGCCACTCGTCGACGTAGCTCGGTGGGAGGTCATCCGGCACCGGCGGAGGCATCCGGTCCGGCGCTTGGCCGGGCGATGGTCGGCGGATCGGCGGCGGGTCGACGGCGCCCATGAGGCCCTGGCGGGACAGCAGGTCGAGCGCCTGGATGAGGCGCGCCAGCCGTCGCGAGCCGCAGGCCTGGAGCCCTCGCTCGACCCGGGACAGGCCGCCCTGGCTGATGCCGGCCTGGGCCGCCAGCGTTCGCTGGGACACGCCCACACGCGAGCGCCATCGGGCGATCCAGTCGCCGAGCAGCTGCATCGTGTCGGGGTCGTCGGGCTGCCACATGCGGCCATCGAACCACGCGGGGCTCATCCGCCCCTTACGCGAGCCGGGCGACACGCGGAGGGTAATCACGGACGGGGCTAGGTTCCGGCGCGCGCCTGGCGCCCGGGCGGCGATGCGCGGAGGGTAATCACGAAGGGGGGGTGGGTTTCGGCGCGGGCGCGGGACGTCCCGCGCGAGCTGGCGGTGCGCGAGAACCCGGGCGGCGATGCGCGGAGGGTAATCACGAACGGGGGTGGGTTTCGGCGCGCGCCTGGCGCCGAGGGCGGCGCGCGAGAACCCGGGCGGCGATGCGCCGCGCCGGGCCGCCCGCGACGCGGAACGGGGTAGGCTAGGCCGCGGTCGCATCGCACAAGGGAGCACGCGCATGACCGCCGCAGGCCCCGTCCTCGCCCTGGACGCCACCCCCCTCTCGGACGACGAGCTGAGCCGGATCGACGCCTACTGGCGCGCCGCGAACTACCTCTCGGTCGGCCAGATCTACCTGCTCGACAACCCGCTGCTCCGCGAGCCGCTCAAGCCGGAGCACGTGAAGCCGCGGCTGCTCGGACACTGGGGCACCACCCCCGGCCTGAACATGATCTACGCGCACATGAACCGCGTGATCCGGAACTGGGACCTGGACGCGATCTACATCATCGGGCCCGGGCACGGCGGCCCGGCAACCGTGGCCAACGCCTACCTCGAGGGGACGTACAGCGAGGTCTACCCGAGCATCACCCGCGACGAGGACGGGATCCGCAAGCTGTTCCGCCAGTTCTCGTTCCCGGGCGGCATCCCGAGCCACGTGGCGCCCGAGACACCCGGCTCGATCCACGAGGGCGGCGAGCTCGGCTACGCGCTCTCGCATGCGTACGGGGCCGCGTTCGACAACCCGGACCTCGTGGTCTGCGCGGTGGTCGGTGACGGCGAGGCGGAGGCGGGTCCGCTCGCGACCAGCTGGCACAGCAACAAGTTCCTCGACCCCGTCCGCGACGGCGCCGTGCTGCCGATCCTCCACCTCAACGGCTACAAGATCGCCAACCCGACGGTCCTGGCCCGGATCCCGCGCGAGGAGCTCGCCTCGCTGATGGAGGGCTACGGCCACAAGCCGTACTTCGTCGAGGGCGACGACCCGGCCACGGTCCACCAGCAGCTGGCGGCGACGCTCGACGCGGTGGTGGAGGAGATCCACGCGATCCAGAAGGCGGCCCGCGAGGGCGGCGTCACGGAGCGGCCGCGCTGGCCGATGATCGTGTTCGTCACGCCCAAGGGCTGGACGGGCCCCAAGGAGATCGGCGGCAAGCCCGTGGAGGGCAACTGGCGCTCGCACCAGGTGCCGATGGGCGAGGTCCGCACCAACCAGGCCAACCGCGAGATCCTCGAGGCCTGGATGCGGTCCTACCGGCCGGACGAGCTGTTCGACGAGCGCGGCGTCCTCATGCCCGAGCTCGCGGCGCTGCCGCCCAAGGCGTACCGGCGGATGAGCGCGAACCCGGTCGCCAACGGCGGCGAGCTGCTCCGCGACCTCGTGCTGCCCGACTTCCGCGACTACGCCGTGGACGTCCCGCGGCCCGGCGCCACCACCGCCGAGGCGACGCGCGTCCTCGGCACGTACCTGCGCGACGTGATCGGCCTCAACCGGGACAACTTCCGGATGTTCGGGCCGGACGAGACGGCCTCGAACCGCCTCGGCGCCGCCCTCGAGGTGACGCACAAGGCCTGGATGGCCGAGATCCTGCCCACGGACGAGGACCTCGCCGCCGACGGCCGGGTGATGGAGGTCCTGTCCGAGCACCAGTGCCAGGGCTGGCTCGAGGGCTATCTGCTCACAGGCCGCCACGGCCTGTTCAACTGCTACGAAGCCTTCATCCACATCATCGACTCGATGTTCAACCAGCACGCCAAGTGGCTGAAGGTGACGCGCGACCTGCCCTGGCGGCGCCCGATCGCCTCGCTCAACTACGTGCTCAGCTCGCTCGTCTGGCGCCAGGACCACAACGGGTTCTCCCACCAGGACCCGGGCTTCATCGACCACGTGGTGAACAAGAAGTCGGACGTGATCCGGGTCTACCTGCCGCCGGACGCGAACACGCTGCTGTCCGTGGGCGACCACTGCCTGCGCAGCCGCCACTACGTCAACGTGATCGTGGCCGGCAAGCAGCCGTCGCCGGCCTGGCTGACGATGGACCAGGCGATCCTGCACTGCACGCGGGGCATCGGGATCTGGGACTGGGCGAGCAGCGACCAGGGGGGCGAGCCGGACGTGGTGATCGGCTGCGCCGGCGACATCCCGACGGTCGAGGCGCTCGCCGCCGTGGACCTGATCCGCCAGCACCTGCCAGATCTCAAGG
The DNA here is from genome assembly GCA_040755495.1 of Chloroflexota bacterium. GTDB lineage: Bacteria > Chloroflexota > Limnocylindria > Limnocylindrales > CSP1-4 > CAIXZV01. The sequence continues at coordinate 65,265 of JBFMAT010000008.1, forward strand.
TCAGGTTCGTGAACGTCGTGGACCTGATGCGGCTCCAGGACGAGAAGGAGCACCCGCACGGCCTGTCCAACGCCGAGTTCGACGCCCTGTTCACGACCGACCGCCCGATCGTGTTCGCCTACCACGGCTACCCGTGGCTGATCCACCGCCTCACCTACCGCCGGACGAACCACGCCAACATGCACGTCCGGGGCTACAAGGAGGAGGGGACGACCACCACGCCGTTCGACATGGTGATGCTCAACGACCTCGACCGCTTCCACCTCGTGATCGACGTCATCGACCGGGTGCCGGGCCTGGGGCCGAAGGCAGGCCACGTCCGGCAGCTGATGGTGGACAAGCGGCTGCAGGCCCGGGCGTACACGCGGCTCGAGGGCGCCGACGCGCCAGAGATCTCGGGCTGGACGTGGCCGTACTGACGGGCGGGCGACGGCGATGAGCGCGGCCAGGCACCGATGAGTGCGGCCAGGCACCGATGAGCGCGGCGGGTCGCCGGTGAGCGGCCGGATCCTCGTCGTCAACGCGGGCTCGAGCAGCCTCAAGCTGCGGGTCCTCGACGCCGCCGACGAGCTCGTCGCGTCCGCGGACCTGCCGGCTCCCCGGGGAGCGGCGGACGCCGCCGCGGTCGCCGACGCCATCCGGGGCCTGGGCGGGGTGGACGCCGTCGGGCACCGGATCGTCCACGGGGGGACCGCGTTCTCGCGGCCCGTCCTGGTCGATGCGCGGGTCATCGCCCGGCTGGAGGCGCTGACCGACCTCGCGCCGCTGCACCAGCCCAAGTCGCTGGCGGCGCTGGCGGCGGTCTCGGCGGTGCTCCCGGACGTGCCGGCGGTCGGCTGCTTCGACACCGCGTTCCATGCGTCGCTGCCGGCCGCGGCCTCGACCTACGCGCTGCCGCCCGAGTGGCGCAAGCGCTGGGACCTGCGGCGCTTCGGGTTCCACGGCCTGTCCCACGCGTACGCCGCGCGGCGGGCCTGCGAGGTGCTGGGCATCCCGGCCGAGGGGCTGCGCCTGGTGACCTGCCACCTGGGCGCGGGCGCCTCGCTGGCCGCGGTCCGCGACGGCCGGTCCGTGGACACGACGATGGGCTTCACGCCGCTCGAGGGGATCGTGATGGCCACCCGGAGCGGCAGCGTGGACCCCGGGCTGGTCGTCTGGCTGCTCGAGCACGTGGGCATGCCACCGGCAGAGCTGGCCTCCACGCTCGAGCACCGGTCCGGGCTGCTGGGTCTCGCCGGGACCGCGGACATGCGCGAGATCCTCGCGAGCGCGGCGGCGGGTGACGCCGAGTCTCGGCTCGCGCTCGACGTCTACGTCCACCGGCTGCGGGCGGCGATCTCGGCGATGGCGGCGGCGATGGGCGGCATCGACGCGCTGCTGTTCACGGGTGGCGTGGGGGAGCGGTCGGCGGCGGTCCGGTCACTGGCGGCGGAGGGCCTCGGCTTCCTGGGCGTCGCGCTGGACCCCGGGCGCAACGAGGCGGCAGGGCCGGAGGACCGCAAGATCGGCGCGGACGGGGCGCGCGTGCGCACGCTGGTCGTGGCGGCGCGCGAGGACCTCGAGATCGTCCGCGAGGTGCGAGAGGTGCTCGCAGGCTGACGGGGCGCGGGGTTGCGGCCCGGCCCGCTGGGGACCGGCCCCCGCCCGCTGGGACCGGGACCGGCCCCCGGCCCGCCCCGGGCCGGGTTGTCAGTCGTGCTTGCGCTCTCGGACGACCAGCACCGAGCAGGGCGCGTGGAGCAGCACGTTGCGGGCGACGCTGCCCAGGAGCAGCCGGGCCAGGCCCGTGTGGCCGCGCGTCCCCATCACGATCGTGCCGATTCCCCGTTCCGTGGCGAAGCGCACGATCTCCGAGGCGGGATCGCCCTCGAGCACGATCGGGCGCGCGTCGAGGCCGGCGTCGTCGAGGCGCCCGGCGGCCGTGTCGGCCTCCTGGCGGACCTCCTCGCGTGCCTCGTCCACCGACTTCGTGTACGACGCGAGGACCTGGTCGTAGAGCCCGGGCGTGAACCCGGCGGCGACCGGCACCGCGGTCTCGGCCACGGTGACCACGCTGACCGGGAGCCCGGCGAAGATCGGCCATGCCGCGAGCACGGCCTCGGCGCTCCGGGCGGCCCTCGAGCCGTCGTCCGCGAACGCGATCGAGCCCAGCGTGCCCGCGCGCGCCACGAGGACCGGGCACGGCGCGTGGTCCACGACCTCGGACGCCGTGCTGCCCAGGACCATGGTCGCGATCGTGCCGTGGCCGCGGCTGCCGACCACCACCAGGTCGGCGGCCATCGCCTTCGCCTCGTCCACGATCGCGCTGGCGGGGCGGCCGCGGAGCAGGAAGCCCTCGATCCTGACCCCGGGCCGCTTGAGCAGGTGCTCGGCGCGCTCCACCGCCTCGCGGTGGTGGCGGGCGTCGACCTGCTCCTCGGTCTCGGGGGCGGCGGACTCGCCCACCGATGCCCACGACATCGCGAGCACGTCGACATACGGCTGCTGCACGGAGACCACGCGGATCAGCGAGTCGTCGGGAAGTGGGAAGCCGGCCACGAGCTCGGTGGCGCGGTCACTGGACACCGAGCCGTCAACGGCGAGCAGGATGCGCATCGTGGACCTCCGATCCGTGTCAATCGTCGTGCTGCGGGGTGCGGGAAGGATCGGCCGAACGGCCCCAACGGCGAGGCCCGTTGCTACCGGGCGGCGAGGGCGTCCAGCAGGGCCGCCTCCGAGGGTGTCGTGCCGAGGCCCAGGCGTTCCCCGAGCCGGGCGGCCAGCGGCGCCTCGAGGAACGTGGAGGCGAGCGTGCCGGCGTGCTCGACCGAGAACACGGTGGCGGGCGGCCCGTCGAGGACCACGCGCCCGGCGCGCATCACGATCACGCGCCCGAACGACTCCGCGACGAACCGCATGTCGTGGCTGATCGTGACCACGGTCCGGCCGGCCTCCCCCAGCGAGGCGACGATCCGCTGGATCCGCTCCACGCCGCGGGCGTCCTGGCCGGTGGTCGGCTCGTCGAGCACCACGACCGGCGTCTCCATGGCCAGGATCGAGGCCAGCGCGAGCAGCTTGCGCCGCGAGTAGCCCAGGTCGTAGGGGTTCGTCCCGGCCTCGCCGTCGAGCCCGACGGCCTCCAGCGCGGCCGCCACGGCCCGGTCCAGCTCGGCCCCGCGCCGCCCGAGGTTGCGGGCGCCGAACGCGACCTCGGACCGGACACTGGCGGCGAAGATCTGGCGGTCGGGATTCTGGAACGCGAGGCCGACTGTCCGCGCCAGCTCGGCGACGTGCACCCCGGTCGTGTCGCGTCCGGACAGCGTCACGCGCCCTTCCGTGGGGCGGAGCAGGCCGTTGAGCTGGCGGACGAGCGTCGACTTGCCCGACCCGTTCTGCCCCACGATGCCCACCAGCTCGCCCTCGCGGAGCTCGAGGTCCACGCCGGCCAGCGCGCGCGTGCCGTCCGGATACACGAACCCGACGCCCTCGAGGCGGGCGGCCGCGGTCACGGGGCGGGCTCCGGGACGTCGGCCGTCGCGACCGCCTTCGGGCCCCCGAGGTGGGCCGTCGCCACGGCGTCGAGCACGGCCGGGTCGAGCGCCAGGCCGCGCGTCGCCGCCGCCCGGCGCAGCCGCACCGCCGGCGGCGGCTCCACGCCCAGGTCCACCAGCCGATCGTCGGCGAGGACGCCCGCGGTGGCGCCGTGGACCACGACCCGGCCCTCGGCGACCAGCGCGCACTCGTCGGCGAGCTCGGCGAGCAGCCAGGTCTTGTGCTCGACCACGACGACCGCGGTCCCGGTGCCCGCCGCCAGGCCCGCCAGCGCCTCGCCCACGAGCCGCGTCCCCGCCGGGTCCAGCTGGCTGGTGGGCTCGTCGAGGACGAGGACGGGGGGCCCGAGCGCCACCACGGACGCCAGCGCGACGAGCTGCGCCTGGCCGCCGGACAGCCGCATCGGGTCGCGCGGGCCGAGGGCCTCGATCCGCAGTGCGCCCAGCGCGTGCTCGACCCGGTCCGCGATCTCGCCGACCGCCAGCCCCAGGTTGCGCGGCCCGAACGCGACCTCCTCGTACACCGTCTGCGCGGTCGCGGACAGCTGGGTGACCGGGTTCTGGAACAGGATGCCGGCCCGCTGCGCGATCTCGTGCGGGTTCGCGTCCCGGGTGGCCAGGCCGCCCAGCCGGACGTCCCCCTCCAGCCGTCCGCCGATCGCCGCCGGCGCGAGCCCCGCCGCCACCAGGCACAGGGTGGATTTGCCGGCCTCGTTGGGGCCCACGATCCCCAGCACCCGGCCCGCGGCCACCTCGAGGCTCACGCCGTCGAGCACCCAGCGGCGCGTGCCGGCATACCCGTACCGGACGCCGTCCAGCCGCAGCGCGGGGGCCGTCGGCGCGTCGTGCACGGCGCTCAACCCACTCAGCTCGCTCACGGCAGCGGGAACCGCCCGGCGACCGACAGCCCGACCAGCACGACGGCGGTCAGGAACAGGCCCCAGCGCAGCGCGCGCTCTGCGGGGCGGTCGGGGAGCGGCCGGAGCGTCGTCCGCCGACCGGGCGCGGAGAACGCCCGGGCCTCGAGCGCCATCGTCCGCTCCTCCACCTCGGACAGGGCGGACAGGACCATCGGCCCCGCGAGCGGGACGACGCCCCGCGCGCGACGCCACACGGAACCCTCGGTGTCCAGCCCACGCGCCCGCTGCGCGTCGACGATCTCGCCGGCCCGTTCGATCATCCGGGGCACCGTCCGGATCGCCGACCCGATGACGAAGATCGTGCGTCGCCCGAGCCCGCGATGCTCGAGGTCGTCGAGCAGGTCGTCCATCGCGGTCGTGAGCGCGAGCAGCGCGACGCTCAGCGCGAAGGCCAGCACGCGCGCGGTCGCCTGGAGCGCCGCGGCGAGCCCGGTCCAGGTCGCCGACACGGGTCCCAGCGTGAACATCCGGTCCGTGGCGCCCGGGTACAGGAAGGTGTTGACCAGCAGGATCGAGATCACCAGCGGCAGCGTCGCGAGCAGGTACGGGCGCATCGCCCGCCCGAGGCGCGCGGACAGCGCGATGGCAAGCACGATCGCGAGCATGCCCAGCGGCCCGGACCAGCCGCGGACGCCGAACGCGATCGCCGCCACGACGAACGCGACGACCAGCTTGGTGGTCGGGTTCAGCCCCCGGAAGAAGCCGGTTGGGCGGCGCAGGACATAGTCCGGCAGCCGCCCCGTTCCCGGGTGGGTCGCGTCGGTCAGCGGATCACCAATTGGGGCTGGAGTCGGTCAGCTTGCTGCCGTTGGGGAACCGGGCGAGGAGCCGCGGCGACAGGCTCGCCAGGATGATGAACACGACGAAGCTGGTGATGGTCTTGTCGATCGGGTCGGAGAACAGGCCCTGGCCGAGCGATGCGCTCAGCACGTCCGCCCCGCCCTGGCGGAGGGCCGCCACGAGGACGTCCGTGCCGCTGCCGGTGACGCCGCCGAACACGTAGGCGGCGATCGGGGCCGAGACGAGGGCCGCGACGACGCCGGTGATCACGCCCGCGATCGCGACCCACAGGCCGGCCAGGTCCCGGCGGAGGTAGATGAACCCGGCCACGACGACGGCCGCGACCGCCGCGATCACGATGGCGCCCGTGTAGACCCAGTCCGGGTACCCGCCGATGTTGGGGTCCGTGTAGGCGGGGTTGCCGTTGGCGATCGGCAGCACGAAGATGAGGATCAGGGCGGCGGCGCCCACGGCCGCCATGAGGAGCTGGGATCCGCTCGCCGGGCGGCTCCGGTACACCCCCAGCTGGCCCCACAGGCCCGCGAGCAGGCCGATGACGCCGGCGGTGATCGCGAACGGGCCGATCGTGCCGCCGCCGATGCCCGGCGCGTACTGCCAGATGAGGTTGGTGAGGATGCCCGTCAGGGCGCCCGCGATCGGGCCCGCGAGCACGCCGACGAGGATCGTGCCGATCGAGTCGAGGTAGATCGGCAGCTTGAGCACCGTCTGCACGGTGTATCCGAGCACGATGTTGATGGCGATCGCCACGGGCATCAGCGTGATGACCCGCGTGCTGAACATGCCGCCCATGCGCACCTCCAGATCGCCGCAGCAGGGCGCGGCGAAACCTCCCGGCCCTTAGCGTGCCACGTCCGGGTGTGCCGCCGCCAGCCCCCCGACGCGTTCCACCCAGCGGCGGAGGAACTCGGCGGCGTCCGCCTCCACGGCGACGTCCACGTTCGGCGTCCGATGCCACAGCCCGCGCCAGTCCGCGATGGTCTGGCCGTCGGCCACGCCGCCGCTCGCATCCACGTCCACCGCCAGGGCCCGGGTGCGGACGAGGGACGGGTCCAGCGCCGCCGCGGTGGCCAGCGGGTCGTGGACGTAGGCGCCGTAGAAGCCGTCGTACGCGGCGTGGAACTCCATGTAGAACCGGAGCGCGTCGGCGACGTACCGGACGACCGGGTTGCTGGCGACACTGCGCCGCTCAGGGGCGCCGGGCTCGCGCCCCGGGTCCAGGGTGTCGTCCGGCGTGCTGCCGGCGCGGCGGGCGAGGGCCACGACGTGGTCGGGGAGCATGCGCGCGGTCTCGGTCACGTCGAGGCCCAGGGCGAGCGGCCGCGGGATCGCGGCGTCCCTCGCCACGGCGGCGGCCCACGCGTCGAGGCAGATCCGGGCGGCCTCGGGGTCGCAGTGGATGTTCCATTCGGTCGTGGGCGTGGTGTTGCCGGGCACCCGGTAGGAGCCGCCCATCAGGACCCAGCGCCGGAGGAGCGTCGGCAGCCGCGGCTCGGCCAGGACGGCGATCGCGAGGTTGGTCAGGGGGCCGAGGGTGACGAGGGTGATCTCGCCCGGGCGGCGGCGCGCCTCCTCGACGATCAGGTTGGGCGCGAAGCGTGCCGACAGCGGCGCGGCGGGCTCCGGCAGCACCGCGTGCCCGATCCCGTGCGGCCCGTGCGTGTCCGGCGCGATGTCCAGCGGCCGGAGCAGCGGCTGCTCCCGGCCCAGGGCGACCTCCACGTCGCTGCGGCCGGCGAGCTCCAGCACGGCCCGCGTGTTGCGCTGGACGTCCGCCGCGGCCACGTTTCCGGACAGGCAGGTGACGGCGACCAGCTCCGCGTCCGGGCTGGCGCAGGCGTACAGGATCGCGAGCGAGTCGTCGATGCCGGTGTCGACGTCGAGGATCAGGGGGGTGCGTGCGTCCGTGCTCACGGGGTGGATCGTACTCGCGGTCGTCTCGTGCGGGGCAGTTCGTGCGGGACAGTGTCGGCGCGCGCGCCGATGCGTCGTTGGCGCGCCCCGGTCGCGTCCTCGGCGTACCCCGTGCCCCGGTACCCCAACGTGCTCCAGTCGCCCAGCGACTCAACGAGCGCACGGCGCGACGTTGCTGCCGCCTGGCGACGACTTCGTTGCGCCGGCACGCCCCGCCACGCGATGAACGCGGCGCCCGGCGACCGATCCGTCTCACGCTGCAACCGTTGCACCGCTGGGCGACCGAAGCGGTGGCAGCGAGCGCGGTTGCGGGGCCCTGGCCGCGGGATCCGCCGCCCGCCGGTCCGTTGTGGTCCGCTTCGCCGCCCGCGGGTCCAGGCGCGTGCCCCTTCGCCGCCCAGCGGTTGAACCAGGCGCCGCTTCCCGGTTCCGGTCGCTGGGCGACCAGCTCGTGCGCTCCGCTGACCGCCGGTGCGCCAATCGCGCCGCCCAGAGGCCAGGATCGGACACCGGCGCACCGTAGCGCCGCTGGGCGGTTGTCACAGGGCGCGCGTTCCTCAGCGGCCGGTGAGCCAATGCCATGCGTCGGCGAGGAACCCGGTCGCCGTCCAGGCGTCGAACAGCCGCGCGTAGTGGAGCGCCCACTCCTGCAGCTCCTTGACCGCGAGCAGCCCACCGAGCGCGAGCGTCAGCCGCCACGGTGTCCAGGGCACCGGGTTCCAGCGGTGGTGGAGAACGGCGACCAGCAGGAACCAGGGCTCGAACACGTTGGGGAACACGAGCAGCAGCGAGCGCTCGCCGGTGAGCTCGAACGCCGCGAAGCCCGCCATCCGGAACACGAACAGCGCGACGCTCACCCAGCGGTCCGGCCCGGTCCAGCGCAGCGCGACGACCAGGAACGCGGTCATGTAGACGAGGTCGAGGACCTTGTCCAGACGCTGGTAGTCCGGCACCCCGCCGAGGTCCAGGACATCCATCAGCAGCAGGTCCGACAGGTCCACGAGGATCGCCAGGATCCCGCCGGCCAGCGGCCAGCGCAGCACCGGCAGCGAGCCGCCAACCCTGACGATCGCGATGACGAGGACTTCGACGGTCACCGGCGCGTGCGTCAGCCCAGCGTGGCCATCACGGCGCGGTCGGCCAGGCCCAGCGGCAGCGCCCCCGAGGACGTGATCGCGTCGTGGAAGTCGCGCAGGACCTCGATCGGGACGTCGCGCGGCGCCACGCCGGCGAACCCGCGGGCCGCCAGGTAGCGCTCGCGGATGGCGAGGATCTCGAGGCAGCCCGTGAGATAGGACGACGCCTGGGTGGGCCACCAGCAGTAGCGTCCCACCTCGGCCCTGGCCACCGGCTCGGGCATCGCGGCGCGCTCCATCATGAACTCGACCGCCTCGTCGTACGACATCTCGCCCAGGTGGAGCGAGGTGTCCACGACGATCCGCGCCGCCCGGAACAGCGTCGCGTTGAGGTGGTGGAGCTCCTGGATCGGCGTCTCGAAGAAGCCCCGCTCCCGCATCACCCGCTCCGCGTACAGCGCCCAGCCCTCGGAGAAGTAGGGCGTGCCGTAGACCTTGCGCACCTCGGACGGGTTGCCCTTGCGCATCACGAGGTGCCAGTGGTGGCCGGGATAGGTCTCGTGGACCGCGGTGGTGGGGATGGAGCCGAAGGAGTTGTTGGCGAGCCGGCCCTGGATCTCCGCCTCGGACGCGCCGTCGGGGGCGAACGGGACGAAGAAGAAGCCCTTCCACCGATCCGAGAACGCCGGCGGCGAGTTGTACGAGGCCACGCCCAGGACCGGGCGCTGGAACACGGGCGACGGGACGACCTCACACGTCTCGCCCTCCGGGAGGGTGACGAGGCCCGTCTCGGCGAGGAAGGCGCGCGAGCGGGCCGTCCAGTCGGCGTAGGTGTCCAGCATCGCCTGCTCGGTGGGCGGGTGGTGCTCGTCGTCGTGGCGCAGGACGTCGACGTAGTCGGCGTTGCCGGTGGCGTCCTGCGCCAGCGCGGCCATCTCGTCGTCGAGGCGCTCCAGCTCGCGCCAGCCGCGGTCGCGGAGCGAGCGGGCGTCGTCGCCCAGGACCTCGCGCTCGCGCAGGACCCGGGTGTAGCCGTCCTCGCCCAGCTGCCAGGTCCCGTGGGCCCGCCCGCGGAGGTCGTCGAGGTGGGCGACCCAGCGCTCGAGGTGGGGCGCGGCCTGCTCGCCCGCCAGCCGGAGGCGCTCGCGCGCGTCGTCGTCCCGGACGTCCAGCCAGACGAGGTCGCGGACGTAGCGGGCGGCGCCCCTGGCGGCGTTCATGCCCCGCTCGACGATCAGCGGGTGGGCGAGCGCCGGGTCCAGGTTCGCGATGCCGGCGTCCACGGCCTGCTCCGCCTGGCCGAGCCGGGCGATCGCCGCGTCCACCAGGTCGGCCTCGGGGCAGAGCCGGTGGAGGAACAGGACGAACAGGCCGCCGGTGACCGGGCCGGAGTAGACGATGGGGTCCCGCTTCCACTGCTCGAACGGGGCGAGGATCAGGCGGCCGCGCAGGACGGCGCGGGCGAGGTCCCGGTCGATCGCCTCGTCGGCGGTCAGCCCGTCGTCACCGATGCCGTCGAGCCTGGCAAGGAAGGCGCCGGCGTAGGCGTCGCGGGCGCGGAACGCGTCGGCGGACAGGTCGTCGAGCTTGTCGTCGAAGTCGGTCAGGCCCAGGCCGCTGGCCGTCACCGGCGAGGCCGCGAAGTCCGCGAGCAGCAGGTCGTGGAGCGTGGCGGCGAGGGCTTCGGACGTGCGCACGGCGGTCTCCGTCAGGGGGCCTTGGGGTTGACGAACCGGCAGCGGTCGGCGATCGGGCACAGCTTGCACTTCGGGCGCTGCGCCTGGCAGATCGCCCGGCCGTGATGGATGAGCAGGACGTGGGCGGCATACATCTCGTCGGGCTCGAGGAGGCCCAGGAACAGGTCGTGGGCCTGGTCCGCGGTCGCCTTGGGCGGGAGCAGCCCGATCCGCTTCGACACCCGCTCCACGTGGCGGTCCACGGCCATGACCGGTGCGCCGAAGCAGAACGCGAGCACGATCGAGGCCGTCTTCTTGCCGATCCCATCGATCGCGGTCAGCCAGTCGCGCGCCTCGAGCGCGGGCATGTCGCCCAGGAACGCGAGGTCGTAATCGCCCCTGGTCTCCCGGATGTGGCGGAGGGTCGCCTGGAGCCGCGGCGCCTTCTGGGGGCCGAGGCCGCCGGGCCGGATGACGTCGATGAGCTCGGGCAGCGGCGCGTGCTCAACCATCGACCAGTCCGGCGGCGGCGCGGTGGACAGTCCCTCCCCGCCCCAGCCGATGCCCGGCCTGTGGACCTCCGCCGGCCGGTCGCTGGGGTACGCCGTACGCAGCGCCTCGAACGCCTTCTCCGCGTTCACGTCCGCGGTGTTCTGGGTGAGGATCGTGAGGATCAGCTCGCTCGTGGGGTCGAGGCGGGACTCCCAGCGCTGCTCGCCATAGATCCCGGTGAGCCCGTCGAGGACGTACCGCTGGAGGCCCGGCCGGTACCGCCGCAGGTAGCTCGCCCACTTCCTGGCGGGATCGGCGGGTCTGCGGGCCCGCCTCCTGGCTGCGGCCCGCCTTGGCGTGGGCCGGGTGGGGTTGCTCATCGCGTGGAGATGATGACGCCCACCGACACCATTCGCGCGATGCGCTCGCCGCAGCGCTCGATCGGGCCGGCGCCGGCGGCCATCGCCTGCTCCACGGTTCCGGGCGCCTCCGCAACCGGGACGGCCACGGCGCCCACGGCGGCCAGGGCCTCGATCCCCTCGGGCGTCACGCCGCCGCCTGCCGCGATGCACGGCGTCCCGGCCGCCTGCGCGCGCCTGGCGACGCCGAGCGCGGTCTTGCCGAACGCGGTCTGGGCGTCGATCCGGCCCTCGCCGGTGATCACGAGGTCCGCGTCCGCGAGCGCCCGGTCGAAGCCGGCCTCCTCCATCACCAGGTCCACGCCGGGCAGCAGCTCCAGCGACGCGAACCGACCGGCCAGCGACAGCAGCGCGAAGCCGACGCCGCCGGCGGCACCGGCGCCGGGGGTCGCGCGCTCGCGGCGGCCGGTCGCGGCCTCCAGCGCGTCCGCGAACCGGGCGCACCGGGCATCGAGCGCGATGACCGCATCGGGCGCGGCGCCCTTCTGGGGCCCGTACGTCGCGGCGGCGCCGCTGGGGCCGAGCAGGGGGTTGGTGACGTCGCAGGCGATGCGCAGCCGGGTCTCAGCCAGCCGCGGATCGAGGCCGGCGAGGTCCACCGATACGAGGTCGTCGCTGACGGTCCCGCCGAGCGCGCGCAGGAGCCCGGCGCCACCGTCCGTCGTCGCGCTCCCGCCGATGCCCAGGGCGATGTCCCGGATCCCCGCGTCCAGCACGGCCCGCAGCAGGTCACCCGTCCCGTGGCTGGTCGCGCGCGCGGCGTCGCGCTCGTCCGGTGTCACCCGGGACAGCCCGGACGCGGCGGCCATCTCGACCACCGCGGCGCCGCCGTCGGCCCGCGCCAGCCAGCGGGCGCGGATCGGGCGGGCGAGCGGGTCGAGGGCATCGGCCTCGCGCCACTGCCAGCCGCCGGCCGCCTCGATGGCGACCAGCGTGCCCTCGCCGCCATCGGCGAGGGGCGCCAGGCGGATCTGGTCGCCCGGGCGCGCGCGGTGCCACCCGTCTGCGAGCGCGCGCGCCACCTGGACGCTCGTGAGCGAGCCCTTGAACGAATCCGGCGCGATCAGGACGTGGAGGGGCCGATCACGCATGGCGACCGTCCCACCGCCGCTGGCGTGTGGCCCGTCGCGCGGCTCGGCAAGCCGCAACGGCCGGCAAGCGAGGCGCGTGCGCGGCGTGCCAAGCCGCAAGGCGACCGGAATCCGCCCCGCGAGCGATCGCGCGGTCTCGGCTTGCGGCTCCGGAAGCAGTGGACAACCACCCAGAGGTCGGAAATGCGGCTTGGCAAGCCGGAGGCGCCACCACGGCTCAGTCCGAGTGCTCGCCGCCGGCGACGTCGGCCGCCCCCGAGGCCGCGAGCCGCCGCTCCAGGTACTCGGGGATGCGGATCATCGGCGGGCGCTCGTGGTCGGCCAGCTCCATGATCTCCAGCGACAGCCGGCCCCGCCCGGAGCGCGGCAGCTTCATCGTCGAGCCGAGCTCCGCGAACAGCCGCACCCGGCGCCGCTCCTCGAGGCGCTTCATCACGGCCTGGAGGATCACGAACGACATCCGGGACAGGCCCTCGAGCTCCTGGTTGCGGTGCACCCGCCGCTCGAGGTCCACCTGGCCGAGACCCTCGATCCCCGCCCGCTCCGACGCGTCGATGAGGTGCCCGATCTCCACCGCGTACCCGGTGAAGAACGGGATCTGCTCCAGCAGCGAGCGCCGCCCCGCGTACTCGCCGGCCAGCGGCTGGATCAGCCCGGAGAGCTCGGGGAAGAACAGGTTGATCAGCGGCCGCGCGACCAGCTCCGTGACCCGGCCGCCGCCGCCCTCCTTGAGCACGCCGCCCTCGACGATCGGGCGCTGGTAGTAGCCCTTGACGTACTGCAGCCGCGGCTCCACCAGCAGCGGCCCGAGCGTCCCGTAGACCATCCGGTGGTGCCAGTTGCGGACGTCGGTATCCGCCCACACGACGATGTCGCCGGTGGTCTCGTACAGCGACTTCCACAGCGCCTCGCCCTTGCCCTGGAACGAGCCGTAGCGCGACAGCACGTCGGGGTGCTGGACGACGCGGGCGCCCTCCGCCGCCGCGATGGCCCGGGTGTCATCCGTGGACGCGGAGTCGATGACCAGGATCTCGTCCAGCAGCGGGTAGCGCTCCTGCATCTCGCGGATGGCGCGCCGGACGATGGGACCCACCGTCTCCGCCTCGTTGAGGGTGGGCAGGACGAGGCTGACGGTGACGCCCTGCTTCTCCTTGAGGGCGGTCAGGCGGGCGAGGTCCGCGAACTCCGAGTGGTGGAAGTTCGCCTCCGCGAACCAGCGCTCCACCTTGGCCGGGACGGCCCGCGACTCCTCGGCCGCGCGGTCGGCGGCGGCCAGGGTCTCGGCCCGCGAGGCCAGCTGCTCGAACGTCTGGCGCCCGATGGGCTCGCGGGTCTTGACGACGACGACCGTGGGCCGCGCGCGCTGGGCGATGGCCTCCGGCAGCGCCCCGAACAGCGACGTGCCAGGCTCGCCGGGCGGCGCCGACGCGCCCATGACGACGAGGTCCGCGCGGTCGGCCTCGCGCAGGATCGCGGTCCGCACGCTGGCGGCCTCGCGGAGGATCGGCTCGGAGCGCGCCGTCACGTGCTGGCGCGCGAACGCGGCGAGCGCATGCTCGGCCTGGGCGCGGACCGCCTCCGTTACCCCGGCCGGGACCAGGTGCATCACGGCCACCGTGGCGTGGTGGCGGTGGGCCAGCGCGTTCGCGACCCGCAGCGCGAGCTCCGCGTGGGGCCCGCCGCGCACGGGCACGAGGATGCGCCGGATCTCGCGCGCGCCGCGCTGCTTGACGACCGCGATGTCGCACGGCGACTCGCGCACCACCTCGTCGATCGTGGGCGAGATGGTGGGGCCGGAGTGCGCACCGTCGCGGTGCGGGCCGGACTTGCCGCCCCAGCCGAAGATCATGAGGTCGGCTTCCTGCTCCGCCGCCGCCTCCACGATGCCCGCCGCCGCGTGCCGGCCGATGCGCACGAGCGGGTGGATCGTCGTCCCCTCGGGCACGTAGTCGAGGACCTTCTGCAGCAGGCGGCGGGCCTGGCGGGCGCGGGTGGCACCCTCGGACAGGGGCATCCCCTCGGGCACCTCGACGATCCCCAGGGCGGTCAGCTCGCCGGTCCGCGGCTCCAGCAGCGCGGCGCCGATGCGGATCAGCTCCTCCGCGGTGAGCGGGTTCGCGACCGGGATCAGGATCCGCGCCGGCAGCGGCTCGCCGCTCATGCCGGGGCGCCCTCGCCCGCGACCCAGCGGTCCACGAGGTACGGCTTGAGCAGCTCGAACTCGCGCGCCTGCCGCTCCACGCGCTCCTCGGCGTCGGCCGTCGTCAGGTGGCGGTTCTCGATCACGAAGCTGCCGACCCGGCCGAAGTACACGGGGACCAGCGCCGCCACCAGCTGCTCCACCGGCACGTCGCCCCGCCGCACGGCGATCACGAGGTCGTACACGATCCGCGCCCACAGGTCGTCTGGGAAGTGGAACGCGGCCAGCGCCTCCGCCATGTCCAGCGTGGACACCCGGGCGGTGTCGCCCTCGCCGCCCACGCCCAGCCGCGTGGCCGCGGCGTCGGCGAGGTGTCCCGCCTCGCGGGCCAGCACCAGCACGGCCTCCGCGTTGTCGGGGGTCAGCATCCGGCGCCAGGTGTCGGCCAGGGTCAGCGAGCCGCCGTGGAGCTCGGACAGGAGGCGGATCGCGTTCACCTCCAGCGGCGGCGGGTCGATGATCCGCTCGAAGCCGTAGGCCGGGACGTCGTGGCTGCCGCGGATCGAGAGCCAGGAGTCCGGGTGCGCCGCCGCCAGCCGCAGGATCGTGCCCACCACCTGGCGGAACATCGGTCCCAGGTCCGAGCCGGGATCCTTGGGGTCGTGGACCTTCGCGCCCAGCCGCGTCTGGCACACCGCGAAGCCCCCGGTCAACGCGGACGTCGTCATCCAGATGTCGATGCCGAACTTGCTGATGTCCTCGGTCCAGTCCTCGAGCTCGAGGTAGTGGCGCACGAGGTCGCCGCTGACGCCGAAGTCGCCGCCGATGGGCTGCCGGATCCGGTGGCCGTAGAGCGCCCGGGTGAGCGGGTAGGTGACGGTGTTGGTGATCGTGCCGTCGTACTTGTAGCGCGCGTACAGCGGGGCGACGTAGTCGTAGCCGCCCTTGAGGATCGGGCCGGCCAGGAGCTCGATCCACTCGGGGACGATGCTCCGCAGGTCGCTGTCCACGACGACCAGCGCCTGGACCTGGAGCGCGGCCGCGATCTCGAAGATCGTGCGCAGCGCGGCGCCCTTGCCGCCGACGCCCTCGATCTCGGGGTAGGTGATGGTGACCCGGTCGAGGCGGTTGGTGGGGCGGACGAGGAGGATCGACTCCACGTAGTCGGGCGGCTCGGTCTCCACGACGACGCGCTGGGTCCCGTCGGGGCTGCCGGCGTCCGAGTTGACCAGCACGGGTTTGAGGTCCGGGAAGTACTGGACGAGGCCGGCATGGGCCGCGCGCACGACGTAGCCGATCGTCGCGGCGTTCTTGAAGCTCGGGATGCCGACCATGATGTCGGCCCGTCCGAGGCGTCCGATCTCTTCCCGGATGGCGGGCGTCAGCGTCGTCGCGGGCACGAGCCCACCCTACCACCCTCCCGTCGCGCGGTCAGCGCGGGGGCGCGGCGGCCTTCGCCGGACCGTGCGGCCCCTCCGGGGGTCGCGCGACGGCCCAGTCCGGGTTCTCGCGCCCCGGGAGGTACCGGCTGTTCGAGGCGCGATACGACAGCTCCTCGAACCCGAGGCCGCCCCAGGTAACGAGCGTGAGCACGGCCGACGGGCGCACGAAGGTGGTGATCCGGACGAGGAACGACTCCTCGAGGACCGTGTCCAGCAGCCGCTTGCGCTCGAGCAGCGGGACGTCGAGCAGCGACTCGCCATCCAGCCACACGAGGTCCGTGGCCACGAACGCGTGGCGCTCGCCCGCGGCCAGCGCGTCGAGGATCGCGGCCTCCGCCGCCTCCGCCTCGCGCACGTGGTCGCGCGCCATCACGAACGGGTCGTCCTTGACGCTCTTGAGCAGCGCCCGCGGGACGAGGATCGGCGGTCGCTCCACCGCGGGCGCCGGGGGCAGCATCCCCTCGCTGCCGTGCAGGGCCTTCGTCGTGAGGTGTCCCTCCACCACCGCGTCCAGCGCGGTGAAGGCGCTCCGCAGCGCGTCGACCAGCTCGCCCGGGACGCTGATCTCCTCGCCGTGCGCGTACAGGGCCGCCGACGCGTCGTCGAGGAGGGCCACCGCGCGCAGGCCGCCCCACGCGGGCTCCACGATCGCGTCGGGGATGTCGCGCGCGGCGCGGCGGCCGGGCCGCTGCGGCTCCCAGGCCACGGCGATGTCGCGGGGTGCGCTCGGCTCCGTCACGCGGCGATCGTAACCGGAGCCCGAATCGCGCGCCGCCGCCGACTATCATCGCGCCACCCGGGCCCCCGGCCCGTCACCGTCGCGAGGTGTCCATGTCGGCCCTGTCGGTCCCGTCGGTCCCCGCACCCGCCCCCGCCCCCGAACCTGCGGCCGGCGTCGGGCGAGACCCGAACCTGCGGCCGGTCGCGCAGGGGGCGTGGGTCCTGTACGACTTCGCGAACACGATCTTCTCGTTCGCGATCGTGTCGGGCGCCATCGGCCTGTGGCTCACCGACGACGCCCGCTTCGGGGCCGGCACCGGGCAGCTGGTCCTGAGCCTCGCGGTCGCGATCAGCGTCGGCCTCAACGCGATCGTGTCGCCGGTGCTCGGCGCCTTGTCGGATCGGGGCGGCGGCCGGCGGCTCCCGTTCCTGTTCGCGTTCACCGCGCTGTGCGTCGGGCCCACCGCCGTCATCGGGTTCAGCGGGCCGCTGCTCGGCGTGCTGCTGTTCGTGGTCGCGAACTTCGCCTACCAGGCCGCCCTCATCTACTACGACGCCTCGATCAAGCTCGTCAGCACGCCCCGCACACGCGGCCGCCTGAGCGGCATCGGGACCGGGATCGGATACTGCGGGACGGTCGTCGTCGGGCTGCTGATCTTCCTGTTCGACATCCCGGTCGAGGCACGGTTCGTGCTCTCGGCGGTGCTGTTCGGCCTGTTCGCGGTGCCGGTGTTCGTCGTCATCCGCGAGCGGCCGGATCCGTCAGCGCCGAGCCTCACGTTCGCGGACGTGGTCTCGTCCTGGCGCCAGCTCGCGACCACGATCGCGCACGCGCGCGAGGTGCCGGGCCTGCCACGGTTCCTCGTGGGGCGGTTCTTCTACTCCGACGCGGTCAACACGGTGATCGTGGTCATGACCGTCGTGGCGGTCGAGGCGGTCGGGCTCACGGCCGGCCAGGCGAACCTCGTGCTGCTGTCGCTGACGGTGGTCGCGATCCTGATGTCGTTCGCGTGGGGCTGGATGGCGGACCGCGCCGGCCCGCGGCGGACGCTGATCACGGTGCTGGCCAGCTGGGCCGTGGGCCTCGTGATCGGGTCGCTGTCGCTGTCGCTCAACGGGACGGACCCGGTGACGGGCGGCCCGACGCCCACCGTCCCGGGCATGGCGCTGTTCCTGGTCGCGGGCGCCATCCTGGGCTCCGGCCTGGGCGGCGTCCAGGTCGCCGACCGGGTGTTCATGGTCCGGCTGTCGCCGCCCAACCGGGTGGGCGAGTTCTTCGGCGTCTACGGGCTGGTGGGCAAGGCGTCGCAGGTGATCGGGCAGGTCCTGTACGGCGCGATCGTGTTCCTGCTGCTCGACTCCCTGGGGGTCGGCGCCTACCAGGTCGCGATCCTGAGCCTGATCGTCACGATGCTGATCGGGCTGTGGCTGGTCTGGCCGGTCAGCGACCGGTGGGCCGGCTCGGGCGAGGTGGCCGACGACGGCGCCGCCGCCCCGCCGCCGCGGCTGGCCCCGGACCGGGCGCCGCTGGAGGAGCGTTCGTAGCGGACACCGCCCGCGCGCCGCCGTATTCAGCCACTGACCAATTCGGCGCCATCGGGGGCGCGACGGGGCGCCGCCCGGTCGAGGAGCGTCCGTAGCCGCTCGATCCGTGCGTGGGCGGGATGTCTGGCCGCGCCGTGTCCTCGCCAAGGCGCGCCTCAGTGCCCGCCGAGCCCTCGATCCTGCGCGAATAGTCAGGACATGACTACGGCCGGATCGGGAGATGTGTCTCAGCCTGAGTGGCACAATCGATTCGCGATGAGGGAGCTCCCCGATCCAGATCAGGTGTCAACGCGCGACGACTTCGCCTTGTTCGTGAGGGCGATGCGCGCTTCGCTTGACGAAGCCTTGAATGAGCCAGTCCCTGCACGGTTCGCAGACGATCGAGGCGGGTGGATCAATTGGGACAGCCGGTGGTCATTCTGGGAGGCAATGACCGGCTGGCTAGAGGATGCCGGCAAGACGGATCAGTTGAGTGGTAGCCCAGTCGGGCAGCTCTTGATCGCTCCTGTGCCAACGTCCGTCGATCAGGTGCCCTACCACAACCCGGAGGAGCTGCGTGCGTTCTTAGCGGGCGTCGAAGACTGGGCCAGAGCGACGACAGATCCGTCTGATCCGTCCAGTTGGGCACTCGCAGCCCGCGCGATGTATGCCGGCGCGATCTACGAGTAGGCGTCAATCGAGCAACGCCGTAGTCCGCCCGTCCAGACGTGAGCTGCCAGCCCGGCCGCCATGGCGCATCTGCGGGTACGGATTGGCGAGGCTCTTGTGGCGGCGAAACCCGCGTCGCTCAGTCCCGGTAGCCGTCGGGGTGGGCGCGGCGCCAGGCCCAGGCCGACCCGATCATCGCCTCCAGCGTGGACCGCCGCGGCGTCCAGCCGAGGGCCTCGCGTGCTCGCGCGTTCGACGCCACCAGCACGGGCGGGTCGCCGGCACGGCGCGGCCCGATCGAGTGCGGGATCGGCCGGCCGACCACCGCCTCCGCGGCCGAGAGGACATCCCGCACGGAGAAGCCCGTCGAGGTCCCGAGGTTGCAGACCAGCGGCTCGTCCTGCGGGGCCGCCGTCGCCTCCAGCGCCGCGAGGTGGGCGTCGGCCAGGTCCTCCACGTGGATGTAGTCGCGGACGGCCGTGCCGTCCGGGGTCTGGTAGTCGTCGCCGAACACGGTGAGCGGCCGCGCGCCCTCGGCGGCGATGAGGATGTTCGGGACCAGGTGGGTCTCGGGGCGGTGGACCTCTCCGAGCCGCGCGGTCGCGCCGGCCACGTTGAAGTACCGCAGGACCACGCTCCGGAACCCGTACGCCGAGCCGTACCAGCGCAGGGCGCCCTCGAACACGCGCTTCGTCTCGCCGTAAGTGTTGACCGGACGGAGCGGCGCGTCCTCGGCGATGGGCGTGGAGTCCGGCACGCCGTAGACCGCGGCCGTGGACGAGAACACGATCCGCCGGACGCCCGCGGCCCGGGCCGCTTCCAGCAGCGCGACCCCACCCGCCACGTTGTCGCGGTAGTACTTCGCCGGGTCCGCGACGCTCTCGCCCACCAGCGACCGGGCGGCGCAGTGGAGGACGGCATCGATCCGCTCCGCCTCAAGGATGGCGCGGGTGGCGGCCTCGTCCGCGTAGGTGCCGACGACCAGGCGAGCGTCCGGGTTGGGGATGGCGCGGTGGCCGGTGGTGAGGTCATCGAGCACGACGACGTCGTGGCCCGCGGCCAGGATCGCGTCCACGGACACGCCGCCGACATAGCCGGCCCCGCCGGTGACCAGGATCCTCACGGTCGGTTCCTCCGGAGCAGGCGATCGAACAGGGAGCGCCGTGCCGGCGACGGGCCGGGTGCCGGCGAAGCGACGGGCACTGGCGGCGCGGCCGGCTCCACGGCCGAGGGCGCGGGTTGTGGCGACGCGATTGCCGGCGCGGGCCCCGGCGGCGCGGCGGGCGACGGCGCGGGCCCCGGTGGCGCGACGGCCGGCTCGGCGAGTGACGGCGTGCCACCAGCGACCGTCGGCTGCGGCCGATCCCCCGTGGTCCCGGGCACCGGCAGCCCGCGGGCCGCGTAGACCTCCTCGAGCCGGCCGACGAGGCGCACCGCGGCGGCGTTCTCGGGATCGATCTCGAGCGCCTGCCTCGCCAGCCGGTACGCTTCGTCGTCGTCGGTCCGCTCCAGCGCAACCCTCGCCAGGCCGACGACGGCGATCGAGTTCCGGGGGTCCGCCGCCACGGCCTGGGCATACAGGCGCTCCGCCTGGTCCACGAGTCCCATCGCCAGGGCCCGCTCGGCCTGGAGCAGCAGCTCGATCACCGTTCGCCCTCGTCCGGCAGCATGTCGGCAAGCATGCCCTGCGCCAGCAGCATCAGCGTGGCGCGGTCGTTGAGCACCGGGTCGGCGATCACCTGGTCCACGAGCGCCTCGAGCACCCCGCCCAGGCGCGGTCCCGGCTGCAGCCCCAGCTCGCGCATCAGGTCGGCGCCGTCGATCGCGAGCGCGTTGCGGTCCAGCGGCACGCGCGCCGCCAGCTCGGCAGCGATCCGGGCGCGGAACGCGAGCTGGTCCGGGTCGTCGGGCGGCATGCCGCTGCCGATGTCGTCGGCGCGCCGGAGCTCGAACAGGGGGTCGATCCAGTCCCGCCCGATGCGCCGGATGAACCGCCGGACGGCGGCATCGGTGGCCTCGGGGTCCACGACGAACATGTGATGCCGGATGAGGTGGACCACCTCGTCGATGGTGGCGCGCGGGTACCGGAGCGAACGGAGGAACGCCTCCGCCTGCTGGGCCCCCACGATGTCGTGATGGTGGAACCGCCCGTCCGCGAGGGTCGCCGGCTTGCCGATGTCGTGCAGCAGCGCCGCCAGCCGGACGACCGGCCGGTCCGCGGGCACGGCATCGACCGTCCGCAGCGTGTGGTCCCAGAGGTCCTCGCCCGGGACCTTGTTCTGCGCGATCCCGCGCTGGCGGGCGAGCTCGGGCGAGATCACCGCCAGGAGCCCGGTGTCGAAGGCGAGCCGCAACCCGACCGACGGCGTCGGCGCCTCGAGGAGCCTGGCCAGCTCGGCGCCGATCCGCTCGCCCGAGAGGTGCCGGACCAGCCCGGCATTGGCCCGGATCGCCTCGAGCGTCGCCGACTCGATCTCGAACGCCAGCGCGGCCGCCAGGCGCACGGCGCGGATCATCCGCAGCGCGTCCTCGCGGAACCGGGCGTCCGGGTCGCCCACGGCCCGCAGCCGCCGAGCGGCGAGGTCGGCGAGGCCGTCGAACGGATCGACCAGCGCGTTGGGTGCCTCGGCCCCGTCGAGCGCCTCCGCGCCTTGGCGGGCCCCGGCCCCGTCGAGCGCCGCCCGCCCCCAGGCGATCGCGTTGACGGTGAAGTCGCGGCGGGCCAGGTCCGCCACCACGTCGTCCCCGAACTCCACCCGGTGCGGGCGGCGGAAGTCCGCGTAGTCGTGCTCGGTGCGGAAGGTGGTGATCTCGAACACCTCCTCGTCGTGACGCACCGCGACGGTCCCGAACCGGTTCTCGTACACGGAGCCCGGGAACAGGGCGACGATCCGGTCCGGCCGCGCGTCGGTGGTCAGGTCCCAGTCCCTGGGCTCGCGGCCGAGCAGCGCGTCGCGCAGCGAGCCGCCGACGACGTAGGCGGCATGTCCGCCGGCATGGAGGCGCTCGAGGAGGGCGAGGACCGCCGGCGGGACGGCGTGTGCGAGTCGCGCCTCGGCGGCGCCGGGCGTCTCCGGGGCGGCCACCGCGATCAGTTCCGGCCGAGGAACAGGTAGTCCCGCCAGGCCTCGTTCCGGTCGTCCGCCAGGTATGGCGTGAACAGCGAGTAGATGTCGCTGCGGGGCTCGAACGGCTGCCGGATGAGCCGCAGGCGAGCCTCCTCCGGCGTCTTGCCGCCCTTGCGGTGGTTGCACGGCTTGCACGCCGCGACCAGGTTCTCCCACGAGTGCGCGCCGCCACGGTGGCGCGGCATCACGTGGTCCAGCGTCAGGTCGTGCGCCTCGCGGCCGCAGTACTGGCAGGTGTGCCGGTCACGCGCGAAGATCTCGCGCCGGGTCAGCTTCACGCGCGGCCGCGGACGGCGGATGTGGTGCTGGAGCCGGATGACGGACGGCGCCCGATAGACCTCGCGGACCGTTCGGATCTCCGCGTGGTTGTACTCGATCACCTCGGCCTTGGCACCGAACAGCAGCCGGAACGCCCGCGGGATGTTGCAGACGTTCAGCGGCTCGTAATTCTGGTTCAACACGAGCACGACGCCGTCCATCGGCCGAACGATAACAGGACGTTCGGCTCGGGCGGTCGGGCGTGGATTCGGGGTGCCGGCGGTGGTCTCCTCGTCAGACCCGGGGCGGGTCCATCGCCCGCTCCAGGCGGGCGATCTCGACCTCGATCCGGCCGACCTCCGCGGACGCCTCCTCCCACGCGTGGCTCCCGAGCTCCGCGGCGTTGCGGCGGGCACGGGCCTCCGCGTGGCGGGCGAGGAGCTGTTCGCGGCCCTGGGGGGTGACGTCGTCGCCGGTGGTCGGGGTCTCGGCCATGGTTCCTCCGTTGGATGGCCCAAGGGTAGCGCGAAGGACGGCGGGACGGCACCCCGATGACCGCCGCCGCCGCCGCTGGCCGGGGTCGCGCGCGCCTCGCCGTGGTGCGGATCGGTCGCTGGGCGACCCAACGAGCGCGTCGTGCGACGGTTCGGGCGCCTGGCGCCTCGCTTGACGCGTCCGGTGACCATGCCGTGCAACGAACGGGGCGCTGAGCGACCGACACATCTCGCGGTGCATCCCTTGCGTCGCTGGGCGACCGACGGAAGCCCGGGGATTGGGGCGGTGCGTGCCACGATCGCCGTCGCGGCGATTCGGCGTGGCCGTTCCTACTCGGCGGCCCCGGCGATCCGGCGTGGCCGTTCCTACTCGGCGGCCCCGGCGATCCGGCGCACGGCCATCCCGGGCGCCACCGGTCCCTCGCGCAGCACCCGGGCGTACCAGCGCGCGTCCGCCGGGTGCACCCTGGGGCTGATCCGCGCGATCCGCCGTCGATCGAACCAGTGCGCGATCGTCTGGCACGGTGCCGCGTACTCGGTGAGCTCGATCAGTGCCCCAGCCGCCTCGTCGCCGAGCGCCAGCCGGTCGCCGGCCCGCAGCGCGGCCCAGTCGATCCCCAGCAGCGTGAGGTTCTCGCCGTAGGCGCCCGGGAACGCGGCGTGCCCGTCGCCGCGGACGCGCTCGATCGCCTCCTGCGCGTACAGCGACACGGCCGCGATGGCGCCGCCATGGATCGGCTCCGGCTCGTGGTGGCCGTCGCCCTCGAGGCCCAGCGACAGGATCCGCGTCCCGTCGATCGGCGGCTTGGGCACGCCGCCGCTGTTCGCGTTGACGGTGGCCACGATGCCGGCGTCGCCGGGCTCGATCGACCGGCGCACCGCCCAGGTGAGCTCCGTGTCGTACGGCAGCTCGACGACCTCGCGACCGGCCGTGTCCGGGTCCCGGTCCAGCACCCCGGCCAGCTGCGCGAGCACCGCCGCGCGCACCTCCGGGTCCGCGGCCGCCACGTGGCTGATCGACGCGAACCGGTCCAGCACGCCGTCGCGCGTCAGCCGCTGCCCGTGCCGGAAGGACGTGGATTCGAACGGCTCGAACAGCGCGCACGACGCCACCACCCGGCGCCATCCCCGCGGCTCGCGGGCCTCGAGGTCGCGCAGCAGCACCCCGGCCGCCGCGACCCAGAGGACGGTCTCGTCCCGCCGGTTCCACGCCAGCAGCAGCCGCCCGCCGGGGCGCAGCACGCGGTGGATCTCGGACAGGGCGCGGATCGTGTCGAACCAGTGGAACGCCTGCGCCACCACGACCGCGTCCACGGAGGCGGCGGGCAGCGGGATGGACTCGGCCGCGCCGTCGACCAGCGCGGCGGACGGCGCGGTCGCCGCCAGCAGGGCGCGCATCTCCGCCACCGGCTCCAGCGCCACGATCCGTGCCCCGGACGGGACCAGCAGCCGGGTCAGCTTCCCGGTGCCGGCACCGAGCTCAAGGACCGTCCGGCCCGGCCGCAGGTCGAGCCGCTCGACGATCGTCGCGACGCCCTCGGCCGGGTAGTCCGGGCGCCCGCGCTCGTACGCCTCCGCGGCCGCCGCGAACCCGCGGGCGGCGATCTCGTGGACGGTGCCGGTCACCGGCCGATCCCCGGGTGGGCGGCGTAGATCGCGTTCGCCACGGCGTCGATCGGCTGGGTGGGCAGTCCCCAGTCGCCGCTGAGGTAGACGTACACGAGGTCATACGCGGGATCGATCCACAGCCGCGTCCCGGAGGCGCCGCCGTGCCCGAACGCCGACGGCGAGCCCGGGCTGGCCACCCCCGGCTTCCCCCAGCCCAGCGCGTAGTGGTCGTCGCGCAGCCGGTCGGGCGCACCGCCGATGCCGGCGACCGTCACCTCGCGCGTCGCCAGCGTGACGAATGCCGGGGACAGCACCCGGACGCCGTCGAGCTCGCCGCCGCGGAGCATCGCCCGGCCGAACCGGAGCAGGTCGGCGGCCGTGCTCCACAGCCCGCCCCCGGCCAGGTGGAGGTCCGTGAAGGCGTCCGTGATCGACCACCCGTGCTCCAGCTCGTGGGTCGCCGCCCTGCGCGCCTCCTCGCCGCGGGCGAAGGCGACCGGGGCCGTCCGGCCGGCATGGGTCGCCCGCGGGTCGAAGGTCGTGTCGGTCATGCCCAGCGGGCCCAGCAGGCCGTCGGCGAGCAGCGTCTCGAACGGCGTGCCGATCACCCGGCCCACGGCCTCGACCAGGAGGTCGAACGTGAACGACGTGTAGCGGTAGCGGCTGCCGGGCGTCGCGTCCTGCTCGAGTCCGGCCGCGGCCCGGAGCAGCTCCTCGCGCGTGCCACGAGCCTCGAGCAGGTCCCCGAGGTCGAAGTCTGCCAGGCCGCTGGTGTGCGACAGCACGTGCCAGGCGGTGAACGGCTGCCGGCCCGGACGCTCCAGCTCCGGCAGCCAGGCCTCGAGCGGGACGTCCAGGGCGAAGCGCCCGGCCTCCACCAGCTGGAGGACGGCGGTCGCGACGATCGGCTTGGTGATCGAGGCCAGGAGGCAGACCGAGCCGGTGCCCACGCCCGGTGCGCGCTCCGAGGTCGCCGCCTCGAGCCGGATCACGCCGCGCGAGTCCGCGACGCCCAGCACGACGAACGGCGCGGTGCCATCCGCGACCTGGGCGGCGGCGATCTCGAAGGCACGGTCGAGCGCGCGTCGCTGGAGGCGGGTCTCGGGCTGGTCGGGCATCGGCACACGATACCGGCCCGCGCCGGGGTACAGGATTCGCACGCGGGAACCGCGGGCCCGGGTTCGGCGTCCGGCGGCCCATGCGACGTCACCTCGCGCTCCTCGTCGGCCTCGCGCTGGCCCTCGCCGCGTGCGACGCGGCGCCGGTGCTGCCCCGCTCGGAGGCGCTGCTGGTCACGGTGGAGGGCGAGGGCGGCGAGTGCCCGCAGGGCATCTGCCAGTGGCGGATGGACCTGTTCGGCGACGGGCGGGTCCGGCAGGCGGACGGCACGCAGCGGCAGGCGGATCCCGATGCGACGGCCCGGGTCGCGGCCGCGATCGCGGCGGCGGACTGGGACGCGATCCTCGCGCGGCCGTTCAGCGGCGAGTGCCCGACCGCCTTCGACGGCCAGGAGCTGACGTACACCTTCCCGGTCGCGGGCGAGCCCGTGGTCGTGGCGTCGTGCTCGGTGCAGATCGATCCCGGGCAGGAGCCGTTCGCCTCGATCGACGCCGTCCTGTTCGCCGCCGGCGGCTGACCGCCCGATCGCGCCCGGCGTCGCGGAAATCGGCTAACGGGCGGGCGCAGGTTTTCTCGGCGGAGTACGATCCGCAGCGTGACCGATGCCGTCCGCGTGAGCGACCCGTCCGCGCGCCCAGCCTCTCCGATCGCCGAGGAGATCCGCCTCCGCCTCGCGGACGCGTGGGGCGAGATGGGGGCCGCGTGGGGCGTCGCGCCGGCAATCGCCCGGGTGCATGCCTACCTCATGGCGCGCCAGGAGCCGCTCACCGAGCGTGAGGTCCGGGAGGCGCTCAACCTCAGCCATCGCGCGGCCAGCCTGGCGCTCGCCGAGGCCGAGGCGTGGGGCCTCGTCGAGCGGGTCGCCGAGCCGCGGCGCGTCGGGCGGCGCGGGCCGGCGGGGACCGCCTACGCGGCCATCGGCGACCACTGGCGGTGGTTCGGCCGGGTCGTCGCGGAGCGCAAGGTGCGGGAGGGGGACCCGATCATCCTCGTCCTCGAGCACACGCTGGCCGAGGCGAACCACGCGCTCGCGACGCACCCGGCGGACCCGGACCTCGTCCGGCTCCGCGAGTGGCTGACGACGTTCCTCGTGTTCGTGCGCCTGTTCGACCGCGCGGTGGGGCTCGTCAGCCGCCTCGAGCCGACGGAGCTGGAGCGGGCCCTGCGACTGCTGGGCGAGGTGCCCGACGAGACGATCCTGCGCCTGGTCAGCCTGCTCGACGGCCTCCCGGACGACGACGTCCTGGGCCTCGTGGAGGCGCTCAGCCGGCTGTCTCCCTCGTCCGCCCGTCGCGCGACGACCCTGATGTCGGGGGTCGTCCGGACCCTGGTCCGCTAGCTCGCGCCGGGCGCGCTCAGCCCGCCATCGCCGGCACCCGCAGCGTGCCGGCAGCCACGACCAGCTCCTGCCCGATCCGGCGCAGCAGGTCGTCCGCGAGACGGCTGGTGGGGCCCGTGACGCCGATCGAGCCGATCAGCGAGTCCCCGATCCGGAGCGGGACGGCGACGCAGCTCACCCCGATCGACGTCTCGTCCCGGTCCAGGGCGTAGCCGTCGGCCCGCGCGGCGATGACCGCGCGGTACAGCGTCGGGCGGTCGCGGGCGGCGTTGGGCGTGCCGCCCTCGAAGGTCAGGCGCTGGAGCTCCTCCTCGAGCTCGCCGTCGTCCAGCCCGGACAGGTAGGCCTTGCCCACGGCCGAGCAGTGCATCGGCCGCAGCGCCCCGAGCTGCTCGCGAATCCCGAGCACCTGCTTGGACGGGAAGAACGCGGCGTACACCATCGATCCCCGCGCCGGGACGGCCAGCATCGTCGCCTCGCCGTACTGGGCGCGGATCGAGCGCAGGATCGGGTCCACCAGCTCGCTCAGGTCCGCATGGTCCGGGGCCCGGGACACGAGGCGCAGCAGCCGGGCGCCGACCGTCGCGTACCGGCGTGCGACGGGATCGCGGGTGACGTAGCCCGTGGACGCCAGCTGGCGCAGCAGCCGGAGGGCCGTGCTGCGATCGATGTCCAGCTCGCGGGCCAGCTCCGAGGGCGTCCGGGGCGCCTCGGCGAGGAGCTCGAGGGTCCGGAAGATGCGCGCGACGGCGGAGCGATCGGAGCCCGGCTCGTCGCCTGCCACCGGGGATGGTTCGGTCATGGACGCCCCCGCTCGTGGTGGGTGCCGCGCCCCGCCGCCCGCCCGACCCTGGTCGGGTCTCGTCCGGAGGAGGGGCTGCCTGCCCCGCATTGTATGGGTCACGAAGGCCGCGGTTGGCGCCGGTCCCGACGGCCCGGTCAACCCTTGATCGAGCCCGACAGGACGTCGGTCCCGTAGCGGCGCTGGAGCACGTAGTACACGACCAGGACCGGCAGCGCGACGAGGATCGCGGCGGCCGAGGTGACCTGGTAGTTCAGCCCGAACTGGCGGCCCACGAAGTAGTTGAGCGCCGCCGGCGCCATCTGGAGCTCCGGGTTGGGGATCATCACGATCGCCAGCAGCAGGTTGTTCCAGGTCCAGATGAACAGGATCGTGGCCAGCGCGAACGTGGCCGCGCCGGCGGTCGGGACGATCACCCGCCACAGCGTCTGCCACGAGCTGGCGCCGTCCGCGCGCGCCGCGTCCAGCAGCTCGCGCGGGAAGCCACGGAAGAACGAGGTCATCCAGAACGTGCCGAAGGCGAGCGACCCGCCGATGTCGGGCAGGATCATCGCCCAGTAGGTGTCGATCAGCTTGAGCGCCCGGAACTCGTAGTACAGCGGGATGATCGTGGCCTCGTAGGGCACCACGAGCCCGACCAGGAACAGCAGGTACAGGGCGCGCGACCCGCGGAAGCGCATGGTCCCGAACGCGAACCCGGTCAGGATCGAGAGCACGACCGACACGCTGACGACCGTGACGGCGAGGATGAAGCTGTTGCGCAGCGAGCGGCCGATCCCGGCGTCCGGGTCGGTCCAGGCCGCGATGAAGCTGTCGAGCGAGGGCTGGGTCGGGATCGCGAGGCCGTGCACGGTCGCGTCGGGCGGGTTGAACGCCACCAGCGTCGTGGACAGCAGCGGCCAGGCGGTGAACACCGTGAACAGGAACAGGATCGCGTAGGACACGACCTGGTCGCGCCGCGAGACCATCAGCGGGACTCCCGGAACACGCGGTTGATGGCCGCCACCGCGATCAGGATCACGATCGTGAGCAGGACCGCGAACGCGGACCCGATGCCCACCTCGCCGTTGAGGAACACGCTCCAGTACATCGACAGCGACGGCGTCGTGGTCGCGTAGCCGGGGCCGCCGCGGGTCGTCATCAGCGGCAGGTCGAACATCCGCAGGGCGAAGATCACGGTCATCGTGAGCGCGACGGCCAGCTCGTAGCGCAGGCCGGGCAGGGTCACCGAGACGAACTCGCGCCACGCGCCGGCGCCGTCGACGCGCGCCTGGTCGTAGAGGTCCCTGGGGATGCGCTGCGCCCCGGCGAGGAGCAGCACGAGCACGAAGCCGAAGTTCACCCAGGCGCCCATCACCCCCAGCGAGGGCATGGCCCAGAAGAAGTCGCCCAGCCAGGCGTTCCGCGCGTCGTCGCCCAGCACGGACCCGACGACCTGGTTGACCGACCCGTCGAGGGCCAGCAGCCAGCGCCAGGCGATCGCGACGACCGCGAGCGCGAGCGTGTACGGGATGAAGAACACCAGCCGGAAGAAGCTCATGCCGCGGATCCGGGTCCGGGTCATGGCCACGGTCAGCAGCAGGCCCATCAGGACGGGCAGGATCCCCTGGAGCCCGACGAACCACAGGGCGGTCAGGAACGTGCCGCGCGCGTTGGGGTCGCCGAGGACCTTGCGGAAGTTGGCGAGCTCGACGAACACGGGCTGGGTCAGGCCGTCCCAGCGGAACATCGACAGCGACAGGGTCATGATGATCGGCACGATCACGAACGCGACGTAGAACGCGAGGCTGGGCAGGATCAGCAGGTACGGCAGGAGCCGCGAGTCACCCAGCCCGCGGGGCGGCACGGAGCGGTGGGGCGGCGCGGAGCGGCGAGGCAGCGCGGAGCGCTGGGCCGTCACGGTGCCCGCCCGACGAGGCGGCGCAGGTTGGAGCCGGTGGCGGCGAGGTCACGCCCGATCCGCTCGAGCAGGCCGTCCGGCAGCCGCGTGGAGGGACCCGTCAGCCCAATGGCGCCCATCAGCGAGCTGCCGACCCGGAGCGGCACGGCGACGCAGCTCACGCCCACGGAGGTCTCGTCGCGGTCCAGCGCGAAGCCGGCGGACCGGGCCTCGAGCACCTGGCGGTACAGCGTCGCCCGGTCCCTGGCCGCGTGCGCCGTGCCGCCCTCGAACGCGATCCGCCCCAGCTCCCGATCGAGCGCGTCGTCGTCCAGCCCGGACAGGTACGCCTTGCCCACCGCCGAGCAGTGCATCGGCCGGATGGAGCCCAGCTGCTCCCTGACCCCCAGCATCTGACGGGACGGGAAGAATGCCGCGTACACCATCGATCCCCTGGCAGGGACCGCCAGCAGGGTGGCCTCGCCGTACTGGGACCGCACCGTCCGCAGGATCGGGTCGACCAGCTCGCTGAGATCCGTGTGATCCGGAGTGTAGGAAACGAGCTGGAGGAATCGAGCGCCGACCGTGCCATATCGACGGGACTGGTCGTCACGTGCGACGTACCCCGTCGTCGACAGCTGGCGGAGCAGGCGGAGGGCGGAGCTGCGGTCGATGTCGAGCCGCTGGGCGAGCTCGGCGGGGGCCATCGGCCGCTCGGCGATCAGCTCCAGGGTGCGGAACACGCGACCGACCAGCGATCGCGGGTCCTCTGGGTCGACGGGTGCCGGCCCCGGCGTGCCCCGTGCCGCGTCCGCTCCGGCGCTCACCCTGCCCTCCGGGGCCGATGTCCGGGCCGGCGCCGGGACGCGCGCCGGCCATCGACCGGGCGAGTCGACTCCACTAGGCGGCACCGGCCGATTGGGCCTGCGCGACGCGTGGCGGCAGGCCGATGATCCCGCGCGCCTCGTCCGGGGTCGCCGGCTCGCGGCCCAACAGGCGCGCGATGCCCACGATCGTGTCGACGAGCTCGGCGTTGGAGCGGGACGGCGTCCCGTCCGGCAGGTAGGGGTTGTCCTCCCAGCCGACCCGCACGTGGCCGCCCATGCTGACCGCGAGGCCCAGCAGCCCCCACTGCGTCGCCGGGTCCATCACGCTGACGTTCCAGTTCACCCGCTGGGGCAGGTGGTGCACGAGGTAGAGCAGCGACTCGGGGGTCGGCGGGGTCCAGGCACCGCCCTGCCAGCCGATCAGCAGGGTCGCCCACACCGGGTCCGCGAGCAGCCCCTTGCGGCGGATGTACTCGAGGTTCCAGAACGCCCCCGTGTAGAAGGCCTCCACCTCGGGCTTGACGCCGTGCGCGAGGGCGGCCGCGCAGAACTCCTCGAGCTCGGGGCGCGTGTGGATCCCGTACTGCTCGTTGGCCGGCAGGGCCGGGTCCGGCTGGAAGAACTCGTCGTGGGCGTTGAACGCGTACGACATCATGTCCGGCCGGTGGTCGAACAGGGCGATCTTCTCCTCGATCCGCGCGCTGGCGATGCCGAACTGGATGATCGCGTCACGCCGCGACCGGATCCGCTCGGTCAGGTCACCCCAGCCCGCGTAGTCGGTCCGCGACAGCCGCCGGCCGTCGGGCTGCATGGTGTCCTCGAGGTAGTGGACACCATGGTGGTGGACGAGGCTGGCCCCTGCGTCGATCGCGCGGACGTACTCGTCGGCGACCGCGGCCGTGTCATCGATCCGCGGCATGGCCGAGAAGCCGGGGTACGACGCCGAACTGTCGACGGTCACGGTGATGATGACCTTGTCCATCAGGGCCTGTCTTCCTTGCTCGCTGCGGGTCGGAACGGGGCGGCGATGGAGGAGGCCGGGGGCCTCCTCCATCGGTCCGGGTGGCGCTACGGCAGGCTCGCCATGTACTCGTCCCAGTTGTCCTGGACGGCCTTGGCGTAGGCCTCCGACGTCATCTGCCCGCCCAGCAGCAGCTGGCTCTGGGCCATCATCAGGGTCCCCATCGTCGGAGTCGGCCAGTCCTCCCACGTGAACAGCCCGTTGTCCGCGTTGAGCCGCGCGTACTCGTCGGCCATCTGCTTGAGCAGCGGGTTGTCGATCGTGGCGTTGGCGCCGGCGAGGGCCGACGACGGCCGGCCGGCGGCGATCTGCGCGGCGATCGCCTCGGGGGACTGGGTGATGAAGTTCACGAACGAGGCGGCGCAGTCCGGGTACTTGGTCTTGGACGAGACCACGAACGGCAGGCTGTAGCCGCCGACGGCCGCGTGCTTGCCGCTGTCCCCGACGGGGTAGAGCATGAAGCCCGCGTTGTCGCCCATGGCCTTGTAGATGTCGCCCAGGGCCCACGTGCCGCCGATGTAGAACACGCCTTCGCCCTTGCCGAAGCGGGCGACCGCGTCGTTGAAGCTGGTCGCGAGGGCGTCCTCGTTGTAGTAGCCCTTCTCCATCCAGGCGCGGAAGTCGTTGCCGGCCTGGACGTGCCCGGCGTCGTTGTAGGTGCTGCCGGGGACGTTGAACACCCAGTTGTTGATGTCCTCGGTCGGGACGTACCAGCCGTTGAACAGCGACAGGTTGTGGAGCGCCGGCCAGCGGTCGGAATCGCCGAGCATCACGGGCAGCTCGCCCGCGGCCTTGGCCTGGTCCAGGAGCGCGAGGAACGCGTCCTTCGTGTCCAGCGTGGTGACGTCCGTGACGCCCAGCGCCGCGAGCTTCTCCTTGTTGTAGAACACGCCGACGTACTGGATCGCCTGGGTCATCGACCAGATCGAGCCCTCGCCGAACGTCTTGCCGTCGGTGGTGAACTTCTGGACCTTGAGGGCCGAGGCCGGGAACGCGTCCTGCCAGCCGAAGGCGGTCGCGTACTCGTCCAGGTTGAGGATGAGGCCGGCCTTCATCAGGGCGCCGTTGATCGTCCAGCCGTGGTTGGCCTGCATCACGTCCGGCGGGTTGTCGCCGGCCATGGCGAGCTTGATCGTGTCCCAGGCCGAGGCCCAGTCCTTGGCGTTGATCTGGATCTTGACGTTGGGGTTCTGCGCCTCGAACTCCGCGGCCAGCTTCTTGAACTCGTCCTGGATGACCTCACCGGCCTCGGAGAAGCCGACGGTGAGCGTGATGTCCCCGATGTCCGAGCAGTCGGGCAGCCCGGCCGCCTCGGAGGGCGACTCGACGGGCGGCGCCGAGTCCGGGGCCGTGGTCGCCGGTGCCGTGTCCGTGGGAGCGGGCGTGGCCCCACCGGAGCAGCCGGCCAGCAGGCCGGCCATGGCGAGGATGGCAGTGGAGCGCCTCCACTGAGTCCGGAGCGTCAAAGCCTGTTCCTCCTACACACATCTCTCCTGTCCAGGGCGCGCGCCCCGGTCACCTCTGTCCGCGCGGTGCCTCCATGCTGCGACTCAGTGGTGCAATGAATGCTACATGATGCGTCAACTGCACCACAGACCGGCAAGAGGATGCTACGAGAGCAACGATCGACACCTCGTGACGTGGTGGCGGACGGCTACCGGACGCTGTAGCCGCCGTCGACGACCACCGTCGCGCCGTGGAAGAACGACGCGTGCGGTGAGGCAAGGAACAGGATCGCGTCGACGATCTCGGCCTCGGTGCCGAGCCGGCCGACGATCTGGCGCTGCGCCATCTGGCGGCGCAGCTCGGCGGGATCGGGTGCTCCGGCGACGATCCGGTCCACCCAGGGAGTCTCCGTGGTCCCGGGGGCGACGCAGTTGGCGCGGATGCCGCGCTCGGCGTAGTCCACGGTCAGACTCCGGGTCAGCGAGATCAGCGCGGCCTTGGAGGCGCCGTACGCGGCCCGGCTGGGGATGCCGATGACGCCGCCGACCGACGCGACGTTGACGAACACGCCGTGTCCCTGCTCGAGCATCGTGGGCAGCGAGGCCTGGCAGACGAGGAACGGGGCGCGGGTGTTGACCGCGAACGTCGTGTCCCACTGCTCGAGGGTCGTGTCCAGCACGTCCGCCCGGTAGCCCACGCCGGCGTTGTTCACGACCAGGTCGAGCCCGCCCAGGAGCCGGATGGCCGCGGCCACGGAGGAGAGGGTGGCCGCGGCATCCGCGAAATCGACGGGAATGGGCAGGCAGCGGTCGTCACCCAGCTCGGACGCGAGGGCCTGCAGGGCCGCCTCGTTGCGGCCCAGCGCCGCCACGCGGCAGCCGGCGCCGGCCAGCGCGCCGGCCGTCGCGCGCCCGATGCCCGACGAGGCGCCGGTGACCAGGGCGAGCTGCCCCGCGAGGTTCCAGGGATCGGTCATCTGTTGGCAATCTCGTGCTACTGGTGAAACGCGTTGCGTCGCATGCACCTTCAGTATCGAATGGCCGCCGGCGATGTCAAGGCCGATGTACCGTTGTCGGAACGCAAAGTGGACCGTTGCCGCGCGCTGCGGCGCGTGGCATCATGGCTGCGCCAGATGCAAGACGGTGCGTCGAGTGCATCAAATGGCGCCAGCGCCGGTCACGGGCGACACATGGAGGTGAGCGGTGGACACTCGGGTCGGCGGCGGGTCGTCGACGATGCAGGCCGCCGTGCTGCGAACCATCCCCGCGGCGCGCCTCGACGTCGCCCAGGTCCCGGCGCCGGTCCTCGACGGCCCGGCGGAGCTGCTGGTCAGGGTGGAGGCCTGCGGGATCTGCGGCACGGACCTGCACATCGTGGCCGGCTCGTCCTACCGGCCGTCGCCCCCGTTCGTGCTCGGCCACGAGACCGTGGGCGTCGTCGTCGACGCGACGCGCGACGCCGCCGACTGGCTCGGCCGCCGGGTGACGATGACCAACTTCACCGGCTGCGGACGGTGTGCCACGTGCCGCGCCGGCGACGAGCGGCTGTGCCCGGACCTGCGGTCGATCACCGGCGTGCTGGGGGCCTGGGGCGGGTTCGCGGACCGCGTCCGGATCCACCGGGCGCAGGCCGTCGAGGTGCCCGCCGGGCTCGATGCCATCGCGGCCGCATCGCTGGTGGACGCCGGACCCACCGCCGCCAACAGCGTCCGCATGGCGCTCGCGCGCGCGCCCGGGCGCGTGCTGGTCGTGGGCGCCGGTCCGATCGGGTTCCTGTGCGCGGAGCTGCTCCGGGTCGCAGGCGTGCCCGTCGACGTGGTCCATCCCAGCCCGCTCCGGCGGGCCGCCCTCGCGGCGCTCGGGCACCGCGTGGTGCCGTCGTTCGACGACGCCGAGGCCGCGTACGACGTGGTCATCGACTGTGCTGGCGTGCCGGACGTGATCGTGCCGGGGATCGCCAGGCTCGGTCCCCGCGGCGAGTACCTGCTCGCCGGCTATGCCAAGGCGCCGGACCTCGACCTCGCGGCCGTCGCGCGCAAGGAGGCCGTGATCCGCGGCGTGCGCTCCGGTCGCCGCGACGACCTGGAGACGGCCCTGCGGATGGCCGCGGACGCGTCGATCCGGCTGCCGGAGATCACGACCTGGCCGCTGCCGGAGATCAACGCCGCCCTGGATGCCCTGCGGGCCCACGCGGTCCCGGGCAAGGCCGTGATCGTGCCGGAGGCATGACGATGCCGCTCGTCCGGATCGCGCTCGACCCCGCGATGCTCGCGCCACGCCCCGTGGACGACGGACTGCGAGCCGCGGTGGCCGCCGGGTACCGGGCCGTCGAGCTGGGCAACCGGCCGGACGTCGTGCCGGCCTTCGGCGCACCCGTCACGTCCGTTCGCGAGCTCCGGCGGGTCGCCGGCCTCGCCGCGGGGCTGGGGGTGGAGATCGCCTCGCTGGCGGTGATCCAGGCCTGGTCCAGCCCGGACGAGACCGCGCGCCGGCGGGCCGTGGGCTGGTGGCGCGACGGGATCGCGGCCGCGGCGGCGATCGGTGCCCCGCGGATCAACACGGAGCTGTCCGGCGACCCGGCACGCCCCGATGCGAGCCGCGACGCGTTCCTGCGCTCGCTCGGCGAGCTGCGCGGCGACCTGCTCGACGCGGGCCTCACGGTCGCCGTCGAGCCGCACCCCGGAGACTTCATCGAGACCACGGACGCCGCCATCGACCTGCTCGAGGCCGCCGACCTCGACGGGCTGCGCTACCTCCATTGCGTCCCCCACGCGTTCCACCTCGGGGGGACGGCACGCGAGCAGGTCGCGCACGCCGCCGGGCGACTCGACCACGTCCACCTCGCCGACACGTTCCGGCCGCAGCGAACGATCCTGAACCCGGCCAGCCCGCAGGTCCGCGTCCACCAGCACCTGGACCCCGGCCAGGGCGAGATCGACTTCGACGAGGTGGCGCGGGCCCTCGGCGAAACCGGGTTCGCGGGGCTGGTGACCGTCCAGGTGTTCGCCTGGCCGGACCGCGCCGAGGCATCGTTCGCCGCCGGCCGCGAGGCCGCGGCGCGGTTCGTGGCCACCATCGAGGGCGCGCGGAGGGACGGGGCCCCCACGCCGCGGACCGCCGCATGACGGACCTCGTGATCCGGCCGGCCGACGCCTGCCGTTGGGACCTCGTGGCGCTGGGCGAGGTGATGCTCCGGCTCGACCCGGGCGAGGGCCGGATCGCCACCACCCGCTCGTT
>JBFMAT010000009.1:0-94555 GCA_040755495.1 Chloroflexota bacterium
GGACGGGAGCCCCGGGAACGCCGAAACCGGCGGCCTCGCGGCCGCCGGTCGGTGGGGGGGTGTCAGGCGAGGGAGAGACGGAGGCCGAAGACGCGGCGCGCCTGGGCCTTCCGGGGCTCCTGCCGGTTGCTCCGAGCCGCCAGGCGGTGCTGCGCCGATTCGCGGCGGAGCTGCTCCTGGTGGCGGAGGACCTGCGCGAGGTCCTGGGTGCCGAACATCTCTTGGTCTCCTTCCTCCGGGTCCGTTGCTCGGTCCGGTGAGGAGATCATCGACGGGCGCGGGCCGAGCCACGATCGTCGGGGGTGGCCGAACCACGCGGCCGGGTGTCCGGAATCCGGGTACGTCGCATGACGAGGCCCGTCTACGCCGATCGACGCAGGCGGGCCGGGGCCGCGGGCCCGGAGCGTGCCGGGCGGAGGACGGTCAGGCCCTGGGCGGCTCGGCGAGCTTGTGCTCGACCGCCCACAGGGCGGCCTGGGTCCGGGACGCGAGCCCGAGCTTGCCCAGGATGTTGCTGACGTAGGTGCGCGCGGTGCGCTCGGTGATGAACAGCTGGGCGCCGATGTCCTTGTTGGACATCCCCTGGCCGAGGAGCCGCATCACGTCCTTCTCGCGCTCCGTGAGCGGCTCGACCGGCTCCGGCTCCTTCTTCGCGCGCATCCGCTGCGCCAGGAGGCGGGCGACCTGCGGGTCGAGGTGGACCTCGCCGGCGAAGGCGGCACGGATCGCCTGGGCGACCTCCTCGGCCTCGGCGTCCTTGAGCACGTAGCCCGACGCGCCGGCCTCGAGGGCGGCGGTGACCTGCTCCTCCTCGATGAAGCTCGTCATCGTGACGATCTCCGTCTCGGGAAGCTCGGCCTTGATCCGGCCGATCGCCGTGACCCCGTCCATGTTGGGCATCAGGAGGTCCATCAGCACGACGTCCGGCGTGAGGCGGCGGGCCATCGCCACGCCCTCGCTGCCGTCGGATGCCTCGCCCACGACCTCGATGTCCGGCAACAGGTCGAAGAACGAACGCAGGCCCATCCGGACGACCGCATGGTCGTCGACGAGGAGCACGCGTATGCGCGGGGCGTCGTCCACGTGGGGGTCTCCGGGGAACGCTGCCGGGGCGCCGGCGGCGACAGGGCTGGAACGCATTCGGCAGTCTACTCCTAGAGGATGATGCCGGTGGCGGGACGATCGGCCCCGGACGCCATGCACCGTGAGATCGCGTCGGCCAGCTCCGCGGGGCGGAACGTCTTGCGCACGAACCCGTCGGCGCCGGCCTCGAGCGTGTCGTGCTCCAGCTCGGGAGACCAGCCCACCGCGAGGATGCGGATCCCCGGGTCGATCCCCCGGATGGCGCGGATCAGCGCCACGCCACCCGAGACCTCGGGCAGGCGCGGGTCCACGATCACGACGTCCGGGCGCTGCTGCTCCACGAGGCCGATCGCGGCCCCGAGGTGACCGGCGCTGCCCACGACGCGGAAGCGCTCGCGGATGCCGAGCAGGCCGACGACGCTCTCACGCGTGCGATCGTCCGCGTCGACGACCACGAGCCGCAGCGCCGCGTCCCGCGCCGGGACGCCCGATGCCGGCTGGGCATCGGTGGCGGCCTGGGACGGGGCGGGTTCGGTCATGCGCCAGATGGTGCCCGACGCTCCGCGCCACGAGCAGGGACGAGCGCCGGATCAACCGGTGGGTCAATTGACGTACCCCGCCTGCGTCGGGCGTCGCCCGCGGCGCTCGCGCCGACCCCGATCCTCGCGGCCGTCAGGCGTCGGCGACGGCGTCGAGGGCGTCGGCCGCGCTGGTCGCCGGCCCGGGCGCGGGGTCGGGGACGACCACCTCGATCGTGGTCCCGCCGCCGACGGCGCTGGTCACCACGAGGCGGCCGCCGAGCCGCTCCGCGCGCGACCGCATGCCGGCCAGGCCCAGGTGGCCGTCCGGCACGGTCGCCTGGTCGAAGCCCCGCCCGTCGTCGACGACCCGCAGCCGGACGCCCTCGGCCACGCGGCCCACGTCGAGGGTCACCTGGCGGGCGCCGGCGTGCTTGACGACGTTGTGGAGCGCCTCCTGCGCGATCCGGTAGAGCGTTTCCTCGACCTCGATCGGCGGCCGGTCCGGCAGGTCCGATTCCACCACCACGGGCAGGCCGATCCGGCCGGACAGGGCGGCGCTGTGGGTGCGCAGGGCCTGGATCAGCCCGTTCTCCTCGATGTTGCCGGGCCGGAGCTCGAAGATCAGCGCCCGCATCTCGGCCAGCGCGTCGCGCTGGAGCTCGCGCAGCGCGGCCAGCTTCTCGGGCACCTGGGCCGGGTCCTTCTGGAGCAGCAGCTCCGCGCTCCGCGACAGCAGCGTCATCGAGAACAGCGCCTGGGTCACCGAGTCGTGGAGCTCGCGCGCGAGGTGGGCGCGTTCCTCGGACGAGGCCAGCTCGGCGGCCTGGCGCCGGAGGTCACGCTCCAGCCGGTCGCGCTCGCTCACGTCGCGGGCCGCCCCGTGGGCGCCCAGGAACCGCCCCTCGCCGACCATGCCGATGCCGGTGATCTCCATCGACAGCTCGCGGCCGTCACGCGACAGCACCTTGAGTCGGGAGCGATGCGCCTCGGTGGGCCGGCGCTGGAGGTAGCGGAAGCGGGCGACGGCGCCGCGCCGCCCCTCCGGCGGGGCCAGGTCCGCGAACGAGCGCCCGAGGAGCTCCTCGGGCTCCCAGCCCAGGATCGTCCGCGCCTGGTCGGACACGAACGTGAAGCAGCCCTCATCGTCGGTCATCCACACCAGGTCCGGCGAGGACTGGACGAGGTAGCGATAGCGCTCCTCCGAATCGCGCAGCTCGCGTT
This sequence comes from Chloroflexota bacterium, assembly GCA_040755495.1. Lineage (GTDB taxonomy): Bacteria > Chloroflexota > Limnocylindria > Limnocylindrales > CSP1-4 > CAIXZV01. The sequence goes on from JBFMAT010000009.1 coordinate 2,826, forward strand.
CCAGCCGCTCCCGCTCGCCGATGTCGCGGGCCGAGCCGTGGACGCCGGCGAACACCCCGTCGCGCCGGATCGCGGCGGCGGTCACCTCGAACGGCCGGTAGGCGCCGGTGCTGTCCTGGAGCTCCATGCGGGTGGTCAGGTCCGGCATGCCCCGGGCGAGCTCCGCGAACCGGGTGCCCACGGGCGCCCCGCTCCCCGTCCGGACGATGTCCCGGAAGTGGCGGCCCACGACCTCCGACGGCGTCCAGCCCAGGACTCGCTCCACCGACTCGGAGAAGTAGGTGATGTGGCCCTCCGCGTCCGTGGCGTAGATGACGTCCGGCGAGTTCTCGACCAGGAACCGGTAGCGCTCCTCGGACTCGCGGAGGTCGGCCTCCAGGCGCTCGCGCTCGGCGATGTCGCGGGCGATGCCGTAGACGTTCTCGACCTGCCCGTCACGGACGACGGCCACGGAGCTGACCTCGAACGGGCGCAGCGAGCCGTCCCGGTGGCGGAGGTCGAGGCGCTGGGTCTTGGTCCGGCCGGGCTCGAGCGCCAGCCGCGCCCACTCGTCGTTGGCGGCGTCGACCGACGCCTCGTCGATGAACTCCCGGAACGGGCGGCCCAGGACGTCCTCGGGCTCCCAGCCCAGCAGGTCGCGCACGCGGTCCGAGACGAACACGTAGCGCCCGGCGCGGTTGGTCGCCCAGATGAGGTCGGGCGAGGACTGGATCACCGAGCGGTAGCGCTCCTCGGACGCGCGCAGCTCCGCCTCCAGGCGCTCCCGCTCGCCGATGTCGCGCGCCGAGCCGTGGACGCCCGCGAACCGGTCGTCCGAGTCCGGCACGCCGACCGAGTGGACCTCGACCGGCACCGCCGTGCCGTCCTTGCACCGGAGCTCCAGCCGCAGCACGTGCGCCTGTCCCGGCTGGTTGTCCGAGTCCGTCCAGCGCTCGATCGCGATCGGGATGGTGTCCGGGGTCACGATCCCCGAGAACGGCTGGCCGACCAGCTCGGCGCTGGTGAACCCGGTGAGGCGCACGATCGACTCGGAGACGTACGTGAAGCGGCCCTCGGCGTCGACCGAGAACACGACGTCGGGCGAGTTCTCGACCAGGAACCGGTACCGCTCCTCGGAGGCGCGCAGCTCGCGCTCCAGGCGCTCGCGGAGGCTGATGTCGCGGGCGATGCCGCGGATCGCGACCAGCCCGCCGTCGTCGCCGGCCTGGCCCACGACGCTGACCTCGAACGGGATCGGGGTGCCGTCCCGGTGCCGGATCACGAGCCGGTCCGTGAACGGCCGACCGGGGTTGGCCGCGATCTCCGCCAACCGTCGGGGGGCCTCGGGGAACGCGGACATGTCGACGAAGTCCGTGAACGGCCGCCCGATCATCTCGCCGGGCTGCCAGCCGATCACCTCCTCGGTCCGGTCGGAGTAGAAGGTGTAGACGCCGTTGCCGTCCATCTCGAAGATCAGGTCCGGCGACGACTGGACCAGGCCGCGGTAGCGCTCCTCGGACGACCGCAGCTCGCGCTCCAGGCGCTCGCGGTCGCTGACGTCGCGCAGGGTGCCCTGCGCGCCCGCGAACACCCCGTTGTCGAACGAGGTCACCGCGGACACCTCGGCCGGGAACGTGCTGCCGTCGCTCCGCCGGAGCACGAACGGCAGGCGCCAGATCGCGTCCGGCGTCGAGGCCAGGGCCTCCCAGGCGCGGCCGGCATCGGGCATCGAATCGGGGGCCACGATGTACGAGAAGTGCCGGCCCACCAGCTCGTCCGCGCGCCACCCGAACAGCGCCTCCGCGCCCTCCGCGATGAACGTGAACCGGCCCTCGGCGTCGTTGCGCCAGATCACGTCCGGCGTCGCCTGCACGAGCCGGCGGTAGCTGCTCTCCGATGCCCCCAGCCGGGCGAGCAGGTCCGAGTTGGAGAGCGCGATCGCCGCGTGGTCGGCCAGCGCCTGGAGCGTCGCGAGGCGGTCCGCCGCGATCGGGCCGGGGGCGCGGTAGCTGATCGCGAGCGTGCCGATGACCTCGCCGCCCGGGGCACGCAGCGGGGCTGCCGCCATCGCGCCCAGGCCCATCCGCTCGGCGACCTGCAGGTCGTCCTCCTCGCGCGGGATGCGGGGGTCGGTGGCGTAGTTCGGGCTCCACACGACGCGACCCTGCCCGGCGGCCAGACCGTTGATGCCGCCGTCGATCGGGAACCGCTGGCTGCGCAGCCAGGCCCGGGTGTCGTCGTTCATCTCGCCCGTGATCACCACCGGGCGCAGGAAGGTGCCGTCGTCCGACATCCGGGTCAGGTGGGCCCCGTCGGAGCCCAGCACCCGCCGGGCCTCGTCCACGATCAGGCCCAGGATCGCCTCGGGGTCCCGGATCGCGGTCACCCGGGCGGCGATCTCGCGCAGCGTCCGCTCGGTCTCGGCGCGCCGGGCCGTCTCCTCGCGCGAGCTGGCGAGCTCGGCGATCAGCTCCGCGTTGTGGATCGCGATCGTGGCCAGGTCCGCGAGCGCCCCGAGCAGCGCCGCGTCCTGGTCGCCGAACCGGCCGGCCTCTCCGGCGAACACCGCCAGCGTGCCGAGGACGACCGCCTCGCCGACCATCGGCGCGAACGCGATCGACCGGATCCCCGCCCGCTCGAGGAAGGCGCGGTTGACCTCGCCGTCGGGGAACCGGGGGTCGGCGGCGTAGTCGTCGCTGACGATGACGCGCCGCTCCCGGATCGCGAGCACGACGCCGTCCACACCCGCCGCGCGCCGCTGCCACTCGTCGCGGGTCGCGTCGTCGATGCCGGCGTCATGCGCCCACCTGGCCTCGCCGGTGACCGGGTCCAGCAGGTCGATGACCGCACCCGACGAGCCCAGCAGGCGGGCCGCCTCGGCCACGACGTCCTGCAGCAGCTCGGCCGGGTCCTGGATCGTCATCAGCCGCCGCGCGATCTCGCGGAGCGTGCGCTCCTCTTCTGCGCGGCGGGCGAGCGTCTCCTGCGACCGCCCCAGCTCCTCGATCAGGCGCGCCCGCCCGAGCGCGACGGCGCCCTGGCCCGCGATGGTCTCGAGGAGGGTCCCGTGCTCTGGCCCGAACGCGTCCCGGCGCGTGGACCACACGGTCAGCGCGCCGAACGGACCGTGGTCGCCGAACAGCGGCGTCGCGATGACGGAGGCGATTCCCTTGCTCCGGGCGTAGGTGTCGGGCCCCGTGCCATGGACGATCGTGGCGTCGGTCAGGTAGTCGCCGGTGACGTAGGTCTGGCCGGTGACGACGGCTCGACCCGAGGCCCCCACCTCGAGCCGGTCGTCGGGGTCGTCGGGCCACTCGGTGGCGGAGATCTCCTCGTCGCCGGACTGGTACATGCCCCGGAGCAGCCCGAGGTCGGCGTCCACGATGTCGATCCGGGCGCCGTCCCCGTCGAGCAGTCGCAGCGCCTCGTCGATCGTGAACTGGACGACGGCGTCCGGGTCCCTGGCGCCCGAGATCCGCGTGCCGAGCTCGCGCAGGGCGCGCTCCACCTCCGCCTGCCGCTCGAGCGCCGCCCGGGAGCGGTCCAGCTCGTCGATCAGGCGCGCGTTCGCCATCGCGATCGCCGCGTGGTCGGCGAGCGCCCGGACGAGCGCCACCTGCGGGCCGGTGAACGCGTCCCGCCCCCGCGAGAACGTCCCGAGGGCGCCGAACACCTCCTCGCCGGCCACCAGCGGGGCGACGACCATCGACTGGATCGATGCCTGGCTGACGATCAGGTCGGGGCCCTGCGCGTGCACGAACGACGTGTCGGCCGGGTAGTCGCCGGTGACCAGCACCTTGCGCTGCTCCACCGACCGTCCGAACATGCCCTCGCCGGGCGCCAGCTCGAGCGTGTGGACCCACGCCTGGCGGCCGATCTCGTCGACGCCCGCGCTGTGCGTCAGCCGCAGCCGCCCGGTCGCCTGGTCGAGGAGGTACAGGAACGCGCCGTCGGCGCCGAGCAGGCCGGCCGCCTCCTCGGTCGCCCGCCGCAGCAGCTCCGGGACGCCCTCGGTCGCGCCCGGGCGTTCGGGCGCCGGGGACGGCGGCGCGGCGCCGGCGGACCGGGCGGCGGTGACGGGACGGCGACGAGCGCGAGCGGGGGCCACGACGCGCACGAGTCTAAACCGGCGTCCTCGTTCGGGCGTACGTCATCCGTCCGATCGGCGGTGGGCCGGATGACGGAGCCCGGGCGGACCGGCGTCGATGACCGGGTGGTGGCACTCGTGGACGCCGCGTGGCGGCTCCCGTCCGCGGTTGGCGGCCCAGGGCGGCCCGTACGGTTCGTGCTGTCGCCGGCAACCCCGGCCGGCACTCCTCGGACCCCCGCCGCTCCCCAACGACCCGCACGTCACACCCGGAGGTTCCCCGCCATGACCGACACGACGAAGAGCGACCTCACCGTCGCAGGCGTCGCGCTCCGCTTCGGCATCGTCGCCCTGACCCTGGGCACCGCCTACATCCACAGCACCCTCGGCGGGCTGCTGTTCACCCTCAACGCCACCGGCTATGCCGTGGCCGCCGTCGCGATGATCGTGCCGATCTCGCTGGCCATCCGCTTCCGCTGGATCGTCCGCCTCGGGCTGATGGGCTACGCGCTGACCGCGATCGTCATGTGGGCGATCCAGGGCCCGTACTACTCCACCGCGTACGTCGCCAAGGCCATCGAGGTCTCGCTGGTCTTCCTGCTGATCGTCGACTTCCTGCGCGCCGACGGCAACCCGGTCACGGTCGTGCGCCGCGAGCTGGCGCTGGGGCTCTCGAAGCTCGGCATCCGCCGCGCCGAGGGCGCCGCGTCCGCCTGACCGATCGATCCGTCACGCCCGACACCGAGGTACCCACCGTGAAGCGCCTCATCGCCACCCTCGCCCTCGCCACCGTCGCGCTCGCGGCGGCCGCCTGCAGCTCCACCAATGCCGGCGGCGGCAGCCCGGCACCGTCGGCGGGACCGGCCGACCCGAACGCGCCGGTGATCGTCGCCGACCAGCTCAGGTTCACGACCGCCGAGGTCACCGTCCCGGCCGGCAAGCCGTTCCAGCTCACCTTCGACAACCGCGAGGGCCCGCCCCACAACGTCGCGATCTACACCGACGCGTCGGCAAGCCAGGTCGTCTACCAGGGCGAGATCTTCGGTGGCCCCGCGGTCAAGGTCTACGACGTCCCGGCCCTCGACGCCGGCACGTACTTCTTCCGGTGTGACGTGCACCCGGACATGACGGGCACGCTCGTCGCGAAGTAGCGACCCGTTCCCGTCTCCGCGTCCAACCTCGGCCCCGGCCCGCTTCGGCGGACCGGGGCCGGTCCGCGTCCGGCGGCCGAGGGGCTCGGCCCGGCTGCCGCGTATCGCCACGAGCCGGCGGCGTGTTGCCACGAGCCGGCGGGCGGGTCAGCCGCCCAGCGGAGGGCGGGACCGATGGCCGGCGGGTGAGCCGGGGCCCGACGGCCGATGGGCAGGCGCCGAGCCCGAGCACCGATGCCGGTCCGTGTCGGGTGCCGCGCGCCAGTGCGGGCCTCAGGCCACCGCCTGGACCTCGGCCCAGCGGAAGCAGCCGACCTCGTGGTCGTTCACCAGCCCGGCGGACTGCATCAGGGCGTAGCAGATCGTCGGGCCCACGAACCGGAAGCCACGGGCCCGGAGGTCCCGGCTCATCGCGCGCGACTCGTCCGTCTCGGCGGGGATGGTGCCCAGCGTCGCGAACCGGTTGACCATGGGCCGGCCACCGACGAACGACCACAGGTGCTCGACGAGGCCGGGGCCGGCCGCCCGGAGCTCGAGCGTCGCACGCGCGTTGTCGATCGCGGCCGCGACCTTGGCGCGATTGCGCACGATCCCGGCATCGGCCAGCAGCCGGGCGACGTCCGCCTCCCCGAACGCGGCCACGGCCGCCGGGTCGAAGCCGGCGAACGCGCGCCGGTACCCGTCGCGCTTGCGCAGGATCGTGTTCCAGGACAGGCCGGCCTGGGCGCCCTCGAGGATCAGCAACTCGAACAGGTGGCGCTCGTCACGGACGGGCACGCCCCACTCCTCATCGTGGTAGGCGCGGTACAACTCGTCCGGTGTGTCGCCCCAGGCACACCGCGGCCGGCCGTCGATGGCACTCGCGTTCGTCATTGGGGCATCGTAGCCGGGGTCACCCATCCGCCACTCAACCGCGACTCAACCGGCCGCGCCTGCACGGAGGCGCGGGTCCGGGCCGAACGTCAGGAGCCGCCGGCCCCGTCCAGCCCCGCCAGGAACTCGGCGAAGCGGTCGAGCGCCTCGGCCAGCACGGGCTTGAGCGTGTGGCCGAGCCGCGGCCAGGTGACCAGGCGCCCGTCCGGGAGCAGCCGGATCGCGCCCTCGAGCAGGTCGATTCGGGCGAACGGGTCGGACCTCCCCGAGAGGAGCAGCGCCGGACACGCGATCGCCGGCCAGTGGGCGGTCCGTGCCACCGCGGTCTCCGGCGCACCAGGGCGGTGCAGCGGATAGCTCAGGCACACCAGGCCCGCGTATCCGTGCGCGCGCCCGCCGCCGGTGTCCGAGCTTCCGCCCGCCGCCGCGAGCGACGCCACGCGCCCACCGTACGAGTGCCCGCCGACCACGATCCCCGGCTCGTCCGGCACCTGCGCCTCGAACGCCGCCACCGCGTCCTCGGCCCGGCGCTTCGGGAGGGTGAGCGCGTGTGCCTCGAACCCCCTGGCCCGCAGGCCGCTGACCCACGGCGCCATCGACGCCGCGGTGCCCGACGCGCCGTGCCCCAGGTACACCCGAATCACCTTGCGAGGGTACGCCGCGCGGTGGCATGCTGGTACCGGTGGCGTCGCGGGCTGGTCCCCCAGGGCCATGGCCGGGACCGAGACGCCCACGCAGACTCGGGAGCATGGCTATCGCCCGATTCGCGCGTCCGTCGCCCGCACCCGATCGCCCCGGCCGTGCGATTCGCTGGCTTGCGGCTCTGATGTCCGCCGCGGTCGTCCTGTCCGCGACGGTCGTGCCGGCGCTCGCGACCGACCCCGAACCCACTCCCGTCGCCGTCGAATCGCCCGGCCCGTCCGAATCGCCGTCCCCGTCGGACTCGGCGCCACCGTCCTCGCCGTTGCCGGACCCCTTCCCGTCGGCATCGATCGACCCGTCGGCCTCCCCATCGTCTTCGCCTTCCGGCTCGCCCGACCCGACCGCCTCGCCGGACCCGACCGCCTCGCCCGACCCGACCGCCTCGCCCACGCCCTCCCCCACCCCGTCGCCGACCCCCGACCCCTGGCCGACCACCGTCACGACGCTCGGCTCGACCGTGACCTTCTACGGCCGCGGCTACGGCCACGGGGTGGGCCTCTCGCAGCACGGCGCCCGCGGCCGCGCGCTGGCGGGCCAGACGGCCGAACAGATCCTCGCCGCGTACTACAAGGGCACCACGCCGGCCGTCACGAGCCCCACCCGAACCGTCCGCGTCCTGCTGCTCGGCGGCTTCCGGACCAGTGCCTCCGCGCCGCTCGTGATCTACGGCCGGGGCGGGACGTGGCGAATCGACGGCATCGCCAAGGTGTTCCCGGCCAATGCGGTGCTCCGGATCTGGAAGACCTCCAGCGCCTGGAAGGCACGGGTGCTGGCCGCCGACCTCACCACGGTCCTCCACAGCGGCACGATCTCGGGCGCGATCAACGTCCGGCCGGCCCAGCCGGGCACGACGCTGCAGCTGTGGTCCAAGCCCACCTCGTATGACACGTACCGGGGCCTGCTCCGGGTGTTCCTCAAGGACGGCTACGTCAACGTGGTCAACCACGTACAGCTGGACCTCTACCTGCGCGGCGTGGTCCCGGTCGAGATGCCGGCCAGCTGGCCGGCCGAGGCGCTCAAGGCGCAGGCGGTGGCGGCCCGCAGCTACACGGTGCGCCGGATCAAGACGACCGGCACGTTCGACGTCTACGACGACACCCGGTCGCAGGTCTACCGCGGCGTCGAGGCCGAGAAGGCGGCCACCAACGCGGTGATCGCGGCCGCGCCCGGGGCGATCCTCAAGTCCGGCTCGACGGTGGTGAACGCGTTCTTCCACTCGACCGGCGGCGCCGCGACCGAGAACAACGAGTACGCCTTCGTGGGCTCGACGGGCGCCGTCACGTCCGGCCCCGTGAAGTACCTCCGGGGCGTGAGCGACCGGCCCGCGGGCGGGGTCGCCTACGACGCCTCGGCGCCGTTCTACAGCTGGCGCACCAGCACCCTCACCCGCGTCCAGCTGTCGGCGATGTTCAAGGCGGACAGCCGGACCAACGTCGGCGACCTGCTCCGGCTGGACCTCACCCGGCGTGGCGTCTCCGGGCGGCTGTACCGGGTGACGCTGTACGGGACCGCGGGCTCGAAGACGGTATCGGGCGACGTGTTCCGCGCCATCTACAACGCCAGGCGGCCGTCGGGCACGTCGATGCTGCGGAGCAACCTGTTCGACGTGGCGCCGCTCAACTAGGCGAACGGGGGGCCGCGCCCGGGGCTCGAGGGGTTGGTCGCGACCGCCCCGTCAGAGCTCCCGGCGCCCGAAGGCCGCGATCCCGGCGCCCAGCACCAGCACGACCCACGCGACGCTCCACGCAACGAACGCGGCCGGGGGCGGCGCGCTGGCGAAGAACGGGTTCGCCTGCAGCGCCTGCACGTTGCTCGCCTCCATGAGCAGCAGGACCACGGGCGGCTCGAGCCCGTAGACGACGCCCCGCCACAGCCCGTCGGTGGGGATGAGGACCCGGACGATGTCGGTTGCCGCGGCGAGCGGGGCGGCGTCGAACGCGATCGCCACGCTGCCCAGCACGCCAGCGAACCAGCCGAGCCCGAACAGGACCACGGTGATCGCGCCGGCCGCCATGGACGGCAGCCGGCTGCCGAGGGCGAGCGCGAGCGTCAGGACCGCGATCGCCTGGAGGGCGAGGAACGCGACCGCCACCTGCGGCTCCGGCGGGGCGTGCCCGCTGACCAGGCGCACGACGATGATGGCCAGCGCCCCGGACAGGACGGCGTACCCGGCCACGACGGCCGACAACCCCAGCCAGCGGCCGAGGACGAGGTCGGAGCGCCGCAGCGGGCGGGCGAGCATCGCGTGGACCGTGCCCGTCTCCACGTCGGACGCGATCGCCGGCGCGGCGAGGAACGCCGCCGACATCGCGAGCACGAAGCTGAACATGAACGCGATCAGGATCAGCACCTGCGACACGCCGATCCGGACCTGCAGCTCCTCGGCGCCCTCGGCGCGCGCGATGGAGACCAGCCGCTCGACGCCCCAGCCCACCAGGGCGACGCTGGCCAGCGACAGCCCGAGCAGCACCCACAGGACCCGGCGGCGCGTGAACTCCCGGACCGTGAGGCCGGCGATGGCGAGGACCAGCCGGGGCGTCATCGGGCCGGGCGCTCGTCCGCGCTGCCCCGCACGAGGTCCAGGAACAGGTCCTCGAGCGAGCGGCGGGCGGGATCGACGGCGTGGACGCGGGCGCCGAGCCCCACGACCGTGGCCACGAGGTCCGGGATCCGGTCGGGGTCGATGGGCCGGATCGCGAGCCAGCCGTCCTCCAGCGCAACCGGGCCGAAGGCCGCCAGCGGCCCGTCCTGCGCCGTGGCGCCGCCCGGGAGGTCCGTGACCCGGAGCCGGACGGTGGGCTCGCCCAGGAGGTCGCCCAGCGCGCCCGACGCCACCACGCGCCCATGGTGGACGATCGCGACCCGGTCGCACAGCCGCTCCACCTCGCCCAGGAGGTGGGAGTTGAGCAGCACGGCGGACCCGCGCTCGCGGGCCTCGCGGATGATCGCCCGCACGTCGCCCCGCCCGACCGGGTCCAGCGCGGACGTCGGCTCGTCGAGGATCACCAGGGCGGGATCCCCGAGCAGCGCAGCGGCGAGGCCCAGCCGCTGCTGCATCCCCTTGCTGAAGCCCCCGGTTCGCTCGTCCGCGCGATCGGCGAGGCCGGCCAGGGTCAGCACCCGCTCGATCTCGGCCGCTCGGGCAGCCGGGGCGAGGCCGGCCAGGGCGGCGTGGAGGCGGAGCACCTCGTGGGCGGTCAGCCAGGCCTGGTAGCGGAACAGCTCGGGCAGGTAGCCGATCCTGCCGCGTGCCGTGCGGTCCCCGATCGGGCGGCCCAGCACCGTCCCCTCGCCCGCCGTCGGCCGCGTCAGGCCGAGCAGCAGCTTGACGGCCGTCGTCTTGCCCGCCCCGTTGGGCCCGAGGAAGCCGAACACCTCGCCCGGCTCGACGTGCAGGTCGAGCGCGTCGAGCGCCACGGTCCGGCCGTACACCTTGCGCAGCGCGTGGGTCTCGATCGCGGGGGTCATGGCGCCTCATTCTCGGGTCTGAGCGGCCGCTCGCGTCGCGCGTCGTGACACGCAAGCTGTCACGGGACGGACCCAGGATGCGCGCCGTGACGACCACCATCCCATCGGAGGCCCGACCCATGCTCCACGTCGACTGCCCGCTGTGCGGCGATGCCGCCCCGTTCGACGAGGCGTCGGACGCGATCGCCTGCGACCGCTGCGGCGTCCACCTCGAGCTCGCGCTCGAGCCGGAGGTCGCGCTGGCGGCCGCGGCCTGACGGGGCCGCGCCGGCGGCCCGCCAGACGACGGACGCCTTCCCCGCCCGCGCATACTCTCGTTGGCGGTGCGCGCCCCGGCTGAGGAGGGCGCGGCGACCAAGGGAGGTTGACCGGGGATGGAGTACCGCAAGTTGGCAGCCGAGCTGCTGGGTTCGTTCCTGTTCTTCTCGATCGGCTACCTGTCGGTGGCCGCGTTCGGGGCCGCGGGCGTGCCCGGGCTGCTCGTCGTCCCGTTCTCGTTCGGCCTCGGCCTGCTGGCCGCGATCTTCGCGTTCGGGCACATCTCGGGCGGGCACTTCAACCCGGCCGTGACCGTGGCCATGGTGCTGGACGGCCGGACGACGCCCGTCGAGGCGGTGGGCTACATCGTGTCGCAGGTCATCGGCGCGATCGCCGCCGGGGCGCTGGTGGTGGTCGCCGTCAACCAGGACGCGGTGGCGGCGGGCGTCACGAAGCCGGGCGGCGGCGTCACGGACATCGGGGCCCTGATCATCGAAACCGTGGCCACGGCCGGGTTCATCGCGGTGATCCTCGCCTCGACCCGGCGCGCGCCGGCGCTGGCGGCGCTCGCGATCCCGCTCACGCTGGTGGCGATCCACTTCGCGACGGCGTCGCTCACCGGGGCGTCGGTCAACCCGGCGCGATCGCTCGGGTCGGCGCTGATGGGCGCCGACCTGACCGCGATCTGGATCTACATCGTCGCGCCGGTGGTGGGCGCCGCGCTGGGCTGGGTCGCCTGGAAGTTCGTGGACGGCGGGGGCGAGACGGCCGCCGCCTGACACGCAGGGAGGACGCGCGTCGAGGGCGCCGTCCGGCCCGACGACGGTGAACTACGCCCCCGGCGCCGCCGGGGGCGTCGACATGGCCGTCGGCAGCCCGCGCGCTCCGGGCTCGGCGAGCCAGCAGGCGGCCCGCTGGTCGCCGCCCACGTCGAACAGCGGCGGCTCCTCGACCCGGCAGCGGTCGAACGCCAGCGGGCACCGCGGATGAAAGCGGCAGCCCGGCGGGACGTGGGCGGCGTCGGGAGTCTCGCCCTCGAGGATCGTGCGCCGGGCGTGCTCGCCCTCCGCCGGCGGATCGGGCGACGGGGCGACGGACACGAGCGCCTGGGTGTACGGGTTGCGCGGCGCGCGGATGACGCGCTCCGCGGGGCCGATCTCCATGATCTTGCCCAGGTACATCACCGCGATCCGGTCCGCGAGGACCCAGGCCAGCGACAGGTCGTGGGTGATGAACAGGTATGTCAGCCCGCGCGCCCGGCGGAGGTCCATCATCAGCCGCAGCAGCTCGGTGCGGATCGAGACATCGAGCATCGAGACCGGCTCGTCCGCCACGATCACCTCGGGGTCCATGACCAGCGCCCCGGCGATGACGACGCGCTGGCGCTGGCCGCCGGACAGCTCGTGCGGATAGCGGCCGGCGAAGTCCGCGGCCGGCCGCAGCCCGGCCGCCTCGAGCGCCTCGTGGATCCGCCGCTCGCGATCCTGGCGCGACGTCGCGATCCGGTTCACGACCAGGGGCTCGCCCACGAACTCGCCGATCGTGTGCTTGGGGTTGAGCGTCTCGTACGGGTCCTGGAAGATCAGCTGGACGCGGCGCCTGTACTCGCGCAGCGCCCGGGTGCCCCACAGCGTGGACACGTCGCGCCCGTCGAACAGGATCCGGCCGCCCGTCTGCTTCGTGAGCTTGACGACGACCCGGCCGGTCGTGGTCTTGCCCGAGCCGGACTCCCCGACCAGGCCCAGGATCTCGCCCTTGGCGATCGTGAGGTCGATGCCATCGACGGCGCGCACGACGCCGCGCCGCCGGCCGGTGACGATGTCCAGCGCGCCGCCGCGCACGGGGAAGTGGACCTCCAGTCCCTCGAGGCGGAGGAGTTCGTCGCTCACGCGCCGGGCTCCGGGTGCGCGGCGACGGTGGCTCCGGTCACCGCGCCGGCCGCGGCCCCGGTGGCCGTGGCGGTGGCCGCGACCATCGGCGCATCGGACGTGGGGTACAGGTGGCAGGCGACCCGTACCCCGTCCGCGAAACGGACCTCGGGCGGCACGACCTCGGTGCACACCGGCATCGCCATCGGGCAGCGCGGCGCGAACCGGCAGCCGGGCGGCGGGTTGCGCAGGTCCGGCGGCATGCCCGGGATCATGTCCAGCGTCCGGCGGTCCGCGTGGATGTTGGGGAACGCGGACAGCAGCTTCTGCGTGTACGGGTGGCGCGGGGCGGTGAACACGCGCCGCACGGGGCCCTCCTCGGCGACGCGCCCGGCGTACATCACCATCACCCGGTCGCACGTCTCGGCGATCACCGACAGGTCGTGGGTGATCAGGATCAGCGACAGCCCGAGGTCCCGGCGCAGCTGCTCCAGCAGCCGCAGGATCTGCGCCTGGACCATCACGTCCAGCGCCGTCGTGGGCTCGTCGCCGATCACGATCGCCGGATCGCAGGCGAGCGCCATCGCGATCATCGCCCGCTGGCGCATCCCGCCCGACAGCTCGTGCGGATAGGCGGCCCCGCGCTGCTTCGGGATGCCCACCAGCTCCAGCAGCTCGCCCGCCCGCTTGCGCGACGCGTCGCGGGACTGGCCCAGCCGGACCTCGATCGGCTCCGAGATCGCGTCGCGGATCCGGCGCACCGGGTTGAGGGCGTTCATCGCACCCTGGAACACGATCGAGATCTCGCGCCACCGGTAGCGCGCCAGCTGCTGCTCGGTCCGGGGCACGAGGTCGATGCCGAACAGCTCGACCTTGCCGGACTTGATTCGGCCGTTGGCCGGCAGCAGCCGCACCAGGGACAGGGCGGTAGTGGTCTTGCCGCAGCCGGATTCGCCGGCGATGCCCAGCGCCTCGCCATCGTCCAGCCGGAAGCTGACACCGTCCACGGCCTTGACGCTCCCCTCGGGCATCCGGAACCGGACGGCGAGGTCCTCCACCATCAGCAGCGGCGCGTCGGGGTCCGCGAGCTTAGGCAGGGGCCACTGGCGGCGGCCCCGGATCGTGGCGGTGTCGCTCATCGCCGGGACTGCAGCTTCGGGTTGAGGATCGCGTCCAGCGCGCTGCCGAGGAGCGTGAACGCGAACACGACGAGCACGATCCCGACCCCCGCCGGCACGAAGTACCACCAGGCGCCCAGACCCGGCGCGCCGACGGTCCGCGCGGCGTCCAGCAGCTGGCCCCACGACGGCTGGAACGGGTCGCCCAGGCCTACGAACGAGAGGGTCGTCTCGGTCAGGATCGCGCCGGCGAAGGTGAGGACGGCGTTGGCCACGATCAGGTTCGTGACGTTGGGCAGGATGTGCCGGCGCATGATGTGCCCGCCGCCGGCGCCCACGACGCGGGCGCGGTCCACGAACGCGCGCTCCTTGAGCGACAGCGTCTGGCTGCGGATGATCCGCGCCGTCGACGACCAGCTGGTGATGCCGATGACGACGACGATCGTGATCAGGCTGAGGCGGATGCCGAACAGCTCGCGCGACCCGGTCCCCAGCACGTCGCGGATGATCGCCGTGAGGATGATCGCCAGGACGAAGGTCGGGATCACCAGGAAGAAGTCGGCGATGCGCATCACGAGCGCGTCGAACCGGCCGCCGACGTAGCCGCTGACGATCCCGAGCACGGCCCCGATCAGCACGGTCACCAGCGTCGCCAGCAGGCCGATGACCATCGAGATGCGGGTCGCGTGGACGGTCAGGTTGAGCATCGAGCGGCCGAGCTCGTCGGTGCCCAGCGGGAACGCCCCAGATGGCGGCGCCAGCCGCGGGCCCGTGGCCGTGATCGCGGTCTGCAGCGGACCGGTCAGGATGTCCGGGACCAGGGCGAGCACACTGAACGCGAGCAGGATGACGGCCCCGGCGAGGCCGTCGGGCCGGGACAGGATCTGGCGCAGCAGCCCGGGCTGCCTGCGGGGGCGCGCGACCACCGCGCCGCCCGTGCCCGCCGGGACCGCCGGAGCGCTCACGTCCTCACCCGCGGGTCGAGCACGCCGTAGATCAGGTCGGCGGCCAGGTTGGCGAACACCACGGCCACGCTGAGCAGCAGGAACACGCCCTGCAGGACCGGGTAGTCGCGGCTGGACAGGGCGTCGACGGTGAGCGTCCCGAGGCCGGGCCAGTTGAACACCACCTCGACCGTGATCGCCCCGGCCACGACGTAGCCGAGGTTGATCGCGACCAGCGTCACCGTGGGCAGCATGGCGTTGGGCAGCGCGTGGTGACGCAGGACCCGGCCGTCCCGGAAGCCCATCGCCCGGGCCGTGGTCACGTAGTCCTCGCCCAGGGTCTCGATGACCGACGAGCGCATCAGGATCGCGTACTGCCCGATCAGCCCCAGCGCCACGGTGGCGAGCGGCAGCACGAAGTGCGCGCCGTAGTCCACCAGGCGATCCACGAGGCTCGCGTAGGTGGCGCCGGCCGTGGACATGCCGAAGGTCGGGAACCAGCCGAGGCCGGTGGCGAACACGAGCAGCAGCCCCATGCCCAGCAGGAAGTAGGGCGTGGAGTACAGCACGAGCGAGACGCCGTTGCCCACGTAGTCCACGACCCCGCCGCGTTTCCAGCCCGAGTACGCCCCGAGCGCGAGGCCCATGACGATGGCGAACACCTCGCCCAGGCCGAACAGCAGCAGCGTGGGCCCCAGGCGCTGGAGCAGGACGTCGGTGACCGGCCGGCCCCGGGCGCTGTACGAGAACCCGAGGTCGCCCTGCGCCGTGGAGGCCACGTAGGCGACGAACTGGTCCGGGAACAGCGGCCGGTCGAGGCCCCAGCGCTCGCGGGTCTGCTGGAGGATCTCGGGGGTGACGCCGGGCATGCGCCCGAGCAGGATGCGCTCCGGCGAGCCGGGCATCGCGCGGAACAGCAGGAAGTTGAGCAGCACGATCAGCACGATCGTGAAGATCGCGGTGGCCACGCGGCGCAGGGTGTACTGCAGGCCCACGGCGGGATGGCTGGGCGGCTACACGGATCGGGCGGGGAGGGCCGCTGGGCCCTCCCCCTCGCCGGTCATCGGATGCGTCGGTGACGCGTCCGTCACTCGTCCTCCACCGGTCCCGCGCCGCGGCGGCGCGACAGCAGGAGCCCGATCACGACGACCGTCACGATCGCCACGACCGCGGCCAGCAGGAGGATCGTCGTGTTGTCGCCGCCGCTCGCGGGCCCGCCGTCCGCGGAGGGCGCGGGGGTCGCCGCGCCTTCGCTGGCCGTCGGGGCCTCGGTCGGCGCGGCCGTCGGCTCCGGCGTGACCGACGCGGCGTCGATCAGCGCGAGGTAGCCGGGATAGCCGTAGCCGAAGATCGGCGTGCCGCCCTCGGGCGGCTGGTTGGTCCAGCCCACGAACTTGTCGGTCCGGTAGGCGTCGAGGACGTTGTCGTAGTACAGGACGTGGTACGGCGAGTCGCGGTAGAAGATCTCCTGCATCTCCTCGATGTAGGCGTGCCGCTGCGCCTCGTCGGTCGCCCGCTGCTGGAGCTCGAACAGCTCGTCGTAGCGGGGGTTCGCATAGAAGCTGTCGTTCAGGTTGTCGATCTGGAAGCTGGTGAAGAACGACAGCAGGGACATCGGGTCCGGGTCGCCGACCCAGCCCCACATGTAGAAGTCCCAGTCCGCGGTCCCGTCGAGGCCCGGCCCGACGAGGTCGCTGAGCAGCTTGCCCTCCTCGGTGACGTAGGCGTCGACCGTGATCCCGAGCTCCTTGAACCAGCCCTGGATGAACTGCGCGTTGGTGGCCATCTCCTCCTCGGAGTCGGGCCACGTCAGCCGCAGGTTGATCTCCTTGCCGTCCTTGTCCACGCGGTTGCCCGCGGCGTTGCGCGTGTAGCCGGCGGCGGTGAGGCGGCGGTCGGCCTCCGCTAGGTCGAAGGTGCGACGGTCGGCGGGCTTGACGTACCACTTGGCGTGGTACGGCGGCACCTGGGAGTCTCCGGCGACGCCGTGGCCCGCGAGCGTCGCGTCCACGAGCTTGTCCAGGTCGAGCGCGTAGCCCAGCGCGTCGCGGAACGCGACGTCGGACAGCGCGGACGTGGAGCCGTTGTACCCCTCGGAGTTGCCCTTGGTGTTCCACGACAGGTAGGAGTAGCCGTTCGAGAAGCCTTCGACCGTGGCGATGTCCGGCTCGCCCGCGAGCGCATCCCAGAGGTCGGCGCTGATGCCGCGGATGTAGTCCACGGCGCCGGACTTGAGGGCCTGGACCATCGTGTCGCTGCCGGCGAAGGTCTGGAAGATGACCTCGTCGGGGGCGCCGGGCTTGCCCCAGTAGTTGTCGTTGCGGGCCATCCGGATGAACTGGCCGGGCTCCCACTCGACCGCCACGTAGGGGCCGCTGCCCACGACCGGCGGCTCGTTGACGAAGAAGCCCTCGGCCTCCGCGTCCCCGATCTGCTCCTGGGTGTACTTCGACCAGATGTGCTTGGGCAGGATCGGCACGTAGGCCTGGGTCAGCAGCGTGGTCGGGAACTCGGTCTCGACGACCAGGGTGTTCGCGTCGCTGCAGGTGACCGTCTTGGCGCCGGTGTTGGTCAGATACGGCTCGAGGTACCCCGACCCGACGTAGCCGGTCTCGGAGGCGACCACGTCCAGCACAAACTGGTAGGTCCAGCGGGCATCCTCGCAGGTGGCGGGCTCACCGTCGGACCACTTCATCCCCTCGCGGATGTGGAACGTGTGGGTCATCGCGTCGTCGGAGGACTCCCACGAGTCCGCGAACCCCGGCGACGGCTCCAGGTTCTGCCCGAAGCTGACCAGCAGGTCGTACTGGAGCTGGAACACCTCGTAGTCCGCGACCGTGACCGAGTGCCACGGGTTCAGCGTCTCGAGCTTCTGGTCGGTGCCGACGCGCAGGATCAGGGGATCGGCCGCGGCGGCCGGGGCCGCGGCGGGCAACAGCAGACCACCGACCAGGGCGAGCACCGCAATGGACCTCACGGCGCGAATGCGCGGAGGCTGGAGCATGTGGATCCTCCTCGTGTCCTCGACCGGTCGTTCGCTCCTCCGCGGGCGGCCGGGCACGCCGTCCTCGGCGGCGGGTGGCCGGAGCGTGGCACAGGCATGGGTGGCCGTGCAACTGCCACTTGTCGCGGCCCGCATCGCGAGACGGCAGGCGGCGGTCGGCGCCGGGCCCGGGCCGGACCGGCCGCCGGGCACCGGCCGGCGCGCCGCCTCAGACGATGAACGACCGGGCGGGACTCGGCGCCCGGAGGATCGGGCGGTCGATGCGAAACGCCGCCAGCTCCGGCGCGGATGGCGTCCCGCCGTCCACCACGAGCTCGGCCAGGATCCGGCCCAGCAGCGATGCGAACTTGTACGCGTGCGCCGATCCGAGGACCACGCGCACGCCCGGGTGTCCGGGGACCGCGTCGACCACGAAGTCCCGGTCCGGGGTCAGCGTGTACAGGCAGGTCCGGGTGAGGAACGGTTCCACGGCCATGCCCGGCAGGTGCTCGCCCAGGAAGGCCGCCGTCCGGGCATGCGCCGCCTCGTCGCGCTCGAAGGTGCGCGTCGCGGGCGTGACCTCGCGGCCGCCGACGTCCTGCCCGACCTTGGGCCCCGGATGCCCGTGCGCCGGGAAGCCGTAGAACGACGGCTCATCCATCCAGATCCAGACCGGGAACCGCCGGGGGTCGAACAGTGCCGGGTCCCCGCGGGGCGTGAACCACGAGACCTGCTCCTGCGTGATCGTCAGCGGCAGCCGGAGGTCCAGCGACGCCAGCAGGTCGTTGGTCCAGGCGTCGGCCGCGACGATCACCTGCCCGGCCGTCAGCCGCTCGCCGCCGGCCAGCGTCACCGCGACCTCGCCGCCCGTGCTCGCCAGGCCGGTGACCGTTGCCCGCTCCCGGAGCTCCGCGCCACCCGCGACGGCGAGCCGCCGGTGGGCGGCGTTGCCCCGGGACGGGTCCGCGATGCCCGCGTCCGCCTGGAACAGCCCGTGGTGGCGGTCGTCCAGCCGCCAGGCCGGCCAGCGGCGCATGATCTCCGCCGCGTCCAGCGCCTCGTACGCCACGCCTTCGGCCGCCATCGCCCGGGCGTAGTCGCCGATGTCGATCCCCACCCCCACGGCCGGCTCGCGCGGACCGACGTCCAGGCCACCGGTGCGGAACACGACCTGGGTCCCGCTCTCGCGCTCCACCTCGGCCCACGCGTCGTAGGCCTGCCTCGCGAGCCGGACGTAGTCGCGGCGGTGGTAGGAGCGGCGGATGATCCGGCTCACGTCCTCCGACGCCCCGTTGGGATGCCCGATCTCGAACTGCTCCAGCCCCAGCACGCGCAGCCCGGTGCGGCGCGAGAGCCAGTAGCAGGCCGCCGACCCCAGCGCCCCCAGCCCGACGACGACGACGTCCCAGTCGCGCCTCACGCGCGCACCGTTGCGTCACCGGCGGGTGTCCCGTCGCCGGGCGTCCCGGTGCCCACGCGCTCGCCCACGTAGCGCCGGATGTCGAGGCTCAGGTCCTCCATCGGCGCGTACCAGCCGGCGACGAACCGGCGCGAGGTCATGCCCGCCTGGACGCCCTCGCACACCGCCCAGTCCTGGCGGTTGACGAGGTCCCAGAAGTCGACTGCGTCCGACGGGTCGAAGGTGGGACGCGCCATCTCGGTCGGGTGGAACAGGAAGTCCACCACGACCAGCGTCCGATCCGGCGCCCTGGGCAGCAGCAGGAATGCGGCCACGTGGTCCGCCGACAGGCTGATCATGAGGTTCGGGTACGCGAGCTCGCCCTTGTGGCGGCTCCGCTCGGCAGCGTTGAGGCCCGGGAACGGCGCTCGGTCGGAGGTGCCGCTGAGCGTGAACGTGAACGTGCCCTCGGCCTGCGGCACGCCGGCGTCCCAGTCCAGGCTGCCGCCGCCGCGCTCCTTGAACGCGGGCACGATCCGGCACAGCTCCGGGTGCACGCCGGCGCAGTGGTAGCACTCGTTGTAGTTCTCGACGATGACTTTCCAGTTGGCGCGTACGTCGTACGCGATGCGCCGCGCCGCCCGCAGGTCCGCCAGCGGGTAGCGGGCGACCCGGTCCGGAATGCCGCCCAGCTGCGCCGCCAGCGTGTGACCCGCGGCCGCCCGCTCGGGCGACAGGTTGACGAACAGCCAGCCGCCCCAGGTGTCGAGGGCGACCGGGTGGAGGCCGAAGGCGGCGGGGTCGAAGTCGTCCGACTCGCCGAGGAACGGCGCGTTGCGGACGCGCCCGTCCAGCTCGTAGCACCACGAGTGGTACACGCAGCGGATGACACCCTTGAAACGCCCCGACGGCCCCGGCGGGCCACCGCTCTCCGGGTCCTGGCGCTGGTCCGCCGTGGTCAGCCGCGAGCCGCGGTGGCGGCACAGGTCGTAGTGGGCGTGCACGGCGCCGGCGCGGTCCCGGACGACGATCACCCGCTCGCCGGCGATGTCCGCGGACAGGAAGTCGCCCGCCTCGCGCAGCTGCTCCGCCCGCCCGACCGCGACCCACTCGGACCACCAGATCCCCTCGCGCTCGCGGTCGAGGAACGCCTCGTCCACGTAGGCGGCTCGGGGCAGCGAGGCCTCGAACGCCGTGCGGGCCATGCGATTCGGGCGATCGAGGTCGAGGTCGGTCGACACGGGCGGGACCCCCGCTGGAGTGGGACGCTGGGTGGGACGCTGGGTGGCGCCATGCTACGGGGCCGGCGCGGCCGCGGAGGTCGCCGTTCCCGCCGCCGCATCGCAACGACCGCCCGTCGATCGCACCGACCGCCCCTCGATCGCACCCTCCGCGCCTCGTCGGTGTCGCGCGAGCGCCCTCGTCCGTGGCGCGCGAGATCGCGCAGCGGCCCTCGTCCGTGTCGCGCGAGATCGCGCAGATCGCTCCATGTCGGCGTTCCGGACGATGGCGCAGGGCTGCGATCGAGCGCGGTGCACTGCCTGGCGCAGCGAATCGCTCCATCCGGCGCCGGAACCGGCCCGGCGACTCGGCCGTTGGCGTGATTTGCGCCACTTCGCGCGACGCTCGGCGAGCCGGTAGCTGGGAGCCGGACGTTGACGGCGCCACCTGGCCAGGCGCGACCCAGGGATCAGGCCGGCGGCGACGGGCTCAGGCGCGCCGCGGCGCCTCCGTCCGCAGGTGGGTGGCCACGCCGTAGGTCTCGCGGGTCTCCGGGTCCCGGCGCGGGACGACGACGAACCGCCGTTCCCCCGCCGGCGTCGAGACCCGGCGCGCCAGCGGGCGGCCCTCGCGGAGCACGCGGTCCATGAGCTCGAAGGCCGCCCGCGGCAGGTCGGTCATCGCCTCGCGGGCCGGCAGGCCGACGGACGCCGCCCCGAACGCCGCGAGGAACGCGGCGTTGCCATGCATGATCAGGTGGGCCGGGCCGAAGTGGAACGCGGCAGGGCTGGGACCGGCCAGCGTGGCGGCGGGATCGGGCGCCCCGGGCGAGGGCTCGGGCAGCTCGGCCACCGGCGCTACCCCGCCAGCTCCCGGATCTCGACCGGCTCCACCCGGCCGCCCACGTCCACGGTCCCGTCGTCGCCGGGGCGCACGTGGAGCACGGATCCCACGCCCTGCCGGATCTCGAGCCGGCGGCCCAGGTACCCGCCCATCATCACCGCCGCGGCGCCCGTCGCCTCGTCCTCGCCGATGCCGTACGAGCCCGCGAAGTAACGCGCGCGCAGCACGCCCGCCTGCTCGTCGATCCAGGCCCACGCGTAGTACGAGCCCTCGCCCGCCGGCGCCCGCTCCAGCGCGTCGACCGCCGAGCTCGACGCGAGCCGGACCCGCGTGATCGGGTGGATCCACTCGGGCCGCGCCCGGATCCACGACAGCTCGCCGTCCTGCCAGGTCGGGACCTCACCCGCCGGCGGCCGGAGCATCGCGCCCCCGAGACCGAGCGTCCGCAGCAGCCACCCGGTCCCCACCGTGGGATGCCCGGCAAACGCCAGCTCCGCGCCGGGCGTGAAGATCCGGATCGCCCCGCGGGCGGCGTCGTCCACGAACACGGTCTCCGAGAACCCGAGCTCGGCCGCCAGCGGCCCGCGGCGCTCGGCCGGCACCGCGGCACCGTCCAGCACCACGCCCAGCGGGTTCCCGCCACGCCCGTCCGGGCCCACGAACACCCGCAGCACGCGCAGCTCGATCATCGTGTCCTCGCCACCTCCAGCGCATAGAGCGTCACCGCGGCGATCGTCATCAGGTCGTGGATCTCGCCGCCGTCGATGGCCGCCAACACCTCGTCCAGGGTCGCCCAGCGGAGCTCGAGGTCCTCGGTCACGTCCGGCATGGCCTCGCCCTGGCGCAGCCCCGTGGCCAGGAACAGCGCGCCCGTCTCGTCGGTCACCGAGTTGGAGACCGACATCCGGCACAGCTGTCGCCAGTCGGTGGCGTCGAACCCGGTCTCCTCGCGCAGCTCGCGTCGCGCGCCGTCGAGCAGCGACTCCCCCGGGCCCACGCCGCCCTCCGGGATCTCCCAGCTGTACTCGTCGAGCGCGTACCGATGCTGGCCCACCAGCAGCAGGCGCCCATCGTCCGCGACCGGCACCACGCCCACGGCCCGGTTGTGGAAGTGGACCACGCCGTAGATCCCGGGGCTGCCGTCCGGCCGGTCGACCTCGTCGTGGTGGACGTCGATCCAGGCGTTGGAGTACGCCGTCACCCGCGAGCGTCGCCGCCAGGGGCCGCTGGTCCGGTGGGCGGCGGCAGCGGGTGCGGGCTCCGCGGCCGCGTGATCCCCGGCGCGATCCGCGGCGTGATCGTGGGTCCGGTCGGAGGACGGCATGCGCCAACGGTAGCGGGCCGCGAGCCGATCCGTGGCGCAACGGCCCCACGGACGAGGCGTCTCACGGCAGAGGGCGGATCGGCCCTAGGCGAGGCCCCCGGATCCGCCCCAGCATGGCGACCGCCGGCGCGACCGGCTGGAGGGTGAGATGGCGAGTCGAGGGGCGTCCCAGGCCTTTCCCGCATCGAAGTCCGGAGGACGCTGGCGTCGCCGCCTGGCGGTCGGGGTGGGGGTGGTCGTCGTCGTCGCGATCGTCGGCTACGGCGCGGTGTCGTACCTCGTCTACGACGGCCTGGGCACGGCGCCGAGGGCGTGCTGGCCGGCGGACCGCGGCAACACGCCCGACCGGTTCACGGTCCCCGCCGAGTTCGACCCGGCGCTCGCGACCGCCAACCTGATGCCGGTGCCGCAGGACGTCACGTTCCACTCCCGCGACCCGCAGATGCCGGACGCCGACCTCGCCGGCTGGTGGATCCCGGCGGCCAACCCGGCGGCGCCGGCCGTCGTCGTCGTCCACGGCATCAAGTCCTGCCGCCGCGAGCCCAACGTGCTGGTCGCGGCCGGGATGCTGTACCGGCACGGCTACTCCGTGTTCCTGATCGACCTCCGCGACCACGGCGACCCCGGGGGCGACGACGCCCGGTTCGCCGGCGGCAGCGAGGAGTACCTCGACGTGCTGGGGGCGTGGGACTGGCTGGTCGCCCAGGGGGTACCGGCGGAGCGGATCGGGCTGCTGGGCATGTCGTTCGGGTCCATCTCGTCGCTGGTCGCGGGCGGCCAGGAGCCGCGGGTCGCGGCCGTGTGGGCCGACTCCTCGCCCACCGAGATGCGACGCGCGATCGGGCTGTTCCTCGAGGACCAGGCGGGCCTGCCGGACTTCCTGGTGCCCGGTGCCATCCTGTGGGCGCGGATCATCGCCGGCGACGACCTGACCGCCTTCGACCCGATCGACGAGGTGGCCCGGTACGGCGGCCGGTCGGTCGCGTTCGTGCACGGTGCGCTGGACGAGGTCCTGCCGGCGAGCATGGCGCGGGAGCTGCGCGACGCGGCGGTGGCGGCGGGTGCCACGTCGCCCGACGCCTGGGTCGTCCCGGGCGCCGGCCACACCCAGGGCGTGTACAGTGCGCCCGCCGAGTACGAGGCGAAGCTGGTCGAGTTCTTCGGCGCGGCGATCGGGGATGGGGGTTGATGCCGGACGAGACGACCGGGGCGCGCCGCTGGCTGCGACCACTCGCGACCGGGCTGGCGCTGCTGGGGGCGATCCTCGGGGTGGGGTACCTCGTGGCGAGCTACGCCGTGTACGACACGCTCGCCGCCGTCTCCGGGGAGTGCCGCGAACGGGACGTGGCAGACACGCCGCAGCAGTTCGCCATCGACGGCATGGACGAGGACGACGCCGCGGCCTACGCGATGCCGGCGCCGCAGGACCTGTCGTTCCGGTCGCGCGACGAGCGGATCGCGAACCTCACGCTGCGCGCCTGGTGGATCGCCGGCGCGCACGCCGACGGGCCGGCGGTGATCCTCGTCCACGGCTGGAAGGGGTGCCGGCGGGACGACAACGTCCTGCTGCCGGCGGGCATGCTCCATCGACACGGGTTCGGCGTCCTGCTGATCGACCAGCGCGACCACGGCGACTCGGACGACGAGGACGGGCGCTTCGCGGGCGGCAGCGAGGAGTACCTCGACGTGCTGGGGGCCTGGGACTGGCTGGTCGCCCAGGGGGTGCCGGCGGAGCGGATCGGGCTGCTGGGCATGTCGTTCGGGGCCTCGACCTCGGTGATCGCGGGCGGCGAGGAGCCGCGGGTGCGCGCCGTGTGGTCGGACTCGTCGTTTGCCGACTTCGGCGAGGCGGCCCGCGCGTTCCTCGCCCACGAGGGGTATCCGGAGGTGCTCGAGCCCGGCGCCCGGCTGATGGCCAGGCTCGTGGCCGGCGACGACCTGGCGGCCCGGTCGCCACTGGCGGAGATGGCCCGCTACGCCGGCCGGCCGCTCGCCATCGTCCACGGCGCCGCCGACGACTTCCTGCCCTGGCGCTTCGCCACCGAGCTGCGGGCCGCCGCCGAGGCCGGAGGCGTGGACCTGCGCGAGCACTGGATCGTGCCCGGGGCCGGCCACGCGCGGTCCGTCGTCGAGGAGCCGGCGGCGTACGAGCGCCGTCTGGTGGCCTTCTTCACCGGCGCGCTCGGCGCGCCCTGAGCGGCGGGCGGCCCGGCAGGAGCGGCGACTCGGGAACGGGCGTCGCGGCGCGGGCGCGCGGCCCTAGACTCGGGGGGTGACCCGGGACCCGAGCGTGCCGCGCTGCGATGTCGACGTCCGCTGGGACGTCCGCATTCCTGTCCGCGACGGGCTCCAGCTGTCGGCCAACCTGTGGCTCCCCGTGCCACGCCCGGACGGGGACCCCGCCGAGCGGTTCCCGGTCATCCTCGAGATGATCCCGTACGGCAAGGACAACTGGCGCCGCAACTCCGACGTGGCGCGGGGCGAGTGGCTGGCGGCGCGCGGCTTGGCCCTGTGCCGGCTCGACGTGCGCGGGACGGGCTCCTCGCCGGGGATCGCGGAGGACGAGTACACCGAGGCGGAGACGCGCGACGGGTACGACGCGGTGGAATGGCTGGCCGCGCAGCCGTGGTGCAGCGGCAGCGTCGGCATGTGGGGCATCAGCTACGGCGGTTTCACGGCGATCCAGGTCGCCAAGCTCCGCCCGCCCCACCTGCGGGCGATCCTGCCGATGTACGCCACGGACGACCGCTACCGCGACGACGTCCACGTCCGGGGCGGCTGCGTCACGGCCAGCGAGAAGAGCCAGTACGCGATCAGCCAGCTGGGGATGAACGCGATGCCGCCGCTCCCCGCCTTCCGGGGCGCGGGCTGGCGCGACGAGTGGCGGGCGCGGCTGGAGGGCACGCCGCCCTGGCTGTTCGCCTGGATCCGCGAGCAGACCGATGGGCCCTACTGGCGCCGCGGGTCGCTGGCCCCGGACTACGACGCGCTCGGCTGCCCCGTGTTCCAGGTCGCCGGCTGGAGCGACTCGTACGTGGACCCGGCGTTCCGGATCGCCGAGCGGTGCCGCCACGTCCCGGTGCGGACCCTCGTCGGCAACTGGGTCCACTCGTTCCCCGACGACGCCTACCCGGGCCCCAACCTGGACTGGCTCCACGAGATGGCCCGCTTCTTCGACCGGTACCTCAACGGGATCGAGAACGGATGGGAGCACGAGCCGGCGCTCACCTGGTTCGAGCACGAGTGGGCAGCCCCGGAGCCGTTCCCGCTGCAGTGGCCGGGCCGCTGGCGGGCGGCGGCGGGCGTGCCGGTGCCGGGGACGATGCCGCTCCAGCTGTTCCTGGAACGCGACCCCGAGTCGGGCGCCGGCCGGCTCCGTGGCGGTGCCCGGGGCGTCGGCGAGGAGCCGCCCACGGCGGGGATCGATCCGCTCGTCCACCGGGCGACGGTCGGCACCTCCGGGGCCCTGTCGTGGGGCGCGGGCTGGCATCCCAACGGCCTCGCGCGCGACCTGCGGCCGGACGAGCTCCGCGGGCTGACGTACACGACCGCGCCGCTCGACGAGCCGGTGTCGATCATCGGCCTGCCGGAGGCGGTGCTGTGGCTGAGCTCGACGATGCCGGTCGCGAGCTGCGTGGTCCGCCTGTCCGAGGTGTCACCCGAGGGGGTCTCGTCGCTGGTCGCGACCGGGGTGCTCAACCTGACCCATCGCCGCTCCGACACGGAACCCGAGCCGATGCCGGCGGACGGGCCGCCGGTGGAGGTCCGCATCCCGCTGCGGGCGAGCGGCTACCGCTTCGCGGCGGGCAACCGCATCCGGCTCGCGGTGCTCACCTCGTACTGGCCCGTGCTGTGGCCGTCGCCGCAGCGGGGGGAGGTGCGCGTCCACCGTGGGCCGGCCACGCCCTCGCGGCTCGTCCTGCCCGTGCTCCCCGCCTCGGCCACCACACTGGAGCCGCCGGCCTTCCGGACGGAGCCCGCCGGCCTCCGCGAGGTCGGGGGCGGCGAGGAGGATCCACCCACCTGGCAGGTCACCGAGGACGTGCTCCAGGGGACGGTGGCGGTGACCATCGGCGAGGGCGGGGCGAGCCTGCTCGAGGACGGCTCCCGCGTGTACAGCGCCGAGCGGCTGGTGCTCACGGCGTCGGACGCGGACCCGGCCCACGCCCGGCTCGACGGCGACGTCGCCTACCGCTGGGCGGGCGACGGCTTCGACGTGGGCATCCGGGCGACGGGCACCATCGCCTCGGACGAGGAGGCCTTCGACGTCCGCGTGGACCTGGACGTGCGGCTGGACGACGAGCCGTTCTTCGCCCGCGCCTGGTCGGAGCGGATCCCGCGGCGGCTGGTCTGACGCCGGCCCTCGCCGGGAGTTGCCTGGTCTGGGGCCGGCCCTCGCCGAGGCGTTGCTGCTCCGCAAGCCGCAATCTCGAGGCGGCGGCGGTCGAGTCCGGTCTCCCAAGCAGCAACTGACGGCCCAGCGCCCGGTACGGGTGCCCGGATCGAGACGATTGCTGCTGCCCAGACAGCAGACGCGGCCGAGACGGCCAGGATCGCGGCATGGGAAGCAGCGGGACGCGTGTGGAGGGCCCTGGCCAATCGGCCCCGAGCCAGCCGAGCTAGCCGAGCGAGGCCAGCGCCGCCAGCGCGAGCAGCCCGCTGGCAAGCGCGACGGACACGCTGCCCAGCATCGCGACCAGGTACCACTCGGCGAACCCGCGGTCGCCCAGCTGGCGCCAGCGAGCCGCGACGTCGAGCGCGACGACGAGCATGGCCGCCACGGCCATCCCCGTCATGACCAGCGACGCGATCAGCAGCCGCTCCATGGCCATGACCGTCACGGCGACCCGAGCCGATGCGCCGGTGGGCACGGAGTTCGCCCCGGTGGGCGCGGCGTTCGCGCCGGTGGGCGCGGCGTCCGCCCCGGTGGGCGCGGTGTTCGCGCCGGTGGGCGCGGCGTTCGCGCCGCCGTTCGCGGTGTTCGCCCCGGCGGGCGCGGAGCTGTCCGTGGGGGCGGGCCTCCCCGCCTCTTCCTCCCCGGGCGCCCGGCGGAGCGGCCGCGGCGAGGCCATCGCCATCGCGAAGTAGTAGGCGCCGCGGGTGTTGACCAGGAACAGCGACACCAGCACGACGCCGGTCAGCACGACCGCGTGGACGCCCGCCGGGTCCCACGACCGGATCACGGCGTCCACGAAGTCCACGAACGCCGGCATCAGCGCCGAGCCCTCCAGGATCACCAGCCAGCCGACGAGCGCGATCGTGAGGTGCAGCGCCTGGTCGGCGAGGAACAGCATCCCGGGCCACGGCGTCCACGCCTCCCCCAGGCCGGACCCCGCCAGGGTCCCGCGCGCGAGCCGCTCGCGCGCCTCCGCCTGGGCGCGGGCATCCATCAGCCGGGTCGCCTGGACCTTCCATCGGTCGACCGCCATGTGGGTGAGCGTCACCAGCACCAGGTACGCCAGGCCGAGACCCCCGAACGCGAACACCGCCGGCAGCAGGCACAGCGCGACGTGGAGCCCGTGGACGCCGAGCGCCGACCACCCGGTGCGCGTCCCGTTCGCCTTGTTGATCGCGATCCAGTCGTTCTGGAGCACGAAGTCGGCGACCAGGTGCGCGAACACCAGCCACGCGACGATGAGCACGGGTTCCACGGGCTGGGCGGTCACGCGCGGGAGCCTACCCCAGCCGGGCCGTCGCGCCCCCTGTCAACGAGCCGACACGCGGTGCGCCGGGGCATCAGCCGGCGCGGGCGTACGAGGGCAGGATCGACCCCAGCGCCCCGGCCAGCGCCGCCCGGTGGTCCGCGGTCGCGAAGTCCAGCAGCGGGTGCCCAGGCAGCGCGTGCTCGGTCGTCCGGCCCTCGCGATGGACGTACGCGACGGGGTAGATCGCCCCGCTGCCGTCCGCCTCGACCGTCATCGCGATCACGTCACGGTCCATCGCGTCCAGGGCGTGGACCAGCGGCAGGATGCCCTCGTCGCGGATCCCGTCGACGGCCGAGACCGAGAGCACGCGCGCCAGGTAGGCCTTCTGGTGCCACAGCTCCGGGGCGCAGGTCGCCTCCCGGAGCAGGAACCCCAGCACGTCCGCCTCCGCGATCACGGGCCGGGCCGTCGCGACGCCGAACCGCGTCTCGGCGATGTGCCGGGCGAGGATTCGGCCGTTGTAGCGGTGCCCGTGGACGGCGCCGGAGTTGGCCGGGATGCCGTGCTTGCGCAGCCCCGGGGCGGCCTGGCTGATCGTGCCCGCGAAGTAGATCCCGGGCACCGTCGAGCTCTCCCACATCGGGGTCACCGCGGGCAGCTTCGCCTGGCCGAAGGTGGTGACGCCGAGGGCGGGCAGGTCCTGGAGCGGGCAGGTGAAGCCGGTGGCGGCGATGACCTCGTCGGCCTCCACGCTCATCGCCATCCCGTTGTCCGTGCGCCGCAGGTCGACCCGGTACGCGTCGCCGGCGTGGGCGATGCCGTCGATCGAGGCGTCGAGGATCGACACCCCGAGGCCCAGGAAGTTGTCCTCGAACGGCTGGACGTAGCGTGCCCGCACCCCCACCAGCGACCGCGTCTGCACCGACAGCTTGGCGGGCGACGGCGAGCTCACGACGATCTGCGATGCCCAGGCGGCGAGCCCCGACGCCAGCTCGAACCCCGAGTTCTGCTTGCCGATGATGAACACGCGCTTGCCGGCGTAGGTGGAGGCCGCGCGGGTGTCCGCGTAGTGGCGGGCGTGCTCGATGCCCGGCGGGCTGGGGCTCCACGGCTCCGCGACGCCCACCGCGAGCACGAGCACCCGCGTGCGGTACTCGCCGTCCGAGGTCCGGAGCACGAACGTCGTGCCGTCCGGGCCGTCCTCCTGCGCGGTGCCCTCCCAGCGGCAGTCGTAGCGGACCGCGATCTGCGCCCGGTCCGCGAACGCGGCCAGGCTCGCCTCCATCTCCGGGCGGCTGGGGAAGTACGACGTGCCGTCCATGAACTCCGCCTGGAGCGAGCGGAGCTCCGGCTCGTCGGCGACCAGGCTGTTCCAGTCGAAGCGCTGGTACTCGCGGGCGGAGCGCTCCTCCGGGGCGTACGGCTTGGTCCACGACAGCAGCCGCTGGAAGAACGGCCAGCGCCGGAACATGCCCCCGGCGGACGGGTCCGC
The DNA here is from genome assembly GCA_040755495.1 of Chloroflexota bacterium. Taxonomy (GTDB): domain Bacteria; phylum Chloroflexota; class Limnocylindria; order Limnocylindrales; family CSP1-4; genus CAIXZV01. The sequence goes on from JBFMAT010000009.1 coordinate 32,181, forward strand.
CGACAGCACCGCGTGGGGGACGCCGTGGCGGCGCAGGCCGTACGACACCTGGAGGCCGCCGGGCCCGCTGCCGATGACGATGAGCGGGTAGTCCCCCGGCGGAAACGGGCGGGGGTCGGGCGTCATGGCGTCAGCTCCGCCACCGGTTGGCGTTGCGCAGCCGCCGGGCCTGCGCCTGGAGCATCCGGTACATGATCCGCGGGTAGGCGACCAGGAACGCCTCCACCGCCGGCCCGGCGATCACGATGCAGCGCAGCGGGCTGGTGGCGATGACATCCGCCGTGGGCGGCTCGCCGAGCAGGATCGACACCTCGCCGAAGAAGTCGCCCCGGTGGAGCGTGGCCCGCTGGGTGCCGTCCACGATCACGTCCGCGGAGCCCTCGAGGATCACGTAGAACCCGGAGCCGGTGAGCCCCTGGCGGAGGATCCGCTCGCCGTGCGGGAAGACCACCTCCTCGAACAGCCCAGCCACCCCCAGGAGCTGCGGCGTCTGGAGGTCCCCGAACAGCGCGAACCCCGCGAGGATGTCCGCGATCTCCTCACGCGTGGCCATGCGAGGTTGCCTCCTGTCCGTGTGCCGCGTCCCGCCCCCGGTGCGATCGCGGAATGCTCTCACAACGCCGGCGTGGCGGCAGGCGGGTTGCGCATCGGACGGCAGGCGATTCCGTTGACGCGACGTGGCTCCGCGGCGCACCATGGCGACCCCAGAATCGCGGAGGACCGATGACCCTGACCCACGACCGGCGCGTCGAGCTGATCGGCGGCTGCCCGCTGTTCCACGGCCTGGACGCGGCGGGGCTCGCGGCCGTCGCCGCGGCGGCGATCGAGGTCGAGTTCCCGGCCGAACGCGTGATCGCACGCCAGGGCGAGATCGGGACGGGGTTCTTCGTCGTCGTGGACGGCGCCGTGCGGGTGATCCGCGACGGGGCGGTGGTCGCGCGCCTGGGCCCCGGCGAGTTCTTCGGCGAGCTGTCGGTGCTCGACGGGGGGCCGAGGGTCGCGCAGGTCGTCGCCGACGGGCCGACGCGCTGCCTGGCGCTCGCGTCGTGGGACTTCGAGCGGGTGCTCCGCGAGGAGCCGGGGGTGGCACTGTCCGTGCTGCGCGTGGTCGCGGGCCGACTGCGCGAGGTCACGGCCGACCATCGCACCTAGGCGAGCCCAAGCGGCGAGGAGCACCCGTGGCGTCCCCCCACCTCCCGGCGCGCGCCCTGCCCGAGGGCACCGTCACGTTCCTGTTCACGGACATCGAGGGCTCCACGAAGCTGGTCGCCGAGGTCGGCGACACCGCCTACGGCGCGATCCTCGACACGGAGCGACGCCTGGTCCTCGATGCGGCCGTGGCGGAGGGCGGCGTCCCGTTCGGCTCGGAGGGGGACGCGCACTTCGTGGCGTTCGGGTCGGCGGCCGCCGCGATCCGGGCCGCCGTGGCGGCCCAGCGCGCGCTGGCGGGCCACGCCTGGGACGCCGGGCCGGTACGTGTCCGGATGGGCATCCACAGCGGCGAGGCGCAGGTCGCCGGCGACGACTACCTTGGGCTCGAGGTCCACCGGGCGGCGCGGGTCGCCGCGGCCGGCCACGGCGGCCAGGTGCTGGTCAGCGACGTCACGCGGGCGCTCGCCGCCGATCTGGGGGATGCGGCCACGCTGCGCGACCTGGGCGAGCACCGGCTCAAGGACCTCGCCCGCCCGGAGCGGCTGTTCCAGGTGGAGGCGCCGGGCCTCGAGACCGTGTTCCCGGCCCTGCGGACGCTCAACGCCACGCCCAACAACCTGCCGCCACAGCTGACGAGCTTCGTGGGCCGCGCGGAGCTCGCGAGCGCCTCGGAGCTGCTGGCGAAGACCCGCCTGCTGACCCTCACCGGGCCCGGCGGGACGGGCAAGACGCGGCTGTCGCTGGCCCTCGCCGGCGACTGCGTGGAGCGGTTCCCGGACGGGGCGTGGTTCGTGCCGTTGGCCCCCGTCACGGACCCGGAGCTCGTGCCGTCCGCGATCGCGGCGTCGATCGGCCTGCTCGCCCCCAACCGGCCGCCGATCGACCGCGTCCGCGACCACCTCCGCGACCGCACGGCGGTCCTCGTGCTGGACAACTTCGAGCAGGTGGTGTCCGGGGCGCCGGTGGTGGCGGACCTGCTGCGGTCGGCGCCCAGGCTGACCGTCATCGTGTCCAGCCGGGCGCCGCTCCGGGTCGCGGGCGAGCAGGAGTTCCCGGTCCCGCCGCTGTCGCTGCCGCCCCGCGGGGCGCGCGATCTCGAGACCGTGCTGGCGTCCGAGGCCGTGCGGCTGTTCGTGGAGCGGGCGATGGCCGTGCGCCCCGACTTCGCGCTCACGGCGGACAACGCCGTGCACGTCGCCGAGATCGTCCGGCGGCTCGACGGCCTGCCGCTGGCGATCGAGCTCGCGGCCGCGCGGATCCGACTCCTGTCGCCGGCCGCGATGGCGCAGCGGCTCGGCGACCGGCTCGACCTGCTGGCCGGCGGCGGCCGCGACCTGCCGGAGCGCCAGCGGACGCTGCGCGGCGCCATCGACTGGAGCTTCGAGCTGCTCGACGCCCCGGATCGCTGCCTGTTCGCGCGCCTGGGCGTGTTCGCGGGCGGCGGCCCGCTCGAGTCGGCCGAGGCGGTGTGCGGGCTCGAGGGCGACGAGCAGCCGCTCGACGTCCTGGCCGGGCTGGAACGGCTGGCCGAGCAGAGCCTCGTCCGGATCGCGCTCGACGCCCACGACGACGTCCGGTTCACGATGCTCGAGACGATCCGCGAGTACGCCCTCGAGAAGCTCGACGAGCGCGGCGAGACGCGGGCGCTGCGCGACCGCCACGCCGAGGCCTTCCTCGCCTTCGCCGAGCAGACCGGCGACCCCGGCGCCGACCGCGGGCGCCGCCTCGACGAGCTCGAGGACGAGCACGACAACCTGCGGGCGGCCCTGGACCACCTGGTCGCCATCGGCGACCGCGACCGTGCGTCGCGCCTGGGGTTCGCCGCCTGGCGCTTCTGGCAGATGCGCGGCCACATCCTCGAGGGGCGGCGGCGGATGGACGCCGTGCTGGCGATGCCCGGCTGGGAGCAGCCGGCGTCCATCGCCCGGCTGCGAGCCCTCGAGGCCGCCGGCGGCCTCGCGTACTGGGCCGGCGACATGGCCAGCGCAAGCGAGCACTACGGGGCGGCCGTCGCCGAGGCACGCCACATCGGCGACCTGCCCCAGCTGGCCAACGCGCTGTACAACCGGTTCTTCGCCAAGCGCCCCACCACCGGCACCGACGAGTGGATTTTGGGCATCGCGGACGACGACAAGTCCACGCTCGACGAGGCGCTCGAGATCTGGACCGGGCTGGGCGACGAGGACGGCGTGGCACGGGCGCTATGGGGCCTCGGCGAGCACTACGCGTACCGGCGGCAGTACGCGGACACGGAGGCCGTCCTGACCCGCGCGCTGGAGATCTTCGAGCGGCGGCGGGACGGGTTCTGGATCGCCTGGACGCGGTTCACGCGGGCGTTCGGACGGGCGCTCGACGGCCGCGTTTCGGCGGCAGGCGGAGACGTGGCGGTCTCGCTGCGCGAGTTCCGCGCCAGCCGCGACGTATCCGGCGCGGTGCTCCTGATGTCGGCCACGGCGAGCCTGCTGCTGCTCGGCGGCCGGGTCGAGGACGCGTACGCGGTCGGCGCCGCGGCCCGGCGCGCGGTGGCCGAGACCGGCCTCCACATCGCGACCCTGTGGCGAACGGACGACATCCCCACCACCGACCCGGAGCCGGCCGACCCCGCCCTCCGGGCGGCGGCCGCGGAGGGGGCGGCGTGGTCGCGCGAGGAGGCCCTGGACCGCGCGATCGCGCTCGCCGACGAGCTCGCGGCGGGGGCCATCGGCGAGGCGTCCGGCCACCCCTGACCGGGCGTACGATGGGCGCCGTGCGCACGACCGACACCGGGGCCGGCGTCCCGCCCATCGAGCTCGAGATCGAGACCGCCGCCGACCCGGCGACGGCCTGGCAGGCCGTCACGCTCCCCGAGCGGATCGCCCTGTGGCTCACCGACGCATCGCCGCTGGGCGACGTGGGCGAGCACTACCGCCTGGACTTCGGCGAGGGCAGCGTCGTCACCGGCGAGGTCGTCGCCCTGGAGGCCGGCCGGCGGTTCGCCTACACCTGGACCTGGGAGGATGCGGAGGCCGCCGACGCCACCATCGTCGAGTGGACCGTGGAACCGGCGGCCGGCGGTGGCTCGCGGATCCGGCTCGTGCACTCGGGCTGGGATGAGGGCGAGGCGACCGCGCGGGACGATCACGAGGGCTACTGGATCGGGTACCTCGACGACCTGCGCGACATCCTCGAGGAGGCGTGACCGGCAACGGCCGGCTCGGGGCGCTCAAGCACCGGGCATGGGGCCGCTTCCACCGCGACGCGCGGATCATCCTCGTCACCAGCCTGGTCTCGGGCGCGGCGCTCAGCCTGTACTGGATCGACTTCAACCTGTACCTGGCGTCGCTCGGGCTGTCCACGGCGACGATCGGCCTCGTGGCGACGATCTCGTCCGTGACGGGCGCCCTGGTCGCGTTTCCGGCCAGCGCGGCCTCGGACCGGCTCGGGCGGCGCGCGATCATCGGCGCCGGGGCCGCCGCGGGGGTGGTGGGCCTGGTGGGGCTGCTGGGCAGCGAGGCCCTGCCGATGATCATCCTCTCGGCGGCGCTGTGGTCGGCCGGCAACCAGGCGATGCAGGTCGTGGTCGTGCCCTACATGACCGAGCACAGCGACGCCGAGCACCGCAACGAGCTGTTCGCGATCCAGTTCGCGATCCAGAACATGACCAACATCGTCGCGGCCGTCCTGGGCGGCGTCGTGGCCGGGCTGGTGGCGGCCTCCATCGGGCTGGACCCGGCGGGTCCCGGGACGTACCGCGTGATCCTGGTGATCATGATCGTGCTGTCGGTGGCCGGGCTGGCCACGGTCGGCCTGCTGTCGGATGACCGGCCGAAGCGCGTCGTGCGGGACCGGCTCAAGCGGCTCGGCGAGCCCGCCGCGTTCCCGCCCGACCCCCGTCGCTCGCGGGCCTGGCTCGGGATCACGGTCCACGACCGGGCCCTGTTCGCCAAGCTCCTCCTGCCGGGCCTGCTGATCTCGATCGGGGCCGGTCAGGTGATCCCGTTCCTCAACCTGTTCGTGCAGCGCAAGTTCGGTCTGGACCTCACGTCGCTCAACGCCGTGTTCGCGCTGACATCGTTCGGGACGATGGCCGCGATCCTGTACCAGCCGCGGCTCGCGCGGCGGTTCGGCCAGATCTCGTCCGTGGTCCTGGTCCAGGGGGCGAGCATCCCGTTCCTCGTCGTGCTCGGCTTCTCGCCCGTGCTGTGGACGGTGATCCTGGCCATGGCGGTGCGGAACTCGCTGATGAACGCCGGCAACCCGATCTTCAACGCGTTCGCGATGGAGCGGGTGTCCCCGGGCGAGCGGGCCACGCTGTCGGCGGCGATGAGCGTGCTGTGGCAGGTGGGCTGGGTGATCGGCGGGACGTGGTATTCGGCCCTCCAGGCGACGCTCGGGTTCGAGGGCGGGTACACCGTGAACTTCGTCACCATCATCGTCCTGTACACCACCGCGACCGCGCTGTACTGGCTGTGGTTCCGGGCGGTGGATCGTCACGCGCTCGAGGCGCGCCGGGCGGCCTGAGGCGTCGTGGCGGGCCGGCCGAGGCCGGTGGCCTGGCGCATGCGTCCCGGGCCTGCCGGGTAGACTTCGCCCATGGCACAGGCGCCCGTCCCCCAGCGCGCCAAGACGGCGATCCCCCGCAACCCCGGCCGGCACGAGCTGGGCATGAAGGCGACGCTCCTGTTCCCGACCAAGGAGATCGTCGAGCAGTTCTACGTGCCGCTCGTGTACACGGCCTGCCGGACCTGCTACTCGGAGCTGGATCCGCAGGAGATCTTCCGCCGGGCGGTGGAGGGCGAGGTCGCGCCGGCGAGCATGCAGCGCCTGATCTCGAACGTCATCGAATCCGGCCATGGCTCCACCATCGAGCACATCGTGTTCACGTTCGCGCTGGCCGGGGTGTCGCGGACGCTGTCGCACCAGCTCGTCCGCCACCGGGCGGGCGTGGCCTTCGACCAGCAGAGCCAGCGCTACGTCAAGTTCAAGGGCGCCGCGACGATGCTGCCGGCGACGATCGCCGAGGGGGACCCCGGGCTCCGCGAGCGATACCAGCACCAGGTGGACGGGGCGCTGGGCCTGTACGGCGAGCTGCTGGCGGCCGGCGTCCCCGGCGAGGACGCCCGGTTCGTGTTCCCCAACGCGACGCGGACCAACCTCGTCATGACCACGAACCTTCGGGCGCTGATCCACATGTCCGGCCTCCGGCTGTGCACGATGGCCCAGTGGGAGATCCGGCGGCTGTTCCAGCTGATCCGCCACGAGGTGTTCTCGGTGTCGCCGTTCCTGGGCTCGTTCCTCGCCCCCAAGTGCGTGCCGCTGGGCTACTGCGACGAGTTCAACAACCGGGACGAGCACTGCCCGATCCGCCCGCACAAGGACAACGTCCTCGCGGCCTGGGCGCAGCAGCGCGACGCCGCCAAGGCCGCCCGCCGGGACCTGCCCGTCCGCTGAGGGGGTTCCGTCCGGGAGCGGCCGCCGCTGACCGCTCCCCTCCCCCAGCCGACGCCCCGACCTCGGGCGCGGCGTCGGCGTGTTCGCGTGCCGGCCCTGGGCGACCGGCAGGTGCCGCCGCCCGGAGGATCCGCGGCGCCGTCAGGCGCCGATGCCGGCCTCGCCGGGCGTCGTCAGGCGCCGATGCCGGCCTCGCCGGCGCCCGGCAGGTCCGACACGAACCGCCGGATCACCCTGGCCAGCCGCGGCCCGGCCTGGGCGCCGGCCTCCAGCACCTCCGCGTGGGTCAGCGGCTGGCCCGAGTATCCGGCGCCGGCGTTGGTCACCAGCGAGACCCCGCACACCTCGAGCCCCACCCAGCGCGCCGCGATCGCCTCGAGCACCGTCGACATGCCCACGGCGTCCGCACCCAGCGTGAGGAGCATCCGGACCTCGGCCGGGGTCTCGTACGTCGGACCCAGCAGGCCGGCGTAGACCCCTTCCTCGAGGCCGACGCCCTCGGTCGCGGCGGCGGCGTGCAGGGCCGCCCGGAGGCGCGGCGCCCAGACGTCGGTCATGTCGGCGAACCGCGGCCCGAGCTCGTCCGCGTTCGGCCCGAGCAGCGGCGTCCGGCCGGTGAGGTTGAGATGGTCCGAGATCACCATCAGCGTCCCGGGGCCGAAGTCCGGGTTCACCCCGCCGGCCGCGTTGGTCAGGACGACGAGCCGGGCGCCGAGCTGGCGGAACAGCAGGATGGGCTGGATGACGAGCCCAGGGTCGTTGCCCTCGTACATGTGGAAGCGGCCCTGGAGCATCGTGACGGGGACGCCGGCCAGGCGCCCGAGCAGCAGCCGCCCGGCGTGGCCCGGCGCGGTGGCCGCGGGCCAGCCCGGCAGGTCGGCGAACGGGATCGCGACGGGGTTCTCGAGGTCGTCCGCGAGGCTGCCCAGGCCGGACCCCAGCACGATCCCCGCCCGGGGCACGAGCGCGGTGCGGCCTCGGACGGCCTCGACGAGCGCCGCGAGACGGGCGGGCTGCTCGGAGGGGGGGATCGGCCGGGAGCGATCGAAGCGACCGGAGGACATGTCGTTCATGGGATGAGCATAGTCCGGCGGTCGGCGTCGCGGCCGTGGCGGGGCGTCGGGGGCCGCTGCGCCGGCCGGTGGCGGGGCATCGACGCCGGGCGGGTGCCAGGGCCCGTTAAGCTTCGACGCCCGGAGGGAGTACCGACACCGGGATGCCGGTCACGTCCTTCCGGGCGCCCATCGCAGCCGCCCTCGCGGGCTGCCACTCTGGCAACGAAGCGCCCGAAGCGACCGGAGAGCGTCGATCCTTGATGTGATCGCGGACCTGACGCCGGCGTGGCCTTGAGGTGATCTCGGCCGGCCGGGTGGAACGGGATTGAGGCGATCGCCTCCGTTCCGGGCCTCCATCGGCCCCTTCGGGCAAGACCTACGGTATGGGGCGGGCCGCGCGACACCAACACGGTTTTCCACCAACCTGCGACCGGGCACGGCCGGCCCGTCCACGAGTTTTCCCCCGCTGTGGACGACCTGTGGACGACCGGGGTCGACGGCGGCGAGTCTCCGGTTCGCAGGGACGCCTCATGTCGGCCGTGAGCGCGCGCGGAGGAGGACAACGCCGCTGTGCGCCGCTGTGCGCCGGCGTGCGACCGGCGCCGAGGGCGGCCAGGACCTCTCGCGTGTCGAGCGGGAACTCCGCCCGGATCGCGGCCGCGGCGTGACGGAGCGCCTCCCGGTTCCGAATGGTGTCGTTAACGAGCAGCACGATCCGGCCGACGCGAGGGTCGTCCCGGAGCTTCAGGTTGGCGCGCCGGACCACGGCGTCGACCGCGCCCATCCTGCTGATCGCCTCGATCCCCGTCCAGCCGTCCGGAGCGATCGCCACCGCATCCCATGCGCGCCGATCGCCCTCGATGGGCAGCCCGACCTCGGTCCGCCACCCGACCGTACCGTGCAGTCGCGCATAAAAGGCCTCGAGCAGCGCCAGCTGGACGTGGTCATGGACGGGGCTGCCGCCGGGGTACAGGCCCAGGCGCGCGTCAAGCCCCAGCACCGCCGCGGCCACCCAGATCTCCTCCACGGCCGGTGCCACTTCGAGCCGCTCGATCCGGCTGTATCGCGAGCGCGGGATCCCGGCAGCGAGCGCGACCTCGCGCTGGCTGCGCCCCATCGTGACCCGGGCGTGGCGCAGCTCGTCAGCGACTTCCCCAAGCGTGCGCCTGGCGAGCCGGCGGGCGCGGTCGGCGGGGCGTTCGCGGGTCGGCATGACTCGATGATGTCGGCGGTCACTTCGCGGGCCCTTACGCCGATCCCCTGCGCCGGCGACCCGGCGGCGGCGCACCCGGTGAGCCTCCGGATGCAGGAAGGCGGAACCGGTGCGCCCACGGAGCCAGATCGCGAACGGTTGGCGCGCTCATTCATGATCTGGCATGTCTGGCGGCGCACCGATGGCTCGACCATCCTCAGGCGCGCTGAGCGGACACGCCGGCCAAGGGGCGGTTGTGCAACACGCCGGTCGGGCGATCTCCCGGCGCCGGCTATCCGCCGAGGGCGAACATCTCCACCTTCGGCAGGTCGCGGGTGGCGGCGCTGCGCAGCTCCGAGTAGCGGTCGACGCGAGCCCCCCACACCGAGCGGATGCGGCCCTCCAGCTCCGCGTCGGACTCGCCGGCCCGGAGCGGGGTCTTGAGGTCCACCCCCGACACCGCGAACAGGCAGGTGTACAGGTGCCCCTCCGCGGACAGCCGCGCGCGCGTGCAATCGGCGCAGAACGGGCGGGACACCGACGCGATGACGCCCACCTCGCCCGACCCGTCCCGGAACCGGTAGCGCCCGGCGACCTCGCCCCGGTAGTTGGCCTCAGCCGGCTCGAGCGGCAGCTCGGCATCGATGATCGCCAGGATCTCGTCGGCCGGCACGACGTCGTCCAGCCGCCAGCCGTTCGAGTGGCCGACGTCCATGTACTCGATGAACCGCAGGATCAGGCCCTCCTCGCGCGCCCAGCGGACCAGCGGCAGGATCGAGGACTCGTTCATCCCCCGGCGCACCACCGTGTTGACCTTGATCGGCGACAGCCCGGCCGATCGCGCCGCCGCGATCCCGTCCAGCACCCGCGACACCGGGAAGTCCACGCCGTTCATCGCGCCGAACACCGCGGCGTCGAGCGAGTCGAGGCTGACGGTGATCCGCCCGAGGCCCGCCGCCGCCAACGGCCCCGCCAGCGCCCGCAGCGCCGAGCCGTTGGTGGTGAGCGTGAGGTCGACCGGCGTGCCATCCGGCGTCCGCAGCGCCGCCAGGTACCCGATCAGCACCGGCAGGTCGCGACGGACGAGCGGCTCGCCGCCGGTGATCCGCAGCTTGGTCACGCCCAGCCGCACGAACACCGCCGCGACGCGGGCGATCTCCTCGAACGACAGGACCTGGTCGTGGGGCAGGAAGGCGAAGTCGCGGCCGAACACCTCCGCCGGCATGCAGTACGGGCACCGGAAGTTGCAGCGGTCGGTGACGGAGATCCGCAGGTCGCGCAGGGCACGGCCGAACCGGTCCTCGACGCCGTCGCGGCCGTCGAAGGTGTCGGAGGAGGCCGGCGTCGCGGATGACGGACCGGTCGCGGGGCGCGGGGCTGGCTCCATCCGGACATGGTAGTCGGGCGGCCCGAAACCGCCCGCGGCCGGCACCGGGGAACCGCTCGCGAACGGGCGAGCGACGCCCGAATCGACGACTCGCGGCCCTGCGGGTACCGGTGCACCGAGGCGACGAACCACCCCTCCGGTACCACCGGAATACCCCGCCAGTACCTCTAGCGACTCCACCGGAGCCCACTCGGCCGCCTATGGTGCTGCCACGCCCGCTTCCCGGCTTGCGAGTGCAGAGGACCCCACGCTCATGGCGACCACCGAAACCCGATCCGGCTTCCGCCTTCCCTGGAGCTCGGATCGGTCCCGCGATGAAGCCCACACCGACGCCCAGACCGACGGCCAGCCCGCCGACGGTGAGGCGACGGCGGCCGTGCCCGAGCCGCAGCTGTCCGATGGCTCCGATCTCTCCGACGGCACCGAAGCCGCGGCCGAGGAGGCCTGGCCGGAGATCGACGTCAACGCACGCCTGCACCGGCTGGGCGCCGACGTCGAAGGGTCCGATCCGCCCACGTCCCCCGCCCACACCCCCGAGGAGCCCGCTCGCATGGCCGAATCCGTCGCCGCCACCGTTGCTGCCCCGGCCGCGACGCCGAGGAAGCCGTCCAAGCTCATCGCCGACCTCGCCGCGGCCATGCGCGCCACCGCCGAGGTCGCGCGCGAGCAGTCGCTGTCCCAGGTCGAAGCCGAGGCCCGTGAGGTCGTCGAGCAGATCCGCGCCCGGTCCACCGACGGGGCCGGCGCCCTGCGCCAGCGCTCGGACGACGACATCGCCGCGATCCGCGACTGGTCCAAGGCCGAGATCGCCCGCATCCGCGAGGAGACCGATCGCCGGATCAGCGAGCGCAAGTCGCACCTCGAACAGGAGATCGCCGCCCACGCGGCCGCCATCGAGCGGCGCGTGGAGGAGGTCCAGGGCACGGTCGCCACCTACGAGACCGAGATGGCCGGGTTCTTCGAGCGCCTGCTCGCCGAAAGCGACCCGGCCCGCCTGGCCGCGATGGCCGAGTCGATGCCCGAGCCGCCGTCCCTCGCGCTGTGGGACGAGACCCCCGACCTCGACCTCGAGACCCCGCCGGCCGAGGCTGCGGCCGACGTCCACGAGCCGGCCGCAACCCAGCCGATCCCGGAGGCGACGGGCGACGTGGACGTCCTCGGCACGGCCGAGGCGGTCGACGAGCCGGCGCCCGGCACGCTCGAGACGGAGGCCACCGCGACCGTCGAGACCACGGCCGAGCCCGAGAGCACGGTCGAGACCGAGGACATGATCGAGACCGAAGGCGCGGCCGAGGCCGGGACCGGCGACGCGCCTCGCGCGCCATCCGATGGCGCCTGGGCCGGCACGACGTGGGGCGACAACGGCGGCGGCTGGGACACGATCGCGGGTGCCGAGGCCACGATCGACGACGCCGAGGGCGCGACCGCCGAGGCCGAGCTCAAGGCCGACGTGCCCCGCTGGGCCGGCGCCCCGACCGAGGGAGGCGATCCCGTCGAGGCAGGCGATCCGGTCGACCGCGGGTCGATCATGGCCGCCCTCGAGGCCGCCGCCGAGGCCGTCGTCGCCGCGGAGGCCGCCGCCGAGTCCGCCGACCAGGCCGAGGCCGCCGCCGACGTGGCCGAGACCGCCGCCGAGCTCATCGTCGGGCGCGCCGACGCCGACGATCCCGGGCTCGATCCCGGCACCGCCTTCGCCGCCCGGCTCGACGCCGGCGGCTACGACGACGAGCCCTCGCTCGCCGATCGGCTGGCCAGCCTGCTGCCCGGTGGCGCGACGGTCGCCGACGCCACGCCCACCACGACCCAGGTGATCGTCACGGGCCTGGTGTCCGTCGCCAGCATCGCCAGCTTCAAGCGCCACCTCGGCCGCCTGCAGGGCGTGCAGTCCGTGTCCGTCGCATCCGGGCCCGACGGCGAGTTCATGTTCAACGTCACGCACCGCGCCGACGCGACGCTCCGGGATGCCATCGCGACGCTGCCCGGCTTCGGCGCCCGCGTGATCGGCACGGGCGACGGCGTCGTCAACGTCACCGCGCGCGATCCCGAGACCGAGGGGTGACCCCGATGTCAACGTCCGTCGGTCGGCCGGCCGTCGCCATCCTGCTCCCCGCCACGGAGGTCCAGCCGGTCTCCGAGGAGCTGCGCGCGGGGGGCTTCGATCCGCTGCCCGTCGCCGATGCGCGCGAGATGGCCGCCTTGCTCGACGCCAAGCGCGACATCGCCGTCGCGGTCATCGACCTCGAGAGCAGCCCCAGCAACGGCCACGCGGCCTGGTCGAGCATCCACCAGGCCGGCCGGAACATCCCCGCGCTGCTGGTGGTCAACGCCTCGGCCCTCGACCGGATCGGCAACGACGCCGAGACCCGCGAGGAGGACGAGTACCTCACCCGCCCCTACTCCGCCGAATCGATCCGCTGGCGGATCGAGGCGATGTGCATCCGCTCGGTGGCCGTCGACGACGGCAGCGGGCCGGTGCTCCAGACCTCGATCGAGACCGCCGACTGGAGCCGCCGCGGCCAGCTGCTGGCCGTGTTCAACCCCAAGGGCGGCGTGGGCAAGACGACCCTGGCCATGAACCTGGCGGCATCGCTCACCGCGAAGGGCCGCCGGGTCCTGCTGGTGGACGCTGACACGGTGACCGGCCACGTCACCACGTCCCTCGGGATGGAGGGGGTCCCGACGGTCGTGGACGCGTGGCGCGACGAGCTCGACGGCGGGCCCGTGCTCACCTTCGACGAGCTCGCCTCGGTGCACTCGTCGGGGCTCAAGGTCCTGGCGCTGTCGTCCAGCCCGATCCACACCGAGGTCCTCGAGCCGCAGCGCGTGGCCGGGGCCGTGACCGTCGCCCGGCGCCACGTGGACTACGCGATCGTGGACCTGCACCCCTCGTACAGCCCGCTCAACCGGGCGCTGTTCGACCGGTCGGACCGGATCCTCGTCCCCGTCACGCCGGACCTGCCCGCGATCCGCGCGGTGATCCAGCTGCGCGACGTCGCCGACGAGCTGGGCATGCGCGAGCGGCTGACGCTGATCGTCAACCGGGCCAACAGCGGCGTCTCCGTCGCGGACCTGGAGAAGGCGATCGGCATGCCCGCCTACGCGCAGATCCGCTCCGACGGGCTGCTGCTGGTCAAGGCCGCCAACGAGGGCCGGACGGCGGTGGAGATGGCGCCGCGCGAGAAGATCGTCGGGGACTTCAACATCCTCGCCGACCGCATCCTCGGGCTCCCGGAGCCGGAGGGGGCCAGGCCACAGCTGCGGCTGTTCGGCCGAGCGGTCAGCGCCCGCGCCTGACGATCGGCGCCGCCCCGGCGGTCAGCGCCCGCGCCACGATGAGCGCGCACTTGGCGATCAGCGCGAGCGTTCCTGCCAGCTCACCCCGCCCAGCGGCTGCCCCGGCAGCTTCTGGTGCCGCTCGCCGGTCCGCTTGTCGACCTGCTCCACTCCGCGCAGGTAGAACCGGTTCACGAGGATCGCCTCGGTCTCGGGGTCGCTGACCTCCACGTCGCCGAGGCGCGCGATCGCGTCCACCACCGGCACGAACATCTCGGTCGAGCGCTCCATCAGCCGCTCCGGGTCCGAGCCCGGGTGGAGGTACACGGTGCCGATCACCCGGAACGGCGGCGCCTCGAGCGCCACGTCGTACGAGATCTTGTGGACCTTGAGGGCGACGCGCTCGGTCTCGGTGAGGGGCGGCAGGCTCTCCTCGCCGGCGGTGACCAGGATCAGGTCGTAGGGGTCCACGCTCCGCAGCCCGGGCGCGGGCTCCAGCGGCGCGGAGCCGTCCGGCGGCCCCCACTTGACGTCGTGGATCGCGATCGCCTCGCGCTTGTTGAGCGCGTCGGACAACCGGCCCGAGATCTCCATCCGGCCGGACAGGCGCCACTCCTCGGTCAGGGCCGTGAACGGCACGCCACGCGGCGGGCCACCATGCCGGCCGGGCGGGGCGGACTCCTGCGGAGCCGACGGCGCCTTGTCCCCGCCCTTGTTGCGCCTCAGGAAGCCGAACGGCACCCCGTCACTCCTCCTCGGCCTTGCCGGTGTTGGACCGGATCGTGTCCACGACGTTGGCGTCCGCGAGCGTCGTCACGTCGCCGAGGGCCCGGCCCTCCGCGATGTCCCGCAGCAGCCGGCGCATGATCTTGCCGGACCGGGTCTTGGGCAGGTCCGGGACGAACATCAGGTACTTGGGCCGGGCGATCGGGCCGATGACGTACGCCACGTGCTCGCGCAGCTGGACCCCCAGCGCGTCCGACGGCTGCTGGCCCGCCTTGAGGATCACGAACGCGAAGATCGCCTGGCCGCTGATCGCGTCGGTCTTGCCCACCACCGCCGCCTCGGCCACCGAGCGGTGGTCGACGAGCGCGCTCTCCACCTCGGTGGTCGAGATCCGGTGGCCGGCCACGTTCATCACGTCGTCCACGCGGCCGAGGAGCCACAGGTACCCCTCCTCGTCGCGCTTGGCGCCATCGCCCGCGAAGTACATGCCCGGAAAGCGGCTCCAGTAGGTCTTGCGGTAGCGCTCCGGGTCGCCGTAGATGCCGCGCAGCATGCCCGGCCACGGCCGCTTGAGCACGAGGTAGCCGCCACCGCCCAGGGGCACCGACCGGCCGTCCGCGTCCACCACGTCCGCCTCGATGCCCGGCAGCGCGAACGTCGCCGAGCCGGGCTTGGTGGTCGTCACGCCGGGCAGCGGGCTGATCATGATCTGGCCCGTCTCGGTCTGCCACCAGGTGTCCACCACGGGTGTCGTGCCGCGGCCGATGACGTCGCGGTACCAGCGCCATGCCTCGGGGTTGATCGGCTCGCCCACGGAGCCCAGCACCCGGAGCGACGACAGGTCATGCGCCGAGGGGAACTCCTCGCCCTGCTTCATGAACGCGCGGATCGCGGTCGGCGCGCAGTACAGGATGCTGACCTTGTAGTCCTCGACGATCTGCCACCAGCGGTCCCAGGCCGGGGCATCCGGGGCGCCCTCGTACAGGATGCCGGTGGTGGCGTTGGCCAGCGGCCCGTACACGATGTAGCTGTGGCCGGTCACCCAGCCGATGTCGGCCGCGCACCAGTACACGTCCTGGGGCTTGATGTCGAACACCGCCCAGTGGGTGAACGCCGAGCCCAGCAGGTAGCCGGCGCTGGTGTGGAGGATCCCCTTGGGCTTGGCGGTCGTGCCCGAGGTGTACAGCAGGTAGAGCATGTGCTCCGAGTCCACCGGCACCGGCGGGCAGACCTCGCTCTGGCGGTCGACGATGTCGTGCCACCAGTGGTCACGCCGGGGGACCATGTGGACGCCGTCGCCGAAGCGGTCGACGACGATCACGTGCTCGATCGTCGGGGCGTCGGTGCACGCCTCGTCGGCGTGGTGCTTGAGGCCCACCTTCTTGCCCCGCCGCCAGCCGCCGTCCGCGGTGATCAGCACCTTGGCGCCGCAGTCGTTGATCCGGCCCGACAGCGCCTCCGCGGAGAAGCCGCCGAACACCACCGTGTGCGGCGCCCCGATCCGGGCGCAGGCGAGCATCGCGATCGGCAGCTCGGGGATCATCGGCATGTAGATCGCGACCCGGTCGCCCTTGCGCACGCCCAGCTCGAGCAGCGCGTTGGCGGCCTTGCTCGTCTCGCGCAGCAGGTCCGCGTAGGTGAGCGTCCGGGTGTCGCCGGGCTCGCCGATCCAGTGGTACGCGACCTTGTCGCCGAGGCCCCGCTCCACGTGCCGGTCCAGGCAGTTGTAGGTGACGTTGAGCTCGCCGCCCACGAACCACTTCGCGTCCGGGAGGTCCCACTGGAGCGTCTCGGCGAACGGCGTGAACCAGCTCAGGCGCTCCTTGGCCTGGCGCTCCCAGAAGCCGACGTAGTCCGTGTTCGCCTCGTCGTAGATGGCGGCGGTCACGTTGGCCTGCGCGGCGAAGGCGGGATCCGGCGGGAACGTCCGCTTCTCGGCGAGGAGGTTCTCGATCTCCGGCCCGCGACCGGCCTGGGACTCGACGCTCACGGGTTCCTCCAGCACGACACCCTGGGTCGGGCCATTCTACGCTCGCGACGGCCGGCGGCCCGCGCCGATGCCTCGGCCGCGACCATCCGTCAGTCGGTGCCCGCGGACAGGTCGTCCTGGGTGGGGCCCTCCGGCGCCAGGCCCGCCAGGAGGTCGGCGGCCGGCTCGCGCGCCAGCACGACGCGCTGCGGCCGCGGGATCTCGATGCCGTGGGTGGCGAAGGCCGCCAGCAACCGCTTGCGCAGCTCGCCCCCGGCGGCCCACTGCTCCGGGGCGCGGACGAGCCCCAGCACCTTGAGCGTGATGCCGTACTCGCCCAGGGCCTCGATCCGCTCCACGTGCGGCGCCTCCATGATCCGCCGCCGCCAGGCCGGGTCCGCGAGCATCGCGTGGCCCACGTCGTCGACGACCCGGGTCGCCTTCTCGATGTCGGTGCCGTACGCCACCGTGACGTCCTGGTTGATGCGGGCCCACACGCGGGTCTGGTTGGATGCGACCCGGATCTCGCCGTTGGGCACCGTGTGGACCACGCCGTTGAGGTCGCGCAGGGTCGTCCGCCGCATGCTGAAGTCCTCGACCGCGCCGCTCACCCCGGCGATCGTCACCACGTCGCCCCGGCTGAACTGGTTCTCGATCAGGATCAGCGCCCCGTTGAAGTAGTCGCGGACGAGGCTCTGGGCGCCGAAGCCGACGGCGATGCCGACGATGCCGAGGCCCGCGATCGCGGGCGCGATGTCGAGCTCGAGCTCGCCCAGCACCATGACCAGCGCGATGAGCAGGATGAACGCCCGGATCGCGTTGGTGATCAGGCTGTCGAGGGTGTCCATCCGCTTCTTGATCTCGACCGCGGACAGCTCCTGTGCCGTCCCCTCGCTGGCCTCGCGGTCGAGCAGGGCCTTGACCAGGCCGTGGACGGCCGCCCGGGCGAACCGGATCAGGACATACGTGATGACCGCGATCAGCAGGATGGGGAGGACGGGGTCCCGGAGCAGCTCGAGGATCCGGTCGTCGAGGTTGGTGGGCAGCGACATCGCCCTAGCCTAGCGTCCCGCCGGCGGCCCGTGGCGCCACGCGCCGGCGAGGCTGGACCGCCGCACGGGGGCCCGGGTGCCGGCCCTCAGGACGGCGTTCCGCCCAGCCGCACCGACACGGCGCCGGCCGCCTCGCGCACCTGCTGCACCAGCTCCGGGATCCGGCGCGGCGTGACCCGGAACGACGGGCCCCACACGTCCACGGCGGCGATCACCGAGCCGCGCGCATCGTGCACGGGCGCGGCGACCGCGTTGAGCGCCGGGTCGTACTCGCCGAACGCCGTGGCGTAGCCCCGGCGCCGGACGCGGGCCAGCTCCTCGAGCAGCGGCTCGAGGCCGGTGATCGTGCGGTCCGTGAACCGGTCGAGGCCGCGGCGCACGAGGCGCAGGATCTCGCGTTCCGGCATCGACGCCAGCAGCACCTTGCCGGCGGCGACCGAGTGGAGGGGCACCCAGCGCCCGGTCCAGTCGCCCACCGCGACGAGGTTGGGCCCGTCCGCCTGGGCGACCGTCAGCAGCTGGTCCCCGTCGAGCACGCCGATGCCCGTCGTCTCGTGCGTCACGCGCGCGAGGCGGTCCAGCTCGGGCATCGCGATCGAGCGCAGGTCGAGGGTGCGCTCCGCCCGCTCCGCGAGCCGGATGACCACCAGGCCGAGGCGGTACTTGCCGGTCTCCTCGTCCTGCTCGACGAGGCCGCGCTTCTCGAGCGTCGCCAGCAGCCGCGACGCGGTTGACTTGTGCAGGCCGAGCCGCCGCGCGAGCTCCGTCACGCCGGCCTCACCGTGGCTGTCCCCCAGGGCGAGCAACAGGGCCGCCGCCCGGTCCACCGACCGGACGGCGTTCCCGTCGAGGGTCATCCCGGTGTCCTCCTCGACCCGCCGGTCACTCGGGCTTCGATTCGTCTGCGGCATAGGCCGCCTCGCTGTCGTGCGGCAGCGGGATCCCGCGCGACCGCGCGTCGAGGGCCGCCTTGAGCGACTCCTCGAACGCCGTGAGGACCCGGTCCACCGTGTCGCCCCCCGCGTGGGCCTCGCACACGAACCAGGGTTCGCGGCTGTCCGGCTCGGGCATCGCGCCCCGGGCGTGCATCCCGACGGCGATCGCGTCGTACAGCTCGTGGTCTGTGTTCGCCCAGTCCCGGTACTCGGACGCGACCTGGTCCGTGAACATGATCCCGAACATCGACGGATGGCCGGTGAGCTGGTACGGCAGGCCGGTGGGGTTGAGGACCTCGCGCAGCCCGGCCTGGATGCGCCGGCCGGTGGCCTCGATGACCTCGAGCGCGTTCGTGTCGCGCAGGATCTCGAGCGTCTTCACCGCCGCCGCGGCCGCCACCCGGTTGCCCGCGTACGTCCCGCCGTGGCTGACCTTGGAGGGCAGCATGTCCATGATCTCGCGCCGGCCGCCGAACGCGGCCGCGGGGTAGCCGTTGCCCATCGCCTTGGCGAAGGTGGCGAGGTCCGGGCGGATGCCGAAGTACTCGGCGGCGCCGCCGCGGCCGAACCGGAACCCCGTCTTGACCTCGTCGAAGATCAGCAGGATGCCGAACTCCTCGGTGAGCGCCCGCATCGCCTGGTGGAAGCCCGGCTTGGGCATGATGCCCTGCGCGTTGCCGAGCACGGGCTCCACGATGATCGCCGCGATGTCGTCGCCCTCGCGCTCGAACAGCCGCCGCAGGAACTCCAGGTTGTTGTACCGGGCGGGGATGATCGTCCGGGCCACGGCCTCGGGGATGCCGCGGCCCCAGGCGAGACCCACCGGGTTGTCCTGGTCGCCGAGATCCGCCATGTTGTTGGGCGCCACGCTGATCAGCGCGTAGTCGTGGACGCCGTGGTACTGGCCCTCGAACTTCACGATCTTGGTGCGCCCGGTGTAGGCCCGGGCGACGCGCATCGCGTGCATCGTGGCCTCGGTCCCGGACACAGTCATCCGGGCCATCTCCACCCAGCCGGTGAGCTCGCACACGAGCTCCATGGCCCGGACCTCGTCCTCGCTGGTGAGCGAGAAGCTGACGCCCCGGCGCATCCGCTCGTTCACGTAGTCGTCCACGCGGTCGTCCCCGTGGCCGAGGATGACCGGGCCGTAGCCCATCCGCAGGTCCACGTACTCGTTGCCGTCCAGGTCCCACACGAGGCCGCCCTTGCCGCGGTCCACGTAGACCGTGTCCTCGCCCCAGGACCGGAAGTTGGAGTCGGCACCGCCCGGCAGCGTCTTCATCGCCCGGTGGTACATGTCCAGCTGCCGCTCGCGGTTGAGCTTGGGCGTCGAGGGGGCGGTGGGGTCGGCGGTCATGATGCCTCCAGGCTGCGAACCCGCGGCCCGTCGAGGTCGGGCGGCCGACCCATCCGGCGGCGGCAGGCGGGGTCCCGCGACGCCCGTCGGGATGGCGCGCATCCCGGGACGGGTGTTGCGGTGAGTGGAACGGGTCCTCGGATCGTGCCACACGCTTCCCGGCGCCGTCAACGCGAATTTCGTCAGCGAATGGAGTGTCGCCCACGAATCCCGCATCCGAAGCCCGGATCCGGTGGCGATCCGCGTACATTGGCGTCATGCTGCGACATCCCCGCCGGTCTCCGGCCAACCCCCCGACGAGCGCCCCGGCGGGCGGCAGCTTCTGGTACGCGACCGGCGATCCCGGGCCATGGCATCCGCCGCCGGACGGGTCCTCGCGCGCGGACGTGGCGATCGTCGGCGCCGGGTTCACCGGGTTGTGGACGGCGATCCGCCTGCTCGAGACGGATCCCGCCCTGCGGGTGGTCGTGCTCGAGGCGGACCGGGTGGGCTGGGGGGCCAGCGGACGGAACGGCGGGTTCTGCGCGGCGTCGCTGACGCACGGCCTGGCCAACGCGCTGCTCCACTTCCCCGACGAGGTGGACGTGCTGGAGCGCGAGGGCGTGGCCAACCTCGCCGAGCTGGTCGCGTTCGTGCGCGCCGAGGGGATCGAGTGCGAGCTCGAGGAGACCGGCACACTGGACGTGGCGGTCGCACCCTGGCAGGTCGACGGGCTGCGCGAGCACGCGGAGCTGGCGGCCCGGCACGGGAACGCCGTGACGTTCCTGGAGCGCGACGAGATCCGCGCCCTGGTCCACTCCCCGCGCTGGCTGGCCGGGGTGCGCGCCGGGCCGGACCGGTGCGTCATGCTCAACCCGGCGAAGCTCGCCTGGGGGCTGGCGGCGGCCGCGGAGCGGCGGGGCGCCGTGATCGCCGAGGGCAGCCGGGTGCGGGGCCTCCGCCGACGCGCGAGCGGCGTCCGGGTGATGGTGGACGGCGGGGCCACGGTGGACGCCGGGCACGTGGTCGTCGCGACCTCCGCATACAGCGGCTGGCTGCGGCGCCTCGTGCCCCTGTTCGTGCCGGTCTACGACTACGTGCTGGTCACGGAGCCGCTGACCCCGGCCCGGCGCGAGGCGATCGGCTGGCGCGGGCGCGAGGGGATGTCCGACGCCGCCAACCAGTTCCACTACTTCCGCCAGACGGCCGATCACCGGATCCTGTGGGGCGGCTACGACGCGATCTACCACCCTGGCAACCGCGTGACGCCGGCGCACGAGCGCCGGCCGGCCACCTTCGAGCTGCTGGCCCGCCAGTTCGTCGAGGCGTTCCCGCAGCTGGACGGGATCCGGTTCGAGCACCGCTGGGCGGGCGCGATCGACACCACCACCCGGTTCACGGTCACGTTCGGGGAGACGATGGGCGGGCGGGTGCACTACGCGCTGGGCTACACCGGCCTGGGCGTCGGGTCCAGCCGCTGGGCGGCCGGCATCCTGCGTGACCGGCTGCTGCGCCCGGACTCGCCGCTGCTCGACCTGCGGTTCGTCCGCTCGGCCCCGTTCCCCATCCCGCCCGAGCCCGTCCGCACGCCCGCGGTGGAGCTGCTGCGGCGCGAGGTCATCCGCGCGGACGAGCACGAGGGCCGGCGTTCGCTGCTCCTGCGCTCGCTCGACGCCCTGGGCATCGGCTTCGACAGCTGAGGCCGGCTCCGGGGGAGCCGGCCTCGGTGGCGCTGGCTCCGGGGGAGCCGGCCTCGGTGGCGCTGGCGTGGCCTGCCCCGGTCGATCCGGGGCCCGGCTCAGCCGCCGGGCAGGTACACCCGGAGCAGCTGGCCGCCCTCGCGCTCGAACACGACATCCCGGTCGCCGAGCTGTCCCGGGGTGGACTCCAGGATGTACGAGCCGGCCTGCACGTCGAGCAGGAACCAGCCCTCGCCCCAGATGGCGGAGGCGTCGATGATGCCGCTCGACTCCCAGGCGCCGCGGTTGGCGGCCGGCGAGAGGTCCACGTCGCCGGCGCTCTCGTCGAGCGCCTGGTCAACCTCGAACACGGCGTCGAGGGCGCCGGTGGCGAGGTCGTACCGCCACACGCGGGCGCCCACCCCGGACGCATTCGCGAGCGGGTACTGGTTGTGGCCGCCCGGGTCCTCCTGGACGTACACGGCGTTCGTGGTCGTCTCGACGTTGTCCGGCTGGTGCATCGCGAGCGGGTTGTCGTAGCCGCCCAGGTCGGCGTCGATCAGGATCGACAGCTCCGTGACGACGCGCGGGTCCTCCGGGTCGAGCACCATCTTCCAGATCCGGCCGTTCATGAACGGGCCACGGAACGAGGAGCCGGCACGGGTCAGCCGGCCGGCGCCGGCGGAGGTCGCCGTGCTGGCACGCGGCTCGCCGGTGTCCGCGAAGTACACGACGTTGGGGTCGTTCCGGTCATACGCGAGGTCCTCGACCCGGATGAACTGGAACGCGCCGTGGTCGTTGGACCAGGTCTCGAGGCCGGCCTGGTCGCCGGTCGCGATCGCCCGGGGCACCTCGACGAACGTGCCGCTGACGGACTCGCCGCCGGTGATGTCCCCGTAGTCGTTGGTCGACGGGTCGTCGGAGACGAACGCGTACAGGGTGCCCTCGTCGTCCCACACGGCGTCGGTGTCATCCGCGATGTAGGCGTACAGCTGCGACGACGGGGCGCTGAACGTGTCGTCGCCCGAGAGCACGACGAGCTCGTCGAAGCCGGGCACGGCCAGGCTGTTCTCGTGGTTGTGACGGCCCATGCCGTGCAGCGCCCGGTACTCGCCCGACTTGACGTCGAGGGCGACCACCACGCCCGCCTGCTCCGGCTGGGAGCCGAACGCCGGGTCCGCCGGCCAGGCGAGGCCCTGCCGGTTGACGGTGTCCGTGGCCTCCTCGTTGGCGAACAGGATCGGGCGGTCGAAGCCCTCCGCGGCGCCGGCCAGGAAGCTGGAGCAGAAGCGCTGGAAGTTCGCCTCGCTCGGGATGGCGTCGAAGCCGCGCAGGATCCCGCCGTGCTGGTTGAGCATCAGCCGGTCCACGTGGCTGCTGGAGAAGTCCGTGAGGTTGCCGGGGAACGGCACCAGCGACGTCTCGTGGTTGACGTACAGGTCCGCCCGGCCGTTGCCACGCACGGTGAACGCGATGCCGTCCGGGATGGAGTCGAACACGAAGCCGTCGTTGAGCGTGTCGCCCACGGTGATCAGCGGGTCGATGACCACGCCGGCGGGCGCGTCCGCGCCGGGCTTGAGCAGGGCGGCCGTGGTGGTGTCGAAGCCGCTGGGGTTGGCCGCCGCGACCGGCGCGGCGCCCGCGGCGACGAGGGCCGCGGCGAGCAGCACGACGGCACGCGGGAGCCGCCCGCGCACGGGTCGGCGAGTGGGCTGGGACATGGGCTGACCTCCGGGTTCGGGGCGCTGCGGAGTCGGGGGCGCGTTGGCGCCGAATCGTGCGCCTCCGGTCGCCAACGGGCAAGCGCATCCCGCGATGCGGTCCGATCCCGGTGCGCCGGCGCACCGGGAGGCCGGCACTCGCGGGCCGGCCTGCCGGTGCCTCGCGCGGGTCGCGAGCCCCTGGTCAGGCCGGGGTGGGCACCCAGCTGGGCAGCTCGCGGGCCAGCGTGGCCAGCGGCAGCGAGCCGTGACCCAGCAGCTCGTCGTGGAATGACTTGAGGTCGAAGGCGGCGCCGTCGCGGGCCTCCAGCTCGCGTCGCAGCCGCCGGATCTCACGCATCCCGGTCATGTACGTCAGCGCCTGGCCGGGCCACACGATGTAGCGGTCCGTCTCGATCACGGCGTCCGTCTCGGACAGGCCCGTCTCGAGCAGCCAGTCGATCGACTGCTGCCGGCTCCAGCCCAGGCCGTGCATGCCGGAGTCCACGATCAGCCGCGACGCGCGCCAGGCCTGGGCATCGAGCATGCCGAAGCGCTCCGCCGCGTTGCGGTACAGGCCCAGCTCGTCGGCCAGCCGCTCGCTGTACAGGCCCCAGCCTTCCACGTACGCGCCACCCACCATCCGAGCGCCCAGGCGGCGGAACACGTTGAGGCTGGGGTGCTCCATCTCGAGGCTGATCTGGAAGTGGTGGCCGGGGATGGCCTCGTGGAACGTCGTCGACGCGAGCTTGGAGTAGGTCCGGCTCGGCAGGTCGTAGGTGTTGACGTAGTAGATCCCGGGCCGGGAGCCGTCGAGCGTGGGCGGGAAGTAGTACGCGAACGGCGCGTCCTTCTCCTTGAACTCCTCGACCGGGCGCACCTCGCACCCGGCACGGGGCAGCCGCCCGAACACCGTGGGCGCCACCGCGGCCGCGCGCTCGATGTCCTCGGTGGCGCGGGCCACCAGCTCCTGCTGGGTGGCGGCCTGGTTCGCGGGGTCCTGGGCGAGCGAGCGCCGGTACCCGTGGATGTCGTCGCCGAAGCCCTCGGCCCGGGTGATCGCCAGCCGCTCCCCGGTGAGCATCGCCAGCTCGTCCATGCCCACCTGGTGGACGTCGCGGGGGTCCATGTCCAGCGTGGTCCAGGCGCGGATCGCGTGGCGGTAGAGCTCGGTCCCACCCGGCGCGGAGTGGAGGCCCGGCGCCTCGCGGGTGGCGGCGAGGTACTCGCCGCGGATGGCCTCGAGGTAGCGCCGGTCGGCCGGGTAGACGACGTCGCGCACGACCTCGCGGACGCGCTCCCGGTCCGCCTCGCTCGCGACCTTCGCCATGGCCGGCACGATCGCCTCCTCGAGCGGGACCGCGAGCAGCCGCTCCAGCTGCTGGATCGTCCGCTCGGCGACGATGCGCGCCGCCGTCCGCCCGGAGGCGCGACCCTCGTCGAGGATCTGGATGTGGGCGTCGATGTACGGCCCGTAGGCGGCGATCCGGGCGAGCAGCTTCTCGAGGCGCTCCGGGGTGTCACCGGGCTGGAACTGCGCGACCTGGGCGAGCAGCGTCTGGGGACCGGAGATCTGGTCCACGGCGCGGAGCTCGTGGAAGGCGAGGTCGTCCTCCTCGATCGCGATCCCGGACAGGACCAGCAGCATGTCGCGGGTGATCCGGTCCTCGACCGGCAGCCCGTCCGGTGACACGGCGCCCGCCTCGCGCCCGACGCGCTCCGCGAGGGCCCGCGCCGCGGCTCGGCCCTCGGCCGACGGGTCGTCGAGCCGGTCGTCGTAGCGGGTGTCCCCGTACATCGTCGCGGTGGTCGGCGACAGCCGGAGGTAGTCCTCCCAGAAGCGGGCGGCGATCTCGTCGATCGCGGACGGCGGGCGGGCGGGTTCGGTCACGGGTTCGGTCCCCCTGACAGGGTGGCTTGACGCCCGCCGGCAGGCCGAGGGCGGGTTCGATGGATGCCGGTAGCGTACCGCGCGGCGGCGCGACCGGACGCCGGACCGGACGCCGGGCGTGGGGCTCAGCCGCTGAACAGCGACAACTGGTCGCCGGTCCGCTCGACGGCCGGATCGAGCCCCAGCAGCGGCTCGAGGTCCGCCAGCTCCACCTGCTCGCGGGCGGCCCAGTCCCGCAGGTGGTTGGCCTTGAGCAGGTGCCAGGCCCCGGTCTCCAGCTCGGCGCGCAGCAGCGGCGACCGCTCCAGCTTGTGGCGGACGAGCTCGGCGCGCTCGGGCAGCACGACCAGGAACCGGACCAGGCGGTCGTCCTGCGGGATCCGGGCGTGGCGGCGGAGCACGGTGTCGCCCAGCATCGCGGTCCACTCGATCTCCCACAGGAAGGCCGCCCGGCCGCGGACGTACCAGATGACGTCCACCTCCTCCAGGTCCTCGGCGCGGATCCGCCCGAGGTACGGCGGCCCGGCCAGCTCGCGGTCGTCGAGGCGATCCGACAGCGGGACGCCGTGGATGCGCCGGGTCTGCTGGCGGCCGCCGATCCAGCAGGCGAAGCCGAGCCGGTGCCCGAGGTCCACGAGGCGTGCGATCAGCTCGCCGTGCTCCTGGCTGCGCTTGACGAGGTCGTCGGTCGTGAACATGTGGTCGGGCGTGCTGGCGAGGCTGCGGTAGCTGTCGAGGCAGGCCCGGACGAGGGGCTCGTCGGGAAGGTCCGGGCCGGTGAACAGCCCCGCGATGCGCTCCAGGAACTGCGTCTCGGACAGCGGGCCGGCGGTGGACAGCAGGCTGTAGACCGCCCATTCCACGCGGTCGGCCAGCGGCACGGCGGCGTTGTCGCGGTCCGTCCGGTCGCCCAGCCACCAGCGGTCCTCGTCGAGGCGGACCAGGCGGCGGCCTTCCGCCCCCGCCAGCGCGTCGCGGACGAGCGCAAGAAGCCGGTCCACGTGGTCGGCGGCCGGCGCCGCGACGGTCGCCGCCGACGCGCCCGCGCCGCCCGCGGGCTGGGCATTGGACGGTTCCACCTGGCCCTCGGCGGCCGGGGGCCGGACGAGGCGCCGGAGGTGGCCGGCCCGGTCCAGCCCGACCAGGATCTCGCCCAGGAGCCCGTCGAACGCGACGGGCTCGCCGCGCAGCCGCAGCACCTCGATCGTGGCCTCGACGACCGCCCGCGCCGCGTCCGGGGCGGAGAACGGGGCGTTGGGCACCCGCTCCGCCGGCGCGAACAGGCGGTCGGGCCGGATCACGTCCGGGTCGCCGGCGCCTCCCGCGAGCGGCGTGAGCGCGACATTCGCCCGCGTCCGCGGACCGCCCGGGACGGCGCCCGAACCGGGTGGCGCCAGCTCGACGACGCCGCCCTCGTTCCGGCCGGGCTCGGGAAGGCGGGCGGCGACCAGGCGGTATCCCGCCGTCACCCCGCCCAGCACCGTGGCGACGAGCGCCTCGGATCCGTCGCCCTCCAGCAAGAACACGACCCGGCCGTTGCGGGCGAGGACCGGCTCCACGCCCCGCAGCGAGCGGGTGAGCGTCGCCGCCTGCCAGCCCCACGACGGCCGGACGGCCGGTCCGAACAGCGGCTCGAGGGGCAGCATCGCGGCCGCCTCGCGTCCCAGCACCCAGGCCGTGGCGTGGTACGCCCAGGCGAGACGCTCCGCGGACGGGCGCAGCGGCGGTGACCCCAGGACGAGCCGCACCCGGGGCCGGAGCGAGGAGCCCTGGAGGTGCTCTGCCTCCAGCTGCAGCGCCCCGAACGCCGCCGACCCCGACAGCTTGAGCACGACGGTGGCGGCGTCGTCCACGAGGCTTCGCAGGTCGTCACCCAGCCGGGCCGGGACCGGTCCCCAGGCGCCGCTCTCGAGGCGCTGGACGAAGCCGCGCACCAGCCGGACGCCGTCCTCGAACGCCAGCCACGGGTTGCGCTCGCGGTAGTGGGCGCCGGACGGGGGCCGGACGTGGCCGGCGACGATCCGCAGCGGGGCAACGCGGCCGGGCGACGTGGCCAGGCGGCTGGCGGGTCCGACCGCGTGGAGCATCGCGAGCCGGAGGGCGGCGGCGATCGGCGCCGCGCGCAGGTCGTCCTCGACGCGCTCGAGGATGGCGGCCAGCGCGACCAGCTGCCGCGGCGTATGGAGGTCCAGGAGCTCGTCCGGCAGGTTCTCGCCGCCGTCGAGCACCGGGAACCGGTCCAGCAGGAGCAGCCTCGCCTCGGCGGCGTCCGGGTCGTCGAGCCGGGTGAGGTCCTGCGCGTCCAGCGGCGCCTGCCGCTGCTCGCCACCGCCCAGCTGGTCACGGCACACCGTGCACCGGTAGTGCTTGCGGACCGGTCGCGGGCCGATCGGGCGGCCATCGTCGTCGGTGGCGTCCACGGCCCAGGTGACCTCGTCCAGGGTCACCGGGCGGTCGCACGTCGCGCAGCGGCTGGCGAAGCGGTCCGAGATGGAGGCCTTGAGGCTGGACTCGCGGCGGGCGCTCGCCCCCAGGGCCTGGACCGCGGCGTCGAGGTGGCGCAGGTCCGGCGGCCGGAGGACGATCTCGGCCAGCAGCCGGTCGAGGGGCGTCGTCTCGAGGCTGACGGCCTTGCGCTGGTGGTCGATCGCGGAGCGAGCGACCCAGCCGCCCCGGCCGAACAGGTCCAGCACGATGTCGCCGGGGCCCGATGACGCCTCCAGGCGGGCGGCGACGAGGGCGGGCGGGGGCGGTGGCGCGAAGCGCTCGAACGCGGGGAGGCTGAACCCCGGTTCGGCACGCAGGAGCAGGGCTCGGCCGGCCATCGCCGGATTGTCGCAGACGGCGCCGCCGAACGGCCAGTGCGCGCCGCCCCGCCGCCTCGCCGCGCGCCGCTCGCCGCTCGCCGCTCGCCGCTCGCCGCCCCGGCCGGTCGGTCGCCGGGCGGTCGAACGGGCGCACGGTGCGACGATCCGGCCGCCGGGCGCCGAGTCTGATGCACGCGGGGCCGGTCCGGTGCAACGAATGCCGCGCCGGGCGACCGATCCGTCCCGCCACGCGCTCGTAGGGTCGCTGGGCGGCGGGCTCTCTGGCTCCTGGCGCCGTGCGCGGTGCGCGGCCCCCGGGGCTCTCTGGCTCCTGGCGCCGTGCGCGGTGCGCGGGCTCTCTGGCTCCTGGCGCCGTGCGCGGTGCGCGGCCCCCGGGGCTCTACGGCTCCTCGAGCTCGTCGGTCTCCTCGACGAACGCCTCGTCCGTCGTCTCCTCGGGCGGCAGCACGCGCTCGAGATTCTCGATCTCCTCGTCCTCGATGTCGTCCTCGAGATCGTCCTCCAGCTCCTCCTCCTCGCGCACGAGGGTGCCCTTGGTGTACGGGCGGAGGTCGGTGGACTTGGCCGCGGTCGGGAAGCTCACCTTGCCGTAGTTGCGGGGGTCCTGGAACACCTCGCGGATGATCAGCCGGACGTCCTTGTCGCCGAGCGAGGTGACGCCGGCGAGGTACTTGTTGCCGTCCGCGATGAGCTTGAGCAGCCGGGCGGCGACGCGCGGCTCCACGACGCCGATCCGGACGCCGTTGCTGATCGCGATCATCCGGTTGCCCTCGGGCGTCAGCTCCACGAGGTCCCCCGGGTTGACCTGGGCGAGCTCGGCCGGGCGGGCGAGGTTGGTCAGGTGCGCGAAGCCGGTCTTGCCGGTCTCCTCGACGAAGATCGACACCGGCGCCTTCGACCCCGGCTTGGCCGCCACCGTCGTGTCGCCCGCGTCGACCAGCAGGACCTTGAGGCGGTCGATGTTGCGCTCGGCGATGCGGTTGGTGGGATCCAGCGCCAGCGCCTTCTGGTAGTGCTCTCGGGCGGCTCCCAGCTCGCCGAGCTCCCACAGGGCCTTGGCCAGGCGGTTCTCGGACTCGGAGTCCGGCCCGAGCTCCAGCAGCCGCCGGTTCGTCTCCGCGGCGTCGGACCAGCGGGCGGCGGACGCGTGGGCGATCGCCTGCTCGGCCAGCTGGCGCTTCAGCCGCGTCTGGCCCGCGGGCGTCTGGGCAGCGGCGTCGATCTCGGGGAAGGTCACGGAGTGGTCGTCCTTTCGGTCCATCGGGACGCGACGGGGCACGCGGGGCGTCGTCGGACGCGCCGAGCCGGGTCGGTCTCGGGCACGTGTTTCTAGCATCCGCTGGGCGTGCCGTCAAACGACGCCGGGTGGGGCGGGTGTCAGCCCCGGAGCCGCAGGTTCCAGGCGACGACCACGACGGCCAGCGCGATGAGCAGGATCGTCTCCCATAGGAAGCGGGGATCGCGGCGGCGGGCCGGCGCGGTGCCGTGGAACGCGTCCCACAGGTAGAGCACGAGGGTCAGCACGGCCGGCCCGACGAGGCGTGGCAGGTCGATGGCCCGCGAGGCCCCCGCCGCGACGGCCACGACGATCGCGTACGTCAGCGCGGACCGCGCCGCGTCGCGCGCCGTGCCGTACCGGAACGCCGACACCCGGTACCCGAGCAGCAGCGCGATCAGCGCGTCGTCCACCGCCAGGATCACCAGCCAGCCCTCGGTGAGCGCCTCGCCGCCGGCCCCGCCCGGCTCGGCGAGGCCGCCGGGAACCAGGGCGGCGATGCCGGTGAACGCGACGAAGGCCGTCACCATGGCCGCCAGCGCCAGGCGCGAGCGGTCCGCGTCGGTCGCCCCGGTCACCTGCGACCCCAGCCGCATCTCCAGCCGGACGACGCGCCCGAACAGGAGCCCGAACGCCGCCAGCGCGGGCACCAGGCCCAGCCCGGCCGGCACGAGCTGGATCGCCGCGGCGCCGCCCCCGGTCAGCACGGCGGGGATCAGCAGCGCCTCGAACGGCCGGCCGCTCCCCTCCTCGGTATCCAGGACACCCATCCCGGCCAGGAGCACGACCACCGGCAGCAGCGCGGCGAGCAGGAACGCGGCGTCACGCTCGACGAACCGCGCCAGCCCGACCAGCACCACGGCGACCAGCAGCAGCTCGCGGCGCGCGAGGACGCGGCTCTCGTCCTGGGGCTCCATCGCCGCGGATGGTACGTCCACTGCCGGCGCGGGACGCGGGGTCGCGACGTGGACGCTCACCCCGGCACGCGCGACGGCTTGGCGGCCACCCAGGCCAGCAGCTCGTCACGGCCGCGGGTGTTGAGCACGTGACGCGGCTCGGCCCACGCGCGCCGGGCCTGGTCCACGCCCCACCGGAGGTAGCCCAGCTCGGTCGTCCGGTGGGCGTCGGAGTCGATCGACAGCAGGCAGCCGGCCTCGACGGCGCGGCGGGCACGCTCCGGGGCGAGGTCGAGCCGGTGCGGCGAGCCGTTGACCTCGAGGGCCGTGCCGGTCGCCGCGGCCGCCTCGAACACCGCGTCCCAGTCGAGATCCAGGTCGTCGCGCGACTGGATCATCCGCCCCGACGGGTGGGCGATGACGTCCACGTGCGGGCTGCGGATCGCGTTGAGCGTGCGGCGCGTGAGCTCCGCGCGCGGCTGGCGGCGGGCGACGTGCACCGAGGCGACCACGAGGTCGAACCGGGCGAGCAGGTCGTCCTCGTAGTCCAGGCGGCCGTCGGCGCGGACCTCGAGCTCGCAGCCGTGGAGCAGCCGGAAGCCGCCCGGGTGGGCGCCCTCGGGGATGGAGCCGGCCTCCTCCTCCGCGGCGTACCGCGCGTTGAGCGCGGCGATGATGGATCGCTGGAGCTCCACCCGGGCGGGCTCCAGCCCGTGCGCGATCGCGAGGCTTTGCGAGTGGTCGGTCAGCACCTGGTAGGCGTAGCCACGGCGGCGGGCGGCCTCGGCCATGGCCTCGATGGCGTGGACGCCGTCGCTCCAGTCGGAGTGGCTGTGGAGGTCGCCGCGCAGGTCCGCCAGGGACACCAGTGACGGCAGCCGGCCCTCGGCCGCCGCATCGATCTCGCCCCGGTCCTCGCGCAGCTCGGGCTCGATGAACGCGAGGTCGAGGAAGCCGTACACCGCCGACTCGTCGGGGAACGTCCGGAGCTCGGCCTCGGCGCCGGTCACCGGCCGGCCGTCCGCGTCCAGGCGCAGGAACCCCTTCTCGGACAGGCTCCAGCCCCGGTCCCGCGCGATGCCGCGCAGCGCGACGTTGTGGGCCGCGGAGCCCGTGAAGTGCACGAGGTACGTGCCGGCCTCGCCGGGCGGCATGACCATCAGGTCCACCTGCGGGCCGCGCAGCAGGCGGACGCTCGCCTTGGCCTTGCCGGCGCCGATGACCTGGTCCACCACGCCCAGGCTCGTGAACCGCTCGATGACCGCCTCGGGCGCGTCCGTCTCCACCAGCAGGTCGAGGTCCCCGATCGTCTCGCGCCTGCGGCGCAGCGACCCCGCCTGGACGATCCGCTGGACGCCGTCCACACCCGCCAGCTGCGCGACCAGGTCGTCGGACAGCGCCTGGGCCCGGTCCAGGAGCAGCCGCTGGGGGCGCGATTCGAGCTGGGCGATCCCATCCAGGATCCGCTGCTCGGTGCCCGCGGAGATCCCCTTGAGCCCGCGCAGGTGCCCGGCCTCGGCGGCCCGGCGGAGGTCGTCGAGGCTCTCGATCCCCAGCCCCTCCCACACGAGGCGCACCGTCTTGGGCCCCATGCCCGGGACCTGGAGCAGGTCCACGAGGCTGGCCGGGATCTCCGCCCGGAGCCGCTCGTGGAGCGTCATCCGGCCGGTCGTGGCGAGCTCCGTGATCTTGTCGCTGATCGCCTGGCCCACGCCGGGGATCGGCCGGCGGTCGCCGGCGCCGTAGGCCTCCGCGACATCGAACGGGGCACGGGCGATCGCGTCGGCCGCGCGGTGGTAGGCGACGGTCTTGAACACCAGCTCGCCCTTGACCTCGAGGATGTCGCCAATCTCGTGGAAGACCCGGGCGAGGTCGCCGTTCGTGACCGGGTGGGCGCCGGAGGCGACGTCCCCGGCGTCGGTGGCGGGGTCGCTGCCGTCGAGCGAGGCGTCGTCCCCGGGCTCGGGCGCCGGCGGAGCGGGGCGGTCCTGGCGGCTGGGCATGCGATGCATGGTACGGGCGGACGCGCCGGCCGGGCACCGCGGCAGGCGCGAGCCGGGGGCCGCCCGCGCCGGCGGCGCGTTGGGACGTGCCGCGGGCGCTCGCCCCGGGCGCGCCGCGCAGTCGCCGGGCGCGCCGCTCGGTCGCCGGGCGCACTCGCCCCCGGGCGCACGCAGTCGCCGGGCGACCCAACGAGCGCACCGTGCGACGACGCAGCCGCCGGGCGACGGGTGTGTCGCAGGACACCGGTCCACGATGCGACGAATGCTGCGCTGAGCGACCGATCCGTCCCGCGCTGCACCCGTTGGGTCGGCGGGCGACCGGGCGAGCGCGGACGGGCGCGCCGGGCCACGGGACGCACCGCCCACGGGACACATCGCCCGCGACAGGCTGCGCGGCGACCGCGGCAGCCTAGGCGGCGACCACCCGGTCGCGGCCGGCCCGCTTGGCGCGGTACAGCGCGCGGTCCGCCTCGTCGATCACGACGTCCAGTGGCACGTCGGGCGACTCCGCGACGGCCACGCCGACCGAGACGCTGACCCCCGGCACGCCCAGCTTGCGCAGGTCGAGCGACCCCACCGCGCGCCGGACGCGCTCTCCCACCTCGAGCGCAATCGCGGGGCTGGGGTTCTTGAGCAGGACCGCGAACTCCTCGCCGCCGAACCGCGCCGGGACGTCGTCCTCACGCACGGCCCGGGCGATCGCCTGGGCGACGTCGCGCAGGACGTGGTCCCCGACCGCGTGGCCGAACGTGTCGTTGAGCCTCTTGAACCGGTCGATGTCGATCATCAGGACGCCGACCCGGTCCTCGGCGCGCCGGCGGCGCGCCAGCAGCCCCAGGTACTCGTCGAAGTAACGGCGGTTGGGCAGCCCGGTGAGCGCGTCCGTCGTCGCCCGGGCCTCGGCCTCGCGCAGGGAGTACACCCGGGCCAGCGCGGCGGAGGCCTCGACGGCCGCGGCGGCCAGGATCCGGTGCGCGCTCGATGGCCACGGCCCGCCCGTGCGCCGCGACACGACGATCGCGCCCTCCACCTTGCCGTCCACGCGGAGCGGCGCCGCCACGAGGTTGCTGAGGCCGTACACGTCGCGCAGCCGGGCGGCGATCCGGTCCGCGATCCGCTGCCCGGCGCCCTCGCGGAGCGGCGTCGCCTGGGCCCCTATGCCGCGGCGTCCCCGCGACGCGACCGTCGCGACGGCCGTGCCGCTCCCGGCGTGGCCGACGGCGTCGCGGAGGGGGTCGCGGCGCGGATCGGCGGCCCTCACATCGGCCGCCCCCGCCGCGCCGGCCGGGTCGCCCGCCGTCAGGCCGGTGCTGGCGCCCGTGGACAGCCCGCTGCGGGCGCCCAGCCGGTCCGCGGCGATCCCCAGCGGCACCAGCTGCGGGTCGCCGCCCGGATCGGGCTCGATCGGCACCGCGGTCAGCCGGCGGCCACGCGAGGCCGCGACGGCCAGGGCAGACATCGCCTCATCGAGCGCCGGGTCCTCGAGCTCCCGCAGCGGCAGCGTCGTGCGCGACGTGGGTGCGCCGGGTCGGGTGGGCGACAGGATGGCCTCCAAGTGGTGTGCGTCCGGCCGGCGGCGCACGACGGCGACGTGGTCCGCCCCGGTGCCCGTCCCGAGCTCCTCCACGATCGCCGCCACGATCGCGTC
The DNA here is from genome assembly GCA_040755495.1 of Chloroflexota bacterium. Classification (GTDB taxonomy): domain Bacteria; phylum Chloroflexota; class Limnocylindria; order Limnocylindrales; family CSP1-4; genus CAIXZV01. The sequence continues at coordinate 65,609 of JBFMAT010000009.1, forward strand.
GGGCGACACCGACCGGGCGAGTCCGCGCAGGATGCGGGCGAAGGACTCCGCCTCGGTGCGCCGCGTCCCCTCGAAGCCGGCGACCTCCTCGCGATCGCGCACGGCTGCCACGCCGAGCAACCCGACGAGCGCGATGACCACGAGGTCGATGGGCGCGGGATCCACGATCAGGCGCAGCAGCTCGACCGTGCCCAGGGCCACGAACAGGACGACGGAGGGGCGTCGAGCCAGGGCGCGCAGGTCGATGCGTCGCCCGGGGTCGCCGTTGTCGCGTCCTCGGAATCTCACCTGGAACCCAAGCATGGGGCCACGGGCGCGGTCCGTCCAGCAGGCCGGCCAGTACTGATGGGCGGCGGGTCCCTGGTACTTCGGTACCGGATCAGGCCTCTCGCAACTCCACCTCAGCGCCCTCAGCCGCCTCGACCGCTGCCACCGGCCCGCGGCGGCGGTGCGACGCCAGCGCGACCGGGCCGGCCGAGCCCGGGGTGGTCGGGTCGGCGCTCGCCGTGACCCGGTTGCCGCCGGCGTCCTTGGAGTCGTACAGGCCGGCGTCGGCGACGGCGATCAGCTCGGCGGCCGACCGGCCGTCGCTGGGGTGGGTGGCGATGCCGATCGAGGCCCCGAGCGGGAACGGCTGGCGCCCCTCGGCCGCGAACGGCGAGGCACGGAACGCGTCGAGGATCCGCTCCGCCGCCCGGCCGGCGTCGTCGTGGTCGGTCTCGGGCAGGATCAGGGCGAACTCGTCGCCGCCGTAGCGCGCGGCCACGTCCGAGCCGCGCAGCGAGGCACGGATGAGGTCCGCCACGTGCACCAGCACCCGGTCGCCGTAGACGTGGCCGAAGGTGTCGTTGACGAGCTTGAAGTCGTCGAGGTCGAGCATCACCACGCTCAGCGGCCGGCGGGTGCGCACGGCGCGCACGACCTCCTCGGACAGCCGTTCGTGGAGGTACCGGTGGTTGAAGAACCCGGTCAGCGGGTCGCGGTCGGCGAGGTTGCGGGCGGTCTCGTAGAGTCGCGCGTTCTCGAGCGCCATCGCGGCCTCGTGGGCCATCGTGCGCGCCAGCGTGATCGGCCCCGACTCGACGACCGGCCGGCCTCGCGACGTCAGCTCCACGATGCCGATCGCCTCGCCCTTCGCGATCAGCGGCAGCATCACCAGGCCACGCATGCCCTCGCGCCGCAGGAGCTCCACCTCCGCCCGGTCGGCGCCCGGGTCCTCGGCGTCCACGATCGCGATCGTCCCGTCCTCGAGGACCCGCCGGGTCAGCGGGAACGGCGCCAGGTCGTAGTACGGGTCCACGGTGGCCCGCCGCTCCGCCGGGTAGCCGCCCAGCGTCCGCACCCGGTCGTTGACCCGGTCCCAGTCGCTGATCTGCGCCTCGTCGGCGCCGATGGCCAGGGCGAGGTGCTCCGCCATCAGGTTCGCGACGTCGTGCGGGTCGAGCGACCGCGACAGCGCGCTGCTCATGTCCAGGAGCTGGCGGAGCTCGGCGGCGAGGCGCCGCGTTTCGGCGAGCAGCGCCGCGCCGGAGAACGCGGTCGCCGCCTGGTCGGCGAGGATCAGCAGCAGCCGCAGGTCGTCGTCGTCGAACTGGCGCAGCCCGAGCTTGGACAGCGTGATCACGCCCACCAGGCGGTCGTCGTGCTGCATCGGCACCACGAGCATCGATTCGGGGACGTCGTCGGTGCCCGGGATCGTGGCGCTCCGCGGATCCGCCCCGGCGTCGTCCACGCGGACGGCCGTCCCGTGCTTGGCGACCCAGCCCGTCAGCCCCTCGCCCAGCTTCGTGCGCAGGATGTCGAGGTCCACCTTCTCGTAGGCGCCCACCCGCCCCTCGAACGCGACCGGGACCAGCGCGTCCGGCTGATCCAGCACGTACACCCGGGCGTTGTGGTAGTCGATGACCCGCTGCGTCTCCTCGACCACGGCCCGCCCGACCTCCTCGGGCGTGAGGCTGGCGCTCATCCGCCGGGCGGCGAGCTGGAGCACCTCCAGCTGGCCCGCGCGGCGCAGCTCCGCGGCGCGCGCCCGGCCCACCAGCGCGCTGGTCATCAGCAGCGTGCCGCCGACGACGAGGTCGAGGACGATGACCAGGTCCTCGAACGACACGGGCCCGCCCTCGAACGCCCAGCCCACGAGGCCGAGCACCAGCGCGACGATGCCGCCGAGGAACGCGATCGGGTGCAGGCGCGCGGCCGCGCCGGACCCGCGGGCGCGGATCACGGAGCGGCGAGCGGAAGCCGGCAGGCGCTGCACGCAGCGGATGCTGCCACGCTCCTGTGCCCCGAGGCACCAATCGAAGGTACCGCCCGGCGGCGTACCGACCGGAGCCTTACTCGGCGGCGCTCCAGGTCACGTCGGCGCCGGTCGCGACCACCTGGATGAAGATTCGTCCTCGCACGAGCGGGATCTCCTGTCCCGCCCCGTCGTAGAACCGGGTCATGGCCGCAGCGGACGGCTTCTTCCACGTGCCCTTGATGACGTGACCGTCCCGGAACACGAGCGCCTTGCCGGACCCGACGTGGTCGAAGACGGGGCGGTGATACCCGGCCTCGGAGTCGGGGTCGATGGAGTAGCGCATGAACAGCACCACGATGTTGCGGGCCGTGACGCGCTTGCCGTCCGCCGCGTCGACCTGCGGCTTGCCCGCCACCGATCGGAGGTAGCGGTTGTTCTCGCGGTCGTAGGTGTAGCTCGTCGCGCCACGGTTGTAGGGGATCCGGATCGAGCCCTTGGCCGGGCGCTGGTCCAGCGGCAGGTCCTCGCCGAACACCCGCGTCGCCGCCCCGGCAGGCAGGTTCGCCGGCGCGCCCTTGGCAGTGGCGCTCTTGCGGACGGCCATGGTGGACGTGACCGCGTTATGGGGCGCCTTCCGGTCGTGGTCGCGGTGGAACGCGGCCCGGCTCCCGAACAGCGCGTCCACGTCCCAGATCACCTTGCGGTGGATGGTCGGCAGGTACTTGAGCGTCTTCACGTCGCCGCCGTAGTGGGCAAACGCCCCCCGGTACTCGGCGGCCCAGTTCACGAAGTACGGACGTCCGCTGCGGACGGGCTCGATGCGTTTCGCCTGCAGGCGCTGGAACACCATCATGTAGCGCGTCTCGCCACCATCGGCCGGGGCCTGGTACACGATCGACGCCGCGTTGAAGCCGTACTGCGGGCGCGCCTGGACGTTGTCGTCGATCATCACCGCGACCGGCAGGCGGGCCCGAGCGTCATCGGGCGCCTCGACCCCGTCGAGCAGCGCGTAGGCGTCGCCCGGGGCCTGCGTGGGACCCGGGTCGGCCGAGGCGTTCGGATCGAACGAGAACACGGGCCCCGAGGGGGTGGCGGTCGGCGGAGCCGGCGTGGCGGTCGGCGGAGCCGGCGTGGCGGTCGGCGGAGCCGGCGTGGCGGTCGGCGGGGGCGCGCTCGGGGACGCCGGGGGAGCGGCCGAGGCGGTGACGGCGGGACTGGGGGTGGGCTTGGCAGGTGAGCATGCGGCCAGCGCCACCGCCAGGATCACGGGCGTGAGCAGCGCGACGATCCGACCGTTCGTCGCACGCATCATGGGCCGCCCTGGACGGCGGCGTGGCTGGCGCACTGGGCAGCAACCTCCTGCAATCCCGGACAGGCGGCGCGATGATACACTGGCCGGGACACGGCGCCCCCGGCCGCGGGCGCCTCGCCGCGGGACGCTCCCGCCTGTGCCTCGGTACGAACGTCGACCTCGGCCGGAACCAATGGTCGGCGTGCGCCTCGTCGCCGGGCTGCGACAATCGGGCCATGGCTACGCGATCCCTGCCCCTGCGCGCGCTCCTCTCGGCCCTCGTCGTGGTGGCGTTGGCGTCCCCAGCCGATGTTCACCCCGTGCGGGCGGCCGCACCGCTTGCCACCGTCGGCGTGGCGGACTTCGAGGACGGCGGCTGGATCAAGGACGGCGGCGTCGGCACTGTCGCCGCCGTCACGAACCCGGTGACGTCCGGCGCCGCGGCGCTGCGGATCGACTACGACATGAGCGGGGGCGCCGTGACCGCTGCGCCGCGCCGGACGCCTCCCGTCCTGCCGGGCGCGCCCCGGTCCATCGAGCTCGATGTCCTGGGCGACGCGAGCTGGAACGTGCTGTACGTCGAGCTCCAGGATGCCACCGGCGAGGTCTTCCGCTACTGGGCAGGGACATCGGACGCGGGCTCGCTCGGGTTCACGGGCTGGCGGACACTCGAGATCCCGATCGGCACGTCTTCGCCCGCCCTGGTCGCCCACCACGCCGGCGACGCGGACGGCGCCCTGGACCTTCCGCTGTCGCTGTACGACCTGGTGGTCTACCCCGACGCCAACCGGTTGAAGACCGTCTCATCCGTGGTGGTGGACCACCTGGTGGTGATCACCGATCCCGGGCCGGTCCTGCAGGTCGCACCGTATGCGTTCGCACCCTCTGCCTCGGAGTCGGCCACCGTCAGCGTGCGGACCGCCGATGCCGGGCCGGTGACGGTGCGGCTGAACGATTCCGCGAACCGGGTCCGAACCCTGCACATCGACGCGCCTGGTGGTGGCGCTCCTGGCGCGACGGCCTGGGATGGCCGGGCCGACGACGGAACGACACTGAGCGGACTGGTCTCCGCCCGAGTCACGCTGACCGGGCGGGGCGGTGCCGACTACGCCTACGAGGTTCCCTACGCCGCCGGCGTGGCGGCGTCCGCCGATGTCGCCCCGCGGCCGACGTTCGCAGGGGTGAGCACGTTCATGACCTACCTGCCCACGACGCGGCGGGCCGAGGCCGACCGCCTGGCCGGCCTCGCCGAGCGCAGCGGGGTCACCGTCGTGCGGGAGTCGTTCGACTGGCACAACGTCGAACCGCAGCGCCAGGGGTACTTCCACTGGGCCCAGGCAGACCAGGCGGTCGCGGCGGCCCGGGCGCACCAGCTGGACATCATGGGGCGGCTCCAGTACACGGCGTCGTGGGCCAGCTCGGCGCCCAGCAGCGTGACCGGCAGCCAGCGGCAGGTCTACCCGCCGCGCGACGTCGCGGACTTCGCGGCCTACGCGCGGGAGGTCGTGCATCGCTACAAGGACAGGATCCACGTCTGGCAGATCTGGAACGAGCAGAACCTGGCGGCGATGTGGCGCCCTGCCCCGGACCCTGCCGCGTACGCGGCGCTGCTGAAGGCCGCCTACGCGGCCATCAAGGCCGAGGATCCCGGTGCGACCGTCGTCCTCGGTGGCCTCTCGACCGGCCCCGACCAGGCCTTCCTGCAGGGTCTCCGCGAGGCCGGTGCCTGGTCGTCGTTCGACGTCCTCGCCATCCACAGCTTCGTCAGCGACGACCCGAACAGCAAGGACAGCGTCTTCCCGGGCTGGATCGACACGGCCAAGGCCACGGTTGCCGCCTGGGGCGAGAAGCCGATCTGGATCTCGGAGTGGGGATGGTCCACGCACACCGGCGGCACGAGCGAGGCCAACCAGGCCGTCTACACCGCCCATGGCTTCAGCGTCGCCGCCGCCAAGGGCGTCGGCGGCATCTTCCTCTACGAGCTGGTCGATCACGGCACCAATGCCGGGGCTCTCCTCGACAACTACGGGACCGTCACCACCGCCGGCCGGGTCAAGCCCGTGTTCGAGGCGCTGAGGTGCTCGGCGGCGGCCATCGCCCAGGGCGAGCTGCCAGCATGCGTGTTCGACACCACGAGGCCCGTCATCAGCTCGCGGAGCCCCGCCAACGGGGCGACGGCGGCGCCGCGCGACTCGGTCGTGACGGCCGTGTTCAGCGAGCCGGTCCACGGACTGGTCGGCACGACCATCCGGCTCCGCGACGTGACGGCCGGCAGCTGGGTACGCGCGAATCTCACCTACAGCTCGTCGACGCGCAAGGCGCGCCTGACCCCGACGGCCATGCTGCCGGCGGGCCATCGCTTCCGCGTCTACATCGCCAACACCATCGTGGACGTCACCGGCAACCTGCTGGTGCAGAGCAGCTGGGAGTTCGTCTCGAGCCGCGACGCGACCCGGCCCAAGGTCAGCCGGCGATCGCCATCGTCCGGCGCCACCGGCGTATCGAGGTCCGCCAACGTCTACGCGACGTTCAGCGAGACGATGCGGCCGAGCTCGATCACCGGCTCCACCGTCCGGCTGCGCGACACGAGGACCGGAGCCTACGTGCCGGCGAAGGTGACCTGGGACGCCGCCAACCGGCGCGCCGTCCTCAACCCCTCGACCACGCTCGCCGGGAGGCGCACCTACCAGGTCGTGGTGACGAGCGGTGCGCGCGATCGGGCGGGCAACCGCGCGTACCCAACCTCGTGGAAGTTCACGACCCGCGCCTGACGCCCCGCGGACCCACCCGGGGGCGGGTGCCACCCGGCTCCCCGGTCGACCCCTCCGCCTGATCGCCGCGGCTCGCGATCGCGAGCAGCGGATCCGGACATCGTCCGGCGCGGGTGGCCCCGGACCGTCGGCGCCTCCCCGATCGGTGGGGGGCCGCTATGCTCTCCGACGTTCTTGACCACAGGGCGGAGGCGAGGGTTGTCGGTTGCGGCGCGGCTGCGCGAGCAGCGGCAACGGCTGATCCCGCCCGGTTCGGTCCGGTCCAGGATGGCGGGCGGCGCCGCCTGGTCCCTGGCCTCGGCCGTTGCCATGCAGGGCGCGATGATGGTCGCGTCGGTGCTCATGGCACGCATCCTCGGCGTCGAGCGCTACGGACAGGTCGCCCTCATCAACGTGACCGTGGGCATGCTGGGCGTGTTCGCCGGCCTGGGCCTGAGCCTGACGGCGACCAAGACGGTGGCCGAGCTGCGGAGCGTCGATCCACCGCGGCTCGCGCGCGCGCTCGTGCTGCTCGACCGGTGCGTCATCACCTCGGTCTCGGCCGCAGCCGCCTTGATGGTCGTCCTGGCGCCGGTCATCGCGACCGCCGTCCTCGGTGCGCCGGAGATGGTCGAGCTGCTGCGGCTGGGCGCCGTGCTCCTGCTGCTCAACGAGTTCGCCGGCGTCCAGACCGGCATGCTGGCCGGGTTCGAGGCGTTCCGGGCCGTGGCGCGGATCGCCCTGGTGCGTGCGACCGTTACCGTGGCTGCCTGCGCGGGTGGCGCCTTGGTCGCGGGCAGCGTCGGTGCCGTCGTGGGGCTGATCCTCGCCGCCGGCGCGGCGGTCCTGCTCGGCCGCCTGACGCTGCGTCGCCTGCGGATCCGCGAGGGCGTCGATCGACCGGAAGGCCGGCTGATGGCGGAGTTCCCGATCCTGTGGCGATTCACGCTGCCGGCGTTCATCTCGATCGTCTTCGTCGGACCGGTCGCGTGGATCGGCTCCCTGCTCCTGGCCAGCCAGCCGGGAGGGTTCGCCGAGCTCGGCGTGTTTAACGCCGCCGCCCAGTGGCGCACGCCGGTCCTCCTCTTCCCCAACGTCATCAGCCAGACCGCGCTGCCGATCATGGCCTCGCTCGCGGCGACCGGCGAGATCGGGCGCCTGCGCCGGGTCCTGGTGGGCTCGATCGCCGCGTCCACCGCGATCGCCGCGTCGATCGGCGGCGTCCTGATCCTCCTCCAGGGGTTCGTCATGGGCCTGTACGGCGAGGGCTTCGCCGACTCGGGCGACGTCCTCGCGGTCGTCGCCGTGACCGGGATCGTCGTCGCGGTCGGGATCCCGATCGGTCCCCTGCTGGCGGCCGTTGGACGCATGTGGCTGGGTGCCCTGACCAACGTTGCCGGCGCGATCGTGTTCGTCGGGACCGCGGTGGTCCTGATCAGCGGCGGCGGGGGTGCGATGGGCCTCGCGATGGCCTACCTGCTGGCATGGATCGCGAACGGCGCCTGGGCGCTGGTCGCCGCGTGGTTCGTGCTCCGGCGAAGGGGACGGGCCGAGCCGGCGTGACGGCCCCGTCGGCTCGGGCCGCGGCGGCTCGTGCCGCGGCGGCGGCGATCACGTCCCGGCCGGGGCGGCCGCGGCGGTGGCCTCACGGATCGCCGGTCGACCGAGACCTCCCCGCACGACCACGAGAGCGAGGGCGATGATCGCGAACAGCGGCGTCTCGACGTTCGGGTCGTCGAGCACGGGGATGAACACGGCCCCGGTACCCAGGCCGGCCATCACGGCCAGCGCAAGGATCGGCCATGGATGCCGCACGCCTCGCCACAGCTCGCGGGCCATCGCCGCCACGAATGCCAGCAGGAGCAGCAGCCCGCCGATGCCGACCTGCATCGCGTAGGCGACGTACCAGGTCTCGCTCGCCAGCACCGGCTTGTCGCCCACCTCGCCGAACCTCGTGGACTTCGGGCCGGCCATTCCCAGTCCGACCCCCAACGGGTTCGCGCTCACGGTCTTCGCCCCCTCGACGGCGGACTGCGGGCGACCACCGGCCGACGGTTCCGTGCCGCTGATCGTCCGATCCAGGAAGTCGTTGGCGTGCGAGGACAGGACGACGGCGACCAGCAGGACGAGACCGGTCGCGATGGGCGGGCCGTAGCTGGCGATGGCCCGGCCGGTTCGAAGCGCGGCCAGCCGCAGATCGGGCCTGCCGTGCGCACGAACGGCGAGCACGGACGTCACCACGAGGATGACGGCGGTCGTGACCCAGCCACTGCGCGAGAAGCTCAGCACGAGGGCGAGCAGGATGGGCACCAGCAGCCACGCTCGGATCACCGAGCGCAGGCCAGTGATCCGGGACTGGGCCAGGATCCCCACCACGACGGCGAGGTAGGCTCCGAACTCGTTCGGCGCGAAGAACGTCCCCACCGCTCGCGGCTGGGCCAGGGCGGTCCCGACATAGGCGGCGTTCAGCGTGTCACCCGGCTCGTGGTAGAAGACGTCGAGGTAGTGAAAGCCGCCGAGGTAGACCTGCGGCCAGGCCGCGAGTGCCGCGATCAGGCCGCCGCCGACCATCGCCAGGGCCGCCCTGCGGGGCAGCCAGCCCGCCAGCCCACGGACGTGCGCCAGCACCAGCAGGGCCAGCATGAGCAGGACCGGTTCGTAGAGCGCCCGGTAGGCGTAGAGCGCGGTCAGGATGTACGGGGCCACGACGACATAGACCGCACCGAGGGCCATCACGGCCAGCGCGAGGGCCTCGACCAGGCGCGCGCGCGGCCGGGTGGGCCGTGGGGCACGGACGAGGGCCACACCGGCGGCCACGGCGATCCCGCCGACCAGGGCGTCGTGCCACGCCGCGAGCGCCACCCGCGGCAGGCCGGTCAGGCCAACGACATCGCCGATCACCAGGATGACGAACGCGTTCAGTGGCAGGGCCGCGAGGAGGACGACCAGTCCCTGCTCCGGCCGGCGGGCCGCGAACACGAACAGCGAGACCGCGAGGATGAACGGGGCAGCGTCAACGAGCATGGGTCTGGCCTGTCATGGTACCGGTGTCCGCCCGGCGGGCCGGCGGCCATGCTCGCCCTCGCATCAGGCCTGGGGCCCACCCAGCGCGAGGCGGATGGCGCACCGGGCCGCGCGGGCGAGCCTGCGCGAGTGGGCGCGGTTGCCGCGTCGGAGGACCGCGGCGCGCAGCGCGAGGCCAAGGGCGGCCACGAGCGATGTCAGGCGCGCCTCAATGGGCCCGCGATGCTGCCGAACATAGGCGTGAAACGCTCGGTACCACCGCTCCGCCTGCTCCGCGCCCTGAGATCCCCCCAGGGCGTGCTCGACGCGGGCCTCGGGCACGTAGGCGACGGCGTGGCCGCGCTCGCGCAGGCGCCGGCACAGGTCCACGTCCTCCATGTACATGAACAGCGACGCATCGAACCCGCCAACCGCGGCGAACGCCTGGGCGCGGACCATGAGGGCGGCGCCGCTCACCCAGTCCGGGTTCCGCTCGGCGGAGCCGGCGGGCAGCTGGAGGGGCGGGAACAGGCGGCCGACGACCGGGATCCGCGCCAGCAGCAGGAAGTGGCCGGCCGCGGTGCGGAGCGATGGCTCGAACCCGGCAGACGCGGCGCCCCGCTCGCCACCCGGACCGGCGATCGCCGCCCCGAACACGGCCACGGTCGGCTCGGCGTCGGCGGCCGCCAGGAGCTCCGCCGTCGCGCCCGGGGCGAGGCGTGCGTCGGGGTTCACGAACAACAGGAGATCTGCGGAGCTGGCCGCCGCGCCCAGGTTGCAGCCGGCCCCGAACCCGCGGTTGTCCGGGCTCGGCACGACCCTCGGGCGCGCGGCGTGGGCGGATGCGACCGCGCCGGAATCGTCCGGCGAGGCATTGTCGACGACGATGATCTCGGCGCCTTCCACACGGTCCGCGGCGATCGCGTCAAGACAGCCGGGGAGGTCCCGCGCCGAGCGAAACGCGACGATCACGTAGGCGATCCGGGACGCGTGGGCGGGGCGGTTCACGCGGCCACCTCCGCGTAGATCCGGGCGTGCTCGGTCGCGGCGCGATCCCAGCTGAAGTCCGAGGCCCGGACGAGGCCGCGTGCCGCCAGCTCGGCCGCGAGCACGGGCTCCGTGGCAACCCGGCGGATGGCATGGGCGATGGCCTCGACGTCGAGCGGATCGACGATCAGTGCGGCGTCACCGGCGACCTCGGGCAGGGATCCCCCGGTCGAGGTGATCACCGGCGTACCGCACGCCATCGCCTCGACCACCGGCAGGCCGAAGCCCTCGTAGATCGAGGGGTAGACGAGGACGTCGGCGCGGCGGTACTCGTCGGCGAGGTGCTCGTCGTCCACCCAGCCCAGGATCTCGGTGTCGGCAGCGCCTGCCAGCCGCGCCCGGATCGCCGCCGCCTGGTAGCCGTCGGGTCCGACGATCCGGAGCGTCACCGCGATCTCTGGCGCGATCAGGCGCACGGCGTCGAGCAGCCGGACCAGGTTCTTCCGCTCCTGCAGCGTCCCGACGGCGAGCACGCGGAGGGGCCGGCTCCCGTCGAAGGCGGGCCTGACCGGCCCGGCGGGACCCGGCCGGAACTGGGGTCCCACCCCGTTGTACACCACGGAGACGCGGCTGGGCTCGACGCCGTACAGCTCGATGAGATCGTTGCGGGACGCCTCGGACACCGTGATGATCCGGGTGGCGCGGCGGGCGGAGCCCCGGATCATGGCCCGGTTCCGCAGCAGCTCCTTCCAGCTGAAGAACTCGGGATGGCGCTCGTACGAGATGTCGTGGATCGTGAGGACGGTCGGGCGGCCGGTGAGGACCGGCAGGAAGTAGATCGCGTGCACGACGTCGGGGCGGAGCTGACGGGCGAGCAGCGTCAGCGAGGCCAGCCGAGCGAAGCCGTTCGCCGGCACGCGTCTCGTGGCGACCGGCGGCGCCAGCACGCCAGTCCGCTCCACGCCGGTCTCGATCGCCGCGGTGATGGCGAGCTGGTCGACCTCGCGGAGCCCACGCAGCAGCTCGCGCACGTATGTCTCGTTGCCGGTCTGGCGACGCCCCAGCTGGTGGGCGTCCAGGAGCACGCTCGTCAACGCGGATCGAGGCTCGCGGCCCAGGTCTGCCCGCCGGGCAGACGCGCAGCGGGCCGGATCATCGTGGCTCGGCCGCGCGGCAGAACATCGACATCGCCTGAGGATACCCAATCGCGATCGATCTTCTCGGCCGCAGGCTGGTGCGCGACGCTGGGCGATGCCGGTACCGTATGGACCGGCTCGCCGTGGCGCTCGAGGGGACCGGCGGCCGACTCGTCCACGCCAACCCAGGTTTCCCGAGGCATGCCATGAGCCCAGAACGCGATCGAGACCTCGCTCGTGTCCGGGACACCTGGGAGTCGCTCGGCGCAGAGGACCCGCTGTGGGCGGTCCTCACCGATCCGGCGAAGCGGGGTCGCGGCTGGGATCAGGCCGAGTTCCTCGCCACCGGGGAGACGGAGATCGCGCGCGCGATGGGCCTGGTCGATGCCCTCGACATCGCGCTCGCTCGCGGTCACGCCGTCGACTTCGGCTGCGGAGCCGGCCGGCTGGCGCGCGCGCTGGCCTCGCGGTTCGACCATGTCACGGGGATCGACATTGCCTCGACCATGATCGACGAGGCGCGCCGCCTGAACGCCGACGTGCCGAACGCCGACTGGGTCGTGAACGTGCGTCCCGACCTGGCGATCCTGGAAACGGCATCCGTGGACTTCCTGTACAGCCGCCTGGTCCTGCAGCACATGGCACCCAGGCTGGCACTCGGCTACCTGGCCGAGTTCGCCCGGATCCTGCGACCGGGCGGCGTGGCCATGTTCCAGTACCCGAGCCGCTGGGGACACGGGGCCGCCGGCCCGCGGAGCACCGCCCGATGGCTGCGGTCGCTGGTGCGCCGACCGTCGACGGGCCGGATGGAGATGCACGGCACCCCGATGCCCGAGGTCGTCGGTCGCATCCGGCGGTCCGGGCTCGTGGTTGCCGCCGTGATCGACGACGCAGGATCGGCGCCGCCGTGGGAGGCGTTCCTGTACGTCGTCACCCGCCCGCCCGCGCCGGAGAGCCCGAGGACGACGGCCGCCTGACGACCGGCGTCCCGCTGCTCTCCCGAGGGCGGCCGGCAGCGCACGAGGCCGTCCCCGGCAGCGGCAGCGCAGGCCGTAGGGTAGGATGCGGCGACCAGCGTGTGGCGATGGCGGCACGCACTCCGGCGCAGCTCGTGCGGTCCAGGCGATCGCGCTGCCCTTCCATCGACCTCGACCCAGGAGCTCCGGGATGAAAGTCAGCGTGCACCCGACGGCGATCCCGGACGTCCTGATCGTGGACCACGAGGTCTTCGAGGATGGGCGCGGCTTCTTCCTGGAGGTCTTCCGGGAGGACCTGTTCGCCGAGTACGCCGCCCTGGGCCTCCCCAACCGCTTCGTGCAGCTCAATCACAGCGGGAGCGTGCGGGGCGTCACGCGGGGTCTCCACTTCCAGTGGGATCCGCCGATGGGCAAGCTGATGCGGGTGACGCGGGGCGAGGCCTTCCTCGTGGCTGTCGACATCCGGCCGGGCTCGCCGACGCTCGGCCAGCACGTGAGCCTGGTCGCCAACGAACGGAACCGCCTCCAGCTCTGGGCGCCGGCCACGTTCGCGCGTGGCTTCGCGGCGCTCGGGGAGGTCACCGAGGTGCAGTACCTCACGACGGGCACCTACAACCGCGATGGCGAGGGGGGAATCCTGTGGAACGATCCGGCGCTCGGGATCGATTGGCCGCTCTCGGACCCGATCGTCTCGGCCAAGGACGCCGCCGCACCGACGCTGGCAGACTGGCTGACGCGGCCGGAGGCCGCCCACTTCCGCATGCCAGGCCCGGAGCCCACGAGCGGGACGGGTTGAGGAGCCGATGATGAAGGTGCTGCTTGCCGGTGGAGCCGGCTACATCGGGACGATGCTGGCGCCGAGGCTCGCGTCGCGCGGGTACGAGGTGGACGTCGTCGACCTGTGCTGGTTTGGCAATCACCTGCCGGCCGGAACGCACGTCCAGCGACGAGACGTGCTGGATCTCCGGACCGAGGACCTCGTCGGCGTCGACGTCGTCGTCTTCCTCGCCGGTCTCTCGAACGACCCCATGGCGGAGTTCAGTCCGGCGCTCAACTACGTGCAGAATGCGGCGGCACCGGCGAACCTCGCGTACCACGCCAAGCGCGCGGGCGTCAGCCGGTTCGTGTTCGGCAGCACCTGTTCCGTGTACGGCTTCACCCAGGATGAGCTGTGGGACGAGTCGGCCCCGACGACCGCCGTCTATCCCTACGGCATCAGCAAGCTCCAGGGAGAGGCCGGCGTCCGTCATCTCGCGGACGATGACTTCAGCGTCATCATCCTGCGCAAGGGGACCGTCTCCGGCTACAGCCCGCGGATGCGCCTGGACCTGGTCGTCAACACCATGTTCACGTCCGCCCTGCAGCGGGGCCGGATCACCGTCAACAACCCGTCGATCTGGCGTCCGATCCTGGCCATCGAGGACGCGGTGACGGCGTACGTGCGCGCCGTCGAGGCAGCTCCGGGGCTGAGCGGCACCTTCAACGTCGCCTCCGAGAACGTGACCCTGGGTGGGATCGCGGACGAGGTCGCGGCGACGCTCCAGCGCGAGCTGGGACTGACGCCGGAGCTGGAGATCCTCCACCGGCACGACGTCCGCAACTACAAGGTGGCCGTCGATCGCGCCCGCGTGACGCTCGGGATCGCGTCGTCCGGGACCGTCCGCTCGATCGTCGAGGACCTCGTCGCCAACCGCGAGCGGTTCTCGGACTTCGACAACCCCGCGTACTCGAACATCGCGACCTTCAAGTCGCTGCAGGACCGGGATCTCGGACTGCAGGGCATGGTCGGCGCGACGCCCGCTGCGGCCCTCGCCGCCTCCGGCCCAGCCTGACCGATGAGCCGGACGCTCGTCATCGGCGCACCCGGGCAGCTCGGGCAGGATGTCGTCGCCGCCTTCACGGCCGCCGGGGACACGGTTATCGGGCTCGGCCACACGGACCTGGACGTCACGGACCCGGCCGCCACCGCCGACGCCATCGCGGCCGCCCGGCCCGACGTCATCGTGAACACGGCGGCCTTCCACCACCTGGACCGCTGCGAGGCTGACCCCGCGACGGCGTTTGCGGTCAACGCCACCGGCGCCTGGCATGTGGCCCGGGCCGCTGCGGCGCGGGGGGCGCAGCTCGTGCACGTGAGCACCGACTACGTGTTCGACGGCACGAAGGGCGCCCCGTACACCGAGGACGACCTGCCGGCGCCGCTCAACGTGTATGGCGTCTCGAAGCTTGCCGGCGAGCACCTGGTGCTGGCCGCCCATCCGGCGGCGCTCGTCATCCGCGTCGCGGCCCTGTACGGGCCACACCCATGCCGTGCCAAGGGCGGCCGGAACTTCCCGGACCTGATGATCCACCTTGCCCACGAGCGTGGCGAGCTGAAGGTCGTCACCGATGAGGTCGTCAGCCCCACCTACACGCCGGATGTTGCACGGCAGATCGTCACGCTCGTCCAGGCCGGCGTCAGCGGTGTCGTCCATGCCGCCGGGGCCGGTGAGACGTCGTGGTACGGCCTGGCCGTGGAGACGCTCCGCCTGGCCGGCCTCGAGCAGGTTCCCGTCAGGCCGGAGACCGCCGCGACGATGGTTCGGCCGGTTCGGCGTCCCGCCCGCTCGCCACTGGCCCGGGTCCGCCTCGCGAACCTGGGGCTCGATCGCATGCGGCCGTGGCAGGACGCCCTCGCCGAGCATGTGCAGGGGACGCAGCACGCCACGTGACGACCGGGCGCCGGCCGCGGCGTCGAGGCGACGCCCGCTCGGCCACCAGCCTCGATGTAGCATGGGTGGCCTTGGCGCGGATGACTTGACAGGGTGGGAGGAAGGATGATGCGCGGGTATCGAATCGCCGTGATCGGCAGCCGCGGGATCCCCGCGATGTACGGCGGCTTCGAGACCTTCGCGCAGGAGCTCACCCCCAGGCTCGTGGAGCGGGGCCACGACGTCACGGTCTACTGCCGGTCGGGCTACACGACCGAACGGCTCGATGCGTACCGTGGCGTCAGGCTGATCTATACCCCCGCCGTGCGGATCCGGACCATCGAGCAGCTGTCCCACGAGTTCAGCTCGATCGTCGACTCGATCCCCCGCCGGTTCGACCTCTACTACTTCCTCGGCTACCGCGGAGCCCCGTTCTACGTCCCGTTGCGCCTGTCGAAGCGCCTCGTGATCGTCAACACCGACGGCCTCGAATGGAAGCGACGGAAGTGGAGCGCGCTCGGGCGGGCGTATCTCAAGGCCGCCGAGCGAATCGCCGTCTACGCCGGATCCGACGCCCTGGTCTCCGACGCCCAGGCGATCCGCCAGTCGTTCCTGCAACGGTTCGGCAAGGACTCCGCCTACCTGACGAACGGCGCCTACACCTTCACCCGTGAGGCTGACCTTCCCCCGGATGCCCTCGCCGAGTGGGACCTGGAACCGGACTCGTACTACCTCGTCGCCTGCCGGATCGAGCCGGAGAACAACATCGACCTCATCGTCGAGGGCTTCATCGAGAGCGGGTCCCAACGCACGTTGGTCATCGCCGGCGGCATGAACTACGAGACGCCGTACTGGCGACGGCTCCAGGCGCTGGCGGCAGGCGCAAACGTCCGGTTCCTCGGGCCCGTCTACGGGGGCTCGAGGATCGAGCATCTCCACCTGGGGGCGTTCGGCTACCTCCATGGGCACGAGGTCGGGGGTACGAACCCGGCACTCCTGAAGGCGATGGGCTGCGGCAACCTGGTGCTCGCCCTCGACACCCCGTTCAACACGGAGAACGCGGCCGACACCGGGCGGTACTGGTCGAAGGGCGATGGCTCGCTGGCGCGACTCATCCGCTGGGCCGACGAGCACGTGGACGAGGCGCGGGCCCTCGGGATGCGGGCGAGGGACCGCATCACCACGGACTACTCGTGGGACAGCGTCGCCGACGCCCACGATGCGTTCTTCCGCCTTCGGGCGGCGGAGCACGGCCTCCGCCCCTCGGCCCGGCGCCGAGAGACCTAGGTCGCGACCCGGGGCCGACGGCCCGACCCAGCCGGGCCAGGGACGGTCAGCGCCCGCTGAGCATCGCCGGCAGGGTCCGCACCATGATCTTGAGGTCCAGCCACAGCGACCAGCGGTCGATGTAGGCGAGGTCGAGCTCCACCCAGCGGTCGAACTCGGCCTCGAGCCGTGCCGAGACCTGCCACAGGCCGGTCACGCCCGGCTTCATCGACAGGCGGCGCCGGTGCCACAGGTCATAGCCGGCCACCTCGCCCGGAAGGGGTGGGCGCGGCCCCACGATGCTCATCTGGCCGCGCAGCACGTTCCAGAACTGGGGGAGCTCGTCCATGCTGGTTCGTCGCAGGATGCGGCCGACGCGGGTGATGCGCGGGTCATGGGCGATCTTGAAGGCCGGGCCACTGATCACGTTCTCGTGGGCGACCTCGACCAGCCGTTCCTCGGCGTCCGGCACCATGGTGCGGAACTTGATCATCGTGAACGGCCTGCCGTTGAGGCCCACCCTCGTCTGGCGGAACAGGATCGGCCCGCGATCCTCGAACCAGACGCTGATGCCGATCGCCAGGAGCAGCGGCGAGAGGGCGAGCAGGGCAAGGGCCCCGAACGCGACGTCGAGGAGTCGCTTCGCGGCGAGGCCGAGGAGCCGGTCCGGGCCATTGGAGATGGTGAGGACGTCATACCCGCCCAGTCGCTCGGCCCGTCCGGCCGCGAACGGCGCGACGTTCTCCAGGACCACTACGCGGAGGCGCTTGCCTTCCTGCTGGCAGAGCGAGGCGACGGGCTCCAGGTACTTGAGCTCGTCGGCCTCGAAGGCCGCCACGACCTCGTCGACGACCGTCCCGTGGACGATCGATTCCACGATGTCGAGCGGGCCGAGCACCGCCGGGCAATCGGGTGACGGCCGGCCGAGGTACCCGACGATCTGGTAGCCCAGGGCCGGGTGGCGCGCCAGGCGGTCCGCCACGGTTCTTGCCGCACGGCCTGTGCCCATCACGAGGACATGGCGCGTCCCGATCCGCCGGTTCCGCGCGAGGACCAGCCCCCAGCGCAACAGCAGGCGCTGGGCGACCGAGAACACCACCTGAGTGGCGAACAGCGCGATGAGGAACAGGCGGCTGACCTCCGGCGCCTTGATCAGGAACAGGAGGCTGAACACGGCCACCGCGGCGACGAGCGCGGCGCGGATGATGTCCGTGACCTCCCCCCGGAACGTCCAGCGGCTGCGCAGCTGGTGGAGCTCGTGCAGCCACTCCGCGCTCACCCACACGAACCCATACGCGATCGCCCAGGCCCACCACGGTGCCCCGGCAACCTCCCACGCATGCGTCCATTCCGGGCCGAGGCGAACGACGGACATCAGGGTGAACAGCCCGGCAGCAGCAACCCCGTCCACCAGGAGCAGGGCGAGTCGCAGCAGACGGAGGTGGTACGGGTCCATCACTCCCCGGCGTAGCGGCTGTCGGCACCGAACAGCGTGCGGGACAGCTTGGCGAGCTTGTCCATCCTGAGCTGCAGCGTGTACACGCCACCCGTGGACGAGGTGGGCGGATGGTAGGCGTATGGCGGCCCGAGGACGACGCGCTCGATCAAGTCGCCGTCGATCTCGCGAGCGAGCTTGATGAGCTCCTCGAGTCGGTCGGTCGGCACGTTGGTCCGCACCGTGTCACCCGCCACCTTGATGATGTCGGGCAGCCTCGTGATCATGCTCGCCGACGTGAGCTTCTGGCGCAGGGCGACCAGCAGCTGCTGCTGGCGTGCAGCACGGGTGAAGTCGGAGTCGCCGGCACCCTGCCGGGAACGTGCGTAGGCGAGGGCATTGCGGCCGTTCAGCTTCACCCGACCGGCATCGAGGTAGAACCCGTAGCTGCCGTCGAACCAGTCGTAGAGCGGGTCGTTGATCGCGCGCGGGTTGTCCACGGTCACGCCGCCGACCTCGTCGATCATCCGGCGGAAGCCCTGCAGGTCGATGGCCGCGAAGTAGTGGATCGGCACGCCGAGCAGGTACCCGACCTCCTTCATGAGGGCCGGGAACGGCTTCTCGTCGAACTCGCTCGGGTGGTTGCGCACCCACGTCATGAACGAGTTGATCTTCCCCTTGAACGTACGGCCGTCGTACAGGCGGAAGTTCGAGATGTCCCGCGGGATGCTGACCATCGCGACCGACTTGTCCGCCGGGTTGATGCTCACGACCATGATCGTGTCGGTCAGGGCCGTCGTCCGGGTCTCCGCGGAGTCGATGCCCGTGAGCAGGATGTTGATGCGCGAGGCCACGGTCGGCGGGGTCACCTCGGGCGCCACCTGGTAGTCGTCGAGCTCGGACGGACTCGGCATCCCTGACTCGCCCGGATCCGGCGGCGGGGCGCTGGCCCCATCGTCCGGACCCCCGGCGACGAAGATCCTGCTGCTGGCGTCGTACATCGTGTAGGCCACGTAGGCCGCCGAGCCGTGCGTCACGAGGGTGATCGCGACCAGCACGCCGGCCACCATGGTCGCCCGGGCGCGCAGGCCCGCCACCCGGCGCGCGACCGCGATGGCATCGATCATGGAGACGAGGCGCCAGGCCCCGGTGAGCAGCACCAGCACCAGGACGGTCATCGCGCCCGAGGGCGTGATCACGTAGGCGATGATGCCGTCGATGCCGCGCAGCAGGTCGAGCCCCGCGGCGAGCGCGACCAGGATCGCGGGAAGTGCGAACACGAGGGCCGCATGCCGGCGTCCCAGGTACGCGTGCCCGAGCCCCGGGAACAGGAACGACAGGACGGCGGCGGTGGCGGCGGATCGGTGATTCATTTCCCCCCAACGCTGGGCAGGGACGCGTGTGCTTCTTCGGACCAGGAGGTCATCGGCGGACCAACCCTACCCGCCCACGACCCCACCCGACACTACCCAAAGGTCCCTATCTGGTGCGGGCGGCAGGATGATATCGCGGTCAGCCATCCGCCCCATGATGGCTGAAGGCGGCCGATGCGGGGTTCGCCGGCCAATCGGCGACCGACCCGGCTGCGGCATCCTTGGCCGAGATGGCCGGGCTGTCAAGGGGCCATCGGATCGCGATGGCCGGGTCATCCCGGCGGATCACCGATCGCAGGCCGGATCGCACGGCGCGGTGCGGCGGTCCACGTCCTCCGCGAGGCCCGAGGGCGTCACGACGCCGCGCGCGAACGGCACCGCTACATCATCGCGAGGCCGCCGTCCACCCCGAGCACCTGGCCCGTGATGTAGGCGGCCTCGTCCGAGGCCAGGAAGCAGACCGCCGCGGCGATCTCGTCGGGCGTCGCGAAGCGGCCCAGCGGGGTGGCCGCCTTGATCCCGTCCTTGACGTTGTCGGGGAGGCTCTCGGTCAGCTCGGTCACGACGAACCCGGGAGCGACGGCGTTGACCGTGATGCCGCGCGAGGCGACCTCGCGGGCCAGCGCCTTGGTCAGGCCGATCAGGCCAGCCTTGGACGCCGAGTAGTTCGCCTGGCCGGCGTTGCCCATCTGGCCGGACACGCTGGACATGTTGATGATCCGGCCCGACCGCTGGCGGATCATCGGGCGGAGCACGGCGCGGGCCATGTAGAACGAGCCGCTCAGGTTGGTGTCGATGACCTCGGCCCACGCGGTGTCGCTCATGCGCATCGCCAGGTCGTCGCGCGTGATCCCCGCGTTGTTGACCAGGATGTCGACCCGGCCGAACTCCCGGATCGTCTCCTCGACGGTCGCCGCGCACGACGCCGGGTCGGTGACGTCGCCGCCCACGCACACCGAGCGCCGGCCGAGGGCCTCCACGTCGCCCTTGGTGTGGTCGTCCACCAGGCAGGCCGCCCGGTCGAGGAACGCCACGTTGGCGCCCTGGCGCGCCAGCATGATCGAGACGGCACGGCCGATACCGCGCGAGCCGCCGGTGACGATGGCGACCTTGCCGGTGAGATCGAGCATTCGGGGTTCCTTCCTCCTCCGCGATGACCCGGGTCCGGCCCGGGCGGCGTCAGCGGGTTCACGAATGGGCGTGCGCCGGCTCCCCCGGGACGACGTCGTCGAGTGGCAGCTCCACGCCCGGCACCACCGGCCGGCGCAGCACCTCGGCCAGCGCCGGCGGGATGGGATCCACCGAGTCCCAGTCCACCGGCAGGCGGACCCGGACGTCCTCGGGCCGGACGGCCGCGTCGCCGATGGGACCCCGGGCCGGGTCCGCCGTCCACTCCATCGCCACGGCGCCGGAGGTGAAGCCGGCCCCGAACGCGACGAGCACGATGTGGTCGCCCGGCTTGACGCGCCCCTCATTGACGGCCTCGGCGAGGGCGATGGGGACCGACGCCGCCGACGTGTTGCCGTAGCGGTCCAGGTTGACGTACATGCGGTCCATCGGCAGGTCCAGGCCCTTGGCCACGGCCTCGATGATCCGGATGTTGGCCTGGTGCGGGATGAACAGGTCGATGTCGTCCGGCCCGAGCCCCGCCCGGCCCACCGCGGCCAGCGCGGTCGAGGCGAGGGTGCGGGTCGCGAAGCGGTAGGTCTCGCGGCCCTCCATGCGGATCTTGTGCTCGCCGCGGGCGATCGTCTCGGGCGAGGGCGGGCTCTTGGAGCCGCCGGCGGGAAGCCAGATCATGTAGGCGCCCTGCGGCTCGGTCGTCATCTCGATGCCCACCGGCGCCGTGGGCTCGTCGCTCGCGGACAGGACCACCGCACCGGCGCCGTCGCCGAACAGGATGCAGGTGCTCCGGTCGGTGTAGTCCAGGAAGCGCGTCAGCAGCTCGGCGCCGATGACGAGCACGTGCCTCGCCATGCCGGACGCGATGTAGGCGCTGGCCGTGGCATACGCGTACACGAAGCCGGAGCAGGCGGCCATCACGTCGAACGCGGCGGCGCGCGTGTTGCCGATCGCCTCCTTGACCAGCGCAGCCGTGGACGGCATCCAGTAGTCGGGCGTGAGGGTGGCCAGGACGATGACGTCGATGTCGTCGGGCTCGAGGCCGGCGGTCGCGATCGCGCGAAGCCCGGCCACGGCGCCCATCGACGCTGTGGTCTCGTGGGCGGCGGCGACGCGCCGCTCGCGGATCCCCGTCCGCGAGACGATCCACTCGTCGGAGGTGTCCACCATCCGCTCGAGGTCGGCGTTGGTGAGGACCTGGGCGGGGGCGTAGCGGCCCCAGCCGGTGATGCGCACGCTGGGCGTGGCAGGGGTGACGGGGGTGGGGGGCACGTCGGGGGTGCTCATGCTGGCTCGACCTCGATCAGCGGCTGCCTCGCCTTGACCAGCGCGCCGTTCTCGGCGCACACCCGGGCCACGCGGCCCGCGAGGTCGCTCTTGATCTCGTTGAACAGCTTCATGGCCTCGATCAGGCCGATGATCTGGCCGACCGACACGTGGTCGCCGACCGAGACGTAGGGCATGGCGCCCGGCGACGGGGCGCCGTAGTAGATACCGGTGAGGGGGGCCTTCACCGACGGCCGGGCGGGTGCCACGGCGCCGGCCGCGGCCGGACCCGGCGCCGTGGATGGGCCGGCGGGTGCCGCGGCGGCCTCCGCCGCGGGTGCCGCGACCATCACCGGTCGCTCCACGGCCGAAGGCGCCCGGAGCACGATGGTGGTGCCCCCGGCCGCGACCTCGAGCTCGCCCAGGTCGCTTCGCTCGAGCACCGATGCCAGGCGATCGACGAGCGCCAGCAGCGAGGCGTCGGCGCCGCCCAGGACGGGTGCCGGGACCGGCGACCCGGACGGTCCGTCGTCGGCACCATCCACTCGGCCATCGGCTGCCGGCGACACGGGTTCGGCGGTGGAGGGCCCGTCGTCTGGGGCCGGCGGGCCGCCCGGGCCCACGGCCACGGGCTCCACCATGGATCGATCGTCCGCGAGTCCGGTCTCGGACATGGCCTCCTCCGGGCGCTCCTCGTGCTTCCCGCTCATCCGTCCCACCGCCGGAAGGCGAGCGCGGTGTTCTGGCCGCCGAACCCGAACGAGTTCGAGACGGCCGTCCGCAGCGGCCGCCGCGTCGCGACATTGGGCGTCAGGTCGAGTCCGGCCGCGTGCTCGTCGGGCTCGACCAGGTTGATCGTTGGCGGCACGCATCCCAGGCGCAGGGCCTGGATCGTCGCGATCGCCTCGAGCGCGCCGGCGGCGCCCAGGGTGTGGCCCAGCATGGACTTGTTGGCGGTCACGGCGACCCGGGGCGCGTGGTCGCCGAAGATCGTCCGGATCGCCTGCAGCTCCGCCTTGTCGCCTTCCGGCGTGGACGTCGCGTGGGCGTTCACGTGGTCGATCTCGGCGGGCTCGAGGCCGGCCTTCTCGAGGGCGCGGCGGGCGGCGCGGACCGCGCCGATCCCCCCGGGCGCGGGCAGCGTGATGTGCGACGCGTCGGCGGTGGCCCCGTAGCCCACGAGCTCCGCCAGCGGCTCAGCGCCGCGCGCCTCGGCATGCTCGAGCGCCTCGAGCACGAGGACGCCGCCGCCCTCGCCGATCACGAAGCCGTCGCGGCCCCGGTCGAACGGCCGGGAGGCCGCCGCCGGGTCGTCGTTGCGCGTGGACAGCGCCTTCATCGAGCAGAAGCCGCCCATCGTCGCCTCGTGGACGCCGGCCTCCACCCCGCCCGCCAGCATCAGGTCCGCGTCGCCGCGGCGGATCGTCTCCCACGCCTCGCCCAGGGCGTGCCCGCCGGACGCGCACGCCGACACCGTCGCGAAGTTCGGCCCCACGGCCCCGACCGCGATCGCCACCTGGCCCGCCGCGACGTTGGCGATGCCCATCGGGATGAAGAACGGCGAGATGCGGTCCGGTCCCCGGTCGCCCATCACGAGCACGTTGTCGAACAGCGTGGCCACGCCGCCCAGCCCCGAGCCGATGATCACGCCCGAGCGGGCGGCGAGGTCGTCGTCCAGGCGCCCGGGCAGCCCCGCCTCGTCCAGCGCCTGGCGTGCGCACACGAGCGCGAACTGGATGTAGCGGTCCGTCCGCCGGACCTCCTTGCGGTCCAGGATCCCGGACGGGTCGAAGCCCTTCACCTCGCCGGCGATCTGCGAGTCGAGGCGCGACGGGTCGAACAGCTCCACGCGCGCGATGCCGGAGCGGCCTGCCACGAGCCCGTCCCAGGTGGCGGCCACGTCGTTGCCGAGCGCGCTGAGCGCGCCCATCCCCGTGACGACGACGCGCCGCGGCCGGTCCGGCCAGGCCCAGGTCATCGCACCAGCTTCCCGGTACGGACGGTGGCCGCGCGGTAGACGTCGCCGGGCAGCCCGCGGGCGGAGATCGCGTTGGCGACCGCCATCGCGTCGAACTCCGTCCGTCGGATCTCGGCCCCGACGGTGCCGTCCTCGACCGTCACCAGCGCCCACGACGCCGTGGGGTCGCCATCGAACACGTAGCCCGCGCTGCCGGCGTTCACGATCACCTTCCAGCCGAAGTCGCGGACCTCGGGCAGGTGGGTGTGGCCGACGCAGATGATCCGCGCGTCGGTGGCCATCGCGCGCTCGAGGATCACGTTCGCGTCCAGCGCCTGGTCGAAGCCGCGGGTCTGCGACCCGGGGGAGGCATGGACCACCAGCGCCAGCGAGTCGTCGGCGGTGCGCAGCCGGCGCTCCGCGGGCAGCCGCCGCAGCCAGTCGAGCTGCTCGTCGGACAGGGCGTCGTGGGCCCACTCCGCGGCGATCCGGACGGTGTCCGGCACGCCCTCGGGGTACTGCGGGTACGCGGCCCCGTAGTCGAAGTCGGTGACCGCGATGTCCGTGTTGCCGGACACGACCATGGCGCCCTCCGCGTCGAGCGCGCGCAGCACCTCGACGGCCCCGGCGGGGTCCGGGCCGTTGAGCACCAGGTCGCCGGCCACGAGGATCGCATCCGGCGTCTCGGCCCGGATCGCGGCCAGCGTCGCCTCGAGCGCGACCAGGTTGCCGTGGACGTCCGAGAGGACCGCGAACCGGGTCATCGCCCCACCCCGGCGGGCGGGACCTGACCAGGGTCCTGCGAGGGCGGTGCATCGCAAGGCGCGACCGAGCACGCGAGCGAGCGCGCGGAGGGAGCAACGACGCGAGGTGCCGTCATCGCAGGACCCCCGCCGGCGGGATGATGAACGACAGGAGGCCCTCGCATGCGACCTCGCCGTCCACGCTGGCCACGCCGCGGCCCCGGCCGAACCGGCTGCCCAGCTTCTCCATCGTGACCTCGAGGCGGAGCACGTCGCCGGGCACCACGACCCGCTTGAAGCGGATCTCGTCGATGCCCGCGAACAGCCCGATCCGGTCGCCGAACCCCGGCTGCTTCGCCACGTAGACGGCCATCGTCTGGGCCAGCGCCTCGACCTGGAGGACGCCGGGCATCACCGGCAGGCCCGGGAAGTGGCCCTGGAAGAACCACTCGGTCGCGGTGACGGCCTTGACGCCGACGATCCGCTTCGCGTCCGGGTCGTAGTCCACGATCCGGTCCACCAGCAGGAACGGCCAGCGGTGCGGGATCAGGTCCTGGATCTCGCGCACGGTGTGCACGGTGCCCGGCGCGGCGGGCGTGTCGGCAGCGGGGGGAGGGGCGTCGGTCACGGGCGGCTCCAGGCGGGGTCGGTGGGAGTGTCGCGCACGGCATCGCGCGCGGGCACGTGGATCGATGCAGGGCTGCAGGCGCGGCGCATCACGAGCGGTCCGCCGCGGCGAGGAACGCCGCGCTGCCGATCCTGTCGAGCAGGTTGGTGGTGAACCGGCCCTCGAGGAACGGCTCGGAGACGAGCAGCGCCCGGTGGATCTGGACGTTGGTGACGACGCCCTCGAGGACCAGCTCGCCGAGGGCGGCCCGGCCGCGCGCGATGGCGGCCTCGCGGGTGGGGCCCCAGACGATGAGCTTGCCCAGCAGCGAGTCGTAGTAGGGCGGGACCTCGTAGCCGGCATAGGCGTGGGAGTCGAACCGGACCCCCGGCCCGCCCGGCGCATTGAACCGCTCGATCGTCCCGGCGCCGGGCCGGAAGTCGTGCTCGGGGTCCTCGGCGTTGATCCGGAACTCGATCGCGTGGCCACGCTGCGCGACGTCCGCCTGGGTGAACCCGAGCGGCTCGCCCGACGCGATCCGGATCTGGGTGGCCACCATGTCGATCCCGGTCAGCATCTCCGTCACCGGGTGCTCGACCTGGATCCGGCAGTTGATCTCGATGAAGTAGGCGTTGCCATCGGCGTCCACGAGGAACTCGAGCGTGCCCACGTTCTCGTAGCCGGCCGCCACCACGGCCTTGATGGCGCGCTCGCACAGCTCGCGGCGCCCGGCCGCGGTCATCGCCGGCGACGGCGATTCCTCGAGGATCTTCTGGTGCCGGCGCTGGACGGAGCAGTCGCGTTCCCACATGTGGACGCCGTGCCCGAAGCGGTCCACGGCCACCTGGACCTCGACGTGGCGGTTCTCCTCCAGCCACTTCTCGAGGTACAGCGCGTCGTCCCCGAAGGCGGCCTTGGCCTCGGAACGGCAGATCGGCAGCACCGCCGCCAGCTCGCGCGGTGAGCGGACCAGGCGCATGCCCTTGCCGCCACCACCGGCGGATGGCTTGACGAGGACCGGGTAGCCGATCCGCTCCGCGTCTTCGAGGGCCTGGGGCTCGTCCACCAGCAGGCCGGAGCCCGGGATCGTGGGCAGGCCGTGGGCCGCGAGCAGCCGGCGGGTCTCCTCCTTGGATGCGAACCGCTCCAGCACGTTGGCGGGTGGCCCGACGAAGGTCAGGCCGTGGGCGCGGACGGCGTCGGCGAAGGCGTCGTCCTCGCTCAGGAACCCGTAGCCCGGGTGGATCGCGTCGCAGCCGGTCACGAGCGCCGCCGAGATCAGCGCCGGCGCCGAGAGGTACGAGCGCTTCGCGTCCGCCGGCCCGATGCAGATCGCCTCGTCGGCGAGGAGTGCCGGGAGCGAGTCGCGGTCCGCCTCCGAGTAGGCGACGACGGCCTCGATGCCCAGGGTGCGGCACGCGCGCAGGACGCGGAGGGCGATCTCGCCCCGGTTCGCGATGAGGATGCGACCCAGCACGGCTCAGGCCTCCCCGTCCGCGTCGTCCGGCGCGGCCGGTGCCGGGTCCGCCTCGACGGCCGCGATCGGCTCGCCGTACTCGACGGCCTCGCCGCTGGTCGCGAGGATCTCCACCAGCGTGCCGTCCACGGGCGAGACCACGTCCTGCGGGATGCCCAGCAGGTCCACGGTGCCGATCCGGTCGCCGGCCCGGACGCGGCTGCCGGGGGTCGCGCCCGCCCGGAACACGCCGACCGCCGGCGAGGTGGCCACGGCCCGACCCTCGTCGGGTCCGTCCGCCCCGACCCCCGGTGACCCGCCGCGGGCGCGCGCCTCGCGCTCCGGCGGGTGCGCGCGCTCGGGGCCGTGCGGTCGTTCGGCCGGGTGGCCGGGGCCCAGGCGGGAGCGCTCGCCGCGGCGCGTCGCGGACGCGGCCGGCACGGCGTGGGCGCCGGCGGCTGGACGGCGGAGGCGGATCCGCCAGTTCCCCTCGCGGACCTCGAGCTCGCCCAGTCCGCTGGCGGCGAGCTTCTGGACCAGCGCCGGCACCAGGGTGTCGGAGAGGCGGGCGAGGCTGGCGTGATCCGCCTCCCGCTGCGCGGGTGAGCGGTCGCCGGGACTCGGGGCTTCGGGCATGGGCTAGACGTCCTCGCGGGCGGGTGGCTCGTCGCGACGCCCCACCGGGAGCGGCGCCGGGATCGCCCGCTGGCCGGCCTCGATCAGCCCGCGCAGGCGGTCCGCGAAGCCGCCCCTCGGCGGGACGGGTGGCGTGGGCGCCGGTCCCGCGAGCTCGGCGTACGCGCCGAGCGAACGGTACCGGTGATAGCGCTGCTCGACCAGTTCCTCGATCGGCAGCGCGGTCAGCCGGTCCAGCTGCTCGATGATCACGGGCCTGAGCCGCCGCGCGGTCTCGGCGTGGTCGGCGTGGGCGCCCTCGCCCGGCTCCGCGATCACGAGGTCCACCACGCCCAGGGCCCGCTGGTCGTCGGCGGTCATCCGCATCGCGAGCGCCGCGGTGGGCGCCTCGTCGGTGGTCCGCCACAGGATGCTGGCGCAGCCCTCGGGCGAGATCACCGAGTACACGGCGTTCTCGAGCGCCAGCACGACGTCGCCGACGGCGATCGCCAGCGCGCCGCCCGAGCCGCCCTCGCCGGTGATGACCGTGACGATGGGGGTGCGCAGGCGGGTCATCAGGCCCACGGACCTCGCGATCGCCTCCGCGATCCCGCGCTCCTCCGACTCGGGTCCGGGATGCGCGCCGGGCACGTCCACGAAGGTGACCACCGGCAGGCCGCAGCGCTCCGCGAGCTCCATCACCCGCATCGCCTTGCGGTAGCCCTCCGGGTGGGGCATGCCAAAGCTGCGGCGGACGTTCTCCTCGGTGTCGGCCCCCTTCTGCTGGCCGATGACCGCGACCCGCCGGCCCTCGATCCGGGCGAAGCCGGCGACCACGGCCTCGTCGTCGCCGAACAGGCGGTCGCCATGGAGCTCAAGGAACTCGTCCGCGATGACCGCGAGCAGCTCGAGGATCCGCGGCCGCCGCAGGTTGCGGGCCAGCTGGACCCGTGCCCACACCGCGGCCTTCGGATCGGCGGCCGGAGCGTCCGGCGCCTGGTCGCCGCGACCGTCGTGTCCTTCCCTGCCCTCGCGGCCGCGGCCGAGGAACCGGTCAACCACGCGCGGCCTCCCTGCCCGAGGGCTGGGCGGGGGCCAGGTAGCGGAGCAGCTGGGCCAGCTCCTGCCGCAGGTCCACGCGCTGCACGATCCGGTCAACGAACCCGTGGCGGTACAGGAACTCGGCGCGCTGGAAGCCCGGCGGCAGCTCCTGGCCGATCGTCCCCGCGCCGACCCGCGCCCCAGCGAACCCGATCAGCGCGTTTGGCTCCGCGAGGTTGACGTCGCCCATCGCGGCGTACGAGGCGAACACGCCGCCGGTCGTCGGGTCCGACATCACCGACACGTAGGGCACGCGGGCGGCGCGCAGCCGCTCCAGCGCGGCCATCGTCTTGGCCAGCTGCATCAGGGCGAGCGTGCCCTCCTGCATCCGGGCACCGCCCGAGGCGGACACGATGACGAGCGGGATGGACTCCGCCAGGGCGCCCTCGGCGGCCCGGGCGACCTTCTCTCCCACGACGGCGCCCATCGAGCCGCCCATGAAGCCGAAGTCCATGACCAGGATCGCGATCCGCATGCCCTCGATGCGACCGATCCCCCACACCGCGGCGTCGCGCAGCCCGGTCGCCAGCTGGGCGGCCGCGACGCGGTCCGGGTACGGCTTCTGGTCCACGAAGCCCAGCGGGTCCATGCTCACGAGACCCGGATCGCGCTCCTCGAACGTCCCCTCGTCGAGGAGCTGCGAGAGCCGCGCCATCGCCGACAGCCGGAAGTGGTGCCCGCACGAGGGGCACACGTTCATCGCCTTCTCGAGCTGCTTGTTGAACAGCTGCTCCTCGCATGACGGGCAGCGGGTCCACATCTTCTCGGGATAGGCCTCGCGCCGCGAACGGAACGAGGGGAACTTCATCGGCATCAGGCGGATCCCCCCACCCCGCCGCCGGACAGGCCGCCGGCCGCCGCGAGCGCGTCGGCGGCCAGGCGCCGGGCGTGCGCGACACGCGTCGCCCGGCCCGGCGCGGCCCCCGACGCGTG
>JBFMAT010000010.1:0-93924 GCA_040755495.1 Chloroflexota bacterium
CGTCGGCCGGCGGGCATCGGGGGCCGGCTGGGTCGTGGTCGTGGTCGCAGCCCTCGCGTTCCTCGGCGGGTCGCTGGCGCTGATCGTCGCGGGTGGCGGCCTGGACGCCCGCGGCCCCGTCGCCACCTGGGACCGGATGCTCAGCGACCCGGTCGCGGTGACCGAGGGCGAGCCGTTCGAGATCGAGGTCGAGGCCGTCAACAGCGCCTCGCGCACCACGGACCTCGTGTGGCTGGTCATCGACTGGCGCCCCGACGACCGCGCCTTCGACCCGGACGCCGTCGGGCGGTTCGTGGCCTGCGTCCCCGTCGACTGCCGCTACCGCGACGACGTGGCCGAGGGGCGGACCGTCGTCCGCTGGCCGGGCCTCGCGCCCGGCGAGCGACAGGCGTTCGCGGTCACCGTCGAGCTCAGCGGCATCGACGGCGGGACGACCTTCCACTACCGGGCGACGACGGGGACGGGCGCCGACGAGGCCACCCTCGCCGGCGGCAACCGCTGGTCGCTCGACCTCGAGGTGCGGGAGCCGTGACCCGCCGCCTCGCCGCCTCGTTGCTGCTCGGCGCGGCGGTGCTGGGCTGCTCGGCCGGCGCGGCGCCGACCTATGCCCCGTTCGAGTCGCCGTCGGCCGGCCCGGGAGCCGCGGGCACCAGCGCACCCACGCCGGAGCCGGTCGAGGTCCCGGTCGAGGCCACCTGGGCGGACATCCGCGGTCAGCCCGAGGATGCGCTGGTCGCCATCACCGGACGCGTAACCGCCGGGTTCATGGTCAGCTGCTTCGACGTCGGCTGCGGGCTCAACCTCTACGATCCCGCCGACGAGTCGGGCGATGCCGAGTCGCTCACGGTCCACGTCATCGCCGTGGCCGAGGCCGGCACGCCCAACACGATGGTCCGGCTGCCGAAGAGCTTCACCGAGGACGACCTCGAGCTGACGACCGACGACGGCACCACGATCCGGTCCGGGGACAACGTCCGCATCGTCGGGCGCGTGGGTCGCGACGGCGATTCCGTGTGGCTCGACTGCGTGCGCCTCGAGGCCGCGCCCGAACCGGAGCCGACGGCGCCGCCGGTCGCCGACGTCGTCACGTTCAAGCAGCTCCGGAAGCTCCCCGAGGGCACGCTGGTCAGGATCCGGGGCACGCTCTCGATCCCGTGGTTCACGTTCTGCACCGACCGGAGGTGCCGGATCTCGCTGGACGATCCGGCGTCGGCGCGCACGACCGACCTGCTCGTCGCCGTCATCCGCGGCGACGACCCTCGGTACAACGGCATGCTGCCGCTGCCCAAGGACTTCGGGAAGAAGGACCTCAAGGTGTTCACCGACACCGGCAAGCGCGTCGGCTACGGCGCCAGGGTGTGGGTCGTCGGCACGCTGGACAACGCGCCGTCGGAGGACGTGCGGGATATCGAGGTCAGCGCCATCACCGCGGTGCGCTGAGCGCGGACGGGGGTCAGCGGCGGACGGGGGTCAGCGGCGGCCGTCGTCCAGGGGCTCCACCCACGCCCGGCGCCAGGCCGGCGCCTCGTAGGCGGGCGCCCAGTAGGTCGTCTCGCGGAGCACGCGCCCGTCGCGCAGCTCCAGCACGTCGATCACGTACCAGTCGCTGCCGTCGGGGTAGCGGTCCACCCACTCCGCCGTCCAGGCCTCGCCGGCGCCCGCGATCCGCGCGATCGTCCCGGCCGGGGTCAGCACGAACTCGTCGTGGCTGCCGGTGAGCCGCCGCTCCCGCGCCTGCCAGCCACCGCCCGGGTAGTGCTCCGCGATCGCGCGCATCGCCTGCGACGTGGTCACGCGCTCCCCGCTCTGCGGCCACTCGCAGCTCCAGGCGGGGTCGCGGAGCGCCTCGGCCGTCTCGTAGTCACGCCGCGACAACGCTTCGCAGTAGCGCCGGACGATCTCCTCGTTGGTCATCGGCCTCCCCTTCCCGCCCCGGTGCGCAGGATTGTGCGCGCCGGGCGCCGCGGGTCAAGGGGGACGGGGCGGTCAGTGCCGGAAGTGGCGCGTCCCGGTGACCAGCATCGCGGCGCCCGCCGCCTCGACCGCCATGAGGACCTCCGCGTCACGCATCGACCCGCCGGGCTGGACGATGGCCGTCACGCCCGCATCGAGCAGCACCCGCGGCCCGTCCGCGAACGGGAAGAACGCGTCCGAGGCCGCCACGGCGCCCCGCGCGCCCGCCTCGCCCTGGAACTGGCGGGCCTTGTCCACCGCCCCCCGGCAGGCGTCCACGCGGCTCACCTGCCCCGAGCCCAGGCCGACCAGCATCCCGTCCCGGACGAGGACGATCGCGTTGGACACGACGCCCCGGACCAGGCGCCAGGCGAGGTCGAGGTCGCGCCGCTCGGCGTCCGACGGTGGCCGCGTCGACGTGCACACCCAGTCGCCGGGATCGTCCGGGAGCGTGTCGGGCGCCGTGACCAGCACGGCGCCGCCGGCGGTCCGGACCGAACCCAGGAAGTCCACCGCGAGACCGCCGCGCGCCGTCAGGCCGCTCCGGTCCGCCGCCGCGTCCAGGGCCGGGTCCACCACCAGCCGCAGGTTCGGCTTGGTCGCCAGCACCTCGCGGGCGGCGGCGTCGAAGGCCGGGGCGACCACCACCTCGAGGAACAGCGACGTCAGCCGCTCCGCGAGGGAGCGCTCCACGGACCCGGTCACGGCCACCACGCCGCCGAACGCGGACACCGGGTCGCCGGCGAGGGCCGCGTCCCACGCCTCGAGCAGCGTCGGGCGCTCGGCGGCGCCGCACGGGTTGGTGTGCTTGACGATCACGACCGCGGGCCCGCGCATCAGGCGCGCGAGGGAGGCGGCGGCCGACGCGTCCAGCACATTGTTGTAGGACAGCGCCTTGCCCTGGAGCGGCGGCTCGCCGGTCGCGAACGGTCCCTCGCCCGGGCGCGGCTCGCGGTCTGTGCGCCGGTAGCGCGCGGCCGGCTGGTGCGGGTTCTCGCCGTACCGCAGCGTCTCCACCTTCTGGAGCGAGACCGTGAGCACCGGCGGGTACGGGTCCTCGGACGAGGGCAGCCCGGGGTCCGGGGGCAGGTCTACGCCCGCCTCGCGCATCCGGCACGGCAGCTCGGCGGCGATCCGGGCGTCGTAGGCCGCCGTGTGCCGGTACGCCTCGACCGCCAGCGCGGACCGCAGCCCCAGCGGGACCTCGCCGTGCTCGTCGAGCGCCTCGAGGACGGCCGGGTAGCGGGCGGGCGAGGTCACGATCGCGACCGAGGCGTGGTTCTTGGCCGCCGCCCGGACCATCGACGGCCCGCCGATGTCGATCTCCTCCACCAGGGCGTCGAACGAGAGCCCGGGCTTCCGGGCGGCCTCGGCGAACGGGTACAGGTTGACGACCACGAGGTCGAACGGGGCGATGCCGGCGGCCAGCAGCGCCGCGCGGTGGTCCGCGCGCCGGCGATCCGCGAGCAGGCCGGCATGCACGCGCGGATGGAGCGTCTTGACCCGCCCGTCGAGCATCTCGGGGAAGCCCGTGACGGCGGCCACGT
This sequence comes from Chloroflexota bacterium, assembly GCA_040755495.1. Lineage (GTDB taxonomy): Bacteria > Chloroflexota > Limnocylindria > Limnocylindrales > CSP1-4 > CAIXZV01. The sequence goes on from JBFMAT010000010.1 coordinate 3,501, forward strand.
CCGTGACCGGGAGCCCGGCCTCCCGCAGGGCGCGCGCCGTGCCCCCGGTGCTGACCAGCTCGAAGCCGCGCGCGACGAGGCCGCGCCCGAGGTCCGCCAGGCCCGTCTTGTCCGACACCGACAACAGCGCGCGGCGCGGGACCGGGGCGTGGGTGTCCGCCGTGGCAGGGTCGAGGCGCGCGCGCCGGGCCCCCGGGGCGACGCTGAGCGCGCCGGCGAGCAGGTTCGCGACCGCGGCGGGCAGCAGCCGGTGCTCGACGCGGTGGAGCCGCTCGAGCAGCGCGGCGTCGTCGTCGCCCGGCAGGACGTCCACCGCTTCCTGGGCCACGATCGGGCCGCCGTCGAGCGTCGCGTCCACGAGGTGCACGGTGACCCCGGTGACCGCCACGCCGGCGGCCAGCGCGTCACGCACCCCGTGGAGCCCCGGGAACGCCGGCAGCAGCGACGGGTGGACGTTGAGGATCCGCCCGGCGAAGGCGTCCAGCACCGCCGGTCCCACCAGCCGCAGGTAGCCCGCGAGCACGATGGCGTCGGGCGTCACGGCGGCCAGCGTCCCGGCGAGCGTCGCGTCGTCGCCGCCCGGGACGAGCACGGTGTCGATCCCCTGCTCCGCCGCCCAGCCCAGCGCCGGGCAGTCGCGGTCCGAGAACACGAGCACGACCTCGCCGCCGAGGTCGCCCCGCCCGGCCGCCGCCACGAGGGCCCGCAGGTTCGAGCCGCCGCCCGACACGCCGACCGCGATCCGACCGCTCACTCCGCTGCCTCCTCCACGTAGCGCACGCCGCCGCGTGCCGCCGCCTCGACGACCTCGCCCACGACCCACGCCTCGACGCCCTGCCCGGCCGCCAGCGCGACGGTCCGCGCCGCGGACGCCGCCGGCACCACGAGGACCATGCCCAGGCCGCCGTTGTACGTCGCCCGCAGCTCGTCGTCCTCGATCCCGCCGAGCGCCCCCAGCAGGCGCATCACCGAGGGCATCGGCCAGGTGCCCGGGTCGAGGCGCGCCCCGAGGGCCTCCGGCAGGGCGCGCGGCACGTTGCCCGGCAGCCCGCCGCCCGTGACGTGGGCGATGCCGCGCAGGTCGTCGCCCGCGGCCGCCAGCGCCTCGCGGATCGCGAGCACGGCGCGCGCGTAGACGCGGGTGGGCGTGAGCAGGACCTCGCCCAGGGTCGCCAGCTCGTGGTGCGGCTCGGCGCGCATCAGGGCCTCGGTCGCCGCGTCGCCGAGCACCGTGCGGAGCAGCGCCTGGTACGGGCCGCGGAGGTCCAGGTTGCGCTCCGCGACCAGCGCCCGGACCAGCGAGAAGCCGTTCGCGTGGAGGCCGCTCGCCGCGAGGCCCACGATCGCGTCGCCCGGCCGGGCCGCCGAGCCGTCCAGCAGCCGTGCCCGGTCCACGATGCCGATGCAGAAGCCGGCGAGGTCGAACTCGTCCTCCTCCATCAGCCCCGGGTGTTCCGCGGTCTCGCCACCCACGAGGGCGCAGCCGGCCTGCCGGCAGCCCTCGGCGACGCCGCCGACGAGCTCCGCCACGTGCACCGGGTCGAGGCGCCCGACCGCGACGTAGTCGAGGAACGCAACAGGCTCCGCGCCCGCGCACACCACGTCGTCGGCGCACATCGCGACCAGGTCCACGCCGATCGTGTCGAACCGCCCGAGGGCCGCGGCGACGGCCGTCTTGGTGCCCACGCCGTCGGTGGACGAGACGATCACGGGCTCGCGGACACCCGGCGGGATGGTGATCGCGGACCCGAACCCGCCGAGGCCGCCCAGCACCTCCGGCCGGCGCGTGGACGCCACCGCGGCACGCATCAGCTCCACCGCGCGCTCGCCGGCCGCGACGTCCACCCCGGCGCGCGCGTAGGCCGCCCGCCGGTCGCTCACCGGCGGAGGCTCCCGGCGGCGTTCTCGAGGATGAACTTGCGACTGCCGGCGTCGTACGGGACGGGCTCCGGGTAGTTGCCGTCGAAGCAGGCGAAGCAGAACCGGTCGTAGGGCAGGTCGAGCGCCGCCAGCACGCCTGCCACGGACAGGTAGCCGAGCGAGTCCGCGCCCACGAACGCCCGGATCTCGTCGACCGAGTGGCTGGCGGCGATCAGCTCGGTCTCGATCGCGGTGTCGATCCCGTAGAAGCAGGGGTGGTAGATCGGCGGCGCGCTGACCCGCAGGTGCACCTCGCGGGCCCCGGCGCGGCGCAGCAGCCCCACGATCTGCTTGGTCGTGGTGCCGCGCACGATCGAGTCGTCGACGACGATCAGGCGCCGGTCGCGGACGGTCTCGCGCAACGGGTTGAGCTTCACGTTGACGCCCCGCTGGCGCATCGCCTGGGACGGCTGGATGAACGTGCGGCCGCTGTAGCGGTTGCGGACCAGGCCCTCGCGGTACGGGATCCCCGACGCCTCGGCGAAGCCGGCGGCGGCGGGCGCCCCGGTGTCGGGCACGGGCATCACGAGGTCCGCCTCGGTCGGGTGCTCGCCGGCGAGCTGCATGCCCATCCGGCGCCGCGCCTCGTACAGGCTGCGCCCCTCCATGTACGAGTCCGGGCGGGCGAAGTAGATGAGCTCGAACACGCACAGCGCGGGCGTGGCCGCCGCGTACCGCACGGAGACGGGCTCGCGGCCCGGCTCGAGCACGACGATCTCGCCCGGCTCGACGTCCCGGACGAAGGTCGCCCCCACGATGTCGAGGGCGGCCGTCTCGGAGGCCAGGATCCAGCCCGCGGTGTCGTCGCCCCACAGCCCCGGCGTGCCGTCCACGCCGTCCGGCACGGGCAGGCGGCCCAGCACCAGCGGCCGGAACCCGTGCGGGTCGCGGACGCCGATGACCCGCCGCTCGTCGAGGATGACGAGGCTGAACGCGCCGCGCACCCGGGGCAGCACGCGCCGCAGCGCGTCGACCGTGTCCGCCGCCGGCTCGTCGGCGAGCAGCGCCGTCAGCAGCTCCGTGTCCGTGCTGGCGGGCAGGCGGCCGCGCCCGCCCTCCAGCTGCTCGAGCAGCTCCCGGGTGTTGACGAGGTTGCCGTTGTGCCCGATCGCGAGCGCGCGACGCGGCCCCAGGCGCAGCGTCGGCTGGGCGTTCTCCCAGACCGTGGAGCCGGTCGTCGAGTAGCGGCAGTGGGCGACGGCGAGGTCGCCCGAGAGCGACGGGATCCGGCGCTCGTCGAGCACGGTGCCGACCATGCCCAGGTCCTTGTAGATCATCAGGTGGCTGCCGTCGGACACCCCCACCCCGGCCGACTCCTGGCCGCGGTGCTGGAGCGCGAACAGCGCGGTCGCGGCGACGGCCGCGGCCTCGTGCCCGCGGTTGGGCAGGACGACCCCCACGACGCCACACATCAGCCGGCCACCTCGGTGCCGGGCAGGGCCGCCTCGGCGGCATGATCGGCCTCCGCGGCGCCGCCCTCGCCGCGCTCCAGGCTCTCCCAGCCCAGCGCCCGCGGCAGCCCGTGCTCCCAGGCATGACGGATGTCGGCCAGCGTCACCTCCACCGCGTCCGCGATCCGGCTGCCACGCTCCTCGGCCGCGCCGGTGGCCCCCTCGCCGGCGAGCTCGATGACCAGCCGCTCGCCACCGGTGATGCCCAGCTCCTCGGCCGGCAGCCCGTGGTGACGGGCGAGCAGCACGAGCGCCGGCACGTGCCGCGGCACGGCCTCCACGACCAGGCGCGAGGGACTCTCGCCGAACAGCGCCACGGCCGGCGAGTCGCCCACCCCCACCCGCAGCGTCGCGCCGCGGCCGCCCCAGGCCGCCATCTCGGCGATCGCGACCGCGAGGCCGCCGCCCGACACGTCCTGGCAGCTCTCGACCAGCCCGCGCGCGATCGCCTCGCGGATGAACGCCTGGAGGCCGCGCTCGCGATCGAGGTCCAGCGCCGGCGGCCCGTCCTCGGCGGCGGCCCCGGCGAGGCGCGCGTAGGCGCTGCCCGCGAGCCCGGGGCCGGTCTGGCCCACGAGCACCACGGCGTTGCCGTCCGCGCGGAACGCCGGCCCCACGCGGGCGGCCACGTCCTCGAGCAGCCCCACGATGCCGATCTCGGGCGTGGGCGCGATCGCGCCCGACGGCGACTCGTTGTACAGCGACACGTTGCCGCCGGTGACCGGCAGGCCCAGGGCGACGCACGCGTCCGCCAGGCCGCGCACCGCCTCGGCCAGCTGCCAGAACGCCTCGGGACGCGTGGGGTCGCCGAAGTTGAGGCAGTTGGTGACGCCCAGCGGCCGGGCGCCCGTGATCGACACGTTGCGGGCCGCCTCGGCCACGGACATCGCCGCGCCCAGCCACGGGTCGAGCGCGCCGATCGGCGCGTTGGCGTCCGTCGTCGCGACCAGCGCCTTGGTCGTGCCCTTGATCCGGAGCACGGCGGCGCCGCGGCCCGGCCCGGCGACCGTGTTCGCCTGGACGTGGCTGTCGTACTGCTCGAACACCGCCCGGCGCGACGAGAGGTTGGCCGATCCAAGCAGCGCCAGCAGCACGGCGCCCGGGTCCATGCCCCGGCCCGGCAGCGCGTCCACGGGCTCGTCCGGGGCGCCCGGGGCGGGCGCGGGACGCCGGCGGGCCGGCGGGCGAGACTCCCGTTGGAACACGATGGCCTCGGACGCGAGCGCGCGGGCCGGCACGCGGGCGAGCTCGCGGGCGCCGGGCACGGGGCGCCCGTCCGCGTCCAGCGCACCCGAGCCGTCGGGCCCGGTGAGGACGACGATGTCCGGCTGCGCGGTGACCCGGCCGATGACCGCCACCGGCAGGTCCCAGCGCTCGCACACGGCGCGCACGGCCGCCCAGCGCTGCGGCTCGACGATCGCCACCATCCGCTCCTGGGACTCGGAGATCATGACCTCGAACGGCTCGAGGCCGGGCTCGCGGCGCGGGATCGCGTCGAGATCGACCAGCATCCCGGTGCCGGCGCGGTCCGCGGTCTCGCAGGTGGCGCAGGTGATGCCCGCCGCGCCGAGGTCCTGGACACCCACCACGAGCCCGGTCGCGATCAGCTCCAGGGTCGCCTCGATCAGCAGCTTCTCCGCGAACGGGTCGCCGATCTGAACGCTGGGTCGCTTCGAACCCACCGAGGACCGAGGTGAAGCTCCTGCGGGCCCTCGGTCCGAGGTTCGCTTCGACGGATCCTGCTCCCCGAACGTCGCGCTGGCCAGCACCGACGCCCCGCCGATGCCGTCGCGCCCGGTGGCCGAGCCGTAGAGCACCACGAGGTTGCCCGGGCCGTCCGCGGACGCCCGCGTCAGCATCCCGTCCTCGAGCAGCCCGATGGCCATCACGTTGACCAGCGGGTTGCCCTGGTAGGAGGGATCGAACACGAGCTCGCCGCCGACGGTCGGCACCCCGACGCAGTTGCCGTAGCCGCCGACGCCCCGGACCACGCCGTCCACGAGGTGCCGGGTCCGCGCGTCGGCCGGGTCGCCGAAGCGCAGCGCGTCGAGGACCGCGATCGGGCGGGCGCCCATCGCGAACACGTCGCGCAGGATCCCGCCCACGCCGGTCGCGGCGCCCTGGTACGGCTCCACGGCCGACGGGTGGTTGTGGCTCTCGATCTTGAACGCGACCGCGAGCCCGTCGCCGATCGAGATCACGCCGGCCTGCTCGCCCACGCCCGCGACCACGTCCTCGCCCTTCGTCGGCAGCGTCCGCAGGAGCGGCCTGGAGCTCTTGTACGAGCAGTGCTCGCTCCACATCACGCTGAACATCGCGAGCTCGAGGTCGTTGGGCTCCCGGCCCAGCTTGTCGCGGATCGCGTCCAGCTCCACGTCCTCGAGGCCCAGCGCGCGGTGGAGCGGCACGGCCGAGGCGCCGCCCGCGCCCGCGCCAGCGCCCTGGGTCGTGGTGGTCGGCGCGGTCATCGGGCGGCCCCCGCTGCGGCGGCCGGTCGCTCGACCCCCGTGATCGAGCCCGTGCTCGCCCACTCGGCCGCGCTCACGACCAGCGAGCGCATGATCCCCAGGCCGTCGTCCGAGCCGAGCACCGCCTCGGACGCCGTCTCCGGGTGGGGCATCAGCCCGGCCACGTTGCCGGCGGCGTTGCGCACGCCCGCGATCCCGCGCAGCGAACCGTTGGGGTTGCCCGGGTCGGCGGGTCCCGCCACGGACCCGTCCTCGTTCGCGTACCGCCACAGGACCCGCCCGCCGGCCTCGAGGGCGTCGAGCGTCGCGTCGTCCGCGTAGTAGCAGCCCTCGCCGTGGGCCACCGGCACCCGCAGCGGCCGCCGCGCGCCGAGCTCGCGGGTGAACGGCGTGTCGAGATGCTCGGGCAGGATGGTGACCTCGCGGGACACGAACCGCAGCCCACGGTTGCGCAGCAGCGCCCCCGGCACGAGGCCCGCCTCGGCGAGGACCTGGAACCCGTTGCAGATCCCCAGCACCGGCCCGCCCCGGGCCGCGAACGCGGCGACCGCGCCCATCACCGGCGAGAACCGCGCGATGACGCCCGCCCGCAGGTAGTCCCCGTACGCGAAGCCGCCCGGGATGACGATCCCGGCCACCCCGGCGAGGTCCGTGGACTCGTGCCACAGCACCACCGGCTCGGCGCCGGCGATCGCGAGGCTGTTGACGGCGTCGATGTCCCGGTTCGAGCCGGGGAACACCACGACGCCGACGCGGACGCTCACCCGGCCACCCCCGCCGGCTCGGCCTCGCCCAGGGACTCGACCGCGTAGGCCTCGATCAGCGGGTTGGACAGCAGCTCGGCGGCCAGGCGCTCCACGACCGCCCGGGCATCGGCCTCGTTCGCGGCGGCCACGGTGAGCTCCACCCGCCGTCCGACGCGGACCGCGCTGACGCCGGCGATGCCGAGGTGCGGCAGGCTGCGCTCCACGGCCCGTCCCTGCGGGTCGAGGATGCCGGGCTTGGGCGTGACGTTGACCGCGAAGCGGTGGGCGCGGGTCGGCTCGCTCATCGGGCGATGACGTCCTCCTGGAGGTAGCGGGCGAAGCCCGCCCCGGTGATCCGCTCGAAGGCCTCGACGTACCGCGCACGGGTGCCGGCGACCACGTCGTCGGGGAGCTCGGGGCCGGGCGCGGTCTTGTCCCACGGCTGCGCCTCGAGCCAGTCGCGGACGAATTGCTTGTCGTAGCTCGCCTGGGCGCGCCCGGGCTGGTACGCCGCGGCCTCCCAGAAGCGCGACGAGTCCGGCGTCAGCACCTCGTCGACGAGCAGCAGCTCGCCCGAGGGCACCACCCCGAACTCGAACTTGGTGTCGGCGAGGATGATCCCGGCCCGCTCGCAGACCGCGGCGCCGTGCGCGTACAGCGCCAGCGACGCCGCCCGCACGCGGTGGGCCAGCTCCGGGCTGACCAGCGACTCCACTCGGGCGAACGGGATGTTCTGGTCGTGGACGCCCGCCGGCGCCTTCCAGGCCGGCGTGAACAGCGGCTCCGGCAGCCGGTCGCTCTCGCGCAGGCCCGGCGGCAGCGGGATCCCGCACACCTCGCCGGTCTCGCGGTACTCCTTCCAGCCCGAGCCCGACAGGTAGCCGCGGACCACGCACTCCACCGGCAGCACCTCGGCCAGCCGCCCGATCATCATCCGGCCCCGGAGCTCGTCGGCCACGCCGGGCTCGCCCGTCAGCGCCGCGGGCAGGTCGGCCGGGTCCGTGGACAGCAGGTGGTTGGGCACGATCCCGGCGGTCTCCGCGAACCAGAACCGCGACAGGCCGGTCAGCACCCGGCCCTTGTCCGGGATCGGGGTGGGCAGCACGACGTCGAACGCGGACAGGCGGTCCGAGGCGACGAGCAGCAGCCGCCGGTCGTCGATCCGGTACAGGTCGCGGACCTTGCCCGACCGCAGGAACAGCGCCTCAGCGTGGAGCATCGCTCACCTCCGGGTTGGCGGACGTCCCGCCGGATCCGCCGGCCCGGGGCGTCCCGTTCGGTCCCGTCGACCGCGCCCGGATCGCCGCCTCGAGCGGATCCAGGCGCGCGATCACCGCCGGCACGTGGCGCAGCACCGCGGCGTCGTCGAAGCAGGCGTCGAGGTCGGCCAGCGGCAGCTTCTGCGCCACGGCGGGGTCGGTCGCCAGCAGGCCGTGGAGCGGGACGCGCTCGTCGGCCGCGCGGAGGGCGTTGCGCTGGACGACCTCGTAGGCGGCCTCGCGCGAGAGCCCGGCGTGCTCGACCAGCGCCAGCAGCACGCGGGACGACGCGTGGAGCCCGAGGCCGCGCTCGATGTTCTCGCGCATCCGCTCCGGGCGGACGACCAGCCCCTCGACCAGGCCCGTCGCCTTGACCAGCATGTAGTCGAGCAGGATCGTCGCGTCGGGCAGGATCACCCGCTCGGCGGAGCTGTGGCTGATGTCGCGCTCGTGCCACAGGGGCTGGTTCTCGAGCGCGGCGTGGGCATAGCCGCGGACCAGACGGGCGAGGCCGGCCAGGCGTTCGGACAGGATCGGGTTGCGCTTGTGGGGCATCGCGCTGGAGCCCTTCTGGCCGCGCCTGAACGGCTCCATGACCTCGGCGATCTCGGTGTGCTGGAGGTTGCGCACCTCGGTCCCGATCCGCTCGATGCTGCCGGCGAGCACCGCGATCGCGGCCACGAAGGCCGCATGCCGGTCGCGCTGCACGACCTGGGTGCTGACCGGGTCCACGCGCAGCCCGAGGTCCGCGAGCACCTCCGCCTCGAGGTCCGGGTCGAGGTGGCTGTAGGTGCCCACCGGGCCGCTGATCTTGCCGGTCGCGATCTCCGCCGTCGCCGTCGCCAGCCGCTCCCGGCCGCGGGCGACCTCGAACGCCCAGCCGGCGCACTTGAGGCCGAACGTGGTGGGCTCCGCGTGGACCGAGTGCGTGCGGCCCATCATCACGGTCCCGGCCTCGGCGCGGGCGCGGGCGATGAGGGCGAGCGCCAGGCGGTCCGCGCCGCCGGCCAGCCGCTCCCCGGCGGCCCGCAGCTGGAGCGCGAGCGCCGTGTCCACGACGTCGCTGCTGGTCAGGCCCAGGTGGAGGAACCGGCCCTCCGCCCCGACCGCCTCCGCGACCTGCGACACGAACGCGATCACGTCGTGGTCCGTGGTCTGCTCGATGTCCGCGATCCGCGCCGTGTCCACGACCGCGCGGGCCTCGATCGCGGCCAGCGCCTCGGGCGGGACGAGCCCGCGGCGGACCTGGGCGCGGCAGACCGCGAGCTCCACCTCGAGCATCCGCTCGAAGCGCGCCTGCTCGGTCCACAGGGCGCCCATCTCGGGCAGCGTGTAGCGCGGGATCATGCCGGCACCCCGATCCCGGCGGACGCCGGCCATGGCCCCGCCGGAGGCAGGTCCGCGGCAATGTCCCGTCGGCGCTGCAGCCCGTCCCACGTGATCGCGTCCGCGGCGCGCTCCGCGGCGTCGCGGGCGGCCGCCAGGTCCGCCCCCCGGCCGGTCACCGTGAGCACGCGGCCGCCGTTGGTCCCGAACCCGCCCGGCGGGACGGGCCGGCCCACCGTCCCGGCGTGGAACACCAGCGCGCCACCCGCGCGCGCGGCGTCGATGCCCTCGATCGGGTCGCCGCGCCGCGGGTCGCCTGGATAGCCCCTGGCGGCCAGCACGATCCCCACGGCCGCGACGGGCAGCTCGGGCAGGCGCGCCGGCGTGCCGTCCGGGATCCGGCCGCGGGCCGCGGCCAGGAGCAGCGGGCCGAGCGCCCCGGCCACCCGCGGCAGGATGACTTGGGCCTCCGGGTCGCCCAGCCGGACGTTGAACTCGAGCAGCACCGGGCCGTCCGCGGTGAGCATCAGGCCGGCGTACAGGAAGCCACGGAACGGGGTGCCGCGACGGGCCATCTCGGCGAGGACCGGCCGGTGGACGGTGTCCAGGACCCGCTCGACCGCCGCGTCGTCGAGGTCCGGCAGCGGCGAGTAGGCGCCCATGCCGCCGGTGTTCGGGCCCCGGTCGCCGTCGCACAGCCGCTTGTGGTCGCGGGCGGCCGGCAGCGCGACGGCGCGGGCCCCGTCGCACACGGCGATCACGCTGGCCTCGCGCCCGTGGAGCCGCTCCTCGATGACGAGGGCGGGCTCGTCGGCCCGGCGCCGGACGAGGAACGAGGGCACGAGCTCCACGGCCTGCTCGGGCGAGTCGGTGACGATCACGCCCTTGCCGGCCGCCAGGCCGTCGGCCTTGAGCACCGCACCCGCCCCGCCGGCGGCGAGCTCGCGCACGAACGCGATCGCGGCCCCGGTCCCGGCCTCGCCGCCCGCGAAGGCCCGGGCGCGCGCCATGCGGACGCCCGCGGCGGCCGCGACCTCGTGGCAGAACGCCTTGGACGTCTCGAGACGGGCGGCCTCGCGGCCCGGGCCCAGGACGGGAATGCCGGCGGCGCGCAGCGCGTCGGCCACGCCGACCGACAGCGGGGCCTCGGGCCCCACGACGGCCAGCTCCACCGACGACGCCCTCGCCACCTCGACCACGGCGTCGGGGTCCTGCGGGTCCACGCGGACGACGCGGGTCCTCGGTTCCGCGGCGATCCCGGCGCTGCCGGGCGCCACCACGACCTCGTTGATCCCGGGCTCGCTGGCCAGCTTCCAGGCCAGCGCGTGCTCGCGGCCGCCGCCGCCCACGACCAGCACCCGAGTCGGCATCACGAGGCTCACCGCGGCCCGCCCCCTACGCCGGCATCGTGGGCCGGTGGCGCATCGGCCGCCAGGCCCGTTCGATGGTCTGGGTCCGCTCCGGGCCCACGGACACGAACACGATCGGGACCCCCGCGTGCTCCTCGAGCGCGGCCACGTACCGGCGGGCCGCCTCGGGCAGGTCGCCCAGCGAGCGGACGTCGTGGATCGGCTGCTCCCAGCCCTCGAAGTCCTCGTAGATCGGGGTGGCCCGCGACAGCGCGGAGCCGGACGAGGGCCAGGTCTCGACCCGCTTGCCGTCGATCTCGTAGGCGACGCACAGGCGGATGGTCTCGATCCCGGACAGGATGTCGAGCTTGTTGAGCACGATGGCGGTGTTGGAGTTGACCGCCACCGCGTAGCGCAGCGGGACGGTGTCGAACCAGCCCACCCGGCGGGCGCGTCCGGTGACGGTGCCGAACTCGTGGCCGCGCTCCGCGATCCCGCGACCCACGTCGTCGAACAGCTCGGTCGGGAACGGGCCGGAGCCCACCCTCGTCGAGTACGCCTTCATCACGCCGATGACCTCGTCCACCTGGAGCGGGCCGATGCCACCCCCGGTGCACGCGCCGCCGGCGACCGGGTTGGAGCTCGTGACGAAGGGGTAGGAGCCGTGATCCAGGTCGAGGAGCGTGCCCTGGGCGCCCTCGAGCAGCACGTGGTCGCCGCGCCGGAGGGCGTCCTGGACCAGCCACGTCGAGTCGTCGAAGTGCCGTGACAGGCGCTCGCCCCAGGCGGCGGCCTGCTCGACCAGCTCGTCGACCGTGAAGCCCGGCGCGCCCATCGCCTCGAGCAGCAGGTTCTTGTCCGGCAGGGCGCGGGCGATCCGCTCGCGCAGCACCTCGCGGTCGAGGAGGTCCTCCATCCGCAGCCCCAGGCGCCAGGCGCGGTCGCCGTAGGTGGGCCCGATCCCCCGCCCCGTGGTGCCGACCTTCGACCCGCCGAGGCGCCCCTCGTTCGCCCGGTCGAGGGCGACGTGGTAGGGCATGATCACGTGCGCGCTGCGGCTGACCCGCACCTTGCTCACGTCGATGCCCCGCGCCGCGAGCATCTCCAGCTCCGCGATCAGGGTCGCCGGATTGACCACGACGCCGTTGCCGATGACCGACGTGATGTGCGGGTACAGCACGCCCGACGGGCAGAGCTGGAGCTTGAACGTCTCGGTGCCGGTGACCACCGTGTGGCCGGCGTTGTCGCCGCCCTGGTAGCGGACGACCATCGCGACCTGCTCGGCGAGGAAATCGGTGGTCTTGCCCTTGCCCTCGTCGCCCCACTGGAGACCGACGATCACCGTCGCGGGCATCGCACGCCTCCGGACATGAAACGACCCCGGGCGGTGCCGGGGTCACAGATACACGTCTCCCGCGACTGCCCGCCGGCGTTCCGGCGTGCCTTGCGGTCGAAGGTGCGGGTCCGTCTCACGGGGCGGACGTCGCGCCTTCCTCGAGCAACGGTCATACCCTCCTTCACGGGTGCGGCCCCGTGCGGCCTCGAGGACCCCGGGAGCATACCAAACCCGGCGGCGCGCGAGTGGCGGGTCCACGGGTGTCGCCGCGGGCCGCCGCCTTCGGTCGCGGCCCGGTCGCCCGGTCGCCGCCCGGTCGCGGTTCGGCCGCGCCGCCGCCGCGGGTCGCCTGGCGACCCTGCGGTTGCACGTCGAGACGGATTGGTCGCCCAGCGCCGGGTTCGTTGCACCGGTGGCGGGTTCGGCGAGACAAGCCGTGCGCCCAGCGGCGATTCCGTCGCACGACGCGCTCGTTGGGTCGCTGGCCGACCGGCGGGCGCCGCGGCGCTTCGAGCACCGCGCTTCACCGCGCTTCACCGCGCCTCACCGCGCGACTCCCGGCGCCCAGCCGCCACGCCTCGGCCGACGACCCCACGCACCGGTCGCCACGTAAGTCGCAGGTGAGTCGCGCCCGCTAGGGTTCGAGTTGCCCGCCGGGACGCCGGCCCCGCCGACCCGCCAGCCTGCCGAGGCCCAACCGCCGGGGCCGGCACCCCACCCGCCCGCCGACCGTCGTTGCCCGCCGCACGCAGGATCGGCCGCAGGAGGCCGCGCTCATCGGAGACGCGGTGCGGACCGATCAGAAGGAGACACCGGACCGATGAACAAGGTCCTGCTCACCGGGCGCCTGACCCGCGACCCGGAGCTTCGCACCACCGCCGGCGGCAAGGCCGTCGCGTCGTTCTCGGTGGCGAGCCACGAGTTCGCCGCCGGCAAGGAGAAGAGCGAGTTCCACAACGTCGTCGCCTGGGACCGCCTGGCCGAGACCTGCGGCCGGTACCTCGGCAAGGGCCAGCAGGTGGCGGTCGAGGGTCGGATCCAGACCCGCACCTGGGACGACGACAAGGGGCAGCGCCACTGGAAGACGGAGATCGTCGCCTCGAGCGTCGAGATGCTGTCGGGCCGGCGCAAGAAGGACTACGCGGCGGAGACGGCGGCCACAGCGCTCGAGGCCCAGGCGATCGCCGCCGGCATCGAGCCCGGCGCGTCGGAGCCCGTGGCGGACGAGTCCGGCTTCAGCGTCGCCCCCGGCGGCGACGAGGACGAGGAGGAGGACGAGCTCCTCGAGGAGGCCGTCGCCGCCTGACCTCGCCCCCTCCCCTCACTCCGGCGGCGGCGTGGTGCCCCCTCCTGCGCCGCCGCCGGCCCTCGCCCTGGCCGATCGGCGGGGCGGGCCTCAGATCGGGATGCGCAGCTCGAAGAACGACACCGCGAGCACCAGGTACACCAGCATCAGCAGGGCGCCTTCGAGCCAGTTGGACTCGCCGTCGAGCGCGATCAGGGCGCTGATCCCCACCGCCACGCCGACGGCGGCGATCTCGAGCGGGGCGAACACGAGATCCATCGGCTGGCCGAGGACGAGCCCCGCGAGCACGAGCACGGGCGCCACGAACAGGGCGACCTGGAGCGACGACCCGTAGCACACGGCCATCGCGAACTCCAGCTTGTTCTTGTACGCGAGCTGGACCGCCACGATGTGCTCGGCGAGGTTGCCGATGGTCGGGATGAGGATGACGCCCACGAACAGCTCGGACAGGCCGAACTGGTCGATGAACGGCTCGATCGAGCCCACCAGGATCTCGGACAGGACGGCGAGCAGGGCGGCCGCCACGAGCAGCACCGCGACGGCCGTGCGGACGGGCCACGGCGGACCCGCGTGCCCCTCGGAGGCCTCGTGGCCGCCCAGCGTCGCCTCGGGGTTCGTGAACTGCCAGACCAGCGACAGGGCGTAGCCCCCGATGAGGACCGCGGCCACCAGGACCGACTCCTCCACCCGCACGCCCTGGGCGGTGCCGCCGCTGGCCGCGAACACGCCGGGGATGAACAGGCCGGTCGCGGCGAGCACGAGCAGGGCTGCGTTGGATCCGGCGATCCGCTGGCTGAAGCGCTGGACGCCGTTGCGCAGCCCGCCCGCCAGCACCGCCGCGCCAAGGACGAGCAGCAGGTTGCCGATGATCGAGCCCGTGAGCGAGGCCTTGACCACGGTCAGCAGGCCCGCCTGGAGCGCGAAGAACGCGATGATCAGCTCGGCGATGTTGCCGAACGTCGCGTTGAGGATGCCGCCGACCTGCGGGCCGGCGAGCGCGCCGAGTCGTTCGGTGGACAGCCCCACGATCCAGGCCAGGCCGAGGATCGCGACTGCGGCCACCACGAACACGACGGCGCCCTCGGCGCCCAGGCCGAGATCCAGCACCGTGGCCGCGGCGGTCGCCGCCAGCGTCGCCAGCACCGCGGTCCGCGCCACGGGCGACAGCACGCCGAGGACCGGCACGCGGCTCGGGGTCGCGCGGGCCGTGCTCATGACGGGCTCACGGTCGCTTGCGTCGCGCTCATGGCCGGCCCAACCCCGGCGCCGCGTACAGCGCCCGGCGGGCGATCCCGGTCTCCGCCGAGACGCGGCGGGCGGCCTCGCCACGCGCCACGCCATCGGCGACGAGGCGCTCCACGGCCGCCCGTGCCGCCTGGAGGGCCGCGTCGCCCGCCTCACGGTCCGCGGCGGCCGGCGCGTGCTCGCCCCAGCCCACGACGAGCACGACCTCGCCGCGGGCCGGGATCTCGCCGGCCCTGGCGGCAGCGGCGAGCCCGGCGAGCGGCCCCCGGGCGATCTGCTCGTGGAGCTTGGTCAGCTCGCGGCACACGGCGCCCGCCCGTTCGGGTCCGCAGGCCGCGGCGAGATCGGCGAGCGTGGCCGCCGTCCGGCCCGGGGCCTCGAACAGGACCGTCCCGCGCTCGTCGGCGGCGATCCGGGCCAGCCGCTCCCGCCGCTCGCGCCCCGAGCGCGGCAGGAACCCCTCGAACGACCAGCGTGGCCCCGCCACGCCGCTCCCGGCCACGGCCGCCAGCACCGAGGACGCCCCCGGGACCGGCACGACCGTGCCGCCCGCCGCGGCCCAGGCCGCCACCAGCCCCTCGCCCGGGTCGGAGACCGCGGGTGTCCCCGCGTCGGTGACGAGGGCGAGGTCCGCGCCGCCCTCGAGGTGTGCCAGCAGCGTGCGCTCGCGGGCGGGGCCGCTGCGGGCGTGGTAGCTGACGGAGCGGGTCGCGATCTCGTACCGGTCCAGCAGCCGGCGCGTGACCCGCGTGTCCTCGGCGGCGATCAGCGGCACGGTGCGGAGCACCTCCAGCGCCCGCAGCGTGACGTCGCCGAGGTTGCCGATCGGCGTGGACACCACGTACAGCGTGCCGGGCGCGCCCCGTTCGGCGCCGTCCTCGCCAGCCCCGTCGGCCGCCACGCCCACGTCAGGACCGCGCGGACCCGGGGCGCCGCCGCGGGTACAGGTAGTCCACGCCGGCCGTCCGCGGCCCGAGCTTCGCGATCGGCGGCACCTGGCGCTTGAACTCGGCGCCCGCGACCATCCGGTCCACGCGCTCGACCATCGCCCGGTCGAACCCCTTCGCCACCACCTCGTCGACGCTCCGCCGCTTGTCGATCCGCCAGAACAGCAGCCGGTCCAGGTCGGGGTACGAGAAACCGGCCTCGGACTCGTCGGTCTGGCCCGGCCACAGGTCCGCGGACGGCGCCTTGCGGATGATCGCCTCTGGCACGCCCATCGCCACCGACAGCTGGCGGACCTGGCTCTTGTACAGGTCGCCGATCGGGTTGAACGCGCAGGCCGAGTCCCCGAACAGCGTCGTGTAGCCGATCAGCGACTCGGTCTTGTTGCCGGTCCCCACGACCAGGCCGCGCCACGTGACGGACCGGTCGTAGAGCACCGCCATCCGCATCCGGGCCATCAGGTTGCCCCGCCGGAGCGCCGAGGCCCCGAGCACCTCGGGACCGCCCGCCGCGGCGACCCCGTCCCCCCCGAAGTAGCCGTCCACCATCGGGCTGATGTCGACGAGCTCCGAGGCGCAGCCGAGGCGCCGCACGACCTCCTCGGCGTCCGCCCGCGAGGCCGGCGACGAGGTGCGATAGGGCATCAGCACGCACAGCAGCCGCTCGGCGCCGATCGCCTCGGCCACCAGGTACGCCACGAGCCCGGAGTCGATCCCGCCCGACAGCCCGAGCACCGCCCGTTCGAACCCGGCCTGCCGCAGCTGGCCGCGGATGAATTCGGCGATCACCTTGCGGGCGACGTCGGTGTCGATCGCGAGCTCCTCGGGCAGGACGAACATCGCGGCGGTGTCGTTCGTCATCCCCTGCCTCCGCCGGTGCGCTGCACGTCCGCGGCCACGTCGAAGCCGTCCACCGCGCCCGCCTCGGCGGTGGCGTCGGCGGCCAGCCCGGCCCGCTCCGCGATCAGCCGGCGCCACTCCCGGGCGACCAGCTCCGGGCGCTCGTCGCGCAGCAGCGGCAGCGCGATCCGCTCCCGCCGGACGTCCGCCAGGTCCACGTCCGCGTAGAACAGGCCCTCCTCGAACAGCGGCGCGCTGGTGACCACCGCGCCGGTCGGGCCGATGACCTCCGAGCCGCCCCAGAACGAGAACGACTCGTCCACGCCCACCCGGTTGCAGAACACCACGAACGAGGTCGTGAGCTGGGCGTACGTCCGCATCAGCGTCCGCCACGAGGTCGCGGTGCCGAGGCCCACCTCGTTCGTCGCCGCCAGGTCCCGCCCGGGCGACGACGAGACGTTGACCAGGATCTGCGCCCCGTCGAGCGCGAGCAGCTGCGGCGTGGACAGGTGCCAGAAGTCCTCGCACACCGCCAGCCCCACGCCCACGCCCAGCCGCGATGGCACCGCCCGCAGCATGTCGCCGGGGGCGAAGAACCGGCGCTCGTCGAACAGCCCGTAGGTGGGGAGGTGGACCTTGCGGTGGACGTGCCGGAGCTCGCCGTCCTCGAGCAGGGCCGCGGCGATGAACAGCCGGTGGTCCGCCGACTCCTCCACGAACGACACCACCGCGGACAGGCCGTCCGCGGTCTCCGCGGCCAGCGTCCCCAGGCGCGGGTCGTCGAGGCGCATCGCGACCTCGGCGGCGAGATCCTGGAGCAGGTACCCGGTGAGGCCGAGCTCCGGGAACACGACCAGCCCCGCGCCGCCGGTGTGCGCCTCGCGGATCAGCGCCCCGTGGCGCGCCAGGTTGGCCTCGAGATCCCCGAGCCTCGGCGCGAGCTGGGCGAGCGCGATGCGGAGCGGCTGCATGCCGCGAGTCTACGGCCAAGCGGTCCCGCCGCCAGCCCTCGCAGCGAGCGACTCGTCGTCCGTGGCGCCCACCCGTCACTCCGCGCGGACGGCACCTGAGCACCCGCGTGCGCAACGCGCACTCCGATCGGGCGCGGACGGCACCTGGGCACCCGCGTGCGCACCGTGCACTCCGAGCGGGCGCCCCGTGCCCCTCCGCGGCCTCCACCCCGGCACCCAACCCGGATGGGGCATCGGCGCGTATTTGTGCATGACGGCCGTATTCCGGCGGTGCTAGGCTGACCGCCACCCGCCGCATCGGCCGTGCCGTGGCGCGGGCAAGCGCGCCGGTCACCGGACCTTCGGGCCGGGGCCGGAGCACCCAGAGGAGGAGTTGGGAGTATGCCCCGATCACCGTGGTGGTCGCGGACGGCGCTGGTCGCCGGTATCGCGATCGTCGTCGCGGCGTGCGGAGGGACGACGGCCACGCCGTCCGCCTCCAGCCCCGTGGCAACCGCCGAGCCGACGGCCGCCGTCTCGGAGGCGCCGTTCGAGGCCATGAGCTACCCGGAGTCCGGCGAGGCCCCCTGCGGCCAGGCTGCGGCGCCGGATGATACGCACGACAAGTACACCGGCCAGTTCAAGAAGATCACGGCCCTCGACCGACGGACGGTCGAGTTCCAGCTGTGCTACCCGGACGTCGCGTTCCTGGCCAAGGTCGCGTTCAGCGCGTTCGGCATCGACGACTCGGACTACCTGGCGGCACACGCCGCGGACAAGTCCTACCTCGATCAGCCGAACGGGACCGGCCCCTACAAGCTCAAGGAGTGGAGCAAGGGCAACCGGCTCGTCCTCGAGGCCAACGACGCCTACTGGGGCGCGATGGCGCTGACGCCGAGCGTCGAGTTCCGCTGGAGCGACCAGGCCGCGCAGCGCTGGCTGGAGCTCCAGTCCGGCACCGTCGACGGCATCGACAACCCGGGCACCGATGACATCGCCAACATCAAGGGCGACTCGAGCGTCACGTTCTACCCCCGCGAGGGCCTGAACACCTTCTACCTCGGCTTCAACAACCAGGTCAAGCCGTGGACCAACGAGAAGATCCGTCAGGCGATCGCCATGGGCATCAACCGTGAGCAGATCGTCACCAACTACTACCCCGAGGGCTCGGAGCCCGCGTCGCACTTCACGCCGTGCGCGATCCCGTTCGGCTGCACCGGCGACCCGTGGTACGAGTTCAACCTCGACGAGGCCAAGCGGCTCCTCGCGGAGGGCATGGCCGAAGAGGGCATCACCTCGATCGACACCAAGCTCCAGTTCCGCGCCGCGGTCCGCGGCTACCTGCCCGATCCGCCGCAGATCGCGACCGAGATCGCGGGGCAGCTCAAGACCAACCTGGGGATCAACGCCACCCTGGACCTGCAGGAGTCCGGCGCGTTCCTCGACGCCAACGCGGCGGGGACGCTCGAGGGCATCTTCCTGCTCGGCTGGGGCGCGGACTACCCGGATCCCACCAACTTCCTCGACTACCACTTCGGCTCGGGCTCGGGCTCGAAGTTCGGGGAGCCGTTCCCCGACATCGTCGCCGAGCTGAACAAGGGCGGCCAGTCGGCCGACGACGCCGTCCGCGAGGCCGCCTACACCGCGGCCAACAACCTGATCAAGCAGCACGTCCCGGCGGCGATCATCGCGCACGGCGGCTCCGGCACCGTGTTCAAGGCCGACGTGACGGGCGCTCACAGCTCGCCACTCAGCAACGAGGTCTTCTCGGTCATGAAGGCCGGGGACCGTGACACGCTGGTCTGGATGCAGAACGCCGAACCGCTCAGCCTGTATTGCGGCGACGAGTCGGACGGCGAGACGCTCCGCGCCTGCGAGCAGATCAAGGAGTCCCTCTACGCCTACAAGGTCGGCAGCACCGACACCGAGCCGGGGCTGGCCGAGGCGTGCGAGCCGAATGCCGACCTGTCGGTCTGGACCTGCACGCTCCGCGAGGGCGTGACCTTCCACGACGGCGCCGCGCTCGACGCCAACGACGTGGTGGTCAGCTACGCCGCGCAGTGGGACGTGGAGCACCCGCTCCACGTCGGCCGCTCCGGCGCCTTCGAGTACTTCCCCGGCCTGTTCGGCGGATTCCTCAATCCGCCGAAGCCCACCGAGTAACCCTCGGACCGGACCTTCAGTCGGACGGGGCGCCCACCGGGCGCCCCGTCCGCGTACCCTCCCCCTGCCCACCCCGTAGCGGACGCGCCGAACCGCAGTGACCCGCTTCCTGTTCAGGCGGCTCATCGTCACGATCCCGGTCCTGTTCGGGATCGTGTTCATCGTGTTCGCGCTCGCCCGGGTCATCCCGGGCGACCCCTGCCGCGCGGTCCTCGGCGAGCGGGCCACCGACGCCGTGTGCGACGCGTTCATCCACCGCTACGGCCTGGACCAGCCGATTCCCGTCCAGTTCGTCAGCTACCTCGGCCAGCTCGCGAGCGGCGACCTGGGCGACTCGATCAAGCACTCGCGGCCGGTGACCACGCTGCTCATCGAGCGGCTGCCGACCACCATCGAGCTCACCTTCTGGGCGATGACGTTCGCGATCGCGGTGGGGATCCCGCTGGGGCTCGTCTCCGGCTATCGACGGAACTCGCCGATCGACGTCGGGACGATGGTGTTCGCGAACCTCGGCGTCTCGGTCCCCGTGTTCGTGCTGGGACTCCTGCTCGCCTTCCTGTTCGCCCTGGTGTTCAAGGACACCCCGCTGGCCCTCCCGCCATCGGGCCGCCTCAGCTCGGGGGTCGACGTCGTGCCACTGGCCGAGGTCTGGGGCCTCCAGGGACTCGGCGGCCCGCCGCGCGCCATCCTGGACTTCGCGTCCGGCATCTACACGTTCAGCGCCCTGATCACCGGCCAGTGGGGACCGTTGGCCGACGCGGCCCGGCACCTCATCCTGCCGGCCGTCGCCCTGGGCACGATCCCGCTCGCGATCATCGCGCGCATCACGCGATCCAGCCTGCTCGAGGTGCTGGGCCTGGACTACGTCCGGACCGCCCGCGCCAAGGGCCTGCGCGAGCGCGTCGTCGTGCTGCGCCACGCGACCCGCAACGCCCTGCTGCCCGTGGTGACGGTCGTGGGCCTCCAGCTGGGCGCGCTGCTGTCCGGCGCCGTGTTGACCGAGACGGTGTTCAACCTCGCCGGCGTTGGCCGGACGATGTTCGAGGCGATCACCGGCCGGGACTACGTGGTGATCCAGGGCTTCACCCTGCTGATCGCCGTGTTCTACGTGGTCGTGAACCTCGCCGTCGACCTCTCGTATGGGTTCCTGGACCCGAGGGTGCGGGCCCGATGAGTGCCGCGCTGCGCCTGGCCAGAGGTCGCCGATGAGCGCCCCCGCCATGCCCCTCGTGCCGGCGCCGGGATCGGCGGACACGCTCGCGACGGCGAAGCCCGCCAGCCTGTGGCGCGACACGCTGTCGAGCATCCTCCGCCAGCGCTCCGCGATCGTCGGTCTCGTGATCCTCGGGACTCTGGTGTTCGTGTCGGTGTTCGCGCCGCTCCTCGCACCATTCGACCCGGGGACATCCCTGCTCGGGGTCGAGGACGGGGTGCTGAAGCGCTCCGCACCCTGCATCCACCTGCTGGGCTGCCCCGAGACCCAGCCCCAGCACATCCTCGGCACCGACGGCAACTTCCGCGACGTCCTGAGCCGGGTCATGTACGGCGGCCGGATCTCGCTGTCCATCGGGTTCGCCGCCGTCGGGTTCGCGCTGATCGTCGGGACGATGATCGGCGCCACGGCTGGCTACGTCGGCGGCGCGCTGGACAACGTGCTGATGCGCCTGATGGACGTCGTGCTGGCCTTCCCGTCGCTGCTGCTCGCGATCGCGATCATCGTGGCCCTCGGCGAGCCGAGCTACTTCAACGCCCTGCTCGCGATCTCGATCGTGTCGATCCCGGTCTATGCCCGGATCGTGCGCTCGTCGGTCCTGTCCGCGCGGGAGAACGACTACGTGACGGCGTCCCGTGCCCTCGGCGAGTCGTCGCGCGGCATCCTGGTCCGCCGGATCATGCCCAACGCGATCACCCCGCTCGTGGTCCAGGGGACCCTGGGCATCGGCGGCGCCGTCCTCGAGATCGCGGCCCTCGCGTTCGTCGGCGTGGCGCCCATCGGCGAGGCCGAGTGGGGCTCGATGATCGCGATCGAGCGCAACCAGCTGTTCAACGCCCCGCACGTGATCCTCGCCCCGGGCATCGTGATCACGCTCGCGGTGCTCGGCTTCAACCTCCTCGGTGACGGGCTGCGCGACGCGCTCGACCCGCGGCTCAACCGGTGATCCCGTGACCGGCCCCCGCGACGCGCACCAGGCCCCTGAGCAGCTGGGCCCCAGCCTCGAGGAGACCACGATCGAGGAGATCGTGCCCGTGTCCGCGCGCCGGGCCACCCGGACGAAGGGCGAGCGGCTGCTCGACGTGCGCGGCCTGCGGACCTCGTTCTATACGAGCGACGGCGTGGTCCGGGCGGTCGACGGCATCGACTTCCACGTCGACCGGGGCGAGATCATGGGGCTCGTCGGCGAGTCGGGCTGCGGCAAGAGCGTGACCAGCCTCTCGATCATGCGCCTCATCGCGCCCCCGGGCCGCACCGAGGCCGGCGAGGTCATCTTCGACGGCCAGGACCTGCTCAAGCTCAAGACCGACGCGATGCGCAAGATCCGGGGCAACCGGATCAGCATGATCTTCCAGCAGCCGCAGTCCTCGCTGAATCCCGTCTGGGAGGTGGCGACGCAGATCGGCGAGGTGCTGGAGCTGCACCGGAACATGAGCCGGAAGGCGGCCCGCAGCCGGTCGATCGAGCTGCTCAAGATGGTCGGCATCCCCGATCCCGAGCGCCGCGCGATGGCCTATCCGCACGAGCTCTCGGGCGGGATGAGCCAGCGGGTGATGATCGCGATGGCGCTGGCCTGCGAGCCGGAGCTGCTGATCGCCGACGAGCCGACGACCGCCCTGGACGTCACGATCCAGGCGCAGATCCTGGACCTGATGCGCAACCTGCGCGAGGAGACCGGGACCGCCATCATTCTGATCACGCACGACCTCGGCGTGGTCGCCGAGATGTGCGACCGGGTCGCCGTGATGTACGCGGGCGAGATCGTCGAGCACACGGACACGGTCTCGCTGTTCCGGGACCCGCTCCACCCGTACACCCGCGGCCTGATCGCCTCGATCCCGGTCGTGGGCGAGGTCCGGGACGAGCTCGCGGTCATCCCGGGCAACGTCCCCAACCTGATCGACCTGCCCAAGGGCTGCCGGTTCGCCCCTCGCTGCCGCACCCGCGTCGAGGAGGGGGTCGCGTTGGCCACGGAGGCCCACCCGGCCCTGCTGCCCCTGCGGCCCGGCCACGATGTTCGGTGCTGGCTGTACCACGACGCCGCCGGGCGGCTGATGCCGCAGGCGGATCGCGTCCGCCCGGTCGTCGCGGGCTCCGCGGGGACGTCGGAGGCGGAGATCGCCGGGACGGTCACCGAGGTCTCAGGGACGCCGGGAGGCGCCGCGTGAGCGCCGGCGTGGCGGCGGCGGGCGCCGTGGCGGATCGCCGGGTCGAGACGCCACTCGTCGAGGTGCGCGACCTGGTCAAGCACTTCCCGATCCGGGGCGGGTTCCTCAACCGCACCGTGGCCGTCGTGCAGGCCGTATCGGGCGTGAGCTTCGATATCCGCCGTGGCGAGACGCTGGGGCTCGTGGGCGAGTCGGGATCGGGCAAGACGACCGTCGGCCGGCTCCTCCTGCGGCTGATCGAACCGACATCGGGATCCGTCCGGTTCGACGGCGAGGACATCACGAAGCTCGGCGGCGGCAAGCTCAAGCCGTTCCGCCGCCGGATGCAGATCATCTTCCAGGACCCGTACGCGTCGCTCGACCCGCGGACGCCGATCGGCGACAGCATCGGCGAAGGGCTCCGGATCCACGCCCTCGGGACGCCCGCCCAGCGCCGCGAGAAGGTCCGCAAGATGATGGACCTGGTGGGCCTGATGCCCTACCACGCGCGGCGCTACCCCCACGAGTTCAGCGGCGGGCAGCGCCAGCGGATCGGGATCGCCCGGGCGCTGGTCGTGGAGCCGGACCTCCTGGTGTGTGACGAGCCGGTGTCCGCGCTCGACGTGTCGATCCAGGCCCAGGTCCTCAACCTGCTCAAGTCGCTCCAGCGCGAGCTCGACCTCACGTACCTGTTCATCGCCCACAACATGGGCGTCGTGGAGCACATCAGCGACCGCGTCGCCGTGATGTACCTCGGCAAGATCGTGGAGGTCGCCGATCGGGAGACCACGTTCCGCGATCCCCAGCACCCGTACACGCAGGCGCTGCTGTCCGCGATCCCGGTCCCGGACCCGGAGCGCCGCCGCCGCCGGGTCATCCTCAAGGGCGACGTGCCGAGCCCGGTGAACCCGCCCTCGGGGTGCCGGTTCAACCCGCGCTGCCAGCTGCGCGCGGAGCTGGGCGGCCCGACGATCTGCGTCGAGCAGGAGCCGGCGCTCGTGGACCTCGTCCCCACCCATGGCGCCCACGCCTGCGCCTGCCACTTCCGGGGCCCCGTGCCGGCCGGCCAGGCGCACCCGGCCTCCGGCGGGTGATGGCCCGCGGCCGTGCCGCCGCCGTCCTGCTGTCCGCGTCCCTGCTCACGGCCGCCTGCACCTCGAACCCGGTCGCCACGGAGCCCCCGGCCACGCCGACGCCGGCGCCCTCCGCCGACCCCACCCCGACCGTCAGCGAGCCCCCGTTCGAGCGCGCCGCGTGGCCGGCCGGCGGCTCCGCGTGCGAGACGGAGGGCTACACCGGCCGGATCGGGCGGATCGTGGCCGTGGATGCGCGCACCGTGCGCTTCACGCTGTGCGCGCCCGACGGCGCGTTCCTCGCCCGGATCGCGGACCCGGCGCTGGGGATCCTGGACGCCGCCACGCTCGAGCGCCTGGCCGCCGACCCGGCCGCCGCCCGGTCGCTGGCCGGCACCGGGCCCTATCGCCTCGAGCGCTGGTCGACCGGCGAGGACGCGATCCTCGCCGCCGTCGCGGCGGAGCCGACGGCGGCCTCGCAGACGCCGACGCTCGTCCTGCGCTGGGCGGCGGACCCCACCCAGCGCACGCTGGAGCTCCAGTCCGCGACCGTGGACGGGATCGACGCCCCGGGCGCCCTCGACCTCGAGCGGATCGCCACCCAGCCCGAGCTGGCCGTCGTGCCGCGGGCGGGTCTCGCGACCGTGTTCCTCGCGTTCGGCAACGAGGACGCGTTCGACCGCGTGCGCGTCCGCCGCGCGATCGCCGCCAGCCTCGACCGCGCCGCGCTCGCGGCGGCGGCGTTTCCCGCCGGGTCCGCCGCGGCGACGCACCTCGTCCCGTGCGTGGTGCCGGGCGGCTGCGCCGGCGAGGCGTGGTACCCGTTCAACGCGCCCGCGGCCGCCGCGGAGCTCGCCGCCGCCGGCTTCGACCTCGACGGCTCGTACACGATCCATGTCCCCGACCGGCCGCTCGCGGGGATCGCCAACCCGGAGGCCGTCGCGGAGGCCGTCGCCACCCAGCTGCGCGACAACCTGGGCCTCGAGATCGCGATCGACGTGATGAGTGCGCGCGACTTCGCCGCGGAGGTGGCCGACGGGACGCTCGAGGGCATGTACCTCTCGTCGACCTCGTCCCCCGTCGCCGACGCGGTGGCGTACCTCGAGCCCCTGTTCCGGGCCGGCCTCAAGGCGACGCCCGCGACCCGCGGCAAGGAGGCCCGGACGCCGCTCGCCGAGGCCGCCGCCACGGCCGACCCCGACGCCCGCGAGGCGGCCCTCGGGCGCGCCAACGACGCGATCCGCGCCGCCGCGCCCGTGGTCCCGCTCGTCAACCCGGGATCGGTGGTCGCATTCCGGGCGGACGTCGCCGGCGTCACGACCTCGCCCCAGGGCACGGACCCGCTGGGAGCGTTCACCCCGGGCGACCGGAGCCAGCTCGTGTTCATGGGCGCTGGCGAGCCCGCCGGCGCCTACTGCGGCGACCAGCGCACCGCCGATGCCCTGCGCCTGTGCGCCCTGGTCACGGAGCCCCTGTACGCGTTCGCCGCCGGCACGCTCCGGCCCGAGCCGCGGCTGGCCGAGGGCTGCACGCCGGACGCGGACGCGAGGGTCTGGACGTGCACGCTGCGCGAGGGCGTCACCTTCCACGACGGCGCCCGGCTGGACGCGGGTGACGTCCTCGCCACGTACGTGGCCCAGTGGGACGCGTCGGCGCCGCTCCGGGCGGCCCGCCCGGAGGCGACGTTCGGGGCCTGGGCGGCGCTGTTCGGCGGGACGCTGGGCACGCCCCCCGCGGCCGGCTGAGCCGACCGACGTTGGCCGAACTGGAGCCCGACCGAGCCGTCGAGTAGGGACCCGCAGCGGCCTCGGCTACTTGATCAGCAGCCGCTGCATCAGCAGCGCCTGGTCGACCAGGGGGCCGATCAGGCGACGCGCCTCGGCGTACTGCGCGAGGCCCTCCGCCAGGCGCTGGCTGCCGGCGGCCATCGCGGTCGCGTCACCCCCGTCGATCGCGTCGCGCAGCTGCGTCGCGCCCTCCAGCATGACCGGGAACGCCGCGTCGTAGGCGGCGGCCGCCGGGGCGGTCTCGGGGTAGTCCCGGATCCGGTCGATCTGCGGGATCAGGCGCTCGAGCAGGATCGCGAGCCCGTCCGCCGCGCCCCGCATCAGCTCGAGGTCCTCGTTCGCCGCCGCGACGCCGAGGTCACCGCCCGCGAGCTGGATCTGGGCATCGGCCTTGCCCAGGTTGATCACGGCCTCGACGACGCCGCCCGGCCACCACGTCGGCGACGGCGCGACGGCGCCGCCGTCGACCGACGGCGAGGCACCCGGGGACGCCGGTGCGACCGGCGAGGGCGTCGTGGTCGCGGTCGCCACCCCGCAGGCGGCGACGAGCAGGGTCACCAGCAGCCCGACCGCCGCGGCCGGTGCGTCCCGACGCGGGGCGGCGAGGCGGCGAGTGGCGGTCACTCGTCCCCGGCGACCGCCGCGACGACGGCCGGCGCCTCGGCCACGGCCTGGCTGACGGTCGTCTGGCTGATGTCCTCGGCCCAGTGGCAGGCCACCCGGTGGCCCTCCTGCCCGAACGTCCGCAGCGGCGGCTCGATCGTGGAGCAGTTCTCCGGGTTGCCGAGGCGCTCGCGCAGCCAGCAGCGGGTGTGGAACCGGCACCCGGAGGGCGGCGCCGCCGGCGACGGCACGTCGCCCTTGAGCACCAGGCGCTTCTTCTTGCGCCGCGGGTCCGGCTCGGGGATGGCGGACAGGAGCGCCACCGTGTACGGGTGGCGGGGGTCGCGGTACAGCTGCTCGACAGTGCCGATCTCCACGATCTTGCCGAGGTACATCACCCCGACCCGGTCCGAGAAGTACTGCACCACCGACAGGTTGTGGCTGATGAACAGGTACGTCAGGTTGAGGTCACGCTTGAGGTCCAGGAGCAGGTTGAGGACCTGGCTCTGGATCGAGACGTCGAGCGCCGACACGGGCTCGTCCGCGACGATGAAGTCCGGGCCCAGGGCGAGCGCCCGGGCCACGCCGATCCGCTGCCGCTGGCCGCCACTGAACTCATGCGGGTAGCGGCGCGTGTACTCGCGGCGCAGGCCGACGAGCTCGAGCGCGTCCTCGACCCGCGTGTCGCGCGCCTTGCGATCGGTGAGGCCCTGGCTCAGCAGCCCCTCGCCGATGATGTCCGAGATCGGCATCCGCGGGTTGAGCGACCCGAACGGGTCCTGGAAGATGATCTGCATCCGGCGGCGCAGCGGGCGCATGTCGTCGGGGTCCACGTCCGCCAGCTCGTAGCCGTCGAACACCACGCGGCCGTCCGTCGAGGGGGTGAGCTGGATGACCGTGCGCCCGAGGGTGGTCTTGCCGCAGCCGGACTCGCCGACGAGGGCGAACGTCTCGCCAGACATGATCTCGAAGTCGACGCCGTCCACCGCGTACACGGTGCCGATCTGCCGGCGCATCAGGCCGCCGTAGATCGGGAAGTGCTTCTTGAGGCCCTGGACGGTGAGCAGCGGCTGGACCTCGCGCGGGGCGACCGCCGCCTGCCCGAGCGGTGCCGGCGGCGGCGCGATGACCTCCACGTCGCCCGACGCGACGGCGGCCGCGACACCGGCCGTCGTCACCGGCACGATCGGGGGGCCCGAGACGGGTGTCGCCGCGGCCGCCGAGGCCAGCGGGGCGGTGATCGGCCGGGCGCCGGCCTCCTCGGGGCGCAGGGGACGCTCGCGCTCGCCGTTGAACCAGCTCCGGCCGCGGGCGAGGTGCCAGGCCGCGGCGAGCGCCATGACGAACGGCACCAGCAGCCCGAACTGGGCGAAGAAGGTCGCGTTCGCGTCGCCCATCCGGTCGCCCATCGTGACGATCAAGTAGCCCGTCGCGGCGACGATGATGAGCGCGGCCCCGAGGGCGAGCGCGAACGCCCAGGCCTGGCGCGTGCGGGTGAGACGGACCACGGCGATGAGCACCGCGCCGAGCGGCACCACGACCAGGGTGACGAGCGGCAGGGCGGCCATCGCCCCCTTGGCGCCGACGACCATGCCCAGCAGGACGACCGCGAGGGCGACGAACCCGTAGCCGGCGACCGACAGGAGCAGCGCCCGCCCGTTACGGATGGAGGCCGGCGGCCGGCGGCGTAGCCGGCGGCGGACCACGGGCTCGGCGGCGGGGACCACGCCGGTGATCGTCGTCATGCGAGGCCCGTCCTGTCCGGGGCGCCGGACAGCCGGCGGCCCACGCGCATGTTCTGGTCGTGCTGCTCGACGGCCGCGGCGAGGCGCGGCGCCGACTCGGCCAGGTGGAGATGGCAGCGGGCGCGCCGGCCCGCACTGCCGGCCAGGTACAGCTCCGGCGCGACCTCGGGGCAGATCTCCCAGCGGTACGGGCAGCGGGGCTCGAACCGGCAGGCCGGCGGCAGGTGGAACGGCGAGGGCACGACGCCCTGGATCGCCGCCAGCCGTCCGCCGCGCTTCTCGACGGTGGGGATCGACTCGATGAGGCCCATCGTGTACGGCATCCGGGGCTCGAGGAGCACCTCCTCCACCGTCCCCTGCTCCACGATCTGGCCGGCGTACATGACGATCACGTTGTGGACCGTCTCGGCCACGACGCCCAGGTCGTGGGTGATCAGGATCAGCGCCGCGCCGGTTCGCTCCTGGATGGCCTTGAGCAGCTCCAGGATCTGCGCCTGGACGGTCACGTCGAGGGCCGTCGTGGGCTCGTCGGCAATGAGCAGCTTCGGCTCGCACGACAGGGCCATGCCGATCATCACGCGCTGGCGCATGCCGCCCGAGAGCTCGTGCGGGTACTGCTTGGCCCGCCGCTCGGGACTGTTGATCCCGACCAGGCGCAGCATCTCGATCGCCCGGTCGCGAGCCTCGCGCGGCTTGACCCGCAGGTGGAGCTCCACCTGCTCCGCGATCTGGTCGCCGACCGTGAACACCGGGTTGAGGCTGGTCAGCGGCTCCTGAAAGATCATTGCCATGTCGTTGCCGCGGATCCGGCGCATGTCGTCCAGCGGCATCGACAGGATCTCGCGGCCGTCGAACCAGATCTCGCTGCCCGCCCCGATCTCGGCCGGCGGGATGTCGAGCAGGCGCATGATCGTGAGCGCGGTGACGCTCTTGCCCGAGCCGGACTCGCCCACGATGCCCAGGGTCTGTCCCCGCCCCAGCGAGAAGTCGATCCCGTCCACGGCCGGGACGGTGCCGTCCATGACCTTGAAGTAGGTGCGCAGGTTGCGTACGTCGAGCAGGATGTCGTCGGCCGGCGGCGCCCCGAGGCCGGGGCGCAGGGTCGAGGTCTCGGTCATGCCCGAGACCTCGGATCGAAGGCATCCCGGAGGCCGTCACCCACGAAGTTGACGGCGAGCACCGTGATGATGATCGCGAGGCCGGGGAACAGCGGCCACCACCAGTTGCCGAGCGCGATGAACTGCAGGCCGCCGGACAGGATGTTGCCCCAGGTCGGCGACGTCGGATCGACCCCGAAGCCGAGGAAGCTCACGAACGCCTCCGAGATGATGTTGCCGGCCACGATCAGCGACGCGGCGACGACGATCGGGCTGAACGCGTTGGGCAGGATGTGCTTGAAGATGATCCGCCGGTCGCGCACGCCCACCGCCGTGGCGGCCTCGACGAACTCGCGCTCGCGGATCGACAGGAACAGGCTGCGGACGAGCCGGCTGACGCCCATCCACGAGAACAGGCCGAAGATCACGATCACCGTCATCACCGTCCCGTTGCCCAGGAACTTGGACGCGACGAGGATCACGAACAGCGTCGGCAGGCTGAGCATGATGTCGACGAGGCGCATCAGCAGGTTGTCGACGATGCCGCCGGCGAAGCCCGCGATGGACCCCACGATCGTCCCGATCGTGACCCCGATCGCCATGCTCGAGAAGCCGATCAGCAGCGACGTCCGGGCCCCGTTGACGACCAGGGTCAGCACGTCGCGCTGGAGACCGCCGGTCTCGCCCATCGGGTGGGCGAGGGACGGCGGCCGGCCCCGCTGGACGATCTCGTCGGGACGCGGAATGTCGTTGAACGCGAACGGCAGCAGGAACGGCCCGACGATCGCGATCAGCAGCAGCGCGGCGATGAGCCCGAGGCCGATCAGGGCCAGCCGGTGGCGGCGGAACTTGCGCCAGGCGAGCTGCCACTGGTTGAGCGACTTGAGGCCGACCTCGTAGTCCTCGGCGGCGGTGGGGTCCGGATCGACGATCTCGGGCGTGTCCGCGGCAAGGCCGGCCCGCGGCTCCAGTGACTTAGCCATCGACGCCCTCAGTACTTGATCCGGGGATCCACGACCCCGTACGCGATGTCCGCCAGCAGGTTGGCCAGGACGACCATGATCGACGTGACGAGCAGGACGCCCATCAGGATCGGGTAGTCGAACTCCCGCGTGGCGTCGATCGTGAGCTTGCCGATCCCCGGCCACGAGAAGATCGTCTCGGTCACGATCGCGCCCGTGAACAGGAACGGGATCTCGAGGCCGATGTTGGTGATCACGGGCAGCATCGCGTTGCGCAGCGCGTGCTTGAAGTTCACCGCCCGCGACGGGAGGCCCTTGGCCTTGGCCGTGCGGACGTAGTCCTGGCCCAGCGTCTCGATCATGCTCGCCCGGACGAACCGGCTGTCACCGGCGATGTTGACGACGACCAGCGTCACCACCGGCAGGATCAGGTGCTTGCCGATGTCGGCGAGCGCGGTGATCGGGTTCTTGCCGAAGTACGCCCAGTACTGGTCGCTCCCGAACGGCGGCGACACGCGGGTCTCGGTCATGCCGCTGGCGGGCAGGATGTTGAGGCCCGGGCCGCTGAAGATGAAGATCAGCATGATGCCCAGCCAGAAGGTGGGCATGGCGAACCCGACGTAGGCGAAGATCGTGGCCGCGTTGTCGAACAGCGAGTAGCGATGGATCGCGGCATACACGCCCAGCGTGATCGCGATCGAGATCCAGACCAGCAGCGCCACGCCCGCCAGGATGAACGTCGGCAGGGCCGCGCGCGCGATCCGGTCACTGACCTTCTCGCCGGAGTTGATGGAGTACCCGAAGTCGCCGTGGAGCACGCCGTTGCTGGCGCCGCTCAGGCCCTCGGGCAGGAAGTTCGGCAGCCCCGTCGGCCCGAGGAACGCGGACGGCACGGGCAGCGAGCCGAGGAAGGTGCCCTTCGTCTGGGGGTTGCAGAAGCCCATCCAGCGGCAGTACTGGATCGGGATCGGCTGGTCGAGGCCCCAGGCCTCCTTGAACTTGATCTTCTGGTCTTCCGTCATCCGGGGGTTGTTGGCGAACTTCGCCGTCGGACCGCCGGGGGCGGCGAGCAGGATGCCGTAGACGACGACGGTGATCCCGAACAGGACGGGGATCGCCTGGAGGATGCGTCGGACCACGAACTTCGTCATCGGCGGTTGCCTCAGCCGGAAGTGAAGGGTTGACGGCGGCGGACGGTCCGGGGACCGACCGTCGGCGATTGCGCGGAAGGTACACCCGCGGCGTGATCGCCGCTGGTCGTGGAACGGGGCGCCCGGGAACCGGGCGCCCCGTTCGGCTACGTCAGATCGAGCCTTGGCTCAGCCCTGGACGAACCAGTCCTCGCCGTTCCAGGTCGAGCCGACCTGGGTGCCGTTGGCAAAGAAGTTGCCGACGCGCGGAGCGGCGAGCTCCACGTTCTTGCGGTAGTAGAGCGGGATCTCGACCGTCTGCTCCACGTAGGCCTTCTGGAAGGCCGCCATGGCGTCCCGGATGACCGCGAAGTCCACGTTGTTCTTCACGTCGTCCATGGCCTTGTCGACGTCCGGGTTGTTGACCTGGGCGTCGTTGGCGCCTTCGGGACGGTTCTGGCTGCTGTGGTAGCTGAAGTAGTTGCCCAGCGGGTCGATCGACGAGCTGAACGCGTGCTCCGCGAGGTCGAAGTTGCTGCGCGCGAGGATGCACGGCGTGTCGACGGTGCCCTCGTTGTAGTCGGCGAAGATGTCCGCCGGCGACACGGCGTTGATGATGCTGTCGACGCCGACGGCCTTCAGCCACGAGCTGATCAGCGCGAGGGTGTCCTGGCGGACCTGGCGAGTGGTCGTGCAGAGCTCGATCTTCGCCTTGATGCCGTCCTTCTCACGGATGCCGTCGCCGTCACTGTCGACCCAGCCGCCCTCCTCGAGGATGCGCATGGCCTCCGCGGGGTCGTAGGTGGCCGGGGTCTGGTCCGCGAAGAACCAGGCCGACGGGCTGATGTTGGTGTTCGCGACCTGGGCGTTGCCGCCGAGGAGCCGCGTGTTGATCTCGTTCTTGTCGATCGCGTAGGCGACGGCCAGCCGCATGGCGGGATCCGACATCGGGCAGCCCGCACCACGGTCCTGGACGCCGGCATTGCGCGAGCAGCCGCCGGTGCCCTTGGTCTCGTCGACCTGGTCGAGGGTCGACCAGTTGGGGCGCAGGAACTCGTACAGGAGGGCCGGGATGGCGCTCACCTGGTCGCCGAGGTCCTCGACCTTCGGGATGTCCGAATCCTGGAGGTCGAACGCGACGTCGATCTCGCCGCCGCGGTAGCCCGCGATCATGGCATCGGGATCGCCGTACCACTTGAACACGATCGAGTCGAGGTTGGCGGGCTTGCCGGTGCGCGGGTTCTGGAAGTTCTCGTTGCGCACGAGGCGAAGCTCGGCCTGCGGGGTCACGGACTCGAACTTGAACGGGCCGGAGACCGGCATGTTCGCGATCTCGTCCGGCCGGAAGCCGGCGCCGTTGACCTGGTCCGCGATCGCGATCTTGGACAGGTAGTGGCGCGGGAACGGCGAGACCATGAGGGTCAGGTAGCCCTCGTAGATCTTGTTGAAGTGCCAGATCATGTCGGTGTCCGAGGCGCACTCGAAGGACTTCATGTCCTCCCAGCCCGCGAGGATGACGCCGACGTTGGTCGGGTCGGTGACCCACTCGTACGCGTACTTGAAGTCGTCGCACGTGAGCGGCTCGCCGTCGGACCACTTCAGGCCGTCCCGGAGCTTCCAGGTGACGGTCATCGCGTCGCCGCCCTCACCCACCGTGACGCCACCGTTGGCGGTCGTGGGGATCGGCTCGGCCGCGAGCTGCGGGATGTACCGGAAGTCGCTGCTGATCGACAGCAGGGTGTGCCACACGAGCGAGGCGACGTTCGCCTCGGTGACCTGGCCGAGGTAGTACGGGTTGAACTGCGTGGCTTCCTGCCAGTCGCCGATGATCACGGTGCCACCGCTCGTGCCCTCGGCGGGCGCGTAGGTGGTGCCGAACAGGTCGACCTCGCCCGGTGTCGGGGACGGCGCCTCGGTCGGGGCCGTGCTCTCGACCGGCGGGGTCGTCGGCGCTTCTGTCGCCGGGGCAGGGGTGGTGCTGGTACCGCCGCAGGCCGCGACCAGGATGGCCGCTCCCGCGAACAGGCCCACCAGTTTCCGCATCAAGGCTCCTCCAAGCTGCGTGGGGTCCTGAATTGCTACTCCCTCGCAGGACGATGGCCGCGTTCTCCCTGTCGCGTGGGGCTTGGGTGCCCCGGGGTCGATTGGGAGGGTGCGCATGCACGCACATACGCCTGCCGTCAGGCTGCGCTCGGGCAAAGATCGCTTACCGCAACGCGGGTGTCAAATCCGTGTCGACGGGTGCGGGCCGTGTGGGTCCCGCGCCTCACGACGGGCTGAACTCGCGGGGCGTCGCGTCGGTCGGGAGCACCTCCTTCCAGGGCCGGGTGAGGCCCTCCGGGTAGCGGGGTGGCAGCGTGCCGGTCGCGCTGGGCGCGCTGACCGGCGAACTGTCAGGCGAAGCCGCGAGCCGGGCCTCGGCCGCGCGCCACGGGGTGGCGATGGCGGCCGGCCGGTCGGGCATCAGGGAATCGGTATACGCGGGCGATGGCCCCACGCCCACGCGCGGCGCCACCACGACGGCGACCAGCGCCGCCCCGGCGGCGAGGCTGCCCAGCTGGAGACGCCAGCTCCACGGGTCACGGCGGCGGGTCGCCAGCCGGGCCACGCGCTCGGCCGGCACCACGGGCACCGGGGCTGCGCGCACCTCGCGGCCCACCCACCGCAGCGCGTGCACCGCGAGGGCGACCTGGGTCATCTCGCGCT
The DNA here is from genome assembly GCA_040755495.1 of Chloroflexota bacterium. Taxonomy (GTDB): domain Bacteria; phylum Chloroflexota; class Limnocylindria; order Limnocylindrales; family CSP1-4; genus CAIXZV01. The sequence continues at coordinate 37,267 of JBFMAT010000010.1, forward strand.
CGCAGGCGAGGCACAGCGCGAGGTGGTCGAGCGCCTCGCCGGTGGCGTCGCCGCGCTCGCCGCGATCGATGAGGTCGAGCAGCGCCGGGCGATGCCGGTCGCAGGGCGTGGGGCGGAACATCATGCGCCGCCCGCCTCCACCTCACCGGGGAGCCGCTCGCCCCACGCGCCGCCGAACCGGCGGTCCGCGTGGAGCCGCGTCCGCAGGTCGCGCAGCGCGTGGTGGATCCGGCTCTTCACCGTGCCCAGCGGCAGGCCGAGCTGGTCGGCGGTCTCCTGCAGGGAGAGCCCCTCGAGGTAGTACAGGATGACGACCGCCCGGTGCTTCTCGGACAGGCCCGCGATCCCCTCGCGGACGATCTGGCGCAGCTCGGACCACTCCGCCCGCGCGTCGGGCTGCACGTCGGCATCCACCAGGCGCGCCGCCACGAGGTCCGTGACCGGCTCGCTCGGCAGCCGGCGGCGGCCGAGCCGGCTGTAGCACAGGTTGATCGCGACGCGATGGAGCCAGGGCAGCGGCGAGATGTCCGTCCGCAGCCGGCGCCGGTGCGTATAGGCGCGGCCGAAAGTGTCCATCAGGACCTCCTCGGACGCGCACGGGTCCCCGGTCAGTGCCAGCGCGGCACGGAACACGGGCACGCGGTATCGCTCGAACAGCGCGGCAAACGCGTCGACATCGTCCTCCTCCGCCATGCGGCGGATGAGGTCGGCGTCGGGCGGCGTGCGGCGGGCGGCGGGCGTGGTCTCGCCGTGGATGGGTCGATCTCCCTGTGCCGTGGCACTCCCTTGACCCAACCATACCGCCGGACGCGGCCGGGGGTTCATTGCGCTCGGGGCCGCCTCAGTCGGGACACGGCAGCTGCGCCCCCGTCATGCCGCGCCAGCGGAGGTTGGGCTGCCGGGCCGCGGTCGTCTCGTCAAGCCGCCGGACCGGCGCGTCGTGCGGCGCGGACGTGACCAGCGCGGGGTCCGTCTCGGCCTCGCGGGCGATCTCGATCAGGGCGTCGGCGAACCCGTCGAGCGTCTCGAGCGACTCGGTCTCCGTCGGCTCGATCAGCATCGCCTCCTCGACCGTGAGCGGGAAGTAGATCGTGGGCGGATGGTAGCCCTTGTCGATCAGCCGCTTCGCGATGTCCAGCGTCCGGACGCCCGTGCGGTGCTTGATGTCCGCGGCCGAGGCCACGAACTCGTGCTTGCACGCCCGCTCGAACGGCACCTGGTAGGTCCCGGCCAGGCGGTGCTTGAGGTAGTTGGCGGCGAGAACCGCGTCGTCGGAGACCTCGCGCAGGCCGGCCGCCCCGTGGGCGCGGATGTACGCGTACGCGCGCACGAGGACACCGCTGCTGCCGGTGAACGAGCGCATCCGGCCGATCGAGGTCGGCCGCTCCGCCGGCCGCTCCAGCCGGAACGAGCCGTCCTCGGCGCGGAGCACCCGCGGCGCGGGCAGGAAGGGCGCCAGGCGGGCGCCGACGCCCACCGGGCCGGCTCCCGGGCCGCCGCCGCCGTGGGGCGTGCTGAACGTCTTGTGGGTGTTGAAGTGCATGACGTCGAAGCCGGCCTCGCCCGGCTTGAACCGTCCGAGGATGGCGTTGAGGTTCGCCCCGTCCATGTAGGCCAGGGCCCCCGCGGCGTGGGTCGCCTCCAGCAGCTCGCCGATCCGCCGCTCGAACAGGCCGAGCGTGGACGGGTTGGTGATCATGATCGCGGCCGTCCGCGGCCCGAGGGCGGCCCGGAACGCCTCAACGTCCACCCCGCCGTCGGGGGCGGAGGGGATCGTGATCGTGCGGAAGCCGGCCATGGTCGCGGTCGCCGGGTTGGTGCCGTGCGAGGAGTCCGGGACCAGGACCTCGGTCCGCTCGGTGTCGCCGCGCGAGCGGTGGTAGGCGCGGACCATCAGGATCCCGGTCAGCTCGCCGTGGGCGCCGGCGGCCGGCTGGAGCGTGACGGCATCCATCCCGCTGATCTCCGCCAGCAGCTCCTCGAGCTCGAACAGCAGCTGGAGCGTGCCCTGGGCGACCGCGTCGGGCGCCATCGGATGCAGCCCGGCGAAGCCCGGCAGCCGGGCTGCCCACTCGTTGAGCTTGGGGTTGTACTTCATGGTGCACGAGCCGAGCGGGTAGAAGCCCGTGTCGATCGCGTAGTTGAGCTGGCTCAGGTTGACGTAGTGGCGCACGACGTCGGGCTCGGCGAGCTCGGGCAGCGCGGCCGGGTTCCCCCGCCGGTGGCCCGCCGGGATGCGTGCCAGGGCGTCCTTGGGCGGGTGCGGGATCTTGCCCCCGCCGCGGCCAGGCCGGCTGCGCTCGAAGATCGTGGGCTGGAGGCGATCGCCGACGACCGTCATCGCACACCTCCCGTCGCCGCGCCGGCGAGCTCCAGGCGGAGCGCGCTCGCGAAGCGGTCGATGTCGGCGGCCGTCGTGACCTCGGTGGCGCACACCAGCAGGCCGTCGGCCAGCGACGGCTCGTCGGGCAGCAGCGCCGCCGTGGGGATGCCCGCCAGGACGCCGCGGTCCAGCAGCCGGGCATGCAGCACCGGCGCGTCCGGCACGCGGACGACGAACTCGTTGAGGTACGGGCCGTCGTGGGCCCGTGGGGCCCCCGCGGCGGCGAGCGCCGCCTCCAGCTCCGCGGCGCGGGCGGCGCCCAGCGCCGCCACGTCGCGCAGCCCGTGGGGCCCGATCGTGGCCACGTAGATGCTGGCGGCCAGCGCCAGCAGCGCCTGGTTGGTGCAGATGTTGCTGGCGGCCTTCTCGCGCCGGATGTCCTGCTCGCGCGCGCGGAGCGTCATCACGAACGCCCGCCGCCCGTCGAGGTCCGACGTGAGGCCGACCAGCCGGCCCGGGATCTGGCGCACCAGCGCGTCCGTGCAGGCCACGATGCCGAGGTACGGCCCGCCGTACGAGAGCGGGATGCCCAGCGGCTGGCCCTCGCCCGCCGCGATGTCCGCGCCGTACTCGCCGGGCGGGGCCAGGACGGCCAGCGACACGGGCTCGATGACGCTCACGAACAGCGCCCCGGCCGCGTGCCCGAGCCGCCCGATCTCGGGCATGTCCTCGAGCAGGCCCAGGACGTTGGGCTGGGCGGCGACCACGCCGGCCACGCGGCGGTCCGGGTCGGCCAGCATCCGCTCCAGGGCGGCGAGGTCGGTGGTGCCGGCGAGCGGGCCGTCGGCGACCAGCGGGATCTCGTCGGCCACGAGGCCGGCACCCTCGGCGTACGTCTCGAGGGTCTGGCGGTAGTGCGGATGCACGCCGCGCGAGACGAGGACGCGCTCCCTCCGCGTCGCGCGGCAGGTCATCAGCGCCGCCTCGGCCGTCGCCGCGCCGCCGTCGTAGTGGGACGCGGACACGACGTCGAGGGCGGTCAGCTCCGCGAGCAGCGACTGGTACTCGTAGATGCTCTGGAGGGTGCCCTGGCTGACCTCGGGCTGGTAGGGCGTGTAGGCGGTGTACCACTCGCCGCGGAGCAGCATCTGGTCCACGGTGGCCGGGGTCCAGTGGCGGTACGCGCCGGCGCCCAGGAAGCTCGCCAGGTCCACGCGGTTGCGGGCGGCCAGGGCCGCGAGCCGGGCGCTGAGCTCGAGCTCGGGTTCGGGCTCGTCCAGCCGCAGCGGGCTCGCGCGGAGGGGCTCCGGGATGTCCTCGAACAGGGCGTCGACGGAGGAGATGCCGATCGCCTCGAGCATCTGCGCTCGATCGTCGGCCGCATGCGGGCCGTAGGGCATCGGTCAGCCCTCGGCGATCAGCTGCTCATAGGCGCCGGGGTCGAGCAGCTCGTCCAGCTGCGCGGCGTCGGTCAGGCGCAGCTTCACCATCCAGCCACCGCCATAGGGGTCGGTGTTGACCAGCTCCGGCTCGCCGGCGAGGGCGTCGTTGGTGCCGGTGACCTCGCCCGAGACGGGGGCGAACAGGTCGCTCACGGCCTTCACGGACTCCACAACGCCGAACGTCGCGAACTGGTCGATGGAGCGGCCGGCGTCGGGCAGCTCGACGAACACGATGTCGCCCAGCTGGTCGGCGGCGTACTGCGTGATGCCGACGGTCGCCTCGTCGCCGTCGACGCGGACCCACTCGTGCTCCTTGGTGTAGCGCAGGTCGCCGGGGACCATCAGGCTGGTTCCTCCTGGGTATGGTCGCGGCTTCGCGGCCGCGGTCTGGCGCGGGGACGCTGGTGCGGTAGTGCGTATCGGTTCGAGGGTCGAGCTCCGGGCTGGTCAGGACGGGCGCTGGTAGAACGGCAGCGGCACGACCTCCGCGGCGACGCGGGCCCCGCGGATCTCGACCGCCAGCATCGTACCGGGTTCGGCATCCGCGGCGGCGACGTACGCCATCGCGATCGCGTCGCCACGGGTCGGGGACATCGTGCCCGAGGTCACGACGCCGGTGGGGCCGGCGGCGTTGAGGACGGGATAGCCGTGCCGGGCGATCCCGCGCTCCCGGAGCACGAGGCCGACCAGGCGCCGGGCCACGCCCTCCCGCTCGACCTTCTCGAGCGCCGCGCGGCCCACGAAGTCGCCGGGCTTGGCGAGCTTCACGACACGACCCAGCCCGGCCTCGTAGGGGTTGGTGTCGCGGCCCAGCTCGTTGCCGTAGAGCGGCATGCCGGCCTCGAGCCGGAGGGTGTCGCGGGCGCCCAGGCCCACCGGGATCAGCCCGTGCGCCCGGCCCGCCTCCATCAGGGCGTCCCAGGTCTCCCCGGCGCGGTCCACGTCCACGAACAGCTCGAAGCCGTCCTCGCCCGTGTAGCCGGTCCGGGCGACGTGGGCCGGGATCCCGGCGACCTCCCCGTCGGCGATCGCGTAGTACCGGATCGAGGACAGGTCGAGGCCCGTCAGCGGGGCGAGGATGTCCACCGAGCGCGGTCCCTGGACGGCGACCAGCCCGGTCGCGAGCGAGCGATCGTCGAGCACCGCGCGGAAGCCGACCAGGCGCTCCGCGAGGGCGTCCGAGACGGTCCGGGCGTTGGACGCGTTGGCGACCACCATGAACCGGTCGTCGGCGAGCCGGTACACGATGAGGTCGTCCAGGATCCCGCCGTCGGGCGCGCAGATCATCGAGTAGTGGGCCTTGCCGATTCCGAGCGACGGCGGGTCCGTGACGAGCGCGCCGGCGAGCGCCGCCCCGGCCTCCGGGCCCTCGACGACCAGCTCGCCCATGTGCGACAGGTCGAACAGGCCGGCGGCCGAGCGCACGGCCCGGTGCTCCTCGAGGATCCCGGCGTACTGGATCGGCATCTGCCAGCCGGCAAACTCCACGATCTTCGCGCCCAGCGCCCGGTGGCGGTCGAGCAGCGGCGTGGGCAGGGATGTGGTGGGCTCGGTCATGCCTCTCCGCCTCCGGTGGCGAGGGCCGGTCCGGGGAAGCTGCCGTCGGTCGCGACCCGGGCGGCGCGCGCGACGAGCGCCCGCTCGGTCTCGAAGGTCAGCAGGCTCGACGCCTCGTCGAACCCGATCCAGCGAACCTCGTCGAACTCGTGGTCATGGCGGCCGAGGTCCCCTCCCGTCGGCAGCATCAGGAAGTAGTGGACGGTCTTGTGGATGCGCGTGCCGCCCTGGTTGAACGTGTACTCGATCGAGTCGAAGGGGCGCACGATGCGGACCTCGAGCCCGGTCTCCTCGGCGACCTCGCGGAGCGCGGTCTGCTCGGTGGTCTCACGCCCGTCCGGCGTGCCCTTGGGCAGCGTCCAGGTCACGCCGTCGCGCTCGCGCCGGCGACGCCCGACGACCAGCTGGGGAGCCCCATCAGTGAACCGGATGACGATGCCACCGGCGGAGGTGGCGACGGCCTGCCTCAGGCGGGCCACGCCGGCGCCACGGACGACCGGCGCGGTCCCCCGCCCCGAGTCGCGCTGGTCCACAGCATCGGGGACGCGGGCTTGAGCGGACCGCTCCGGACGGGGCGGGCAGGCGCGACCGTCAGCGCCCGCCACGGGGCGCGGAGCGCGGTCAGCGGCCCGACGTCCGGCCGGCGGAGCACCGTGCGGTGCGACGGTGCCGCCACGAACGCCGTCGCGGACCGGAGGCCGAGTCGACGCTCGCGGGCCCTGGCCGAGGTGGAGACGAATCGAGCCGGCCAGGCCGCATAGCGAGCGGCGATGCTGTGCTGCATGCCCGCATCGTAGCGCGTCAAGGGTTCCCTGCAAGTGCGGTCCGGAGACGTTCGGCGGCTTCCGGTGACAGGGCGCCACGGTCGCTGGCCACGCGCACCGATCGCTCGAGCAGCGCGCGGTAGACCGGCAGCGCCCCGGGGGCGCCGGCCGCGAGGGCGGCGAGGTGGGCCGTCACCGTGCCGGCGTCGCCGCGGGTCGCCGGGCCCGTGAGCGCGGGCGCGACCCCCAGCGCCCGCGCGTTGGCCACGGTCTGCTCCAGCAGCGGCAGGTAGATCCGGAGCGCCCCGGCCTCGTCGAGGCCCACGACCCCGGCCACCTCGCGGATCGTGTCCAGCAGCGCGATCACGCCGCCCGCCGACAGGACGGCCGCCGCGTGATAGGCGGCCTTCGAGCCGGGCGCCAGCCGGACCGGGACCCCGCCGATCGCCTCGGCCATCTCCGCCAGGTGCGCGGCCAGCCCCTCGTCGCCTTCGATCGCGATCGTGGCGCCCCGGAGCGCCGCCAGCGCCCGGTCGAGGTCGGCGAATGCGACCAGCGGGTGGAACGCCCCGGCCTGGGTCCCGGCCGCCAGCGCCGGCTGCAGCACCTCGGCGCCGAGCAGGCCACTGGTGTGGACCATGGCCTGGCCGGCGTACAGCCGCAGCGACGCCGCCACGGACGCGACCACGTCGTCCGGCACGGCGAGGATCACGAGCTCCACGTCGTCGACCAGCGCGTTGGCCTCGGCGAACCCGCGCGCGCCCGGCACCAGCTCCCGGAACCGCTCGCGGCGGGATGGGTCGCGCGAGGCCACGGCCCCCACCGGCCAGCCCGCCCGGTCGAGCGCGACGCCCAGCGCCGTCCCGACGGCCCCGGCACCCACGATCCCGACCACGGGCCGTTCGCCCGGGTCGGAGTGCGCGTGCGGGTGCTCGTGGTCGCTCACGTGCTCCACGTCGCCGTGGCGGTGGGTCGCGGGCGGGGCGGGATCGAGGTCGATGCCCTCCTCGCCCAGCTTCCGGATCGTCTCCTCGCGCTCGGCGGCGCGCCGCTCGGCCCCGCGCCGGATGGCCTCGTCGGCCTCGTCCCAGGCCCTCATCCCGGTCGCTCCCGACCGGGTCGGCCCGGCGCGCTGTACGCTTCCACCCGACGAGTGTAGCGAGCGGTCCGAGGGCGCACCCTCATCGCCCGATCCCCACAGTGGAGGATCAACGTGCCCACGCCCAATGCATTCGGCGCCCGAGCGTCCCTCGGCCCCGGCCTTCCCGACCTCTATCGCCTGTCCGCGCTGGCCGCCGCCGGCCTGCCGCTCGGCGTGGACCTCGGCCGCTCCCCCGTCACCCTCAAGATCCTGCTCGAGAACGCCCTCCGCCACGCCGGCGGCGGGATCGTGCGCGAGGAGGACGTGGCGACGCTCGCATCCTGGCGGCCGGGCGTCACCGGCGAGGCCGAGGTCCCGTTCATGCCCTCCCGGGTCGTGCTCCAGGACTTCACCGGCGTGCCGGCGGTCGTCGACCTCGCGGTGATGCGCGACGCGATGGCCGCCCTGGGCGGCGACCCCGCCAGGGTCAACCCGCTGGTGCCGGCGGATCTCGTGATCGACCACTCGGTCCAGATCGACGCCTGGGGCGGGGCCGGGGCGTTCAGCTTCAACGTCGGCCGCGAGTACGAGCGCAACGGCGAGCGGTACCAGCTGCTGCGCTGGGCCCAGACCGCGTTCCGCGACCTGCGCGTCGTGCCGCCCGGCACCGGGATCATCCACCAGGTCAACCTCGAGTACCTCGCCACCGTCGTCGCCGAGCGCGAGGACGACGCCGGGCGGGTCGCGTTCCCGGACACGCTGGTGGGCACGGATTCGCACACCACGATGGTCAACGGACTGGGCGTCCTGGGCTACGGCGTGGGCGGGATCGAGGCCGAGGCCGTCCTGCTGGGCCAGCCGCTGTACCAGCCGATGCCGCGGATCGTGGGCGTCCGCCTGGCGGGCGAGCTGCCGCCGGCCGCGACCGCGACCGACCTCGTGCTCACGATCACGGAGCTGCTGCGCGGGTTCGGCGTCGTGGGCGCGTTCGTGGAGTTCGCGGGCGACGGGCTGGCCGGGCTGCCGCTCGCGGACCGGGCGACGATCTCGAACATGAGCCCCGAGTTCGGCGCCACGGCGACCCTGTTCCCGATCGACGACGAGACGCTCGCCTACCTGCGGCTGACCGGCCGCCCCGCGGAGCGCGTCGACCTCGTCGAACGCTACGCGAAGGCCCAGGGCCTGTGGCGCGAGCCCGGCGCGGGCCCCGAGTTCGACGCCCTGCTCGAGCTCGACCTCGCGACCGTGGAGCCGTCACTCGCGGGGCCGCGGCGCCCGCAGGATCGGGTGGCGCTGGCCGGCCTCGGCGACAACTTCCGGGCGGCCTTCCCCGCGACCGCGGGGGTGCCCGCCACGACGATCGAGGCCGGCGGGCAGGCCGCCGAGATCGGGCACGGGTCGGTGGCCATCGCGGCCATCACCTCGTGCACCAACACCTCGAACCCCACCGTCATGGTCGGCGCCGGGCTGCTCGCCCGCAACGCGGTCGCGCGCGGCCTGCGCGTGGCGCCCACCGTCAAGACCTCGCTCGCGCCCGGCTCCAAGGCCGTCACCGGTTATCTCGAGCGGGCCGGGCTGATGGCGCCGCTCGCGGACCTCGGGTTCGCGCTGGCCGGCTACGGCTGCACGACGTGCATCGGCAACTCCGGCCCGCTCGACGAGCCGGTCGCCAGGGCGATCGAGGGCGACGAGCTCGTCGTGGCCGCCGTCCTGTCGGGCAACCGCAACTTCGAGGGCCGGATCCATCCCCTCGTGCGGGCGGCGTACCTCGCCTCGCCGCCGCTGGTCGTGGCGTTTGCGCTGGCCGGGCGGGTGGACGTGGACCTCACGACCCAGCCGATCGGCATCGGCGATGACGGCCGGCCGGTGATGCTCGCCGACATCTGGCCCACGCCGGCCGAGATCCGCGCGGTCATCGGCACCTCGATCGACCCTGAGCTGTTCCGGCAGACGTACGCGGTCGTGTTCGAGGGCGACGAGCGCTGGAAGGCGCTGCCCATCCCCTCCGGCGACCGCTACGCCTGGGACCCGTCGTCCACGTACATCGCCAAGCCGCCATTCTTCGACGGCCTGACCCCGGAGCCGGCACCGCTGACGGACATCGTCGGGGCGCGCGTGCTGGCGCTGCTGGGCGATTCGGTGACCACGGACCACATCAGCCCGGCCGGGTCGATCGCCGCCTGGTCACCCGCCGGCCAGTGGCTGCAGGCGCACGACGTGGCGCCGCTGGACTTCAACTCGTACGGGGCCCGGCGCGGCCACCACGAGGTGATGATGCGGGGCACGTTCGCCAACATCCGGCTCCGCAACCGGCTCGTCGAGGGCAAGGAGGGTCCATACACCCTCCACCTGCCCGATGGCGAGGAGGCCTTCATCTACGACGCAGCGATGCGCTATCGCGACGAGGGCGTGCCGCTGCTGGTCATCGCGGGCCGGGAATACGGGTCCGGCTCGTCGCGGGACTGGGCCGCCAAGGGCACGACCCTGCTGGGCGTAGGCGCGGTCATCGCGGAGAGCTACGAGCGGATCCATCGCTCGAACCTGGTGGGCATGGGCGTGCTGCCGCTCCAGTTCCTGCAGGGCGAGAGCCCGGGGTCGCTGGGGCTCACCGGCCGCGAGGCGTACACGATCCACGGGCTGGCCTCGCTGGCGCCCCGCCAGGAGGTGGTGATCGCCGCCCGCTCCGACGAGGACGGCACCGAGCGCCGGTTCCGGGCGATCGCGCGCCTGGATGGCCCGATCGAGGTGGACTACCTGCGCCAGGGCGGCATCCTGCCCGCGGTCCTGCGGCGCCTCGCCGCCGGCTGACCGGCGCCCGGCCACGGCCGGCCGGGAGATGACGAAGCCCCCTGAGGGAGACAGGGGGCTTCGCCGGTGCGGAGGATCCCCGGCGGCGACGAGGAGGAGATCGCGTCGCCCGGAGGTCCGTTCGTGCGCTCCGACGCCCGGCCGGCCCGGGCTGTGACGGAGCCGAGCCGCCGCCGGGAGGCGTTGGCGTCCGCTACCATCGGGCACGCCGGCCAGCGCGGCGTCCCGGTACCGGTCGGCACCCGCCACCTGGAGGCAGACCCGTGCCGCGATACGTCCCGGAAGACTCGCTCCGGTCCCCGCGCTTCACCGGCCCGGCGACGTTCGCACGGCTGCCATTGATCCGCTCGCTGGAGGACGTGGACGTGGCGATCGTCGGCGTCCCGTTCGACACCGGCGTCACCTACCGGGTCGGCGGCCGGTTCGGCCCGAACGCGGTCCGGGCGGCGTCGGTGATGATCCGTCCCTACAACGCGAACCTCGACGTCAAGCCGTTCGACCACCTGTCGTGCGTGGACTACGGAGACGTCGCGATCGTTCCCGGCTACACCGAGCGGAGCTACGCGGCCATCGAGCAGACGGTCGCGCCGATCGTCGAGGCGGGCGTGATCCCGCTGCTCGTCGGCGGCGACCATGCCTGCACCCTCCCCCACCTGCGCGCCACCCGCTCGCGCGGACCCGTGGCCGTGATCGACTTCGACTCGCACACCGACGCCTGGGACAGCTACTTCGGCGAGAAGTACAACCACGGGACATGGATGCGCCGGGCGATCGAGGAAGGCCTGGTGGACGTGGGCCACTCGATCGAGGTGGGCCTCCGCGGCAGCCTGTACGACTCAGAGGACTGGACGACGCTGTCCTCCGAGCTCGGTCTCGCGTACCTCACGACCGAGGACCTGTTGCGGGTCGGGCCCGACGAGACGGCACGCAGGATCCGGGAGCGGGTCGGCGACCGCCCCGCCTTCATCAGCTTCGACATCGACGTGGTGGACCCGGCGTTCGCCCCTGGCACCGGCACGCCGGAGACGGGCGGACCGTCGTCCCGCGACATGCTCCAGGTGGTCCGGGGGCTGACCGGGATCGACTTCGTCGGCTTCGACGTGGTCGAGGTGATCCCGGCCTACGACCCGGCCGGCCAGACCTCGTTCCTGGCGGCGAACCTCGCGTTCGAGATGCTGTCGCTGGTCGCGCTCCGGCGGCGCGACGCGGGCTGACCGACCGGGCCCTCCGCGGTCCGCTACCGGAACACGGCGCCCCCGTTGGGGCTCACCACCTGGCCGATGAAGAAGTCGCCCGCGTCCGATGCGAGGAGCAGCGCCGTCTCGGCCATCTCCTCGACCGTCCCCAGGCGCCGGGCCGGGATGTCCTTCTCCTTCTCGACCCACTCGGGGGCCATGTCGGCCAGGATCATGTCGGTCGCGATCGGCCCCGGCGCGAGGACGTTGGCGCAGATCCCGGGGGCGACCTCGTGCGCGAGCGCGTACGTGAAGCCGATGATCCCGCCCTTGGCCGCGCAGTAGTGCGCGTAGCCGGCGCGGCCCTTGAGGGCGAGCTCCGAGCCGATGTTGATGACCTTGCCCACCGGCGTGGTGGCGATGTGCGGCAGGGCGAACTTGGTGGTCAGGAACACGCCCCGGAGGTCGGTGCCGATCAGCTTGTCCCACTCCTCCACCGGCAGGTCCACGATCGGCAGCTCGGCGCCGATGGCGCCCGCGTTGTTGACCAGGACGTTGATCCGTCCGAACCGCGCGACCGTCTCCGCGACCGCGCGCCGGGCGTCCGCCTCGCTGCTGGCGTCGGCCCGGATGGCCAGCGCACCGATGCCCAGCGCCTCGATCCGGTCCGCGACCTCTCGCGCCCGATCCTCCCGGGCCCGGTACGTGAACGCGACCGACGCACCCTCGCGCGCGAACGTAAGCGCGATGGCGGCACCGATGCCACGGCTGCCGCCGGTCACCAGGGCGACGCGGCCGGCGAGCCTGCCCTCGGACTGGGCCGACATCCTTCGTTCCTCCTGACGTCTCTCGGATCGCGGGTCACGGCGCCCTAGGCCGGACGCTCGTCCACCAGCTCGTCGTCGGGCGTCGCCAGGAGCGCGTCCGCCACCGCGTCCGCGCGCGCGAAGGCGACGTCGCCGCACGACTGGGCGAAGTCGATGAACCGCTCGATGGCGGCCAGCCGAGACGGCCGGCCGCTCGCGAACGGGTGGCAGGTGAGGACGCACAGCGACGAGGTCGCGCGCATTGCGTCCAGCTCCTCGATCCACAGCTGCGCCACGACGCTGGGGCGGTTGATCGTGTGGCCGAGGTCGGGCTCGGGGACGTAGACGTACTGCTCCCAGTCGTCGAGCGACCAGTGGACCGGCAGCTCGGCCAGGCGCCCGGCGGCCGTGTCGAGCAGGTACGGGCGGTCGTCGTCGAACAGCGACGAGTCGTACCGGATCCCGTGGCGGCCGAGTGCCCCGAGGGTGACGGCCGTCGTGGACCACAACGGCGCGCGGTACCCGGCCGGGACCGCACCGACGCGTGCCAGGGCCGCCATGCCGCGCTCGAGCTCCTCGAGCTGCTCGCCCGCGGCCAGCGCCGTCGGGGTGCGGTGCGTGTACCCGTGGAGGGCGACCTCGTGGCCGGCGGCCAGGACGCGCTCCACCGTCCCGGGCCAGCGCTCCGCCGTCAGTCCCGGGAAGAAGAACGTCGCGGGCAGCCCGCGGCGCTCGAGCATCGCCAGGATCCGCGGCAGGCCAACTCGGGGCCCGTACGCCTGGTGCGACATGGTGGACAGGTGGGCCGCGTAGCCCTCGCCCGCGGCCAGGACCGGCGTGTCGGCGTCCACGTCGAAGGTGAGCAGGACCACGGCCGCCGCGTCGCCCTTCCAGCGCGCGACCGGCGGGTACCGCCAGGCGGCGTTCAGGCCGAGCATCGGAGCTCACCCCCGTTCGGGTGGAGGATCTGTCCGTCGTACGCGCCCGACCGGTCCGCGGCGAGGAAGGCGATCGTCGCGGCGACCTCCTCGGCCGTGCCGATCCGGCCGGCCGGGATGCCCTCGGCGTAGATGGCGTGCATCTCGGCGAGCGGCTTGCCGGCATCCCGCGCGTCCACCTCGAGCTGGGGCGTGTCGATCACCCCCGGGGCCACGATCGAGACGTGGATCCCGTCCGGGGCCAGCTCGCGGGCCAGCGACCGGCCGAGGGCGATGAGCGCCGACTTGGAGCTCGCATAGCCGGTGGCGTTGGGCCAGCCGATGAGCCCCCAGTACGAGCTGACGATCACGATCCGCCCCCGGCCGCGGTGGCGCATCCCCGGCAGCAGGCCGGCGATCACTCGCATGTGGCCGGTGAGGTTGACGTCGAGCTGCTGCCACCACGCCTCGGGGTCCGCGTCGAGATACGGGCTCATCGACATCCGCGCCGCGTTCGCCACCAGGACCTCGATCGGGCCCAGGCGAGCCTCGACCGCCTCGAGCATGGCGTGGACCGCGGACGCGTCCGCGAGGTCCGCGGGGGCCGGGATCCCGCCGGCCGCCGCCACCGCGGCCGCCAGCCGTTCGTCGTCCAGCCGCGCGTTCACCGCGACGCGCGCGCCCTCCTGAGCGAGCCGCACGGCGGCGGCGCGGCCGATCCCCTGGGCGGCCCCGGTGACGAGCGCCGGGACCCCGTCGAGCAGGCCCATCAGGTCACCGCCTCTCCGGCCGGGGCGAACACCTGGCCGACGTAGAACCCGCCGTCGCGGACGAGGAAGGCCACCGTCTCCGCGACGGCGTCGGGCGCGCCGGCCGCGACGCAGTTGACGCGGACGCCACGCGGTGCGACCTCCACGGCGAGGCTGCGGGTGAAGGCCAGCACGGCACCCGTCGCGGCCGCCCGGTACGCCTCCCCGGCCACGCCCACCATCGCCTCGCGCGACGACAGGGTCACGACGGTGCCCCGGCCCGCACCGAGCATCACCGGCAGGACCGCGGCACAGGCGTTGCCCGTGCCGCCGAGGTGCACCTGGAGCATCCGCTCCCAGGTCGCCTCGTCGAGCGTCCCGAACGGGGCGGCCACGCGGTGGCCGGCGGCCGCGACCAGCACGGACACCTGCCCGAGACGCCGTCCGACCTCCTCGACGGCGGCGGTCACCGCCTCCCTGTCCGTGACGTCCGCCACCAGCGACAGGGTCCCCGCCGCCGGGCGCAGGTCAAGGCCGGCCACCCGGAACCCCTCGCGCTCGAGGCGGGCCACGACGGCCGCCCCGATCCCGCCCGCCGCGCCCGTGACGAGGGCGACGGCGGGCTCCGTCTCACGTGCCACGACCGGACCTCCGGGGCGGGCCTAGATCTCCTCGCCCGTCCCCTTCTCCGGGACGATCGCGTAGGCGATCACCCCGACCACGCCGAGGATGATGACGATCAGGATCACGCCCCAGTTCTCGAACCACTCGAGCTCCGGATAGCGCGGCCAGGCGATGTTCACGAACTCGAACACCAGCCAGATCGTGGCGATCAGCGTCACCACGAAGCTCAGCCTCCGAAGGCTGAACGGACCGGCCTGGTGGCGCTTGACCCCGTGGAGGTACAGGGCCGCCGCGACCGGGAACAGGAACGAGATGTAGAAGCCGCCGACCACGAACGAGAGCAGCAGCGTGTAGATCTGCTCCATGCCGAGGTTGACGACGAGGAAGATCGCGGCGATCACGCCGGTGAACACGATCGCGCGCACCGGCAGCTTGTTGTCACCTGACAGGTGCTGGAAGTACTCGTGGAACGGGATCGCCTTGTCACGGGCGAACGAGAACATCGTCCGCGACACAGCCGTCTGGAGGGCGACCATCGACGCCGTGAAGCCCAGGGCGATGAGGGCCAGCAGGGGCTTCGTGATCTCCGGGCCGAAGTGGTACTCCATCGTCTGGGCGACCGGGTCGGCGATGCCGCCGGTCATGGCGGCATTGATGTCGGGCATCGCGAGCAGGATCGCGAGCGACGTGAAGATCACGACCGCCCCGACGAACCCGAGCACGACGATGATCGACCACGGCACCGCGCGCTCCGGGCCCCGCACCTCCTCGGCGATCGCGCCCGAGGCCTCGAAGCCCAGGAACGACCAGCCGATGAACGCGACCGCGCCCAGCCAGGCGAAGAACAGGTACTCGGAACCTCCGGCGCCCCCGGATGCGCCATGGCTGTCGAACAGGATGTCGATCG
Organism: Chloroflexota bacterium; assembly: GCA_040755495.1. Lineage (GTDB taxonomy): Bacteria > Chloroflexota > Limnocylindria > Limnocylindrales > CSP1-4 > CAIXZV01. The sequence goes on from JBFMAT010000010.1 coordinate 52,420, forward strand.
GGTTGACCTGGTAGAAGATCAGGAGCACGGCGCCCACGATGATCGAGGCGATGAACTCGGCCGCGATCGACAGGCTCACGAACACCTTGAGGACCCACTGGCCGACCGTGTTGGCCAGCGTCCCGAAGGCCAGGAACAGGAACGCCCCGACGATGAGGGTCGTCTTGTCGGGGTTCTCGATGCCGATCACGGCCGCCGTGAACGTCGCGGCGGCGAACGCCACCGTGGACATCGCGATCGTCAGGGTCCACATGTAGGCCCAGCCGGCGAACCAGGCCCAGCGGTTGCCGACCTGCTGGCGCGTCCACTGGTAGACGCCGCCGGCCAGCGGCCAGCGGCTGGCGATCTCGCCGAACACCAGCGCCACCAGCATCTGCCCGCCGAGGACGAGGAACAGCCCCCAGAAGAAGGGCGGCCCGGCGGCCGCCAGGGCCAGGCCGAACATGCCGTACAGGGCGACGATCGGCGAGATGTCCGCGAATCCCAGCGCGGCGGCGTGCCAGAAGCTGAACTCGCGCTTGAGCTCCTGCTCGTAGCCGAGCGAATGGAGACGCTGTTCCTCCTTCTGCTCGGATTCGAGCGCCTGCTGCCCGGCGTCCATCCTCACTCCCTCGTGGTCGTGACCGGGAACTCGGACGGCGATGGCGGCGCCATGGGTCGCCTCGACGCCCGGGGACGCTGGCGTCCAGTCTGCCACACGGGGCAAGGCCGAACGCGGGGTTCAGGGCCAGGGACAGGGACGGCGCCGGGAGGGTGGTGGGCGATACTGGACTCGAACCAGTGACCTCACGGATGTGAACCGTGCGCTCTAACCAACTGAGCTAATCGCCCGGGCGCCCCGAACGGGACTCGCATTCTAGCGCGGTCGCGGCGATCTGCGCGGGGGGTCGCCGGCGCGATGGGCGGCCGGGCGCGGCCTCAGATCCGGAGCCCCGGCCAGAGCTCCAGCACGCGGTCCGGACCGACCCCGTCCACGGCGACGAGCTTCGTCCGGCCGCTGGCCCCGGCGACCAGCCGCACGTCGCGGCGTGGCACGTCCAGCTCGGTCGCGATGAGGCGGAGCAGCGCCTGGTTGGCCGCGCCTTCGACCGGCGGCGCCGTCACCCGGGCGCGCAGCACGCCGTCGATCACGCCGTCGACACGGTCGGACCCGCCCCGGGGTGTCAGTCGGACGGCGAAGCGGACGTCGGTCTGGCTCAGGACACTCACAGGAAGGCGCGCCACAGCACGCCGAGGACGATCAGGACGAGGAAGCTCGAGAAGTCGAACATGCCCGCGGGCGGGAGCACCCGCCGGACGGGGGCGAGGATGGGCTCCGTGGCCTGGACGAGGAACGCGCTCAGCTGGGACCGGCCCATGGGGTCGAACCAGCTCGCGAGGATCCGTCCCAGCACCAGCAGCCACAGGATCGCCAGGATCAGGCCCACGAACGTCGTGACAAACGTGCCCACGCCCCGAGTCTACCAGCGTCCCCGAGCGGCGCCCGGAGCCCTCGGGGCCCCCGCCGCCGGCCGCTCCCCGAACAGCGCCCGGCCCACGCGCACGATCGTCGCGCCCTCCTCGACCGCGACCTCGTAGTCATCCGTCATGCCCATCGACAGCTCCGGTCCCAGGCGTGGCCACCGGGCCCGCAGCCACGCCGACAGGGCGCGGAGCGCGACGAACGTCGGGCGCGCCGCCTCCGGGTCCGCGACCAGCCGGCCGATGGTCATCAGCCCGCGGATGTCGAGGGCTTCGAGCCGATCGAGGCGCTCGAGGGCCGCCTCGAGCCCCTCCGGGCTGAAGCCCGCCTTGGCGGGGTCGCGGTCGACGTTGACCTGGAGCAGGATCGGCACGCGCTGCCGGCCCAGGGTCGCGCGGGCGATGCCGTCCAGCCGGCTCGCGAGCGCTTCGTCGTGGACCGACTCGATCACGTCGAACAGCTCGAGCGCCCGGCGCACCTTGTTCGACTGGAGCGGGCCCACCAGGTGCCACGTGGCGCCGGGCACCTCGGGGATCTTGCCCGCGGCCTCCTGGACCCGGTTCTCGCCCAGCACGGTCAGCCCCGCCGCCACCGCCGTCCGCACCCGGTCCGCCGGCACGGTCTTCGACACCGCCACCAGCGTCACCCCCGCCGGATCCCGTCGCGCGCGCACACCCGCGCGCGCGATCCGACCGAGCACCTCGGCCCGAGCCGCCGCGAGCTCCGCGACCCCGTCAGATATCATCGCGGGCGTCGCTCAGCGTCCGACGCGCTGGGAACGCCGCCAGGGGCGATCCCGGCGTCGCGTCCTAGCGCCTGCGCAGGAACGAAGGAATCTCGAGGTCGTCGGCGTCGTACGACTGCCGGCGCACGGGGGCCGGCTCGCCCACCGTCCGGACCGGGACCGCGGCCTCGTCGCGCGCGGTCGTGGCGTCGTCCGACTCGGTCCGCTGGCGCTCCAGCTCCTCGAGGAAGTCCCGGGCGGGCACCGTCGCGCCGGCACCGGCCGTGGAGGCGGCGGGCCGCAGCCCGGCGGCGCTGCCCAGGCGCTCGCCCGCGGACGCGCGGGCGGTCTCGGGGCGGCGGCGGCCGTCGAACCCGGTGGCGATGACGGTGATCATCACCTCCTCGCCGAGGCGCTCGTTGAAGCTCGTCCCGAAGATGATGTTGGCCTCCGGGTCGGCGGCGGCGCGGATCTCCTCGGCGGCCTCGGTGACCTCCCACAGGGTGAGGTTGGACGAGCCGCAGATGTTGAACAGGATCCCCTGCGCGCCGGCGATGTTGATCTCCAGCAGCGGGCTGGCCACCGCCTGGCGGGCCGCCTCGAGGGCGCGGTTCTCGCCGGTCGCCCGGCCGATGCCCATGAGGGCCGAGCCGGCGTCCTTCATGATCGTGCGGACGTCCGCGAAGTCGAGGTTGATCAGCCCCGGCACCGTGATGATGTCGCTGATGCCCGCGACGCCCTGGCGGAGGACGTCGTCCACGACCCGGAACGCGTCCACGATCGAGGTGTTCTTCTGGACGACGTCGCGCAGGCGGTCGTTGGGGATCGTGATCAGGGTGTCGACCTTGGCCTTGAGCTCCTCCGCCGACTTCTCGGCGACGAGCTTGCGCCGGCTGCCCTCGAAGCTGAACGGCTTGGTCACGACGCCGATCGTGAGCGCGCCCTGCTCCTTCGCGATCTCCGCCACCACCGGGGCCGCGCCCGAGCCCGTGCCGCCGCCGAGGCCCGCGGTGATGAACACCATGTCCGAGTCCGCGATCGCGTCCGCGATCTTGTCGCGGTCCTCCTCGGCCGCCCGCTGGCCGATCGACGCGTCACCGCCGGCGCCGAGGCCCTTCGTGATCTTGTCGCCGATCCGGATCTTGTGCGGGGCGTCCGACTGCAGCAGCGCCTGCGCGTCCGTGTTGCAGGCGATGAACTCGACGCCCATCATCTCGGACAGGATCATCCGGTTGACGGCGTTGCTCCCGCCACCACCGACACCGATGACGCGGATGAGGGCGAAGTTCTCGGAATCCGACCGCAGCGGCATCGGGTCTCCTCGGATGGCGCGTGACTTGGCGTCAGGACGGGTAACCGCTCGTTCCCCGGGTGCCGGCCCGGGGGTTCCGGCGCCATATCGGGTTCCCACGGGTTTGCGCGGAAGTATACCCGCACGATCGAGGGCGTGGTCACCGGGGATTGCTGGAATCTGGCGCGGCCCGCTGCCAGATCGCGGTGCACCGACGCACCGGCGCACGGCTCGGCTCGGGCACGGGCGACACGGGCGGCTGACGGGGGCAACCGGCTCGAGCCGCGGCCCGGCCGGACCCGCGCCGCTAGCCGGCCAGGAAGCTGAGGCGCACGCGGCGGGTCGAGTTGTCGGCGTTGGGGTCGAGCAGCACGATCGACTGCCACGTCCCGAGGGCGAGCCGCCCGCCGATGACCGGCACCATCAGCGAGGGCGCCGCGAGGAGCGGCAGGACGTGGTCCGCGCCGTGACCCGGCGACCCGTGGCGATGGACCCAGCGGTCGTCGCGGGGCAGCAGGCGGTCGAGCGTCCTGATCGCGTCCTCGTCGCTGCCGGCCCCCAGCTCCAGCACGACGAGGCCCGCCGTGGCATGGGGCACGAACACCGACAGCAGCCCGTCGCCGCCCCCGGCGGCCTCGGCGGCGAACCGCGCGCAGGCCGGCGTGAGATCGGTGACGCCCCGGTCCCGGCCGGTCCGGACCTCGAGCTCGACGGAGCGCATCGCGCCCCGATCTAGGGGAACAGGCTGCGGATCGCGCTCCGCAGGCGGCTCAGCACGCCGCCCCCGGGTGCGGACTCGTAGTGGAGCGGCTCGCCCATCGCGATCGAGGTCGCGCCCCAGCGGAGCAGTCCCACCGCAGTGGAGTAGGACGGGTCCTGGATCGTGTCCACGAGCCCGCCGATCCCCGACGGCCCCGCGATCCGGACCGGCATCTGGAGCACGTCGCGCCCCAGCTCCGCGGTGCCGGCCAGCTGCGCGCCGCCGCCGGTCAGGATGATCCCCGCCGGGAGCATGCCGTGGCCGCTGCGCGCCATCTCGTCCTTGAGCAGCTCGAACGTCTCGCGCATCCGGGCCTCGATGATCCGGCACAGCTCCTCGCGGCTGACCGTGCGGCCGGCCTCCTCGCCCAGGACCGTGACGCCGATCTCCTCGTCCTCGATGTTCCGCAGGTCGCACGTCCCGTGGCGGACCTTGAGCTCCTCGGCCACCTGGAGCGTGGTCTTGACGCCGATGGCGACGTCGTTGGTCACGTTGTTGCCGCCCACCGGCAGGACCGAGGTGTGGAACGGCGAGCCCTCGGCGAACAGCGTGAGGTCGATCGTCCCGGCGCCGATGTCGGCAACCGCGACACCCAGCTCCTTCTCGGTCTCGGTCAGCACCGCCTCGGCCGAGGCGAGGCCGTCCACGACCAGCTCGTCGATCTTGACGCCGGCCAGCTGGACGCACTTGGTCAGGTTCTGCACCGCGGTGGCGGACGCGGACACGATGTGCGCCTCGACCTCCAGCCGCAGGGCGCTCATGCCCAGCGGGTCCTTGACGCCCTCCTGGCCGTCCACCGTGAACCCGCGCCGCTCCACGTGGAGCACGTCGCGGTTGTTGGGGATCGACACCGCGCGCGCGACCTCGATCGCCCGGCTGATGTCCTCGCGGGTGACCTCGCGGTGGTGCGCGGTCACGGCGACCTGGCCGGTGGAGTTGAGGCTCTCGACGTGCTGGCCGCCGACGCCCACGAAGGCACGGTCGATCTTCCAGCCCGACAGGCGCTCGGCACGCTCGACGGCGTCCGCGATCGAGCGGACCGTCTGGTCGATGTTGACGACCACGCCCTTCTTGAGCCCCGAGGCCGGGACCGTCCCGTGGCCCATGATCGTCAGGCGCCCGTCACGCCCGACCTCGCCGATGAGCGCGCAGACCTTGGACGTGCCGACGTCGATGCCGACCAGGACCGCTTCCCGTTCCACCTGCCTGTCGTCCCTCGCTGTGCGTGGCCGCCCGCGGCCAAGGTACCGCCTGTGCTAGATGAAGTGGCGCCGGATGAGCGCGACGTTGTTGAAGATCCGGAACCCGAAGTTGATGAGGGCGACGAGGTAGAGGTCGAGGCTCAACCGGTCGCCGATGAACACCAGCAGGACGGCCACGATCGCGTTGGTGAGGAACCCGCTGATGAAGATGCGATTGTCGTAGACCCCGTCGAGCTCCGCTCGCACCGCGCCGAGGACCGAGTCCAGCGCGGCGAGGATGGCCACGGCCGAGTAGCGCGAGAACTCGAAGCTGACATTGACGTTGAGGACGAGTCCCGCCAGGACACCGACGAGAAGACCCACGAGGGGCAGGAGCACGGGCGGGCAGCCTCCCTCCGGAAGATCGTCGCACCTACGCTACCAGACACCCGGCCCGCGTATTCGCTCAAGGCTTCGGCGTTGGCGACGACCTGGGCGTCGGACGCGGGATCATCGTCACGCTGCGGTCGTCGGCGAGGATCACCCGCAGGACGGTGTCCTCCTGGCCCAGGATGAGGCTCCGGAATAGGCGGACCTGCCCCGGGATGAGGTCCGTGGTGCGCAGGGTCGGGGTGTAGAAGCCGAACACCGCGGTCCAGCCCAGCGGCTGCCCCCGGATCGTGAACCCGTTGGTGTCGTCGAGCCGGATGTCGAGCCGCGAGGACGAGCTGCCCAGGTCGGCGGGCGTGAGCGACCCGATCCGCAGCGCGGCGTCCAGCGTCACGGCGTCGAGCGTCGAGCCGACGCCCAGCGGCGTCGACTCGAAGCGTCGGTCGACCACGACCGGCAGCGTCCGGGCCGCCTCGGGCCGGGCGCCGTCCAGCACGCCGAACAGCATGCCCGTGTCGTCGACCAAAAACGCGTGCCCGGCCACCTGCCAGGCGAGCAGGGCGACCCGCTCCCGGACGTCCACCCGGATCGTGTCCGGGAGCGCCACGGACACGTCCGCGGACCGCACGGCCGGGATCGACGCGACGCGATCCTCGAGGACGCCCGTCTGGAGCGAGAACAGGTTCGTGCCGGGTGGCAGCGCGAGCGCCGCCAGCACGGCGTCCTCGGGCGTCCAGGTCGTGCCGGTCACGTCGACGTGGCGGCCGGCGAACGCGTCGGAGGACACGGCGCCATACAGCCCGCCGACCGCCAGCAGGAGCGCGAGCAGCGCCCCCGCCCGGGTCGGGGTGAGGCCGGCGGACCGGCGGCGGACCGGCCTCGTGTGGCGGACGCCGCCACCGGGCGTGGCGCCGGGACGCAGGGCCGCGGGCCGCTGGGTACGCACGACCGGGACGCCCCGCTCTCGGCCCGGCAGGCGGGGGCTCACGCGGCGACCCTCACCGGGGCAGGTCGGCGGGCGTCAGCCGGTGGCGGATGCGGGCGGCCTCGCGGTCGAGGGCCAGGTCAACCACCCGCCGGCAGACGGCGGCGAAGTCATAGCCGGCGGCGGCCGGCAGCGTCGGGAACAGGCTGATCGGCGTGAACCCGGGGATCGTGTTCAGCTCGGACACCACGATCTCGGCGTCGGTGACCAGGAAGTCGATCCGGGCGAACCCCTCGCAGCCGACCGCGCGGTAGGCGTCCCGGGCGAGCTTGAGGATCGTGGCCCGCTCGGCGTCGCTGACCTCCGCCGTCTGCGTGGTCTGGGACATGCCGGGCGTGTACTTCGCGGCGTAGTCGTAGAACTCGTGGCCGGACATGATCTCGCCCGGGCCGTACAGCTCCAGGCGGTCCGGCTCGTTGCCGATGACCGAGACCTCGAGGTCGCGGGCGCCCGCGAGATACCGCTCGACCAGCGCCAGGTCGTCGTAGTGGAACGCGAGGTCCAGGGCCACGGCACGCTCGCCGGGCCCGTGCGCGAGCGTCATCCCGACCGAGCTGCCCAGGCGGGCGGGCTTGACCATCAGGCGTGGGTCCCCGGTGCCCGCGGCGAACGCCTCGAGCTCCGCGAGCACGGCATCGCGCTCCCGCGCCCAGCGCGCGGCACGCACCTCGCGCCAGTCCATGACCGGCAGGCCGAGCCCCCGGACGAGCCGTTTGAAGATCGCCTTGTCCATCCCGATCGCCGACGCCGTCACGCCGGACCCGGTGTAGGCGAGACCGGCCGCCTCGCACAGCGCCTGGACGGTGCCGTCCTCGCCGAACGGGCCGTGGAGCGCGAGCACCACCACCGGGCGCGGCGACCGCAGCGCCAGCCCGTCGAGGGCGTCGCCGGCGAGGTGCGGCCCGTCCGCCCCGAGGGCCGCCGGATCGTCGTAGGCGGCCTGGGGACGTCCGTCGCGGCGATGGTCCGCGGGCAGCCGCCACCAGCCGCCGTCGAGGTCGATCAGCCACTGCTCCAGCGGGTATCCCGATCCGCGCAGCGCGTCCGCGATCGCCGTCCCCGACACGATCGACACGTCGTGCTCCGCGGACGGGCCGCCGTACACCACGGCGAGCGGCGTGGACGCGGGGTCGTGCCCCAGGGGCGGCACGGGCATCAGGGCTCCTCCGCGGTCCAGCCGGACCAGTCGCCGACGAACTCGACCTCGAACACGAGGTCGATCCCGTGACGGGCGGCGACCTCCGCGCGGACCTGCTCGGCCAGGCGCCGCACGTCGGCCGCGGTGCCCTTCCGGTCGTTGACGATGAAATTGGCGTGCTTCTCGGACACGACGGCCCCACCCACCCGGCGGCCCTTGAGGCCCGCCGCGTCGATCAGCCGCCCCGCCGAGTCCCCCGGCGGGTTGCGGAACACGCTGCCGGCCGACGGCACGCCCAGCGGCTGGTGGGCCTGCCGCCAGTGGCGGATGTCGTCGAGGCGGGCCTTGATCTCCGCGGCGTCGGCCAACCGGAGCCGGAACGTCGCGGCGAGGACGATCTCGGCGGGCCCCGCGACGGCGTCCATCGTCCCGGCGGCCTCGGCGGCCGCCTTGAACCGGCTGTGGCGGTAGGCGAAGCCGAGCTCCGGCGCGGGCAGCTCCTGCTCCGCGCCGTCGGCCAGCAGGACAGTCGCGGACTCGAGCACCCCGGCCACGTCGCCGCCGTGCGCGCCCGCGTTGGCCCACACCGCCCCGCCCACCGTGCCCGGGATCGCGAGCCCGAACTCGAGGCCCGACAGGCCGGCCTTCTGCGTCTCGGTGGCCGCGCGCGCCATCGCCACGCCGCAGTCCGCGTGATACCGGTCGCCCTCGACGCGCGACGCCTCGGCCCGCGCCTGGACCACGATCCCCCGGATGCCCGCGTCCGAGATCACGAGGTTGCTGCCCCGGCCGAGGATCAGCAGCGGGATCCCGCGAGCCCGCGCGTACTTGGCGAGGCCACGCAGCTCGAACGCGTTGTGCGCCACCGCGAACAGGTCCGCCCGGCCGCCCACCCGCATCGTGGTGAAGCGGGCCAGCGACTCGTTGCGGACCGTCTTGACGCCCAGCCGGCGGGCGATGTCGGCGCCGACCGCGAGCGCGTCGAACGCCGCCGCGCCGGTCACGGCCGCCCCCCGCGCGCGACCGCCTCGACCTCCGCGGCATCGGGCAGTGGCTCCCGCAGGGCCGCCGCCAGGACGAGGTTCGCGACGGCATCCGCGGCGCCCGGACGGGCGAGGTCCCGCGCGGCGGCCGACATCCGCGCGTGGCGGGCCGGGTCCGCGAGCAGCCCGGCCGCCTCGACCAGCGCGTCGGCGTCGAGCGCCTCGTCCTCGATCAGCACCCCCGCACCGGCGTCCGCGTAGGCCACCGCGTTCAGCCGCTGGTGCCCGGCCGCGTGCGGGTACGGGACGATGGCCAGCGGCAGCGCGAATGCCGCGGCCTCCGCGAGCGTCGAGGCGCCGGCGCGGCCCAGCGCGAGGTCCGCCGCGGCGAGCGCAGCCGTCATCTCGTCGTGCAGGAAGGGGTACGGGCGGTACCGGTCGCGGAGCTCGGCCGGCAGCGCCTCGCGGGCGGCCAGCGCGGGGCCATAGCCGTCGTCGCCCGTGACGTGGACCACCCGGACCCGCTCCACGAGCCGCGGCAGCGCGTCGCGCACCGCCTCGTTGATCCGGCGCACGGCCTGCGACCCGCCGAACACGAGCAGCATCCGCTCGCCGGGCCGCGCGCCGAACCGCTCGCGCGCCTCGTCCACGTCCATCCCGGCGGTCGACCGGATCGGCGTGCCGGTCAGGTACGCCCGAGGGTGGCCGAGCGCCGTGGCCGTCGCCGCGTGGCTGACGGCGGCGACCGTCGCCCAGCGGGCGACCAGCCGGACGCTGCGGCCCGGGACGACGTTGCCGTCCCACAGGACGCTCGGGATGCGCAGCAGCCACGCTGCCAGCAGCACCGGGATCGCCACGTAGCCGCCGGTGGTGAACACGGCGGCGGGTCGCCGCGCGAGCAGCAGCACCAGCGCCTGGGGCACGGACAGCACGAGCCGGGCCGGGTCGAGCACCAGGTGGATGTCGCGGCCCGCGCTGCGCAGCGAGCGGAGCCACAGCCGGCGCAGCGGAAGGCCGGCCGCGGGGACGATCGACGCCTCGAGGCCGCGGTGGCCGCCGAGCCAGGCGATGTCAGGCGCGCCGGGTCGTGCGCGGAGCGACCGGGCGACGGCGAGGGCCGGGTAGATATGCCCGCCCGTTCCCCCGCCCGCGATCAGCAGGCGCATCGTTCCAGGTTCCTTTCTCGACGGTCTCGCGGGATACGGACAGCAGGATGCCCACCGCGGCGAAGCTGATGATCAGCGAGGACCCGCCGGCGGACACGAACGGCATCGGGATGCCGGTGACGGGGATGAGCCCCACGACGACGGCGATGTTGACGAACGCCTGGATGCAGATCCAGCTGGTGATCCCCCCGGCGAGCAAGGCGCCGAACGTGTCCGGCGCGCCGAGCGAGGTCCGGATGCCCAGGTAGCCGAAGGCGAGGAACAGCAGGATCACGAGCCCCGCCCCGATCAGGCCGAACTCCTCACCGATGATCGCGAAGATGAAGTCGTTGCTCGCGTTGGGCAGGAACAGCCCGCCGGCGAGCCGGCTCTCCCCCAGCCCGGCCCCGAACACGCCACCCAGGGCCAGCGCGTAGTACCCCTGGACGCTGTGGAAGCCGAGGTCGGACGCGTCCTTCCAGGGGTCCAGCCAGGCCGCGATCCGGTCCACCTGGTAGCCGCGCAGGAACAGGAGCGCGACGGCCGGCACCGCCGCCGCGGCGAGCCCGGCGAGGTGCACCAGGTTCGCGCCGGCGAGGAAGAACATCGTGAACGCCGTGAACGCCAGCACGGATGCGGTGCCCAGGTCGGGCTCGAGCAGGACGAGCGCCACCACGGGGCCGGCGATCACGAGGAACGGCAGGGTGCCGGCCCACAAGCCATGGGTCGAGGTGCCGCGCTTGGCGAACCAGTGGGCGAGGTACACGACCAGGGCGAGCTTCATGAACTCGGCCGGGTGCACGGCCGGCAGCGGACCCACCTTAAGCCATCGGGCGGAGCCGCCGACGACCACGTTGATCTCGGGCACGAACACGAGGACCAGCCCCGCGACGCCGATCACGAGCAGCGGGACCGAGGCCACCCGCAGCCAGCGGTAGTCCACGCGCATCATCGCGACCATCGCCAGCAGGCCCACGGCCGCCCACTGGATCTGCGGCCCGACGATCAGGAAGGTGTCGTCCCTGGCCAGGTACGCCTTCATCGCGGACGACGAGTAGACCATCAGGATGCCGATGGCGGCCAGCGCGACGATCGCGACCAGGATCCCGTACTCGGGCTCGTGACGCTCGCGCTGGAGCGTGTTCTGGGCGCGGGCGCGGGTCGTCGGGCGCCCCAGCGGCAGGGTCGTGCTCATGGGTGCCTCCCGTTGCCAGGCGCGCCGTCGCCAGCGGCGCCGTCGCCTGGCGCACCGGACGCGAGCCGCCCCACCGCGGCGACGAACGCCCGACCGCGCGCCGCGTAGTCCTCGAACATGTCGAACGAGGCGGCGGCCGGGCTCAGCACGACCGTCGCGACCGTGCCCTCCGGCCGGTCCCGGAGCGACTCCCGGGCGAGCCGGTGGGCGGCGGCGACGGCCTCGTCCATCCCGGCGGCCCGCTCGGTGCGGGTGAGGCCGGCCGCCCGGAACAGGCGCTCCAGCGTGGGACCGCTCTCCCCGATCAGGACCGCGGCCGCCGCCGTGTCGCCCACGACGCGCGCCAGCTCGCCGAGGTCCACGCCCTTGTCGCGGCCGCCGGCGATCAGGACGACCGGGGCCGGGAAGGCGCGCAGCGCCGCGATCACCGCGTCGGGCTGCGTCCCCTGCGAGTCGTTGACGAACCGCACGCCGTCGAGCAGCCCGACCGGCTGGAGCCGGTGCTCGACGCCCGTGAACGCCGCGGCGGCCCGGCGGATCGCGTCCGGCGCGACCCCGAACAGCAGCCCGACCGCGATCGCGGCCAGCGCGTTGGACACGTTGTGGCGCCCGGGGATGCCCAGCTCGTCCGCGGGCATGATCCCGCCGCCCGGGCCGGTCGCCGCCACGCCCCCGCCGGCCAGCGGCAGCCGCTCCACGGCGGCGGCGACGATCCAGCCGTCGACGACGCCGAGCCCGCCGGGCACGGGGCGGTCGTTCCGGTACAGGACGGCCGGGGCCGTGCCGAGGCCCGCGTAGCCGCCCACGACCGGGTCCTCGAGGTTGAGCACCAGGGCGCCGTCCGGGTCGACCAGCTCCGCCAGGCGGCGCTTCACCCGGCGGTACGCCTCGAGCGAGCCGTGGCGATCGAGGTGGTCCGCGGTCACGTTGGTGTACACGGCCACCGTCGTGCCCCGCGACAGCGCGGGCAGCTGGAGCTCGCTCAGCTCCACCACGACCCGGTGACCGGGCGTCAGCTCCGGCAGGCGCTCCACCAGCGGCGTGCCGATGTTGCCCCCCAGGAGCGCCGGGTGGAGCGGGTCCGCGGCGAGGATCGCATGCGCCAGGGCGGCGGTCGTCGTCTTGCCCTTGGTCCCGGTGACGCCGATCGTGGGGGCCGGGCACAGGCGCAGGAACAGGTCCGACTCGCTGACCAGCGCCGGGGCGCCGGGGTCGCCGGCCACGCGCGCGTCGACGAGGGCGCGGAGCTGGGCGCGGAGGCGTGGCTCGGTCGTCGGGTAGTCGGGCGTGATCGAGGGCGAGGTCGTGACCAGGGCGGCCTCGCGCCACGTCCCCGCCGGGTCCACGTCGGGGCCCAGGCGCAGCGCAATGTCGCGCCCGCCCAGCTGCTCGATCGCCGCCCCGAGCTCGCCGGCGGGCCGGCCGTCGTACACGGTCACGCGCGCCCCCGCGTCCGCGAGGAACCGGGCCAGCGCGATGCCGCTGCGGGCGAGCCCCAGCACGGTCACCGGCCGGTCCGCCAGCGCGCCCGCGCGCACGTCGGCGAGCGTGAGGGCATCGAGGTCGACCGGGCGGACGCCGGCCATCTCAGACGAGCGCATTGATCGAGGCCATGAACAGGGTCACGCCGAGGAGCCCGGCCAGGATGCCGACGATCCAGAACCGGAGGGTGATCTTCTCCTCGTCCCAGCCGCCCAGCTCGAAGTGGTGGTGGAGCGGCGCCATCCGGAAGATCCGCTTGCCGCCCGAGAGCTTGTAGTACCCGATCTGGATGATGTCCGACCCGGTCTCGAGGACGAAGATCAGGCCGATCAGCGGCAGCACCAGGATCTGGCCGGTGATCAGGGCGATGACGGCCAGCGTCGCCCCCAGCGACAGCGACCCGGAGTCACCCATGAACACCTGGGCCGGGTGGACGTTGAACCACAGGAAGCCCAGCAGGGCCCCGATGATCAGCGCGCACAGGAACGCGATGTTGGGCTGCTGGGGCTCGTTGAGCAGGGCGATGATCAGGAACGAGACGAACGCGAACACGAGCGTGCCGCCGGCGAGGCCGTCGAGCCCGTCCGTGATGTTGACGCCGTTCGACGCGGCGACGATCGCGAACGCGGCGAACGCGACGTACAGCCACGGGTCGATGGTCACGTCACCCACGAACGGGACGCGGAAGCCGGTCAGCGCGTAGGTGCTCTGGATCTGCCACGCCGCGGCGACCGCGACCACCGTCTGCCACAACAGCTTCTGGCGGGCCCGGATGCCCTCGCCGGTCCGGGCGTTGAGGTAGTCGTCCGCCGCGCCTAGGAGGCCGACGAACGCGAGCGTCGCGAGCGGCGCGATGACGCCGCCCTGGACCGGCCAGCGGAGCACGACGAAGATCGCCAGGGCCACGATGATGACCAGCAGGCCGCCCATCGTCGGCGTCCCCCACTTCACCATGTGGCTCTGCGGCCCTTCCTCGCGGATCTGCTTGGCGAAGCCGAAATGGCGCAGCAGCCGGATGTACGGCGGCATCAGGATCACGACCAGCGCGAACGCGAGCAGCAGGCCCTGGATCAGCTCGAGGTTCACGGGCGTGGCCCCGCTCCGCCCAGCATTGCCACCAGGCCGTCCACGACCCGCTCCAGCTCGACGCCCCGGGACGCCTTGACCAGCACGACGTCACCCGGCACCAGACGCCCGCGGAGCGCCTCGAGCGCGCCCGGCGCGTCGGCGACGGGGACGGCTCGGTCGGCCCGGAACCCCGCCGCGAGTGCCCCCTCGACGATGCCCGCGGCGGCGCCGCCCGGCCCGCCGTCCACGACCACCAGGAGGTCCGCGACGCGCGCGGCGGCCTCGCCGACCTGGCGGTGCCCGGCGTCGTGGGCCGCCCCGAGCTCCCGCATCTCGCCCAGCACGGCGAGCCGCCGGCCGTCCAGGCCAGCAAGCAGGTCGAGGGCCGCCAGCATCGATCCGGGCGAGGCGTTGTACGCGTCGTCCACGATGACCACCCCGCCGGCGTGGATCGCCACGCTCCGGTGCGGCGCCGTGGCGCCCGCGGCGAGGCCGGGGACGATCTCGTCGGGCGTCATGCCGGCGGCGAGTCCCACGGCCGTCGCCGCCAGCGCGTTGTGGACGGCCATCCGGCCCAGGCCCGGGATCGCCACGTGCCGCTCGCCGACCGGCGTCCGCAGCCGGAACCGCATCCCGGCCAGCCCCGCGGACACCACCTCGTCCGCGCGCACGTCGGCGTCGGCGGCGAACCCGTAGCGGATCGTCCGCGCGCGCGTCCGGGAGGCCATCCGCCGCACCCGCTCGTCGTCCGCGTTGAGGACCGCGACGCCACCCTCCCCGGACGCGGGCAGCGCCTCCACCAGCTCCGCCTTCGCGTCCTCGATCGCGTCCAGCGTGCCGATCCTCGACAGGTGCACGGGCTGCACGGCGGTCACGACGCCGATCGAGGGCGCGCCGATCGCCGCGAGCTCCCGGATCTCCCCACCGACGTACATGCCCATCTCGAGCACCGCGGCCTCGTGCCGGGGCCCCATCCGCAGCACCGTCAGCGGCATGCCCACCTCGTTGTTCTGGTTGCCCTGCGTGCGCAGCGTCTCGAACCGGCGCTCGAGCACCGCGGCCACGGCCTCCTTGGTGGACGTCTTGGCGATGCTGCCGGTGATGCCCACCACGAGCGGCGTGAACCGCCGGCGCCAGGCGGCGGCCACGGTGTGGAGGCCGCGCAGCGGGTCCGGGACGAGGACGACGGTGACGTCGCCCAGCGCCTCGAGCGGCGGCTCGCCGGCGGCCGCGTCGGGCAGCCGGCCCACGAGCAGCCCGGCGGCCCCCGCGGCGGCGGCGCCGGCCAGGTGGCGGTGGCCGTCCGTGCGCTCCCCCGGGAGGGCCACGAACAGCTCGCCGGGCGTCACCAGGCGCGAGTCCACGGCTCCGCCGCGGATCGGCCGGTCGCTTCGGCGGAGGAGCGTGCCGCCGGTGGCCGCGACGAGGTCGGCGGCGGTCAGCGCGGGAGCCGTGTCGGCGGTCGCGCGGGCGGCCCGCGAGGCCGGCCGGCTGCCGTCACCGGCGTGGCGAGCGGGCGAGTCGGGGGAGGGCGACCGTCCGGGGTCCGTCACGCCCGGGAGTGTCGCACAGGCGGCGGTCACGGGAGGTCCGCGCCGGGCGGGGACGCGGGCGAGGACGCGGGCGAGGCGGAGGACGCGGCGGGCGACGGGGAAGGGGACGAGGCGGGATCGCGCACCGGGACGAGGTCCGGCGTGTTGATCGCGTTGTGGGCGATGCGGCGGAACAGCTCGAACGACATCACCGGCATCTCGAGCAGGCCCCGCCGGATCACCGTGGGCGTCCCCTCCTCGATCCGCACGGCCACCACGAGGTCCGGCCGGCCGGGCTCGCGGGCGATGTAGCCCACGAACGAGTAGTTGAACTTGTTCACCTTCCACTTGCCCTTGTCCGCGTCCCAGATCTGGGCGGTGCCGGTCTTGCCGCCGACCTCGAAGCCGGGGATCACGGTCCGGTCGCGGTAGAAGTCCACCTCGGTCACGACGTGGGTCATCAGCTTGCGCAGCGTCGCCGACATCGCCGGGGTCATGACCGTGCCGCGGTCGATGGTGGACGTCTCGGTGCTGCCCACCGACTTGACGACCCGGGGCTGCACCAGCGTGCCGCCGTTGACCATGGCGGCATATGCCTGGGCCAGCTGGATCGGCGTGACCGCGATCCCCTGGCCGAAGGCGCCGTTGGCGAGGTCGATCTGCCGCCACGGCCGCTCGGCGGGGTCGCGGACGATGCCGGCGACCTCGTTCGCGACGTCCACCCCGGTCGGCGTGCCGAAGCCCATCGTCCGCCACGCGTCGTAGAGGACCTGCGACGCCGCCCGGGTCGTCTTGCCCAGCTTGAGCGCGACCTTCGCGGCCACGACGTTGCGCGAGTACGCGATCGCGTCCTCGAACGTCATCCAGCCCATCGCCCGGTGGTCGGCGTCGTCGACGCGGGCCTGGCCGTGATCGAGGCGCAGGGTGCCGGTGTCCTTGATCTTGGTCTTGGGCGTGACCGTGCCGTTGCCGAGGGCCGCGACTGCGGTGAACATCTTGAACACGGAACCCGGCTCGTAGACGGTGGACACCAGCGGGTCGATGAACCGCGACGGATCGTCCGCCGCGATCGCCTTGTAGTCGTTGGCGTCATAGGACGGGTAGCTCGCCCAGGCGTAGACCTCCCCGGTGTACGGGTCCAGGACGATCGCGGACACGGCTTTCGCACGGTCGGCGATCCAGGCCGCGAGCAGCTCCTGCTCCACGGCCACCTGGAGGCCGGCGTCGATCGTCAGCAGGAGGTCCTGGCCGGGCGTCCCCGGGTCGAGCACGATGGAGGTGTCGGGGATCAGGTTCCTGGCGGCATCTCGCTGCGCCGCCACGGTGCGTGGCGTGCCGGCGAGCTCGTCCTGGTAGTACTGCTCCACGCCGTACTGGCCGGCGCCCTCGCGGTTGACGAAGCCCAGGACGTGGGCGGCGAGCGTCGTGCCCGGGCCGCCGCCCGGCTGCGGATAGACGCGGACCGCCTCGGGCTCGAGGCGCAGGCCGGCGAGCGGCGGGTCGTCCCCCGCGCTCAGGGCACGGATCCGCTCCGACACCGCCGGCTCGAGGTTCCGCGCGAGGACCACGTACTCGCGATCGGTCGCCATCTTCGTGCGCAGGGTGTCGGCGGCCTCGGCGTCGAGGCCGAGCACGCCGATCAGCGTCTCCGCCACCTCCGCGCGGCGGGCGGGCGTCAGGAGCCTGGGCGTCGCGGCCAGCAGGTCGCGGGCGACGCTGGTGGCCAGCACGACCGTGCCGGAGCGGTCGTAGATCGAGCCCCGGTCGGTGGGGACCTCGTCGCGCACCGACATCTGCGCCAGCGCCATCGCGGCCAGGTCATCGTGGCGCACGACCTGCCAGTACGCGAGGCGCACGGTGAGGCTGCCCGCCACCACGACGAAGGCGATGAGCACGATGAGGGCGCGGAATCGCGAGTCTGTCCGACCGAGCATCAGCGGGTGGATCCGGCGTCAGCGCGCGGGAAGGACGATGGGCTCGGGCAGCGGGCCGAGACCGGCGTTGATCGCCAGCTTCCGGATCGCCGGCGCCTTGCCGAGGCGGTTCAGCTCGTTGCGCAGGTCCTGCGCGCGGGCCTCCAGGCGATCGTGCTCGGTGACGAGCCGGTCAACCTCGTAGCCGGTGGCCGAGACGCGGATGTCCTGGGACAGCGAGAAGAAGGCGGCGACGAACGCGATCACGATCGCGCCCAGCACCAGCGCCATGCGCGACGGGCCACGGTGCGCGCGAACGGCGGCCCGCATCCGGCGACGGGGCAGCGCGGGCGCCTCGATCGCGACGCGAGGGCGGCGCGGCAGGACGATCGTCCGCTGACGGGCTCCCTGGTAGACGGCCATCGTCAATCGCCCAGGGCGTAGCGGAGGCGCGGCGTGCGCGGATCGAGGAACGCGAAGCGGTCGGCCATGCCCCCGGGCGCGAGGTCATCGAGCCCGAGGTCCATCGCCTCCGGCTGGGGATCGCGCTGGCGCCGCTCCGACAGCTCGTGCTGGCGGCGGCCATAGGCCTTGCGGCGGTTGGACAGATGACGCTTGCTCACGGGACTCCTCCTCCGTGGGCGGGGCCACCGGGGTCGCGGTCCGGTGGGATCGACGTGGCGCTGGGGTCGGCGGCGCGGCGCTGGGCGGCTGGGCTCCTCCTCTTCGTGCTGGTCAGGCGGCGAGCCGCTCGGCGGCCCGCAGGCGGGCGCTCCGGGCGCGTGGGTTGGCACCGATCTCGGCGTCGCCAGGGGTCAGCGACGGACGGGTGACGAGGCGCAGCCGCGGGGCCTTGCCGCAGACGCACACCGGCGCCTCGGGCGGGCAGGTGCAGCCGCGGCGCTCGGCGGCGATGAACCGCTTCACGATCCGGTCCTCGAGCGAGTGGTAGGACAGGACGACGAGCCGTCCGCCCGGCCGGAGCAGGTCGACGGCGGCGGCGAGCCCGGCCTCGAGCGCGTCGAGCTCCTCGTTGACGGCGATCCGCAGCGCCTGGAACGCGCGGGTGGCGGGGTGGATCCGGCGGCGCAGGCGCGGGTTGCCGGGGCTCACCCGCTCCACGAGCGCGGCCAACTCCTCGGCCGTCCGCACCGGGGCGCTGGCGCGCGCGGCGACGATCGCCTTGGCGATCCGCCACGCCGCCGGCTCCTCGCCGTAGCGGCGGAACAGGGCGGCCAGCTCGTCCGCGTCGAGGGTGGCCAGGAGCTCCGAGGCCGGGACGCCGCGCGTGGTGTCGAAGCGCATGTCCAGGGGGCCGCCGGTCCGGAACCCGAAGCCGCGCTCGCGGTCGGCCAGCTGGAAGGACGACAGGCCGAGGTCGAACAGCAGGCCGTCCACCGCGGCGAAGCCGGCGGCCGGGGCGACCGTCGCCAGCTCCCGGAAGTTCGAGCGCCGCAGGACGAGCCGGTCGCCGAAGCGTGCCAGTCGCTGCGCGACGCGCGCGACGGCGGCCTCGTCGGCGTCCAGCCCGAGGACCCGGCCGTCGGGGCTGGCGGCTTCCAGGATCCGCTCGGTGTGCCCACCGCCACCGACCGTTGCGTCGATCTGGAGGCTGCCGGGTTGTGGGGCGAGTGTCCCGATGACCTCGTCCGCCATCACCGGCAGGTGCCCTTCCTCCATCACTCCTCCACGTCGGTTGCGGATCCCGAGCGGACCCTGGAAGCGCATGTGGTGCGACGTCAGATCCCCAGCCCGGCGATCGCCTGGACGAACGCCTCGCCCTCGAGGGCCTGGCTGTACTCCGCCCACCGGGCCGGTGCCCAGATCTCGGCGTGGTCGCGCGCGCCGAGCACGAGGGCGTCGGTCTCGAGGCCGGCGACCGCGCGGAGGTTCTGCGGGACGAGCACCCGACCCTGTCGGTCGAGCTCCGTCTCGAAGGCGCCGGCGAACAGCCGGCGCTGCAGCAGGCGGGCGTTGGGGTCGGTCATCGGCAGGCTGGCGAGCTTCGCCGAGACCTCGTCCCAGGCCGGCAACGGGAAGACCGCCAGGCAGTCATCGAGCCACCGTGCGACCACCACGCTCCCGGCGAGCTGCGCGCGGAAGCGCGACGGGACGGCGATGCGCCCCTTGTCGTCGACCGCATGCCGGTACTCGCCGGTGAACACCGAACCGCCGCTCCTGACGTCGGGTGGCGCAGGGTGGAGCGATCAACCTGGGGAGGGGCCTCTCGGCCGTGCGGTTCCCCACTTTCCACCACTTTGGGCCACTGGCGGGTAGTCTAGCGCCGATACAGGGTCCGTCAATGGCCATTTCGCACGTTGTCGCTGGGGGTGGCCGGGGATGTCGTCGCGGCGGGTCACGCGCGGCGGCGCGACCCGTCTTGCGACCCGCGGGCCCCACGTCGTTGCGCGTCGCTCGGCGACCCCCGCGGGCCTATGTCGTTCGGGCGTCGCTCGGCGACCCGGTGAGCCCACGTCGTTCGCGCGCCTCGCCCCGTCGCTCGGCGACCCAACGGGCGCACGACGGGACGGTTCAACCTCCCAGCGCAGCGTTCATTGCATGGCCGGGGCCCGGCGCGCAACGAGTCCGGCGCCAGGCGGCTGGAGCGTCGCGCGATGCATCCGTTGGGTCGCCCGGCGACGGAACCGTCCGCGCGAGCCGGCTCCGCGGCGACCGCGGTCGCGAGGCCCGCTCCCCGCCGACCGATCCAGTCGCGCAAGTCCGTTCCTGGACACGGTGCCATCGCGAGAACCGGCTCCCCGGCGGCCCGAGTCCCCCGCGGGAACCCCACCGGTCCCGGAGCTCAGCGAGTCGGCGGCGGCATCCGGATCTGGTCGCCCCTGCGCAACCGGGCACCCTGCTCGTAGCGCGGGTTCCAGGCGTAGATCGTGCCCAGGCTGTGGCCGAAGTAGTTCGCGATGCTGTACAGGTTGTCGCCCGAGCGGACCGTGTAGATCCAGCAGCCATCGCGATCCGGACAGGGCTTGAGCAGCGCGTAGCGGTCGCTCGTCGGGGCCGGAGTGGCCGTCGGCCGGGGCGTCGGCGATGGCGTCGGAGCGGGCGTCGGCGAGGCCGTCGGCTGGGGCGTGGGGCTGGCCGTCGGCTGGGGCGTGGGCGACACCACGGCGGTGGGCGCGAGGCTCGGCGCGAGCGTGGGCTCGAGGCTCACCGCCGGCGAGGGCGTGGCGACGACCGCGACCTCCGTGGGCGCCGGGGTCGTCAGCACGACCGGGAGGTCGATGCCCCCGCGTTGGACCACGAACCCGAACGAGATCCCGGCGCTCAGCACGAGCACCAGGAGCGCCGCCAGCGTCGCCCGGGGGACCGCGCCCTGGCGCCGCGCGGGAACGACGCCGCCCATGGCCCCGGCGCCGCGCAGGTACCGCGGGCAGTCCGCGTGGGCGGGACGGAGGCACACCAGCTCCTGCTGGCGGTCCGACTGCGGGAGCGCGATCCCGATGGCCGCGCAGCGGTTCGAGGCATCGGGCCCGTGGAGCGGGGCGAACAGCCTGCCGTCCACCTCGCGCCGGAAGAACGGGCACACGCCGGGGTCCGGGGATCGGGCGTTCTCGTCGTAGATCGCGGGGACGGGCCTGGCGCGCGCCGTGATCGCGTCCGGCTCCTCGGTCCCCTGCCCGCCGTCACCGGCCGGCGTCCACTCGGCTTTCAGTCCAGTCCCTCCCGGCGGAACAGGAATCGCACCCCGGCCGCGAGTCTAGTACCTCCAGCGCATTGTCGGTGCGGAATCCGCGGTGGTAGGCTGGCCGTCCGATCCCGTCGAACGGCTCGGCTGGATCGGCACGACACCCGCTCGACCCGGAGGCATCGCGACGCCCCTCATGGCGCTCCCGCTCCCCGCCACACCGGACCAGGCCCCGGAGAACGACCCCTCCCGCCTGGCCCCGCACCGCATCCGGCGCTGCACGTACCGGCGCCTGATCTCGCTGGACCGCGTGCGCGAGCGGGTGTACGAGGTCGAGTGCCTGTTCCCGGACCGCCGGCTGCCGATCCCGCTCGGGGACCTGGACTCCGCCCTGCCGATCTGCAACGCCTGCACGGCCGCGCACATCTTCCGCCCGGACGAAGACTAGGCACCGACCGGCCGGCGGGCGCCGTCATCCCGGGACCCAGGCTGAGGCGATCCGTGCCGTTGCGCCCCTGTCGTGGGCGCGCCTCGTGACACATGCCACTCGCCCGCCACCGACCCGTGGCGCACCCTGTCCGGCGGGAGCTGAGCCATGCGTGAGCCGGGCAGGGTCGAGCGGAGGCAGCCACCGCGGCCGGAGGTCGTCGCGGCAATCGCGGGTGGGATGGCCGCCGGGGGCCTGGTCGGGGTCGCCATCCGGGGCAGCGGGTCGATCTACACGAGCCTGTTCCTCGCAGGCGGCCTGCTCGTCGTCGTCGTGCTGGCGGGCCTGGCCGCCGTGTGGGCAACGATCGCGGGGCGGAGCGGCGCGGCGCGGGCGCTGGCGGCCTTCACGACCGTCGCGCTCATCGCGGCCGGCGTCGGCTACGCGCTCGGCCCGCCGTACCGGAGCCCGGACGCGGATCTCGAGCACCCGGGCACGGTGGTCGTCCACGTCGCGCAGCCGGAGGTGATGGACTGGCGCGCAGCGGCGACCTGCCGGTCGCATCCACCGGGCGCGTCCGTGTCCATGGTGTTCATGCCCTACACGATGCTCGGCGACCGCTGGGTCGCCGTCCTGCTCCGCCTCGTCCCGACCGGGGCCGCGGTGCGCACCGACCTCACGATCTCGATCAGCTCGCCGACGGCCGGGTCCGCCGACTACGTCGCCACCACGGGAGCCGACCTGTCGGTGACGGACCTGGGCACCGGCGCGCGCTCCGGCCACCTGCGCTTCACGGCGGTCCGGGTACCCGGCCCGAGCAGTTCGCGTGCCACGGAACCCGACCGGCTGGGCGGCACCCTCGACTGGTCCTGCCAGGCGTCGTCCTGACGCCGCGATCAGGTGGTCGCCGCATCGAGGTCGGCTGCCAGCGCCGCCGGGTCTGCGTCGACGGGCCGCAGGATCGCGATCTCCGCCGAACCGTAGGCCAGGCGATGGGTGCCGTCATCGGCCGGCTCGAGCCGGACCTGGGCAGGGTAGGTCGCCAGTCGCCGCCTGCTGGCCGAGTCGCCCGTCACGACGGCGACGATCACCGAGTCGCCTTCGACGGCCACGATGACCCGATCCCCGGGCAGGGCGCCCGGAAGGAGCCCGGTGCGCACGAGCTCCCAGGTCGGCGCGTCGGGTGCCAGCCAGCTCCGTGAGCGCGGTGCATCCCCGACGTCGTCGCGGCGAGGCGTGCCCAGCGCGTCGGCGACGGCCGCGAGGATCAGCACCAGCGTGCCGAGCGCGAGCGCGACGCCGCCACCGATGATGGACATCGGCTCGCCGCGCGAGAGGACGTCGTAGCCGGGCGTCGTGGGCGCCTGCAGGCCGAGCCACCCGACCGCCACGCCGAGCACGCCGAGGGCAAGGAATCCGAGCCCGATCCCGCCGAACGTGGGGGCGCTGCCAGCCGTCGCCGTTCCCAGCCGCCGGACGGCGAACACGGCCGCGGCGACCGCCAGCAGCACGCTGCACGCGGCCAGGCCGACCTCGCCCCACCAGACGACGGGAACCGCGCTCCACTGGACGTAGCGCGACCCGCCGAGTGCCTCCCGGACGACGAGCCAGGCCTGCCACCCACTCCAGCCGATGAGGAGCAGCAGCAGCGCGCCCGCGACCCCGCCCATCCCGGTGTCCTCCGTCTCCACGCGGTCTCGCCGGCACCGCGGGACGGTCCTCGGGGGCCGGCACCTCGAGCGCGTTGCGATACGTCTCCCGCGGACAGAATCGGGTCACCGCACGATGGGCGCCAGAGGCGAACGGCTCCCCCCGCGTTCCGGCGTTCCCGGCACGGGCCGGTGACGCGCCAAGGTCGATGGAGTCTGCCAGCGAGGCGGCCTGTAAGCCGAGTTCTGTGCCGCGGCTCGCGCCACGGCGACGGTCATCCATCTGAGGCCGCCGGTTGCCCGACGGCTCGTGCAGCCGACCCGAGGGCTGGGCAGCGCGCCTCTCCCCCCGGCGAACCGGGGTTGCGCCCTCCTATTTGGCCTTGCTCCGGGTGGAGTTTGCCCGTTTCACTCCGGCCCCGAGGGGCCGGCATCGTCACTGTGGCACTGGTCCTCGCCTCGCGGCGGACGGGCGTTACCCGCCACCCTGCGCTGGGGAGCTCGGACTTTCCTCACGCCCGCCGGTCGCCCGGCCGGCGCGCGACCGTCCGGCCGCCTCGCTGGCCCGCGCATTGTACGGCCGCCGGTGTCGGAGCCCCGGCGGGCGCCCGGTCACAGCAGGTCGCGCACCGCCGCCGCGATCGCCCGGCCCAGGATCAGGTGGTCGGGCGCGCTGAGGTGAACCCCGTCCACGGGGTCGCCGCCCACGAGTGCCGCCGCGTCCAGGTATGCCACGCCCTTCACCTCCGCCACGATCCGGTACAGCGCCGGCAGCCGGGCCGCGGTCTCGCGCGCGGCGCCGAACCCCCAGGCCTCGGCGTGCTCGGTGATCTCGCCCAGCCGCGGCGGCGCGACGAGCAGCACCCGCGGCGCGCCGCCGTCCGGGCCGGTCGCCGACGTCAATGCGAGCTCCACGAGCGCACCGGCACCGGCGGCGATCTCGTGTGCCGACCGCCCGAAGATCGACTTGAGGTCGTTGGTGCCCAGCATCAGCACGAGGACGTCGACCGGCGCGTGCGACCGGAGGCAGGGCAGCAGGTACGGCCGCGCGTTGCGGCCCTCGAGGTACGGGTCGTCCCAGATCGTGGTCCGGCCGTTGAGCCCCTCCTCGATGACGTCCGCGGACCCCGCCAGCTCGGCGGCCAGCACGCCGGGCCACCGGACCTCGCGCGGGTACCGGCCCATCGTGACCGGGTCCATGCCGTGCGTGTTCGAGTCGCCGAAGCAGACGACCGTGGGCATCGTTCGCGCCTCCCGCCTCAGGCCCCGGGCGCCGCGCGCCGGGCCCTGGCCACTCGCGCCGGCCCCCCCGCCGCCACCCGGTCGAGGGCCTCGTTGGCCAGGCGGTCCGCCGCCGAGTTCTGGGCCCGCGGCACGTGCGTCGCGGACCACACGCGGAAGCCGGCGAGGATCGACTTCGCCTCGGCCCACAGCGGCTGCAGCTTGGCGTCCTTGACCCGCCACCGGCCGTGAAGCTGCTCGACGATCAGCTTCGAGTCCAGGAACAGGTCCACCCGCTCGGCGCCCAACCGGACGGCGAGGGACAGCGCCCGGACCAGGCCCGTCCACTCGGCCACGTTGTTGGTCTGGTGGCCGAGCGCCTCCGAGATCGTCGCGTCCGGGGGCGCGACCGGGTCCAGCGCGTCGGCCCGCGACCCATCGATCAGCACCGCGCCCAGCGAGGCCGGCCCGGGGTTGCCGCGCGCCGCGCCGTCGGTGCGGATGACCAGGTGCGGGATCTGCGGCAGGGCGACCTCGCCCGGTTCGGCCGCCCCGTTTCCTGTCGTCAGGCGTGTCTCTCCACGATCGCTCGGGAGACCTCGAGGATCGCCTGCGTGATGTGGATCCCGCGCGGACAGGCGTCGGTGCAGTTGAAGATCGTGCGGCAGCGCCACACGCCGTCCTTGTCGGCGAGGATCTCGAGCCGCTCCTCGGCGGCATCGTCGCGGGTGTCGAAGATGAACCGGTGGGCGTTGACGATCGCGGCCGGTCCCACGTACGCGGGCTGCGCCCAGAACGACGGGCAGGAGCTCGTGCAGGCCGCGCACAGGATGCACTTGGTGGTGTCGTCGAAGCGCTCCCGGTCGTGCGCCGACTGCCGCCGCTCGCGGACCGGGACGGGCCCGTCGTTGACCAGGAACGGCTGGACGCTCCGGAACTTGGCGAAGAAGGCCTCCATGTCCACGACCAGGTCCTTCATCACCGGCAGCCCGGGCAGCGGCGCCACGGTGATCCGCTTGCCGCCCAGCTGGTCCACCCGGATCTTGCACGCGAGCCGATTGCGCCCGTTGATCAGCATCGCGTCCGAGCCGCAGATGCCGTGGCCGCAGGAGCGGCGGAACGTGAGCGTGCCGTCCTGCTCGTACTTGACCCGGTGGAGGAGGTCCAGCACCCGGTCCATGGGCCCGGCCTCCACGCGGTAGGACTCCTCGTGGGGCCGGCGGTCCCGCTCGGGGTCGTAGCGGAGGATTCGAAGCTCGACCTGCATCGTCTCTCGGCCCCCGCTCAGTAGGTCCGGGGCTTGGGCTGGAACCTGGTGATCGTCACCGGCTTGTAGGCCAGTGAGATCACGCCGTCCCGCCGCGTGGCGAGGGTGTGGGCGAGGAACTGCGTGTCGTCGCGCTCGGGGTAGTCCTCGCGGCTGTGCGCCCCGCGGCTCTCGGTGCGGGCGAGCGCGGACGCCACCGTCGTCTCCGCGCAGTCGAGCAGGTAGCCCAGCTCACGGGCCTCGAGAAGGTCCGTGTTGAACGTCGTGCCCGTGTCGTGGACGGTGACGGTGCGGTACCGCTCGCGCAGCTCGCCCACGGCCTTCTGGGCCCGCCGCAGGCAGGTCTCGTCGCGGTACACGCCCACGTCGTCCATCATCACGTCGGCGAGGTCCCTGCGGATGGCCGCCGCCCGCTCCCCGCCCTTGCGGCCGCGGATCGCCTCGAGCTCCGCGCGGACCGGCTCGATGACCGCCGAGTCGACCGCCGGCATCCCGACGCCACGCACGTCCGCGGCCATCTGGCGACCGGCCCGCCGGCCGAACACCAGGAGGTCCACGAGCGAGTTCGTCCCCAACCGGTTCGCGCCGTGGACGGACACGCTGGCCGCCTCCCCGGCCGCGTACAGCCCCGGCACCACCGTGTGGGCGGTGTCGCGCGTGACGCGGGTGAGCAGGTCGGTCGGGATGCCGCCCATCGCGTAGTGGGCGGTGGGCTGGATCGGCACCGGCTCGGTCAGCGGCTCGACGCCCTGGTACACCCGGGCGAACTCCGTGATGTCCGGCAGCTTCTCCTCGATCACCTTGCGCCCGAGATGCCGCACGTCCAGGTACACGTAGTCCTTGCCCCCGATGCCCCGGCCGGCGCGGATCTCCTGGTAGATCGCGCGGCTGACCATGTCCCGTGGCGCGAGCTCCATCAGGTTCGGCGCGTAGTCCTTCATGAACCGCTCGCCGGCGTCGTTGAGCAGGGTGCCGCCCTCGCCCCGGGCCGCCTCGGACAGGAGGATCCCGATCCCCACGATGCCCGTGGGATGGAACTGGTAGAACTCCATGTCCTGCATCGGCACGCCGTGCCGGTACGCCAGCGCGACGCCGTCGCCGGTCAGGCTCCAGGCGTTGGAGGTGACCCGGAACATGCGCCCGAAGCCGCCGGTGGCGAGCAGCACCGCCTTGGAGCGGAGCACCAGCAGGTCCCCGTCCGCGATCCGGTAGGCGACCACGCCGGCCGCGCGCCCGCCGTCGCCCAGCTCGCCGCCCTCGGTCACCAGGTCCACGACGTGGTACTCGTCGTAGAACTTGACCCCGTGCTTGAGGCACTGCTGGTAGAGGGTCTGCAGGATCATGTGGCCCGTGCGGTCCGCGGCGTAGCAGGCGCGCTTGACGGGACCCTCGCCAAAGTTGCGGGTGTGGCCGCCGAACCGGCGCTGGTCGATCCGGCCGTCCTCGGTCCGGTTGAACGGCAGGCCCATGTGCTCGAGCTCGATCACGGTCTCGATCGCCTCGCGGGCCAGGACCTCCGCGGCGTCCTGGTCGACGAGGTAGTCGCCGCCCTTGATCGTGTCGAACATGTGCCACTCCCAGTGGTCCTCCTCCTGGTTGCCCAGGGCGGCGCACACGCCGCCCTGGGCGGCGCCGGTGTGGGAGCGGGTCGGGTACAGCTTGGTCAGGACCGCCGAGTCGACGCCGGCCTTGGCCAGCTCGAGGGCGGCCCACAGGCCGGCGCCCCCGGCGCCGACCACGAGCGCATCGTGGTCGCGGATCATCGGACGCTCACGCGACCGGGAACGGGAGGGTGGCGACGACCATCGTCCCCAGGGCGAAGATCACGAGGGCGCCGAGGTAGAGCGCCATCGTGAGCACGGTCTTGAGCGCGCCCCGCGTGTAGTCCCCGACGACGATGCGCATGCCCATGAACGCATGGAAGGTCACGAACGTGAGCATCAGCCAGTCGATGGTCCGCCAGGCGATGCTCCCCCACCGGCCGCTGACCCAGGCCACGTCCTGGATCGACGGGTCCGACAGCAGGTGGGTGATCAGGAAGTGGGCCAGCGCGGTGACGAACAGGCCGAGGCCCGTGAGCCGCATCAGGTACCACACGGCGAGCTCGAAGCCGCCCCCCTGGGGTCGTGCGCGGCCGGCGCGGGTGATCGTGGGCATCGCGCTACATCCCGAAGTCGAACGGCTGGGCCAGGCCGAACGCCGGCGCCATGATCTGCCAGGCCACCGGCAGCCCGACCACGAAGAAGATCACCCAGGCGGCGTACCACAGCTGCTTGTGGTAGCGGGTGGTCGCCGGCCAGAAGTCCATGATGATGATCCGGAGGCCGTTGAGGGCGTGGTAGAACAGGGCCGCCCCCAGCAGCGTCTCGCCCACCCGACCGATCGGGCTGGCGTAGATCGCGAGGACCTCCTCGTACAGCGCGGGGTTCACGCTCACCAGCCAGATGTCGAGGACGTGCAGCAGGATGAACGCCCAGATGGCGACCCCCGCGATGCGGTGGAACGCCCAGGCGAGCATTCCCTCGCTGCCCCGGTACCGCAGGAGCATGAAGCCTCCGTCTCTCGCTGGGCCGGCCGGCCGGTCGGTCAGGACGCGGCGGCCGGGGCAGCGCCCAGCCGCTCGATGATCGCGTCGGCGAAGCCGCGGGTGCCCGCGTCGCCGCCGAGGTCGTAGGTGACGTGCCGGCCCTCGGCGATGACCTCGCGCAGCGCGGTCTCCACCCGCCCGGCGGCGGCCTGCTCGCCGAGGTGGCGGAGCATCAGGACGCCCGACAGGATCAGTGCCGTCGGGTTCGCCTTGTCCAGGCCGGCGTACTTGGGCGCCGAGCCGTGCACGGGCTCGAACACCGCCGCCTCGGTGCCGATGTTGGCGCCGGGCGCGACCCCGAGACCGCCCACCAGGCCGGCGCACAGGTCGCTCACGATGTCGCCGTACAGGTTGGGCAGGACCATCACGTCGTACAGCTCGGGCTTCTGGACGAGCTGCATGCACATGTTGTCGACGATCCGGTCCTCGAACTCGATCCGGCCCTCGTAGTCCGCGGCCACGGTCCGGCAGCTCTCGAGGAACAGGCCGTCCGAGAGTTTCATGATGTTCGCCTTGTGCACGGCCGTGACCTTGTGCCGGCCGTTGGCGACCGCGTACTCGAAGGCGTACCGGGCGATCCGCTCCGACGCGGCGCGGGTGATGATCTTGATGCTCTCCGCGGCGTCGGGCCCGACCATGTGCTCGATGCCCGCGTACAGGTCCTCGGTGTTCTCGCGGACGATCACGAGGTCCACGTCCTCGTAGCGCGTGTCGAGGCCCTTCATGGACCGCGCCGGCCGGAGGTTGGCGTACAGGCCGAGCGTCTGGCGGAGCGCGACGTTGACGCTCCGGAACCCGCCGCCCACGGGCGTCGTGATCGGGCCCTTGAGGGCCACCCGGTTGCGCCGGATCGACTCCAGCACGTGCTCCGGGAGCGGCGTGCCGAACTGGGCCATCACGCCCTCGCCGGCGTCCTGGACCTCCCAGTCGAACGCGACGCCCGAGGCGTCCAGCACGCGGCGTGCGGCGTCCGCCAGCTCGGGCCCGATGCCGTCGCCGGGAATGAGCGTGACTCGGTGGGGCATGCGGGCCATTCTAGCGACGCGGCAGGCTCGGCGGGCCGACTTCGGGCCCGTGCACCATGGGCCATTGCGCCCGAGATGCGTCGCGCGGCCGGGCTATGATCGGGACTCGCCCAGGTCCCGCTCGCCGGAGGTCTCGCCCGTCGCGTGAAGATCCACGAAGCCGACGCGAAGTCGCTGCTCGTCGCCCAGGGCCTGCCCGTCCCGCCCTGGGAGGTCGCCAGGACCCCCACCCAGGCCCGGGCCGCGGCGGTGCGCTTCCTCGCCGATCCCGCCAACGCGACCGGCAAGGTCGTGATCAAGGCCCAGGTCCTCGTGGGCGGCCGGGGCAAGGCCGGCGGCGTGAAGCTCGCCGCCACCGCGGACGAGGCGGAGGACGTCGCCGCCCAGATCCTCGCGCTCGAGATCAAGGGGCTCCCCGTCCGGCGGGTGCTGGTCGGGCCGGCCGCCGAGATCGTGAAGGAGTACTACCTCTCGGTCGTGCTCGACCGCGCGACGCGACGCCTGATGTTCATCGGCTCGGCGGAGGGCGGCGTCGAGATCGAGCAGGTCGCGGCGGACAACCCCGACGCGATCGTCTACCAGCACGTGGACCCGCTGCTCGGGCTGCCGGACTACGCGGCCCGCGACCTCGCGTTCTCGATCGGGTTCGGGCCCCACTGGAAGGCCGGCGCGGCGATCGCCAAGGGTCTCCTGAAGACGATGCTCGCCTACGACGCGGACCTGGTGGAGATCAATCCGCTGGCGGTGATCCGCGAGCACGACGCCCAGGGCACGCCGGTGGACCGCCTCGTGTGCCTGGACGCGAAGATCACGCTCGACGACTCGGGCCTCGCGCGCCACCCCCAGCTCGAGGAGCTGCGCGACCTCGACGCCGAGGATCCCACGGACACCGAGGCCCGCCGCTACGACCTCACGTTCATCAAGCTCGACGGCGACATCGGCTGCATGGTCAACGGCGCCGGCCTGGCGATGACCACGATGGACCTCGTGAAGCGCGCCGGCGGCGAGCCGGCGAACTTCCTGGACATCGGTGGCGGTGCGAAGTCGGACCGGGTGGCGGCGGCGATGCGCCTGATCCTGGCCGACCCGAACGTGAAGGCGATCCTGGTCAACATCTTCGGCGGCATCACCCGTGGCGACGAGGTCGCGCGGGGCCTGATCGAGGCGCGGGCCCAGCAGCAGCGCGACGTCCCGATGGTGGTCCGGATCGTGGGCACCAACGCGGCCGAGGCCGCGGAGCTGCTGGAGGCCGCCCGGTTCGTGACCGCGGCGACACTGGACGAGGCGGCGGCCAAGGCGGTCGCGGCGGCGAAGGGAGCGGCGGCGTGAGCATCCTCATCGGGCGCGACACGCGGCTCGTCGTCCAGGGCATCACCGGTCGCGAGGGCGAGTTCCACAGCCGGGCGATGCTCGAGTACGGCACCCCGATCGTCGCCGGCATGACGCCCGGCAAGGGCGGCCAGACCGCGCTCGACGGCCGGGTCCCGGTGTTCGACACCGTGATCGACGCGGTGCGCGAGGCCGGCGCCAACACCTCGTGCATCTTCGTGCCCGCGGCCGGCGCCCCCGACGCGGTGCTCGAGGCCGTGGACGCGGGCATCAGGACGATCTTCTGCATCACCGAGGGCATCCCGGCGCTGGACATGATCCCGGTGGTCGAGGTGGTGCGCCGCGCAGGCGCGCGCCTGATCGGGCCGAACTGCCCGGGCGCCACGTCGCCGGGCCGGGCGAAGGTGGGGATCATCCCGGGCTCCATCCACCGCGAGGGCCGCGTTGGCGTCGTGTCCCGCTCCGGCACGCTGACCTACGAGGCCGTCCAGGCGATGACCGACGCCGGGCTGGGCCAGTCCACGTGCGTGGGGATCGGCGGCGACCCGGTCATCGGCACCCAGTTCCTCGACGTCCTCGAGCTGTTCGCCGGGGACCCGGAGACGGACGCGCTGGTGCTGATCGGCGAGATCGGCGGCGCGGCCGAGGAAGAGGCGGCCGCCTGGGCCGCGGAGCACATGCGCGACGTCCCCAGGGTCGCGTTCATCGCCGGCCGGACGGCCCCCGAGGGCAAGCGGATGGGCCATGCCGGCGCGATCATCTCGGGCGGCCGCGGCACGGCGGCGTCCAAGGTCGAGGCGCTCGAGGCCGCGGGCTTCCGGGTGGCGGGCTCCCCCACCGAGCTGCCCGCCCTGCTGCGCGAGGCCGGCTACCGGGGCTGAGCGACGCGCGGCCGCGCAGAGGATCGACCGTGGACCTGGCCGACATCCGCTACCTGTTCGCGTACGACCGCTGGGCCACCCGGCGGGTCCTGGCCGTGATCGACGGCCTGCCGGACGCCGTGTGGGGTGCCACCGGGGTCGTCGGGGACCGCGGCCTGGGCGCCATCCTCGTCCACCAGCTGGGCGCCAGCCAGCGCTGGCGGCTGGGGCTGTCGGGCAGCGACGAGCTGCCACGGCCGGAGCGCGAGCCGCTGCCGTCGCCCGGCGCACTGGCCGGGGCGTGGGCCGGCGAGTGGGACGCGATCGACGCCTGGCTGGACGGGCTGTCCGACGACTGGCTCGCCCGGCAGGAGGACGGAATCCCGCGGTGGCAGATGCTGGCGCACGTCGTGAACCACGGCACCCAGCATCGCTCCGAGGCCGCCGCCCTGCTCACCCAGGCGGACCGCTCGCCGGGCGACCTGGACATGATCTTCTTCGCCGAGGAGCTGGCACGCGCGACCGCTTGACGGCGGCCTAGACTGTCAGGACGCACGCCGCGGGAGCGGCGGTGCGCCACACGGAAGGAGGTTCGGCGCCCCGGCGCCCATGGGCAGTCTGATGGACCTCGTCGCCGGCGACGCCCGCGACATCGTCCTGGCGCTCTCGATCGACGACGTCGCGGCGTTCGACGACCCCGACCGGTTCGTCGCCCACCTCCCACTCGGCGGGGGCCTCGATCCCACGTGGCTCGACCTGTTCTCAGAGGCGGTCCGCTCGGTCACGGAATCCGATCAGCCGGCCGACTTCCTCGATGCGCGGACCGAGGTCGAGGGCGCGAGCAACGCCGTCGAGCGGATCGTGGAGCGAGTGGACGGCGACTGGGTCGAGACGGTCGCGCAGGTGCCCGACGAACTGATGGACGCGCTGGCGGGTCGCTGGATCGGGCTGCTCGAGGAGGAGCTGGGGCTCCTGCCGCGCGAGGAGAAGCCCTGGATCCGGGACCTCACCGCCCGGATCGTGGACTTCTCGCGGCGCAGCGAGGGCGCGCGCGACGTCGTGTTCGCCTGGATGTTCTGAGGGTCGGTCGCGGAGGCTCGGGCAGCCGCCGCAGTGACCTCCGGCTCTCGCGGGCGACGGCGCCGCGGCCGAACCTGAGGGCATGGACACCACCGCGCCGGCGCCGCCGGCTTCGACCCCGGACCCGATCGAGCCCCTGGAGGCTCCCCCGCCGGCCGCCCCCATGCCCGTCGCGCCGCCGCCGCTCGAGGGTGCGATGGCCGTCGTCGTGCCCGCGGTCAGTCGCGCGCTCAAGTCGCTCAACCGCTGGTTCATGGTGCCCCTGCTCCGGCTGGGGCTCGGCGAGTGGCTGGCGACGCCGTTCGGCGGCTACATCCTCCTGCTGCGCGTGCGGGGCCGGAAGAGCGGCCTGGTGCGCGACACGCCGTTGAGCTACTGCATCGCCGAGGGCTCGGCGTGGGTGATGGCCGGGTTCGGTCCCCGGACCGAGTGGTTCCGGAACGTGCAGGCGGACCCCGTCGTGGACGCCTGGCTGCCGGGTCGCTTCCTGCGCTGCCGCGCCGAGGAGGAGACGGATCCGATCGTGCGGTCGAGGATCGTGCCGCTGCTCGCGCGGTCGATCGGGGTGCCGGGCGCGATGGTCGGCTGCAACCCGTGGACCGCGTCCGACGAGCGCCTCGTCGGGCTGGTGGATGGGATCCCCCTGGTCCGGCTGACGCCTCTCGACGGCCCGCTGGCACCCGGGCCCGACGACCCGGGAGGCCGGGCGTGGATCTGGCGCCAGGGCCTGGTCGCGGGGTTGACCGCCTGGCTGCTGTGGGCCGGCGCCCGGGCGGGACGGCGCGCCGGCGAGCGCGGCAGGACGGCGGATCGCCCGGCAGGCGACTGATGCCGAAGGCGGGTCGGGCGGCGCCCGACGGCCGGGCGTCGGCACCAGCCCCTGTTCAGGCCTTCGGGTAGCCCAGGCTTCGCCAGGAGGGGCCGCCCGGGGCCTCGATGAGCTCCACCAGCACGCCGTGGCAGGAGCGCGGGTGGAGGAACGCCACGGGACCCTCGGCGCCCTTGCGCGGGACGCTGTCGATCAGCTCGATCCCGTCCATCTCGAGCCGCATCAGCGTCTCGGACAGGTTGGCCACCTCGAAGCACACGTGGTGGAACCCCTCGCCCTTGGCGGCCAGGAAGCGGGCGACCCCGGTCGTGTCGTCGGTGGGCATCACGAGCTCCACCTTCGACTCCCCGACCGGCAGGAACGCGATCGTCACCCGGTCGGTCTCGATCGGCTGCACGAGCTCCACCGGCAGGCCGAGCATGTCGCGCCAGAACCCGAGCGCCCGCTCGAGGTCCGCGACCACGAGGGCCACGTGGTGGACCCGGCCGAGCTGCCGGATGCGCTCCGGGACGTGGGGCGACATCGCTCTCCCTCCTCAGACGGTGATCAGCTCGCGGTGGACGCCCCAGGCGGCCCGCAGCCGGTCGGCGATCTCCCCCACCGTAGCGTAGGCCGCCACCGCCTCGATGATCGCGGGCACAAGGTTCGCGTCGCCCCGCGCCTCGTCGCCAAGGCGGCGCATCGCGGCCTCCCAGGCGGCCGGGTCGCGCTCGGCCCGCACCCGCCGGAGGCCGGCCACCTGACGCCGCTCGCCCTCCGGGTCGATCCGCTGCAGCGGCGGACGGACGGCCCCCTCGTCGTCCCGGAACCGATTGACGCCCACCACGACCCGGTCGCCACGCTCGATCTCGCGCTGGACCCGGTAGGCCGACTCCTGGATCTGGCGCTGCTGGAAGCCGGCCTCGATCGCGTCGAGCGTGCCGCCCAGGGCGTCGATCTCGTCGAGATAGGCGGTCGCGGCCGCCTCGAGGCTGTCGGTCAGCGACTCCACGAACCACGAGCCGGCGAGCGGGTCGGGTGTCTCGGTGACCCCGGCCTCGTGGGCGATGATCTGCTGGGTCCGGAGGGCCAGCCGGGCGGCCTCGGCGGTCGGCAGCGCCAGCGCCTCGTCGCGGGAGTTGGTGTGCAGGCTCTGGGTCCCGCCCAGCACGGCGGCCAGGGCCTGAAGCGTGGTCCGGACGACGTTGTTGTCGATGGACTGGGCCGTCAGCGACGAGCCGGCGGTCTGGGTGTGGAAGCGGCACATCATCGAACGGGCGTTCGTGGCACCGAACCGCGCCCGCATGATCCGGGCCCACATCCGGCGGGCCGCCCGGAACTTGGCCACCTCCTCGAACAGCTCCGACCAGGCGGCGAAGAAGAACGACAGGCGGGGCGCGAAGTCGTCCACCGCCAGGCCGCGCGCGACGGCCGCCTCCACGTAGGCGATGCCGTCTGCGAGCGTGAACGCCAGCTCCTGGGCGGCCGTCGCCCCGGCCTCGCGCATGTGGTAGCCGGAGATGCTGATCGTGTTCCACCTGGGCAGCTCGCGCGACGCGAACTCGAACACGTCGGTGACCAGGCGCATCGACGCCCGCGGCGGGTAGATCCAGGTGCCCCGGGCGATGTACTCCTTGAGGATGTCGTTCTGGGTGGTCCCCGACACCGCCGAGCGGGCCACCCCCTGCTTCTCCGCGGCGGCGACGTACAGCGCGAGCAGGATCGGCGCCGTGGCGTTGATCGTCATCGAGGTGCTCACCTCGCCCAGCGGGATCCCGGCGAACAGCACCTCCATGTCGGCGAGCGACGAGATCGGCACGCCCACCCGGCCGACCTCCCCCTCCGCCTCCGGGGCGTCCGAGTCGTAGCCCATCTGGGTCGGCAGGTCGAAGGCGACCGACAGCCCGGTCTGCCCCTGGGACAGCAGGTAGCGGAACCGCTCGTTGGTCTCGCCCGCGGTCGCGAACCCCGCGTACTGGCGCATCGTCCAGAACCGCGAGCGGTACATCGTCGCCTGGACGCCCCGGGTGAACGGGAACTCGCCGGGCAGGCCGAGGTCGCGATCGGGGTCCAGGCCGGCGACGTCGGCCGGCGTGTAGACGTCGGCGATCGGGATCTCCGAGGTGGTGGCGAAGGACGGGCTGCGCTCGGGGGTGGAGGCCAGCGCGCGGGCCCGCGTGGTCGCGCGCCAGCGCCCGACGGCCGGGTCCCGGGTCGCGCCGCGGTCGCGATCCGCTCCCCCGTCGTGTCCCGGCTCGGTCTCCGGCCGTTCCCGCCTCGTCGTCTCGTCGCTCACGCGTGCTCCCCTAGCTGATGACCACGAGCAGGTCGCCCACCTCGATGTTCACGCCGGGGGCCACCCCGACGCGCTCGATGGTGCCATCTCTCGGCGCCCGGAGCTCGTTCTGCATCTTCATGGCCTCGACGACCAGCAGCTGCTGGCCGGCGGCGACCGCGTCGCCGGGTGCCACCGACACCGCGACCACCTTGCCCGGGATGATCGCCGTCACCTGGAGCGGCCCGCCGTGGGCGCTCGAGGCCCGGCCCCGGCTCGCCCGCTCACGGAGCGCGGCGATTCGCTCCGACTCGATCTCGACCTCGAACCGGAAGCCGTCCACGAGCACCTCGCGGCGCCGCGTCCCGCCCTCGCCGGGACCGGGCGGCTCCAGGACGACCCGGGTCCGCCGGCCGGCCTCGTCGAGGACGTGGCGGCCCCGGCCGGCGGCATGGATGGACGCCTCCACCGGAGCGCCATCGACGCTCGGATGTCTTTGCGCAAGGACAGGCTCCCCGGGCGGGTCGGCGGAGGGCAGCGAGGCGCCGCCCAGCGGGCCACGCCCCACCGAGGGGTTGGTCATCCGCAGCGGCTCCGGGGGCGGCGCAATCATGAGCACCGGCTCGTCGCCCAGCCCCGAGCCGGCCGCGAGGCGCACGCGGACGGCACGCGGGTCGATGGGCGCGATCAGCTCGGCCATCGGTCCACCCCGCGGGCGCGGCTGCCGTGCCGCCACCCGTTGCCGCGTTCGGCCGACGCAGCCGTCGCGGCGGTCGCGGTCGCGGCGGTCGCGGCGGTCGTCGCGGTCGTGGCCGGCGTCGGCGGTGCCGTACCGCGACCCCGGGCCTCCGCGTCCTCGCCGATCGCCTCGAGACCCGCCGCGAGGAGCGCCTTTCGGACGGCCTCGGCGCGCGCCGCTTCACCGTCCCAGTGCTCGTCCACCCAGCCCGTGGACAGCTCGCCGCGACGGAACGCCGCGCTGCGGGCGACGAGCCGGTGGAACGGCAGCGTCGTCTGCATGCCCCCGACCTCGGTCTCGTCCAGCGCACGCGCGAGGCGGTCGATGGCGGCGTCGCGGTCGTGCGCCTGGACCATGAGCTTCGCGATCAGGTTGTCGTACTCGGGTGGCACCCGGTCGCCGGCCTCGATGCCGGTGTCCACCCGGACGCCCGGACCGGACGGCATGACCCAGCGCCCGACGCGACCCGGCGTCGGCGCGAACGCCCGGGCCGGGTCCTCCGCCGAGAGCCGCACCTCGATGGCATGGGTCGACGGGATGGCGGCCCGCTCCCCCGCCGCGATGACCGCCGGCGACAAGGGCTCGCCGGCCGCGATCCGGAGCTGCTCGCGCACGATGTCCACGCCGGCCACGAGCTCGGTCACCCCGTGCTCGACCTGGAGCCGCGTGTTGACCTCGAGGAACCAGAAGTCGCCGGCGGGGTCATGGAGGAACTCGCAGGTCGCGGCGTTGCGCAGCCCCGCGGCCTGCGCGAGCCGGATCGCGAGTCCGTGCAGGTGGCGTCGCTGCGCCTCGGACAGGCCCGGCGCCGGCGCCTCCTCGACCAGCTTCTGGTGACGGCGCTGGAGCGAGCAGTCGCGCTCGCCAAGGGCGACGACGGTGCCCTGCGCGTCACCCAGGAGCTGCACCTCGATGTGTCGCGCCGGCAGGATCTCGCGCTCGAGGTAGACGGACCCGTCGCCGAACGCCGACTCGGCCTCGCGCGACCCGGACACGAGGGCGGCGGGCAGGTCCTCGGCCCGGGTGACACGGCGCATCCCGCGTCCCCCGCCACCCGCCGCGGCCTTGACGAGCAGCGGGAAGCCGATGCGCTCGGCGGTCGCGAGGATGTCGGCCACCTGGTCGGGCCGGTCCACCGGCGCGGGCTCGAGGGTCCCGGGCACCGAGGGCACGTCCACGCCGGCCGCCAGCCGCCGGGCGTTGAGCTTGTCGCCCAGCGCCTCGATGGTCGCCGACGCCGGGCCGACGAACGCGAGGCCCGCGTCCTCGACCGCCCGGGCAAACGCGGCGCGCTCGGCCAGGAAGCCATAGCCCGGGTGCACCGCTTGGGCGCCCATGTCGAGCGCGGCCCGGACGACGGCGTCGATCCGCAGGTAGCTCTCGGCCGGCGGCGGCGGGCCCAGCCGGACGGCCGCGTCGGCGAGCCGGACGTGCGCGGCCTCGGCGTCCGCGTCGCTGTACACGGCGACGGCCTCCATCCCCAGCTCGTGGCAGGCGCGGATGATCCGGACGGCGATCTCGCCGCGGTTGGCGATCAGCACCCGGCGAAACGGCGGCGCGGCGACCGTCATCGGGAGTCACCGGCGAACGCGTCTTTGCGCAAGGACATCGCGGGGTCAGAGCGGGATGTTGCCATGCTTCTTCCTGGGGTTGGTGTCGCGCTTGTCGGCGAGCACCTCCAGCGCGCGGACGAGGCGCGGACGCGTCTCGCGCGGCAGGATGACCTCGTCGATGTAGCCGCGGGCCGCGGCGATGTACGGGTTGGAGAACTCGGTCTCGTACTCGGCGACCAGGCGCTTGCGCTCGGCGACCGGGTCGTCGGCGCCCGCGATCGCGTCCTTGAAGATGATGTTGACGGCGCCCTCGGCGCCCATCACCGCGATCTCGGCACTGGGCCACGCGAAGTTGAGGTCGCCGCGGATGTGCTTGCTGCTCATGACGTCGTAGGCGCCGCCGTACGCCTTGCGCGTGATGACGGTCACCTTGGGCACCGTGGCCTCGCAGTAGGCGTACAGCAGCTTCGCGCCGTGCTTGATGATCCCGTTGTGCTCCTGCCCCACCCCGGGCAGGAAGCCCGGCACGTCGACGAACGTGACGATCGGGATGTTGAATGCGTCGCAGGTCCGGACGAAGCGCGCCGCCTTGACCGACGCGTCGATGTCCAGGGCGCCGGCCAGGACCGCGGGCTGCTGCGCGACGAGGCCCACGGAGCGGCCGCCCAGCCGCGCGAACCCGACGAGGATGTTGCCGGCCCAGGCGGGCTGGATCTCGAGGAACGCGGCGTCGTCCACGACGCGGCGGATGACGTCGTGCATGTCGTAGGGCTTGCTCGGCTCGTCGGGGACCACGCCGTCGAGCTCCGGGTCCATCCGGTCGGGCGGATCCGTGACGGCGACCTGGGGCGGGTCGGCGAGGTTGTTCTGGGGCATGTGCGCGAGCAGCCGCCGGACGTAGTCCAGCGCCTCCGCCTCGTCACGGGCCGCGAGGTGCGCGACGCCGCTCCGGCCGGTATGGACGGCCGCCCCGCCGAGCGCGTCCGAATCGACCTCCTCGTGGGTCACCGCCTTCACGACGTTGGGGCCGGTCACGAACATGTAGCTCGTGCCCTCGACCATCACGGTGAAGTCCGTCATCGCCGGCGAGTACACCGCGCCGCCCGCGCACGGCCCGAGGATGACCGAGATCTGTGGCACCACGCCCGAGGCCAGGACGTTGCGCAGGAAGATCTCGGCATAGCCGCCCAGCGACGCGACGCCTTCCTGGATCCGCGCGCCGCCCGAGTCGTTGAGGCCCACGACGGGGGCACCGACCTTCATCGCGAGGTCCATGACCTTGCAGATCTTCTCGGCATAGGCCTCGGACAGCGAGCCGCCGAAGACCGTGAAGTCCTGGCTGAACACGAACACCAGCCGGCCGTCGATGGTCCCGTGCCCGGTCACCACCCCGTCGCCCAGGAAGTGCTGGCGATCCAGCCCGAACTCGGTCGCCCGGTGGGTGACGAACGCGTCCAGCTCGACGAACGAGCCGGGGTCCAGGAGCAGGTCGAGCCGCTCGCGGGCCGTCAGCTTGCCCCACGCGTGCTGACGCTCGATGCGCACCGGTCCCCCACCCTGCAGGGCCTCCGCGCGCATCCGCTCGAGGCGGGCGATCCGTTCCGCGTTGCTGGACACGTCCTGGCTCCCTCCGGTGGCGTGGCGGATTGTCTTTGCGCACAGACAGCGGGTCGGCGCCATGATAGGCCCCACCACCCCACGCCGAAGCGTGCACCGGGCACCCCAGGGACTCGCGTGGCGCCGGTCCGGCCCGACGCATCGTCATCGGCGTGTTTCCGGTGGATCAACGGATCATTACAACGGCATCACGATCCTCGGGTTTCATGCAGCGCGAGCGGCCGGATATCCACAGAACGGTGCACAAGTCGGGCATTGTGTGGACAACCTCGGGAGTCGCGATGCAGCCCCGCGCGGTAGCATTCCCCCACTCCCGCCGATTCCCGACGCGCCGTTCCGCTTCTCCGAGGTGACGCCCTTGACGCACGTGATCGCGATCGCAAACCAGAAGGGCGGCGTCGGCAAGACGACGACGGCGATCAACCTCGCCGGGGCGCTCGCGGAAGAGGGGTGCCGGGTCCTGCTCATCGACATGGATCCGCAGGCGAATCTCACGGCCGGGGTGGGCGTCAACCTCAACACCGTCGGGCGATCGATGGCGGACGTCCTCGCCGACGGCCGCGCCACGCTGCCGGAGGTCGTCCTCGCCACCGAGACCGCGGGGATCGATGTCGCGCCCGCGCACATCGACCTCGCCAGCACCGAGGGCGAGCTGTTCACCGCGCTGGGCCGCGAGCAGATCCTGCGCGAGGCGATGCGCGACCAGGTGGAGCAGTACGACTACGTGCTGATCGACTGCCCCCCGAACCTCGGCCTCCTGACCGTCAACGGGCTGGTCGCGGCGGACAGCGTGATCATCCCGGTCCAGACGCAGTTCTACGCCATGAAGGGCCTCAACAACCTGGTCAAGGTCATCCACGCGATCCGGATGAAGCTCAACCGCGACCTGCGGATCCTCGGCCTGCTGCCGACCTTCTACGACGGACGAACCAACCTCGCGCGCGACATGCTCGACGAGCTGCGCGTCGTGGGCGACCACCACGTCTTCGGCACCATCATCCGCAACACCGTGAAGCTGGGCGAGGCACCCCTCGTCGGGCGGCCGATCACCTCGTACGCGAGCGCGTCGGAGGCCGCCAGGAGCTATCGCGAGCTCGCCCGGGAGGTGATCCAGATTGGCCAGAACTGACTTCCGCGCCGCGGCGGCACGCCGCCTGTCGGAGGAACGCGAGCTCCCGCCCGCGATCGTCAGCCTGCTGTCCCCGGACATGAACCGGCGGTCCACCGGCGTCAAGGTCATCGAGGTGGACCACATCGACTCCAACCCGGAGCAGCCGCGCCTCGCCTTCGACGAGGCGACGCTCCTCGAGCTCGCCGCGTCCATCCGCGAGCACGGGGTCCTCCAGCCGATCCTCGTCCGGCCGCGCGACGACGGCCGCTACCAGCTGATCGCGGGCGAGCGACGCTGGCGCGCGTCGCGGATCGCGGGCCACGTGACGATCCCGGCGCTGGTCGAGGACATCGACGACGACACCGCCCTCGAGATCTCGATCATCGAGAACCTCCAGCGCGAGGACATCTCGCCGCTCGACGAGGCCTCGATGTACGACCGGATGATCCGGGACCACGGCTACAGCATCCGCAAGCTTGCGGACAAGCTGGGCAAGGACAAGGGCTACCTCGAGAACCGGCTCCGCCTGGCCGACGCGCCGCCGGAGATCCGGGAGCTCGTGTCTTTGCGCAAGGACACCCTGTCGCACGCCTACGAGCTGATGAAGGTCGAGGACCCCCGAAAGCGCCGCCGGCTGGCCGAGCAGGTCGCGCGCAACGAGCTGTCGCTGGTCAAGCTCCGCGAGCGGATCGAAGGGCGGCGCCCGCGGGTCGTCGTGGACGACGAGCCCGAGCCGGGGCCCGAGGCCGACGCGGCCGCGGCCGATCGCGCCGAGGGCTGGGAGGACCATCACGCCGCGACCGCGGCAGCCGTCCGGGACGACACGCTGATCGTCGCCAAGCAGCAGCTCAACGAGGCGGTCGAGGGCTTCCTGGACATCGTCCGGAACCCCGAGGTCCTGGGGGCGATCGGTGCGGTCGACCGGTCCAACCTCGCCAAGTACCTCACGATCGCGAAGCTCCGGCTCGAGAACGCGATCGCCGTCGTCCGGAGCGGCGACACCGAGCGCTGAGGATCCGCGGCCCCGTCCCCTGTCCCGGACATCCGCGGACACGAAGAAGCCGG
>JBFMAT010000011.1:0-93547 GCA_040755495.1 Chloroflexota bacterium
GCCCGGCCAGCCCATGCGCGAGCCGGCGGTGGGCGCCGGGGCCCGGCGCAGGGCGATCCACAGCACGTAGCCGCCCAGCACCGCGCCGACGAGGCGGGCGCCGAGGGCGATGGTCCCGGGCAGCGGGTCTGCGACGTACCCGGAGGCGAGCAGCACGACGAGGACGCCCAGGACCGCGAACCGCGGCTCGCGCGCGCTCACGCCCACGACCGCACCGGCGGCCACGACCACCCCGAGGGCGACGAGGACGGGGGTCACGGCGCAGCCCGGCCCGTCAGGGGGCCGCCGGGAGTTCCGGGTAGGACGGCGTCTGGAGGATGGCGATCGTCGAGATCGGCCAGTAGCGGAGGAACGCGCGGCCGATCACGTCGGTGGTCTTGATGGGGCCGAACACGCGCGAGTCGGCGGACGCCTGGCGGTGGTCGCCCATCACGAACAGCTCGCCCTCGGTCACCACCCAGCGCCGCTGGTCGAGCGACGCCGTGGTGGGCTCGTTGACGCCCTCGTCGTCCTTGAACGTGTACTGCTCTTCGAGCGCGACGTCGTTGATGTACACGTGCCCGTCGTCCTTGACCTCGACCGTGTCGCCCGGCAGGCCGATGACGCGCTTGATGAACGGCGTCGGGTCGTCCGTCCAGCTGGGCGGCGGGTTGAACACGACGACGTCGCCGCGACCGTAGGTGTCCCAGCGTGGGGTGAGCTTGTCGACCAGCACGTACTGCCCGGGCTCCAGGGTGCGCTCCATCGAGTTCTGCTGCACCTGGTACGGCTGGGCGACGAACGTCTGGATGACGAAGAAGATGACGAGGGTGAGCACGAGCGTCTCAACGACTTCGAAGAGACACCCCAGGCCGGAACGCTTGTCCATCGAGCGGGGAGTATAGGGACGGGGGGCCGGACCCGCCGGGAGCGCGCGTTTCCGGGGCACCTGGCTGCATAAACAGCGACGCCCGATGGATGGCATCCGGTGGAGCCCGAATCGCGTTTGACCCCGTCCGCGGGCGAGCCATACACTCTGCCCGCCGACGCGCGGGCTCCCCTGTGTTCCGAGCCCCGCCGGCGACAGCCCGAACCCGTCGCGCGGGTGCCCGTGCCCGTCCTCGAACCGGCCCGCAACGCGACGGGGGTCCACACCAAGTCACCGGCGTCCGAACCCCGCCCAGGAGGCTCTGCAAACCCCGATGGCCGACGCGCTCCAGTGGATCATCCCGATCGCGGGACTCGCCGCGATCCTGTTCGCGCTCTACCTGGCGCGCGACGTGCTCTCCCGGGACACCGGCACCAAGGAGATGGTCGACGTCGCCGGCACGATCTTCGAGGGCGCGGTCGCCTTCATCCGTCGCCAGTACACGACGATCGGCGGTCTCGCGCTCGTCGGGGCGGCTGCGATCTTCCTGATCATCACCGTGTTCGAGACGAAGGAGGTCGCCGACACCGACATCTTCGGCGTCGATCTCGGCTGGCGGACGGCCGTCGCGTTCCTCGT
This sequence comes from Chloroflexota bacterium, assembly GCA_040755495.1. Classification (GTDB taxonomy): domain Bacteria; phylum Chloroflexota; class Limnocylindria; order Limnocylindrales; family CSP1-4; genus CAIXZV01. The sequence goes on from JBFMAT010000011.1 coordinate 1,487, forward strand.
CGGGGCCGCGTGCTCGATGGCCTCCGGGATCATCGGCATGTACATCAGTGTCAAGTCGAACGTGCGCACGGCGGCCGCGGCCCGCCGGAGCCTCGTCGAGGCGGTCCAGGTCGCGATGCGCGGCGGGGCCGTCTCCGGGTTCCTGGTCGTCGCCCTGTCGCTGCTGGGCGTGTGGGGCATCTTCGCGGCCTTCGGGGGTCTCGGCGAGGCGACCGTTCAACAGGCGCCGTTCCTGATCGTCGGCTTCGGCTTTGGGGCGAGCTTCGTCGCCCTGTTCGCCCAGCTCGGCGGCGGCATCTACACCAAGGCGGCCGACGTCGGCGCGGACCTGGTGGGCAAGGTCGAGGCGGGCATCCCCGAGGACGACCCCCGCAACGCGGGCGTGGTCGCGGACCTCGTGGGCGACAACGTCGGCGACTGCGCCGGCCGTGGCGCGGACCTGTTCGAGTCCACCGCCGCCGAGAACATCGGCGCCATGATCCTGGGCGTCGGCGTATACAAGATCGCGCTCGACCTCGGCTGGCCCAACCCGTCGGCGTGGATCTTCTTCCCGCTGATCATCCGCGGGTTCGGCCTCCTGGCCACGATCATCTCCGTCGCGTTCTTCATCCGCGGTCGCGAGGATGAGAACCCGATGAACATCCTCAACCGAGGGTATTGGGTCACCACGATCCTGTCCGTGGTCGCGCTCGGGTTCGTCACCAGCCAGACGATGCAGACAGTCGGCAGCGTCGGCGAGAACGGCATCCCAACCTGGGTCTGGTTCTTCGCTGCCGGCGTCGTGGGCCTCGCGACCAGCGTCGCGTTCGTCTACATCACCCAGTTCTACACTGCGGGCTCGTTCCGCCCGGTGCGCGAGATCGCAGAGGCCTCGAAGACCGGCCCGGCCACGAACATCATCAGCGGCACCGCGGTCGGCTACGAGACGACCTTCGTCACCGCGATCACGATCGGCATTGCCCTCCTGGCCAGCCACTGGCTCGGCGCGCAGTCCGGGCTCGGCGAGCGGGGTGGCATCTTCGGCACCGCCGTCGCCACGATGGGCATGCTGATGACCACCGCCTACATCCTGGCGATGGACACCTTCGGCCCCATCACCGACAACGCCGGCGGCATCGCCGAGTTCAGCCGTGCCGAGGCCGGCGCGCGCGAGATCACGGACCGCCTCGACGCGGTGGGCAACACGACCAAGGCGCTCACCAAGGGCTACGCCATCGCCTCGGCGTCGCTGGCCGCGTTCCTGCTGTTCTCGGCGTACATCGACAAGGTCAACCTGATCCTGGAGCGCCAGGGCAAGGCGATCATGGAGGCGGTCGACCTCGCCGACGTCAACGTCTTCGTCGCCGCGCTCATCGGCGCGATGCTCGTGTACTTCTTCAGCAGCCTCGCGATCCGCGCCGTGGGCAAGACCGCCCAGTCGATCATCGTCGAGGTCCGCCGCCAGTTCCGGGAGATGCCCGGGATCATGGACTACACCCAGCGCCCGGACTACGCCCGGGTCGTGGACATCACGACCCGCGCCGCGCTGCGCGAGATGGTGGCCCCGGGCCTGGTCGCCGTCGCGACGCCGGTCGCCGTCGGGCTCCTGTTGGGCTACCAGGCCGTCGCGGGACTGCTGATGGTCGGCACCATCGCGGGCGTCCTGCTGGCCACCGTCCTCAACAACGGCGGCGGGGCCTGGGACAACGCGAAGAAGTACATCGAGTCCGGCCACCTCATGGACGACAAGGGCAACGTGCTCGGCAAGGGCAGCTACGCCCACGCCGCGGCCGTGGTCGGCGACACCGTCGGCGACCCGTTCAAGGACACCGCCGGCCCGTCGCTCCACGTCCTGGTGAAGTTGCTCGCGACGATCACGCTGGTGCTCGCCCCGCTGTTCATCCGCTAGTGGCCTCGCGCCAGGCGGCGGCCACGGCAATCCGGCTCGAGGGCTCGTGACGGTGGATTCGATCCTGCAAGCCCTCGTGATGGGAATCGTGCAGGGACTCACGGAGTTCCTGCCGATCTCGTCGTCCGGGCACCACATCATCATCCCGGCGCTGTTCGGCTGGGAGGACCCGTTCATCGAATCGCTCGCGTTCTCGGTCGTGCTCCACGGCGGGACGCTGGTCGCGCTGCTGGTCTACTTCCGCGACGACTGGCGACGCCTGGTCCCGGCCGGCCTGGCGGCGCTGCGGGACCGATCGTTCCGCGACGACCCGGACCGCCGGCTGGCCTGGCTGCTCGCCGCGTCGACCGTCCCGGCCGCCGTCGTGGCCCTGCTGCTCAACGACTTCATCGAGGAGAACGTGCGCCAGGTGGGGCTCGTGGCGGTGATGCTCGTGATCGGCGGCGCGGTGCTGTGGCTGGCCGACCGCTGGGGCCCGCGCACCCACACCATCCACCGGCTCACGTTCCGGGGCGCGGTGGGCATCGGCGCGGCGCAGGCCATCGCGCTCATCCCGGGCATCAGCCGGTCCGGCATCAGCATGTCCGCGGGCCTGTTCGCCGGCCTCGATCGCGCAGACGCCGCCCGCTACAGCTTCCTGATGGCCACCCCGATCACGGCGATGGCCGTCGTCTACGAGAGCTACAAGCTGGTGGCGGGCCAGGCCGGCGCGGTCGAGGTGGTGCCGCTCGCGGTGGGCGTCGTCGCCTCGTTCGTGTCCGGGATCCTGGCCATCGCCGTCCTGCTGCGCTACGTGCGGACGCGGTCGTTCACCGTGTTCGTCGCGTACCGCGTCGCGCTCGCGGCCGTGGTGGTCGTCGCGTTCCTCACCCGGTAGCGGCCGGACGGGAGACGGAGCCGTGGAGGTCATGAAGCAGCTCCGGCAGCGCGAGATCCGGGACCTCGTCGAGCAGCGCCCGATCCGCACCCAGCAGGAGCTCGCCGCCGCCCTCCGCGAGCGTGGGTTCCGGGCGACCCAGGCCACGATCAGCCGCGACGTGGCCGAGCTGGGCCTGACCAAGACCGGGCGCGGCGGCACCCAGACGTACGCGATCCCGCAGCGCCTGCGCGAGGCCGAGACGAGCGGCGAGGACCGGATCCGGATCCTCCTGCGCGACATGCCGGTCGAGATCCGCGAGGCCGGCACGCTCCTGGTCCTGCGCACCCTGCCCGGCTCCGCGCACCCGCTGGCGGCAGCCCTGGACCGGGCGCGCTGGCCGGAGGTGGTGGGCTCGATCGCCGGCGACGACACGGTGTTCGTGGCGTTCGCGGACCGCGGCGCGCTGGGCCGGGCCCGGCGGCGCCTGGAGGGCCTCGGGGAGTAGGGGACCGGTCCGCCCGGCACGACTCGCCGTCGCTGTGCATCTGCAGTGACAAGCGGGCTCCCCCTGGACGGCCAACCACGCGGCAACCGCCAGAATGCACACTCCAGCGTCACGCCTGACGACAAGCGCCCGCGAGGCTCGGGCGGGTGCGGGCCCGCAGCGAACTCGGCGTGGGTGCGGGGGACGCGGCGGTGCTCCGACCGACGTGAACGCACGGCGTCAGGTCAGGGCTTCCTGCCGGGTCCGTCAGTCGTCCGGCCGCCGCGTGGTCGCGAAGCGCGGCGCAAGGCGCTGCACCTCGTCCGGGTCCAGCTCGCCCTGGCCGGGCGTCCTCGCGTTCGCGGTGCCGGCCGCGGCGCCCAGGCGCAACGCGTCCGCGGGTGGCTCGCCTCGTGCCAGCGCCACCGCGTAGCCGGCGAGGAACGCGTCCCCGCTGCCCACGGAGTACGGGCCCCTGAGCGCCGCCGGGACACCGCCGACGGCCCACGTCCCGGCCGTCGTCGATGCCACGGCCCCGTGGACGCCGCGGGTCACGATGGCGTTCACGGCGCCGCGCGCCCGCAGCGTCCGGCCCGCAGCGGCCGCCCGCCCCAGCGTGCGCGCCGACGTCCCGGTCGCCGTCTCCGCCTCCGCCGCGTTGACCTTGACCAGCCACGGCCGTGCCTCGAGCGCGGCGAGGAGCGGCTCGCCCGCGATGTCGACCGCCGCGCGGGCGCCTGCCCTGCTCGCCACGCGGGCCAGCCGCGCATAGGCGTCGGTGGGGGCGCCCGGAGGCAGGCTCCCGGCCAGGACCACCAGGGCGTCCCGCCCGTCCGGCCGCAGGGCACGCTCCAGCGCGCCTTCGACGCGCGGCCAGTCGGCGTCGGTCAGCGTGACACCAGCCGCGTAGAACTCGGTCAGGGTCCCGGCGGCCTCGTCCAGCACCGACAGGCAGGTGCGCGTCTCCCCCGACACCTCCACGGCCTCGATGCCGATGTCTCTCGCCGCCAGGGCCTCGCGATACCAGGCACCCGCGTGACCGCCGAGGACCGCCACCAGCTCGCCGGGGAGCCCGAGGTGCCGGGCCGCCCGCAGGACGTTGGCGGCCTTGCCGCCGGGGAGCGCGGACAGCTCCTGCGGGCGGTGGATCGTGCCCGGGACGAGGCGCTCCACGGACGCGATCCGGTCGATCGCCGCGTTGAGCGACACCCCGACGAGGCGCCGGATCCGGGGCTCGGTCACGGGGCGCCGCCGGCCAGCAGGGCCTCGACCTGCGCATGCGTCGGTTGCGCGTCCGTGCCGCCCACGCCGAGCGTGGACAGGCTCCCGCAGGCCACCGCGAAGCGAACGCACGCATCCAGGGGCCGCCCATCGAGCCACGCGGCGAGGAACCCGGCGTCGAACGAGTCCCCGGCGCCCGTCGTGTCCACCGGCTCGACGGGGACGGCCGCCACCCGCACCAGGGCGCCGTCCGGGGTCGCCGCCAGCGCACCCGCCGCTCCGAGCTTGACGACGACCGTGGGGCCCGTGTCGCCCCCCGCGGCCGCGAGCGCACGGGCGGCCGCCTCGACGTCGTCGACGCGCGCCAGCCGGCAGGCCTCGGCGGCGTTGGGGAGGACGAGCTGGACGCGGGCGGCGGCCTCGGCGAAGCCGCCGTTCCACGCCGCGGACGGATCCCAGTTCGGGTCGATGCTGGTGGTGCAGCCCGCGGCCCGGGCGGCGTCCAGCAGCATCGCCAGCTCCGGCGCCGCCTGGAGGAACCAGCTGCCGACGTGCAGATGGCGGGCCCGCGCGAGGAGCGACGCCGGCACGTCCGCGGCCCGAAGCCCGGCCACCGTCCCGCGCGAGGTCAGGATCGCGCGGTCGTGGCCGTTGCCGAGGATGACGCTGGCGGCGGTCGGCAGCAGCGGGTCCACGCGGCACGCGGTCGTGTCCAGGCCCCGCTCCTGCATCGCGTCGAGCATGTACCGGCCGAGCGCATCGGCGCCGACCACCCCGGCGAACGCGACCCGGAGCCCGAGACGCGCCGCGCCACAGGCGGCGATCACCGACGAGCTGCCGATGGTGAGCCGGATCCCGTCCACGAACCGTTCGTGCTGCCCGAACACCGGCACCGGGTCCGGGTCGGTGACGACGACATCGGGGTTGATCTCGCCCGCGACCAGCAGGTCGATGTCGCGCGCGGGAGCGTCCGGCCCGGGCATCGATCAGTACGCCGCGTACCAGCCCTCGGCCGGCTCGTCCGGCCGGCGCGCGGCGGTCCAGCGCGGCCGCCACGGCGCAGCCAGCTCGTCCACGATCCCCGCCAGGCGGGCGAGTCGCTCGTGCGCGGTCGTGGCCAGGAAGGCGTCCCGGGCGCCGGGCGCCATCGTCGCGGCCGCGGCCCACACGGACCGCCCGACGAGGACGCCGCTCGCCCCCGCCCGGCACGCCACGGCGACCTGGCGCTCGAACATCGCGTCGTCGACGCCGCCGGAGAGCAGCACCCAGGGCACGGGTGTCGCGGCGTCCAGCGCCTCGCAGGCATCGCGCCAGCGAGCCTCGTCGGTCACCGAGGCGTCGAGCGGGAACTCCGCCTTGAGCACGTCCCCGCCGATCGCCGTGAGCCGCCGCGCGGTCTCGATGACCACGGCCCGCCGCGCCTCGCCGGTCAGCTTCCCGCCATCGAGCCCGAACGAGAGCGGCTCGAGGAACAGCGCGAGGTCCGCCTCGCGGCAGGCCGCGGCGACGTCGGCTACCAGCCGCTCCTGGTCCGCCGCGTTCGGCGCGTCCGGGTGGTAGTAGACGAGCAGCTTGGCCGCCGACGCGCCCAGGCGCTTGACCGCGTCCACGCCCCAGCCCGGGAGGACCCGGCTGACGCGGGCGCCGGCCGGCCCCTCGTACCCGGTGGCCTCCACGGCCACGATCAGGCCGGCGCCGCCGGGCAGCGAGCCGTCCGCGATCGCCGGACCGACGCCGATCTCGGGGTCCAGCAGGATCCCCGTCCCGGCCGTCGACAGCGAGCGGACGACCGCGCGCTTGAACTCGATCATCTCGGCCACGCCGACCGACGCCGGGTCGGCCGGCCGCAGCTCCGTGCGCAGGTTCTGGCGGTGGTCGAGGGCGAGGACGGTGAACGTGCCACGCGGCGAGCTGCAGGCATCGAGGCCGCGGCGGGTCCCGAGGAGGTAGGCCATCGCGGCCATCGTAGGCGCCGGCGGCGGGCCATGCAAGCTCAGTCTGCGCATGACGACGCCACTTGTGCGCGAAACACGCACACATGCTTGACAACTTGCGCATCTGGAAGCACGATGTTCGCATGCGAGACGTCCAGCGCCGCGCACGCCTCGTCGAGCACCTGCGGTGGGATGGCCGTGCGTCCGTGGCCGACCTCGCCTCGGGGCTCGGCGTCACGCAGTCCACGATCCGCCGGGACCTCCAGCGGCTGGCCCGGGACGGCCGTCTCGTCCGGACCTACGGCGGCGCTGCCATCCCCGACCGCGTCGCGGGGCCGGCCGGGGACGATCCCGCCGCGGACGCCAAGCGCCGGATCGCGCGTGCCGCGAGCGAGCTCGTGGCCGACGGCACGACGATCGTCATCGGCAGCGGCACCACCGCCCTCGAGTTCGCCCGGGTGATCGCGGACCGGCGCCTGACCGTGATCACCAACGCCCTCGACGTCGCGAACGTCCTCATGGACCGGGACGGGATCGAGCTGATCGTCCTGGGCGGCGTCGTGCGTCCGAAGATGCACTCCATGCTCGGCCACCTCGCCGAGCTGGCCACGTCCGAGCTCCGCGCCGACACCCTGTTCATGGGCATCGGCGCGATCAGCGTCGAGCAGGGGCTGATGAACGACTCGGTGCCCGAGATCCTCATCGACCGCGCCCTGCGGCGCATGGCCCGATCTGCCGTCGTCCTCGCCGACGCGACGAAGTTCACGCAGGCCGCGCCGGGGTTCGTGTTCGGGCTCGACGAGGTGGACGTCCTCGTGACCGACGACGCCGTTCCACCGGCCACGCTGTCGGCCGTCCGGGAGCACGGGGTCAGGGTGATCGTCGCCCCGGCGGGGGAGCGGCCGTGATCGAGGGCGTGATCCCGGCCGAGATCCGAGAGGGACCGGCCGCGATCCGGGCCACGCTCGCGTCGGCGCTGCCCGACGCCCGGCGCGTGGCCGCGTCCTGGCGGTCGGCCGGGATCGCGCGGGTGTTCGTGATCGGCAACGGCACCAGCTACCACTCGGCGCTCGCGTCCGCGGCCCTGTACCGGCGTCACGCCGGCCCGGACGACCCGGTCGCGTTCGCGCTCACCGCCGCCGACTACCGGACCTACGGCCCGGCCCCCGGCCCGCACGACGCGGTGGTCGGCATCTCGTCGTCGGGCGAGTTCAGGGACGTCGTGGGCGTCGCGGAGGCGGTGCGCGGACGGACCCCGTTCGCGGGCATCGTCCACGTGCCGGGCTCCGCCCTGACGCGGGTGGCGTCGGACGTCGTCCTGTCGGCCGGCGGCCCGTCCACGGTGCCGGTCATGACCAAGACCTTCTCGTCCACGCTGGTGGCGACGGAGCTGCTCCTGCTCGAGCTGCTGGGACCCGACCGGGCCGCGCCCGTCGAGCGGCAGATCGAGGCCGCCGCCGCGGATGCCGAGGCCGCGATCGCGCACGCGGAACCGGTGGTCGAGGGCCTGGCCGAATCCCTCGCCACCAGCTCCCACGTGTTCGTGGCCGGTGGTGGGCTCGGGTACCCGGCCGCGCTCGAGGCGGCGCTCAAGCTCAAGGAGATGGCCCTCGTCCACGCGGAGGGTGCCGAGACCTGGGAGATGACCTCGGGCGTCGCCACCATGCTGGGGCCCGACGCGGTCGTGATCGCCCTCGCGCCGGAGGGTCCGGGCCGCGCGGCGATGGCCGAGCTGCTGCGCCACGCGCAGGCCTGGGGCTCGCGCGTGATCGAGGTGGGCCCGGCGCCGCTCGTCGAGGGCGCGGAGCTCCTCCGGCTGCCGGCCGGCGCCCGCGAGGACCACGCGCCGCTGACCGCCGTGCCGCCCGTCGCGCTGCTCGCGTTCGCGCTCGCGCGGCACCGGGGTCTGAACCCTGACCGGCCGGAGTGGATCGAGCGCTACCACAGCCAGGGGCTGACCCACATCCTCGGAGCCGGGAAGGCGGAGCCATCGTGACCAGGATCGCGCTCGTCGGCGCGGGCAGCGTCGAGTTCACCCGCAACCTGCTGGGCGACATCCTCTCGTACCCCGAGCTCCGCGACGCGGAGCTCGTCCTCCACGACATCGACGCGGATCGCCTCGGCACGGCGGAGCGGATGGCGGCCTGGACCGCCGGCGCCCTCGGCGCGACCCCGCGGATCACCGGCAGCCTCGACCGCCGGGCCGCCCTCGAGGGCTGCGACTTCGTGATCAACACGATCCAGGTCGGCGGGGCGCGGGCGACCCAGCTCGACTTCGACATCCCGGCGCGGTTCGGCCTCGAGTACACGATCAACGACACCATCAACGTGGGCGGCGTCCTGCGCGGGCTGCGGACGATCCCGGTGACGCTCGCGATCGCGGCCGACATCGCGGACGTGTGCCCCGACGCGATGTTCCTCAACTACACGAACCCGATGGGCATCCTGGTCCGCGCCGTGGACGAGGCGATCGGCACGCCGACGGTCGGGCTGTGCCACTCGGTCCACTGGACGGTCCACACGCTGGCCGGGTACCTCGGCCTGCCGTTCGAGGAGGTCCACGCGCTGTCGGCCGGGGTCAACCACCTGGCCTGGATCCTCGCCCTCGAGCGCCAGGGCCGGGACCTGTACCCGGACCTGCGCGAGTTCGTGGACGCCGGCCGGGCTCCCGCCGACGACCTGGTGCGGGCGGACCTGTTCCGCCGGTTCGGGTTCTACCCCACCGAGTCCTCGGAGCACCACGCCGAGTACAACCCGTGGTTCATCCCCAAGGGCCAGGTCGAGGCGTTCAACGTCCCGATCGGCGAGTACCTGTCACGGGTCGCCAACAACCTGGACGAGTACGAGGCCACCAAGCGCCGCCTCGACGCCGGCGAGCCGTTCGAGATCGAGCGGAGCGGCGAATACGCGGCGGTGATCATCCACTCGATGACGACCGGCGAGCCGGCCCGGATCGTCGCCAACGTGCCGAACCGCGCGGACCCGGCGGGTCCGGCGGGGGCGGCGCTCATCGCCAACCTGGCCGCGGACGCGTGTGTCGAGGTGCCCGCGCTGGTGGACGCGTTCGGCGTCCATGCCACGCGGGTCGGGCCGCTGCCGCCGCAGTGCGCCGCCTACACGCGCCCCGCCGTGGACTGCCAGGAGCTGACCGTGCGCGCGGCGCTGGACGAGGACCGGGATCTCGTCTACCACGCCGTGCTCACCGACCCCATCGTCCAGGCCCGCCTGACGCTCGACCAGGCGTGGCGCATGACCGACGAGCTGATCGCGGCCGAAGGGGAGTGGCTCCCCGGCTGGCTCGGAGGATCGGCTCCCGACTGGCTCGGCTAGAGCCGCAGGAGGAGAACCACGATGCTCAGCATGACTCCGGCCGGGCGATGGCGCCCGGTGGCGGTCGTGGCCGCCGCCGCGCTGTTCGCCGCCGCCTGCGGCGCCACAACGCCCACCACTGCGCCACCGCCGTCGGCTCCGCCCGCCACGTCCGCCGAGCCCGGCACCAGCGGGCCGGGAGCGTCGCCCGGCTACTCGGGCCCGCCCGTCACGATCGAGTACGCGATCTGGGGCGACCCGGCCGAGATCAACAGCCAGAAGGCGGTCGTCGAGGGCTTCACCGCGGCGAACCCCAGCATCACCGTCGACGTGACGGTGGCCGACTGGGACGCGTACTGGGACAAGCTCCAGACGGGCCTGGCGGGCGGCGCCGCACCGGACGTGTTCGCGATGGACGGTCCGCTGGGCCCCGACTACCAGACGCGCGACGTGCTGCTCGACCTGACGCCCTACATCCAGGCCGAGGGCTATGACCTCGGCCAGCTGGACGACAACGCGGTCCGGGACTTCACCACCCCGGACGGCGTGGTGTTCGGCCTGCCCCGCGACCTGAACGTGATCGTGCTGTTCTACAACAAGGACATGTTCGACGCGGCCGGCGTGGCCTACCCGGACGACACGTGGACGTGGGACAAGCTGGTCGAGGTCGGCAAGCAGCTGACCCAGGACCCGGACGGCGACGGGACCGTCGACCAGTGGGGCATCTACACCGAGACGACCGACATGGAGAACGCGTGGTCGTCGTTCGTGTGGCAGGCGGGTGGCGACATCCTCACCGAGGACGGCACGACGTCGGCGCTCGATCGGCCCGAGTCCGCGGCCGGCATCCAGTTCCTGCAGGACCTGATCTGGAAGGAGAAGGTCGTCCCCGACCCGGCGATCTTCGCCGAGACCGGCGACGCGTTCGAGCAGGGCGTGGCGGCCATGGAGATCAACGGCTCGTGGCTGGTCCCGACCCACCAGGCGGCCGGCATCAACCTCGGCATCGCGCCGCTCCCGGCCGGACCGGCCGGCAAGGCGACCTCGGTCAACCCCACCGGCGCGGTCGTGTACGCGAAGACGGACGCCCCGGAGGCCTCGTGGCTGCTCGCCAAGTACCTCGCCAGCCCCGAGGCCCAGGAGAAGATCATGGCCCTCCGGGCCTCGGTGCCGGTGAACAAGGAGATCCTCGCCACCAGCTACCCGGCGTCGTTCGATGGCGCCCAGGTGTTCGCGGACTCGCTCGCGTTCGCCCACCTCAAGCCCGCGTTCGTGGGCTACAACGAGTTCAACACGATCCTCCAGACGGAGCTGGACGAGAACGTGTTCAACGCGCCCAACAAGACGGCAGCCGATGCGATCGCCTCGGTGAACGAGGAGCTCAACGGCATCCTCGCCGGCGGCCAGTAGCGCCGGCGGCCCGGACGTCGAGCACGCTGGTCGGCCCGCGATGCGCGCTCGTCCGGGTCGTCCGTCGTCCTGGCCCGGCGGGATCGGCATGCGGTCCACGCGGGACCGTGGCGGGGCTCCGTCACGCCGCGGTCCTCGCGGGCACGATGAACGGTGGGCGTTCCTGTTCGTCGCGCCCATGGTCCTGGGCCTCGTGCTCCTGTCCGCCGGGCCGATCCTCGCGACGCTGGGCATCAGCTTCACGAGCTGGGACCTGCTCCGCGCGCCGGAGCTCGTCGGCCTCGACAACTACGCCCGGCTGGTCGACGACAAGCGGTTCCTGATGGCGCTCCGCAACACCACCTTCTACACCGTGGTCTCGGTGCCGGTCGGCCTGGCGCTGTCGCTGGGCCTCGCCGTTGCGCTCAACCAGGCGATCCGGGGGATCTCCTGGATCCGGACGATGTACTTCCTGCCGCTCGTCACCTCGGCGATCGCCGTCGGCCTCGTCTGGGCCTGGATCTACAGCCCGACCAGCGGCCTCCTCAACCAGCTCCTCGGCGCCTTCGGCATCCCGGCCCAGAAGTGGATCACCGACCCGTTCTGGGCGATGCCCGCGATCATCGCGATGTCGATCTGGCAGGGGCTGCCGGCCAACACGATCATCTTCCTGGCCGGCCTCCAGGCGATCCCCGGCGACTACTACGACGCGGCCAGCGTGGACGGCGCGGGACGCAACGGCCGGTTCCGGCACGTCACGCTGCCGCTGCTCACCCCGAGCCTGTTCTTCACCGGCATCCTCAGCCTGATCGGCTCGTTCCAGGTGTTCGACCAGGTGTTCGTCCTGTCCCGGCCCGGCAAGCCGTCCGACGCGACGATCACGATGGTCTACTTCATCTACGAGAACGGGTTCCGCAACTTCAAGATGGGGTACGCGAGCGCGGCGTCGTGGGTCCTGTTCATGATCGTCGCGGCCCTGATGTTCGTGTACTTCCGTTCGCAGCGGCGCTGGGTGCACTACCAGTGAGGCACGGACGATGAGCCTTGTCCGTCCGACCGAGCCGGCCTACCGGCCGCACCGCCGGAGCCGGTCCCGGGTCATCGCCGGTCGCGTCGCCACGTACCTGACGCTCATCGTCGGCGGCCTGCTGATGATGATCCCGTTCTTCTGGATGCTCCTCACGTCGCTCAAGACGCGGGCCGAGGTCTTCGGCGCGCCACCGCTGTCGCTCCCCAGCGGGCCGCACTGGGAGAACTACGAGCGGATGTGGAACGCCTTCGGCGACGTGACGTTCGGGACGTTCTTCCTGAACTCGCTCAAGATCGCGACCCTCAACACGATCGGCGAGCTGATCGCGTGCTCGCTGGCCGCCTTCGCCTTCGCCGTGATCCCGTTCCGGGGCCGGTCCGTGCTGTTCGGCATCCTGATGGCCACCCTGATCATCCCGTTCCAGGTGGTGCTGGTGCCGAACTTCGTCCTGTGGCGGACGCTGCCCCACCCGTTCAGCGACTCCGGCAACTTCATCGGCACCCAGGAGCCGCTGTGGGTGGGCTCGTTCCTCGGCGGCGCGTTCGGGATCTTCCTGCTCCGCCAGTTCTTCCTGGCCATCCCCACCGAGCTGGCCGACGCGGCGCGGGTCGACGGGGCGAACCCGTGGCACATCTACCGCTACGTGTACCTGCCGCTGGCCCGCCCGGCGATGGCCACCCTCGCCATCTTCGTGTTCATGTGGTCGTGGAACGACCTGCTCATCCCGCTCATCTACCTGCGCGACCTCGACCAGTACACGACGACGGTCGGGCTGGCGTTCTTCCAGGGCCAGTTCGTGGGCAAGTGGCCGGAGATGATGGCCGGCGCGCTGGTGAGCCTGGTGCCGATGATCACGCTGTTCGTGATCGCGCAGAAGTACTTCGTGCGCGGCATCGCGCTGACCGGGCTCAAGGGCTGAGCGCAGCTGCCGTGGGCGACGACCGCCTGGCGCTCGATGACTACCGGCCGCGCCAGCAGCTGCGCGTGCCGGAGCACGGGGTGCCGCGGCCGCGCTTCCCGGTCATCGATGCCCACAACCACCTTGGCGCCCAGTTCGGTGGCGGGTGGGCCGCGCGGACGGCGGCCGACCTGGCGCCCGTGCTCGACGCCGCCGGCGTGGCGGCCATCGTGAACCTCGACGGCGGCTGGGGCGACCGGCTGCGCGGCGAGATCGCCCGCTGGCAGACGGGGCTGCCGGGGCGCGTGGCGGTGTTCGCCGGGCTGGACTACGAGCGCTGGGCCGAGGACCCGGCGTTCGGCGAGACGGAGGCGGGGCGGCTACGCGAGGGCGTGGCGGCGGGCGCGCGGGGGCTCAAGGTGTGGAAGCTGCTCGGGTTGCGCGCCCGCGATCCCCGGGGCCGGCTCGTCCCCGTGGACGACGCCCGCCTGGACCCGCTGTGGGCCGCGGCCGGCGAGCTCCGCGTCCCCGTCATCATCCACGTCGCGGACCCGATCGCGTTCTTCGAGCCGCTCGATGCCCGCAACGAGCGCTGGGACGAGCTGCACGCGCACCCGGACTGGCACGCCTGGCCCACGCGCCCGGCGGGCCGCCCCGAGCTCGAGGGCGTTCCGCCGTTCGACGAGCTCATCGACGGCCTCGAGGCGGTGGTCGCGCGGCACCCGGGGACGACGTTCATCGGAGCGCACGTGGGCTGTGCCGCGGAGGACCTGCGGCGCGTCTCGACCATCCTGGACCGGTGTCCCAACTTCCACGTCGACCTGGCGGCCCGGATCTCCGAGCTCGGCCGGCAGCCGTACTCGGCCCGGGCGTTCCTCGTCCGCTGGGCGGACCGCGTGCTGTTCGGCACCGACATGGCGCCCGACCCGGCCTGGTGGGCCGTCTACTACCGGTTCCTCGAGACGGCGGACGAGTCGTTTGCCTACGACCCCGATACGTCCGCCGTCCCCGGCCAGGGCCGCTGGCGGATCCACGGGCTGCACCTGCCCGACGACGTCCTGCGCCGCGTGTACCACGACAACGCCGCGCGCCTGGTCAGGTTCTGAGCCCCCCGTCGCCTCGCCACGCCGCGCCCGCCCCGGCGGCCCCTCAGCGGGCGGCAAGCGCCCCGCTCCGCGCCCACGCTTTTGACGGAACGGGCCCGCGTGGGTACCATTCCGCCCGATCTACGAACCTCGGCGGCGCCGGTTGCGCGCCCGGGGTTCTTTTGTTCAAACCGACCGAGCGGCGACGCTCCGGCTTCGATCCGCACCTCTGGGGTCCAGCCCGCGTGAACAACAAGACCACCTACATCTCGAAGGACGGCCTCGACAGGCTCCGCGCGGAGCTCGACGAGATGCTCGCGATTCGGCGTCCCGAGATCGCGCAGCGGATCCACGACGCGAAGGAGCACGGCGACCTCTCGGAGAACGCCGAGTACGAGGACGCCAAGAACGAGCAGGCGTTCGTCGAGGGCCGGATCCAGACGCTCGAGACGATGATCAAGAACGCCACGCTGATCGACGAGAACACCTCGACCGATCACGTCCAGATCGGCTCCACGGTGAAGGTCAACGGCGACGACGGCCCCGAGACGTTCTACATCGTGGGGTCCGCCGAGGCGAAGCCCGCCGCCGGCCGGATCAGCAACGAGTCCCCGGTGGGTCGCGCGCTGCTCGGCAAGCGCAAGGGCGAGAAGGTCGTCGTGAAGGTCCCCGCCGGCGACTTCTCGTACACCATCGTCGAGATCAGCTAGAAACCCTCGCGCCGAGGGCCCGCAGGAGCTCACCTCGGCGCTCGGAGGGCGAACACCGGCACCTCGTTGAGGTTGCCGGCTCTTGAGGGCCGCGAACGTGGACTGGGCCGACGAACTCGCCGCATCCGTCGAGGGCCCGCAGGTCGTCAACGACTCCAAGACGCCGTCCGGCACCGTCCATGTCGGCAGCCTCCGCGGTCCCGTCATCCTCGACGTCATCACCCGGGCGCTGCGCAGCCGCGGCCTCGAGACCACGCTGCTCTACGGCGTGGACGACATGGACTCGATGGACGCCCAGGCGCTGCTCACGCCCGACGCGGTCGAGCGGTACATGGGCGTGCCGCTGGCGCACATCCCCGACCAGGAGGGCGACTGCCACGCCTCCTACGCCCGGCACCACGCGCAGACGTTCATCGACGTGTTCGCGGGCCTGGGCATCCACCCGGACCGCTACTACTGGATGAGCGACATCTACCCGACCGGGCGGATGGACCCGTTCGTCCGGACCGCGCTGGACCGTGCCGCCGTCGTGCGCGACATCTACCGGCGGGTCGCCAACGTCCAGCACCCCGACCACTGGCTGCCGGTTGGCATCGTGTGCCCCAACTGCGGTCGGGTGGGCACGACGATCGCCTCGGACTGGGACGGCGAGACGGTGTCCGTCCAGTGCCGGCCCGACCTCGTGACCTGGGCGACCGGCTGCGGCTGGACCGGGCGCCTGTCGCCCTTCGGCGGCGCCGCGAAGCTGCCCTGGAACCTCGAGTGGGCGGCCCAGTGGAGCCTGTTCGGCGTCACGATCGAGCCCAACGGCAAGGACCTCGCCACCGCCGGCGGCTCGCGTGACCGCAGCGACGCGATCGCGCGCGAGGTGTTCGACCGCGAGCCGCCGCGCAATGTCCCATACGAGTTCCTCAACATCGGTGGCAAGAAGATGTCGACCTCGAAGGGCCGCGGCGCCGCCGCCCACCGGTTCACCGAGGTCGTCCCGCCCGAGCAGACGCGGTTCCTGTTCGTCCGCCACCGGCCGGAGAGCGCGATCGAGTTCGACCCGGAGGGCACGGACGCCGTTCCGCGCCTGTTCGACGAGTTCGACCGGCTGGGCGCCGCGACCGCCGGCCGCGAGGTCAAGGGCGAGCTGCCCTCGGGCCATGCGTCGATCTTCCGGTTCTCGCTCCTGGACCCCGACGCGGACGTCCAGGCAGTGGCCGCGGCGTTCCGGCCGGCCTTCGGCCACCTCGCACTGCTGGTCCAGGTGCCGGGCGTGGACGTCGAGGCGCGCGTGGCGGCCGAGAAGGGCGCCCCGCTGACGAATGCTGAGGCCGCCGAGCTCGCCACGCGACTCGTCGCCGTCCGCGCCTGGCTCGAGGCCTACGCCCCCGAGCGCGCCCGGCTCGAGGTCCGGCGCGACGCGCTCCCGCCCGAGGCCGCCGCCCTGACCCGCGACCAGCGCGGCTACCTGCGGGCGCTGGCGGATGCCGCGGCGGCGGACGTCCCCGCGACCGGCGAGGCCTGGCATGCCGCGATCTTCGCCGTTGCCGCCGCGAGCGGGCTGGAGTCGAAGGCGGCGTTCAACGCCCTCTACCTCGCGTTCCTCGGGCGGCCCAACGGGCCGCGCGCCGGCTGGCTCCTGGCCAGCCTCGACCAGGCGTTCGTCATCGGCCGGCTGCGCGAGGCCGGCACGCCGGTCGGCCTCGCGTCCTGAGCCCGGGGACCGGGCCCCGCCCTCGGCGGGTCAGCCGGGGGCCTGCGGCGCCTCTGCGGCTCAGCCAGGCGCCGGCAGCGCCCCGATCGCTCCGAGCAGCTCCGTCAGATCCCAGTAGTGGCGGCCGTACGTGATCCGGTCGCCTTCGAACGCGAACACCTTGCAGGCGTGGACCGTCACGGGCCGGCCGGTGGGGGCGATCGTCCCGGTCGGTGTCGCCAACGGCCCCGTGTGCGTCCCGCGCCACACGATCTCGGACATCGCGGCGTCGGGTCCCATGACGTGGCGGACGACGGCGCCGGTGAGGTCCGGCATGGCCGTCCGGAACACCTTGACGGCCTCGACCGTCGCGTCCGGACCATGGGCCTCGATGCCACCGGGCTCGATGTGGACCGAATCCGGCGCCAGGCAGGACTTGAACGCGTCCCAGTCCGCGCGGTTGAAGGCGTCGAGGTACCGCTGCACCAGCTCGAGACCCGGCGTCGTGGGGGCGATGATTGCCATCGCTGCAGCTCCTCCTGCGCAGCGGGCCGGTCTCGCCAGTGGCTCGGCGCGATCCAGGCGGCCTGGGCTGAGGACCGCGCGTCGACGCCTCCCGTAGCGGCCCTCAGCGTCGACCCAGCGGCTGCGCCCGCAAGTCCCGAACGGCACCAATCCGCGGGCGCGTCCCGGCCGTGCGGGACCTCGCCGTACGGCCGACGCCCGGGCGGCCGATGGCCGGACGGTGCCCGCCCCCAGTCGCGCGGCCGGTCGGCCGGTACCATGGGACGGACCCGTCACGAGGCCGGCAAGGAGGAACATCGAATCCGATGAGCGTCGGCATCGCGCGGCTCCGCGAGGAGCCCGATCGGATCCGGCAGGGCGCCCTCGACAAGCGCGAGGACCCCTCGATCGTGGACCGCGCCCTCGAGGTCGACGCCACGCGCCGGCGGCTCCAGGCCGAGTCCGACACGCGCAAGGCGGAGCGCAACGCGGCCAGCAAGCGGATCGGCGAGGCGATCCGCGCGGGAGCCCGCCCCGATGGTCCCGAGGTCGCGGAGCTGCGCGCGACGTCCACCCGCGCCGGCGAGCGCATCGATGCCATCGACGCCGAGCTGGCCGCCGCCGAGGCCGAGCTCGAGGACCTCCTGCTGCGCATCCCCAACCCCGCCGACCCCGAGGTCCCGGTGGGCGGCGAGGAGGCCAACGTCACCGTGCGGACGTGGGGCGACCCCGCGACGCGCGTCGGCACCGCGGCGGACGGCGACGCCTGGGAGCGTCGCCCGCACTGGGAGATCGGCGAGGCCCTCGACATCATCGACAACGCGCGGGGGGCCAAGGTCGCGGGCTCGGGCTTTCCGGTCTACAAGGGCCTGGGCTCGCGGCTCCAGCGCGGCCTGATCTCGTGGTTCCTCGACGTCCACGTGACCGAGCACGGGTTCACCGAGGTCTGGCCGCCGGCGGTCGTGAACACGGCGTCCGCGCGCGGCACCGGTCAGATCCCGGACAAGGAAGACCAGATGTACGTCGTCACCCGCGACGAGCTGTACCTGGTCCCCACGGCCGAGGTGCCGGTCACCAACCTCCACCGCGACGAGATCCTGGACGCGGACCAGCTCCCCATCCGCTATGCCGCCTACACGCCCTGCTTCCGGCGCGAGGCCGGCGCCGCCGGCAAGGACACCCGCGGCATCCTGCGCGTCCACCAGTTCGACAAGGTCGAGATGGTGCTGTTCGAGAAGCCCGAGGACAGCCCCGCTGCGCTCGAGTGGATGACCGGCCGTGCCGAGGTTCTCCTCCAGCGCCTGGGCCTGCCGTACCGGGTCCTGCTGATGAGCACCGGCGAGATGGGCTTCGTGCAGCGCAAGAAGTACGACCTGGAGGTCTGGGCGCCCGGCGTGGAGCGCTGGCTGGAGGTCAGCTCGTGCTCCAACTTCGGCGACTACCAGGCCCGCCGGATGGCGATCCGCTACCGCCCGGCGCCGGGCGCCAAGCCCGAGCTCGTGCACACGCTCAACGGCTCCGGCCTCGCGCTGGCCCGGATCGTGGCCGCGATCCTCGAGGTCTACCAGGAGCCGGACGGAACGATCCGGGTGCCGGAGGTCCTCCGGCCCTATCTCGGCACCGATAGGATTGGTGGAGGACCGGCCCCGGCCTGAGGGCCACCTGAGGGGCCACCGACGCCGGGACGCCCGGTCCAGACGAGTCTCGGGAGGGAGACGATGGATCCGCAGCAGCCGCCCGCCCCCGCGCCGACGCCGCCGCCCGGCTACACCCCGCCGCCGGGCTACACGCCGCCGCCGGGCTACACGCCGCCGCCCCAGGGCTGGCAGGCGCCGGAGCCCGAGCTCGGGCCCGCACCGGGCGTCCGGTTCGCCGGCGCCGGGGCCCGGCTGCTCGCGTACATCGTGGACACGATCATCCTGTCGGCCATGTTCATCGCCATCTTCTTCGTGTTCACCGCCCTCGCGATCGGCACCGCCAGCGCCGACGGGGACGTCAGCGGTGGCGCCATCGGGGGCTTCGTGCTCCTCATCCTGATCGCCATCGTGGTCTCGATCGCGTACTTCCCCTGGTTCTGGTGGAAGGGCGGCCAGACCCCGGGCATGAAGGTGTTCCACATCCGCGTCGTCCGCGACGCGGACGGCGGGCCGGTCTCCGGCGGCGCCGCGCTGCTGCGCCTGCTCGGCTACTGGGTGAACTCGGCGGTGTTCTACATCGGGTTCATCTGGATCTTCGTGGACAAGCGGCGCCGCGGCTGGCACGACCTGATCGCCGGCACGGTCGTCATCGAGCAGTAGCGGCAGCGGCCTACCGGTAGAGGGCGGAGATCGAGGTCGGCGTGTAGTCCGCGCCGCGCAGCCCGTGGATCATCGCGGGCAGCGCCTGGCGCGTGTGGTAGCCGCCGAGGTGCATCAGCACGATCGCGCCGGCCTTGCGGTTGGCGATGACCTTGGCCGCGATCTGCGCCGCGGTCGGGCCGCCGTTCGCGACCGTGCGCCAGTCGATCGTGTCCGTGGACCACATGATCGTGTACGGGTAGCCGGCCGTCGCGGCGACCCGGACGAGCGCCGCGTCCACCGCGCCGTACGGCGGCCGCCAGTACGGCGTCGTGTGGCGGCCGGCCAGCGCGGCGACGATCGCGTCCGCGTCCTGCAGCTCGCCGGTCACGAAGGCGGCCGACGGCCGGGCGGCCGGGCACGCGGCACCCCCGCCGCCGTCGCGCAGGTTGCAGTGGTGGACGGTGTGGTTGCCGAGCTCGAACAGCTCGGGGTGGGCCTTGATCTCCGCCATGACCTGGCGACCGATGTCGGTCTGGGCCGCGGCGCCGGTCGGGAAGATCGTGGCGCACACCCGCTCCAGCTCCAGGAACCGAAGGATGCTGAGGGCCGGCGTCAGGCGGCCGCCCATGTCGAAGGTGAGCGCGATCTCGCCGGTGGCGGAGGCGACGGCGCTGACCTTGCGACCCGTGGTGCCGGTGGGCGGCGAGCCCGCGCTGCAGGTGATCCTGTTGGGCGAGCCGAGCGAACCCGGGACCCACCAGCCGGCCCAGGCGCCGTCGGCGATCCGCACGTAGCGCCGGCCGTTGATGACCGAGGTGCGGTCCACGTGGGCGGTGGTCGCGGCGCTGACCGTGCGGCCCTTGGATTGGGCCATCGCGCCGGTCGAGGTGAACCGGTAGAGCTCCCAGCGCCCGGCGGCCAGCGCGAGGTGCCGGACGGGGCTCCAGGTCGTGGTGCCGACGATGCCCGGAAGGTAGGAGACGCGGTTCTCCTTGACCCACCAGCCGGCGAGCGCGCCGCCGGTCACCTTGAGGTACCAGCCATGGCCCGGGACGTTGACCCGGCGGCTGCCCGACACGGTCACGGGGGCGGCGTAGGTCACGGTCCTGCGGCCGGTGACCCGCCAGGTCGAGCTGAAGGTCAGGGCCGGGTGGGGTCCGGCCTCGAGGCGGACGGAGAGGGTGGCGGCGGATGCGTCGGTCGCTGCGAGCGAGGCGAGCAGCGCGACGGCGACGAGCGCGGCGAGGAGCGGACGGGACGCCCGAGCGCTGGCGGTCATGGCCGACCCCTGCGATGGATCTCGACCCCGCGAGCGTGCACCCGCCGGGTCACCGCCGCGACGCCTCCGGGTCACGATGCGGTAACGGTCCGCGGCGTTCCATCGCAGACCAGCGTCGCGCGGCGGGCCGGCGTCGCCAAGGGCCGTGCGTCGTGGCCAACGGTCCCCATCCACGCTGCTATCCTCGCCGCGGAGCGGTGGCCGAGTGGTTGATGGCGGCGGTCTTGAAAACCGCAGGGCGAAAGCCTCGGGGGTTCGAATCCCTCCCGCTCCGCCAATCCTCGCCCACGCGTCCGGCGTGCCCGGCCGGTCGCACCCACGAGGCGCCCCATGTCCCGGCCCTGCGTCCACGCCGATGCCATCAGCCCCGTCCCGCCGCCCGCGTCCGGGTGCGAGACGTGCCTCGAGATCGGGGACACGTGGGTCCACCTCCGCCAGTGCCTGATCTGCGGCCGGACCCTGTGCTGCGATGACAGCCCGAACCGGCACATGTCCCGCCACGCCCACGCCGACGGTCACCCGATCATGCGCACCGCAGAGCCCGATGAGGACTGGGTGTTCTGCTTCAGGGACGACGCGCTGGTGCGCGAGACGGCCGCCGGCGGCTGGGAGGCCTTCGACTGGTACGTCGAGGAGGGCCTCGAGGCGGCCACCGCTCACCTGGCCGCGGGTGGCGCCCTGGACGACGCGACGCTCGCCGCCGAGCACCAGGAGCTTGCTCAGTGGGTAGGCCACGTGCGCGCGAAGCACGCCACGGGCGCGCTCGATGCCGCCGACGCGTCCGCCATCGAGGCTCTGCCCGGCTGGACCTGGTGACGCCACTTGACGGTCGACTCACCGTCCTGAGTAGTTCGAGGAAGCTTGGCGTCGGTGGGTGGTCTTGCCGGACGCACACTCACCCGAGCGAAGCGTGACGAACAGCACCTTGCGCGCCGCGCGACGAGGACCGACGATGTTGGTGGTCCGTCCGCCCGTGGTCGGCGTTGAGGGGAGCACCGTGAGCGAGTCGCCAACGACCTGGCCGCCGCGCCGAGTCGCGCCGGAAGGGTTCCAGTTCGGGGCGCGACTGCTCGCCGGGATTCACCTGACGATGCTCGCCGTCCTGCTCCTCTGGATGATCGTCTCGTTTCTGACGAGCGACGACGGGGGACGGGCACCGGTCTTCTACGTCGGAGGGCCGCTTGCCCACGCGACAGCCGACGGCCTGGCCTTCGGAAGCGTGACTGTGCCCGGGGCACTCGCCCTTGCGGTGTTCCTGCCGCTTGCGTTCGGCAGCCTCTATGCCGTGGTCCGGTTGGCGCGCCACGATGCGCGCCCCGCGCTCGTGCTGGAAGCCGCTTGGCTCGTGATCGCTGCGCCGCTCGTGGTCGCGGGTGGCTCGTCCGTCGGTGCGGCCTTCCAGTTCCCCCTCGCGCTCGCCCTACTTGTCTTTGGCACCTGGCCCGCTGCGCGGAGGCTCGTCGGGTGGTAGCCCGATGAGGGCGGCTGTTCGGGGCGTCGCGCGTCTCTGCTTCGTGACCCGCTTCGGTGGCTTCCGCAGTTGTGTCATGGCGAAACGAACGGTCTGCGCACTACTCATGGCGGTCGCGCTCGTGCTGACCGCATGCGACGGGAGCACAACTCCTCCAGCAAACGAGGACAGGGAGCTGGGTGGGCTCCTGGGCAACGCCGCGCGTGCTTCGGCTCAGGGGAATGACTTGCTCGTACTCGTCGAGGTTGCGCGGATCCCTTGGGAGCGGGCGGTCGTGTTCGGGCCATACGCCGATTCAACCGAAGCTGAGCGCGTCCTGGGGTTCCCATGGGACTTGAGTGCAGCGTCGCCTTGGGTGAACAGCGAGGGTGGGCACGTGCTCGTGCTCGCTGACTCCATGGGGGTCGTGTCATGGACGACGGTGCCCTCTGGCGAAGTGGACATGTACTGCATCGCGGGTGTCGTGTTCGGCCGCGATGATGCTGTCTTCGAAAGCGAGGGCGATGACACCAGTACACCGGTGCTGATGCTGCCCGACGACGAGGCGTGCCGCTGAGCGGCCTCGACTTGTGATCGACGCACCATGAGCCACGTGGGCTCGCCTCGCGTCGTGGTGAGGCGACGACGGCCACCATGGTGTCAGGCCCGTGGCGATTGACACGCTGTATCCGCCCCGCCTAGACTCCGGCCACAACTGAACACGGGCTTTGATCGGGACGAGTACCCGTCGAGCGCCTTGGCAGAGACCCGGCGGCTGGTGGAAGCCGGGATGGCGGCGGCGGCGAATGGACCCGGGAGCCTCCGGACCGAACGCGGGGCGGCGTACGCGAGAGCGAACGTCGCGGACGACCAGTAGGCTCCGGCGCAGAGCGCCAGCGATAGCGGGCAGCGCCGATCGATCACCAGATCCGTCGGTCAGAGTGCGGCACACCGCCGAACGAGGGTGGCACCGCGGAAGGCCCAACGACCTTTCGTCCCGAGCAGACGAAGGTCGTTTCTGATTCCCGGGAGCCGACGACCCCCGGGCCGTCGAGCACCGAAGGACCAACCGCCATGACCGACCCGCTGAGCCTCACCGAAGCCAGGCGCCTCGCCGGCACCGCCGACACCATCCTGTTGCGCGCGACGCGCACGGCGGACCTGGAGACGCCGATCGGCGCCTTCCTGCGCCTCGACGACGGCGTGACGCCCGCCTACCTGCTGGAGTCGGTCGAGGGCGGCGAGCGCTTAGGCCGGTACAGCTTCCTGGGCATCGGGCCGCGGCGGCTGCTCGAGGTCCGCGACGGCCTCGCCCGGACCACGTCCCGCCCGGTGGGGGTCGTGGACTACGCGCCGGACCTGCCGGTGACCGAGACGGAGGTGCCGGACCCCCTCGCGGCCCTGCGCGCCTTCGTGCCCCGCCGGCGCGTCGTCCCGGTCGAGGGGATGCCGCGCTTCACCGGCGGCGCGGTGGGCGCGCTGTCCTACGACGCGGTCACGACCTTCGAGCCGTCGGTGCCGCGCCCGGAGCGTGACCCGGTGGGCGTGCCGCTGGCCGCGTTCATCGAGACGGACCTCGTGATCGTGTTCGACCACCTGTCGCACCAGCTGTCGGCGATCGCGTCGCTGCACACGGACGCGCCGGACCTCGAGGGCCGCTACCGGATCGCGGAGCGGGCGATCTTCGAGGCCCTGGAGCGGACGGCGACGCCCTCCGTGGCCGAGCTGGGCGCGGCGTACGCGCGCTCGAACGGGGGCGCGGGCGCAGAGGCAGGGACGGGCGACGGCACCGCCGGCCTCGGCCAGGTCGAGACGTCGCTCGGGCGCGACGCCTACATCGCCGCCGTCGAGCACGCGAAGGACGCGATCGCGGCCGGCGAGGCGATCCAGGTGGTGCTCGCCCGTCGCCAGTCGTTCGACCTCCCGGCGGGCCCGGACGGCAGGCCCATCTCCGGCATCGGCCTGTATCGCGCCCTGCGGCGGGTCAACCCCTCGCCCTACCTGTTCTTCACCCGAACGCCGTCGTTCGAGGTCGTGGGCGCCAGCCCGGAGCTGCTGCTCCAGGTCGTCGGCGATCGCATGACCACCCACCCGATCGCGGGTACCCGGCCGCGCGGCGCCACCCCCGCCGACGACGACCGCCTCGCCGACGAGCTCCGCCGCGACCCCAAGGAGCGCGCCGAGCACGTGATGCTGGTGGACCTCGGCCGCAACGACCTGGGACGGGTGGCCCGGCCCGGGACGGTGACCACGAGCCAGTACATGGAGGTGGAGCGGTACAGCCACGTGCTCCACCTCGTGAGCCACGTCGAGGCGAAGCTCCGTTCGGACCTCGACGCGCTCGACGCGCTGCGGGCGGTGTTCCCGGCCGGCACGCTGACCGGCGCCCCCAAGATCCGGGCGATGCAGCTGATCGCCGCCGCGGAGGGCGAGCGGCGGGGGCTGTACGGTGGGGCCGTGGGCTACCTCGGCTACGACGGCAACCTCGACACCGCGATCACGATCCGCTCGGCCGTGCTCAAAGACGGTCAGGCGCACGTCCACACGGGCGCCGGGATCGTGGCCCGCTCCGTGCCGGAGTCCGAGTTCGAGGAGACCGAGCACAAGGCGAAGGCGATGCAGCGGGCGATCGAGCTGGCGGCGGCACCGGCGGCGCCGAGGGCGTCGGGTTCGGCGTCCGCGTCCACACCCGCGCCGGCGGAGGGGGCCGCCTCGTGATCCTCGTCATCGACAACTACGACTCGTTCACGTTCAATCTCGTCCAGGCGCTCCAGGCCGCGGGGGCGGACGTGCGCGTGGTCCGCAACGACGCGATCGACCGCGGTGGGGTCGAGTCTCTGGCCGCGGACCCGGACGCGGAGCTGCGAGGGATCGTGATCTCGCCCGGGCCCGGCGACCCGGACACCGCGGGGGTGTCCATGGATGCGGTCCGGGTGGCCACCGAGCGCCGGATCCCGCTGCTGGGCGTGTGCCTGGGCATGCAGTCGATGGCGGCGGCGTACGGCGCCTCCATCGTCCGGGCGCCGACGCTGGTCCACGGCGAGGCGTCCGAGGTGGCGCACGACGGCGCGGGGCTGCTCGACGGGATGCCGGCCGACTTCCCGGCCGCCCGCTACCACTCGCTGTGCGTGGATCCGGCGACCCTGCCGGCGGACCTGTACGTGACCGCGACCAGCCCGGTGGACGGCGTCGTGATGGGGCTGCGGCACCGGTCGCTGCCGATGGAGGGGGTCCAGTTCCACCCGGAGTCCGTGCTCACGCCCGCGGGTCCGCACCTGCTCGCCAACTTCCTCCGCCTCGCCGGGGAGGGGGAGGCGTCCCGCCTGGACGCGGTGGCCGGGTCGTTCGCGACCCGCGGCATGGCCGAGGACGATGGCGTGACCGGCACCGACGTGGACGGCGCGCCCGACGTCACCGGAGCCGCCGGGACCGCGGAAGCCACAGGAGCCGCCCGATGAGCGAGCAGGTCCGCGCCGCCCTGGCGACGATCGTCGAAGGCGGGGCCCTCACGCAGGACCAGGCGCGTCTCGCGATGGGCGCGGTCATGGACGGCGAGGCGACGCCCTCGCAGCTGGCCGCGCTGCTGATGGGCCTCCGGATGCGTGGCGAGACCGTGGACGAGCTGGCCGGCTTCGCGACCGCGATGCGCGAGCGCGTCGTGCGCGTGGACGCCCCCGAGGGGACGGTCGACGTCGTGGGGACCGGTGGCGACGGCTCCGGCACGTTCAACATCTCGACGACCGCGGCGCTGATCGTGGCGGCGAGCGGCGTCCCCGTGGCCAAGCACGGCAACCGGGCGATCACGTCGAGGTCGGGCTCGGCGGACGTGCTCGACGCCCTGGGCATCCGGATCGACCACGACGCGGCGTCGGCCGGCCGCTCGATCCGCGAGCTGGGGTTCGCGTTCCTGTTCGCGCCCTCGTACCACCCGGCGATGCGCCACGCAGGCCCCACGCGCCGCGAGATCGGCGTCCGGACGGCGTTCAACCTGCTGGGCCCGCTGACCAACCCGGCGGGCGCCCGGCGCGCGCTGATCGGGGTGGGGGACGAGGCCGTGGCGCCCAAGATCGCGGAGGTGATCCGGCGGCTGGGGACGGACCGGACGCTGCTGGTCCACGGGGCCGGCGTCGACGAGCTGCCGCTCGACGGGTCGGGCGTGGCCTACGACATCGCCGGCGACGAGATCGTCATCCGGCGCGTCGACCCGGAGGCGCTCGGCCTGCGGCGCGCGAAGACGGCGGCGCTGGGCGGGGCGGACCCGGCGGCCAACGCCCGGCTGGTGGAGGGCGTGCTGCGCGGCGAGCCGGGGGCGCGGCGGGACGTCGTGCTGCTCAACGCGGGGGCGGCGCTGGTGGCTGCGGGCTCGGTCGAGACGATCGCCGACGGGATCGAGCGGGCGGCACTCACGGTCGATGCCGGGCTCGCCGCGGAGCTGCTCGCGTCGCTGCGGGCCGAACGCACGGCGGCCGAGGCCGCTCGCGCCGCGGAAGGGGCGCCGGCATGACCCTCGCCGAACGCTCCCATTCCCGGTCCGGCTCCGGCGCGCGGTCCGCGGCCGCCGCCTCGCCCCGGGTCAACGTCGTGCGCGAGATCGCCGCCCGCCGCCTGGCCGACGTCCGGCCGGAGCTGGACGCCCTCGGCCGCGACGGGTTGCGCCGGGCGCTGGCCGCCGCCCCGGCCCCCCGGCCGATCGCCGAAGCCCTCGCCGATCCCGGCCTCCACCTCATCGCCGAGGTCAAGCGCCGCTCGCCGTCCGCGGGCGCCATCGCCGCCGCCGACGACGCCGTCGCCCGTGCCCGCGCGTACGCCGCCGGTGGCGCCGCCGCCATCTCCGTCCTGTGCGAGCCCCACTGGTTCGGCGGGTCCGTGGACGACCTGCGCGCCGTGCGAGCGGCCGTGCCCGTCCCCGTCCTCGCCAAGGAGTTCATCGTCGATCCCCGGCAGCTCGCCCTCCTCCGGGCTGCCGGGGCCGACCTCGTGCTCCTGCTGGCGGTGCTCCACCCGGCCGCACGCCTCGCCCGGCTGGTCGGGCAGGCGCTGGATCTCGGCCTCGAGCCGCTGGTGGAGGCGCACGACGCCCGGGAGCTGGAATCCGCCCTCGCGACCGGCGCCCGCCTCGTCGGGATCAACAGCCGCGACCTGCGGACGCTCGACGTGGACCCGGAGCGGGCCGTCCGGCTGCGCGGGCTCGTGCCGGAGGACCGGCTGGCGATCGCCGAGTCCGGGGTCCGCGACCAGGCCACCGTGGCCCGCTGGCGCGCCACGGGCTTCGATGCCGCGCTGGTCGGGGAGGCGCTGATGCGCTCGGCGGACCCGGCCGCTGCCGCCCGGGCGTTCGTCGCTGCCGGCCGCTACCCCACGGACCCGGCGAGCCTGGCCCGGCTGCCGGGCGTCAAGGTCTGCGGCGTCACCGATGCGCCGGGGGTGATCGCCGCCGTCCGCGCCGGCGCGGACGCGATCGGGCTCAACTTCGCCCCCGGCACGCCCCGGGAGCTGTCGATCGAGGAGGGGGTCGAGCTCGCGAGGCTCGCCCGGGCCGCGGCCTCGCCCGGTGGCGGGCGCCGCCCGAAGATCGTGCTCGTCACGGCGGACCTGCCGCCGGCCGAGCTGGCCAGGGTCATCGAGGCGGTGGACCCGGACGAGGTCCAGCTGAGCGGCGACGAGCCGCCGTCGGCGATCGCGTCGATCTCGCGTCCCGTGTGGAAGGCCCTTCGTGTCGGGAAGGACGACGTCGCGGACGCGGTCGTCGCCGCGGCGCGCGCCTACCTGGACGCGGGCGCGGGCGGGATCCTGCTCGACTCCGCCGGCGGGCCGCACCCCGGCGGCACCGGGATCCGCATCGACCCGGCGCTGGCCGCAGCCGTCGCCCGCCAGGTCCCGATCACCCTCGCCGGCGGCCTGAACCCGGCGAACGTCGGCGAGGCGGTGCTGGCCGTGCCCGCGGTGGGCGTGGATGCCGCCTCCGGGACGGACCGGCCCCGCGCGGCGGGCGAGCGCCCGCGCAAGGACCCGCTGCGGGTCGCCCTGTTCGTCAAGCGCGCCCGCGATGCCCGCCGTCATCGGCCCAACATCGCCTTCGGGCCCGCGCCGGTGCACCCCGGGCTGCTGGAGGTGGACGGGTTCGGCCGATGGGGGATGGAGCGGGACTTCGGCGGCCGGTACGTGCCGGAGACGCTCGTCGCCGCCCTCGAGCAGCTCGAGACCGCCTACGACGCCCTGCGCCACGATCCCCGGTTCTGGGCGGAGCTCGACGACCTCCTCGCCCGGTTCGCCGGCCGCCCGACCGCGCTGTACCGGGCGGACCGCCTGGCCGACGCCGCGGCCGACGAGGCGCGCCGCCTCGCGGAAGGCCGCCGGGGCGCGGCATCGATCCCGTCGCTCCGGCTCTACCTCAAGCGCGAGGACCTCGCCCACACCGGCGCCCACAAGATCAACAACGCGCTGGGCCAGGCGCTGCTGACGCGTCGGCTGGGCAAGTCGCGGGTCATCGCGGAGACGGGCGCCGGCCAGCACGGCGTGGCGACCGCGACGGCGTGCGCGCTGCTCGGGCTGCCGTGCGTCGTGTTCATGGGCGAGGAGGACATCCGCCGCCAGGCCCCCAACGTGCTCCGGATGCGCGCGCTGGGCGCGGAGGTGCGGTCCGTGACGTCCGGCACCGCCACCCTCAAGGACGCGGTCAACGAGGCGATGCGCGACTGGGTCACCAACGTCGAGACCACCCACTACGTCCTGGGCTCCGCGATGGGCCCGCACCCGTATCCCACGATCGTTCGCGACCTCCAGCGCCGGATCGGCGACGAGGCGGCGGCCCAGCTGTGGGACGTCGAGGGCCGCCTGCCGGACCTCGCGCTGGCGTGCGTGGGCGGGGGGTCGAATGCGATCGGGCTGCTGAGCCGGTTCATCGGCGAGCCGGGGGTCCGGCTGGCCGTGGCCGAGGCCGCCGGCGACGGCATGGAGACCGGGCGCCACGCCGCGGCGATCATCGGCGGCACGCCCGGCATCCTCCACGGCAGCCGCTCGCTGATGCTCCAGGACCGCGACGGCCAGGTCGTCGAGGCGGTGTCCGCGTCCGCGGGTCTCGACTACCCGGGCGTCGGCCCGCAGCTGGCGGCGCTGGCCGAGGCCGGGCGGCTGGAGGTGGCGACGGCGACCGATCGAGAGGCCGTGGCGGCGATGCGCACGGTGACCCGAACCGAGGGCATCCTGCCCGCGCTCGAGACCGCCCACGCGGTGGCCACGCTGCCCAAGCTGCTGGCCGGCGTCGAGGGGTCCGGGGCCGCCCTGCCCGAGGACGCCGTCGTGCTGCTCGGGTTCTCCGGGCGGGGCGACAAGGACCTCGCGGCCCTCGAGCGGTTCGCGGACGTCGAGCCCTGGGCGGGCGTCCGGTGAGCGCCGCCGTCGCCGCTCCTGCCCACACCAACGACACGGCCGGCGCGCGCCGGATCGCCGGGGCGTTCGAGCGTGCGCGCGCCGAGGGTCGCGCGGCGCTGATCCCGTACGTCGTCGCCGGGTACCCGGACGCGGGGGCGTCGTTCGAGATCGCGTGCGCCGCGGTGGATGCCGGCGCGGACCTGCTCGAGGTGGGCCTGCCGTACTCGGACCCGCTCGCGGACGGCGCCACGCTCCAGCGGGCGAGCCAGGGCGCGCTGGCGGCCGGGGCGACGTTCGAGCGGTCATTGGCGCTCGTCGCGCGCATCGCGGCCGCGCGCCCATCTGTGCCCCTGGTCGCGATGGGCTACGCCAACCAGCTCATCGGCGGCGGCGACGGCCGCGACCGGGCGCTGGCGCTGGCGCGGTCGGGCGCCGCCGGGGTCATCGTGGCGGACCTCACGCCCGACGAGGGCGCCCCGTTCGAGGAGGTCGCCTCGGAGGCCGGGATCGCCGTCGTGTACCTCGTGGCGCCGACCACGGCGCCGGCCCGCCGGGCGCAGGTCGCGGCGAGGAGCGGCGGCTTCCTGTACTGCGTGTCGCTGGTCGGCGTGACGGGGGCGCGCGCCGCGCTGCCGCCCACGGTCGCCCGCCTGGTCCGCGACGTGACGGCCGTCTCGCCGGTCCCGGTCGCGGTGGGGTTCGGGGTCTCGCGGCCCGCCCACGCGCGCGCCATCGCCCGGGCCGGCGCCGACGGCGTGATCGTGGCCTCGGCGCTCGTGGATGCGCTGGGCCCCGACGGGCGAGACGTGGCGGCGCTGGCCGCCCTCGTCGCGCGGCTGCGCGAGGCGACCGCCACGGGCCGGTAGCCCGGACCGCGGCCTGCCGCGACGGCCGCGAGGGTCCAGAATCCGAACCGAACCGCGCCGTCCGCGCACCTACCTCCATGGAGGCCGTGCTCGAGCCCGTGACGAGCGAGCGCCAGGACCCGGCCGAGCTGGTCAGCGCCGCGATCGGCGGCGATCGGTCGGCCTTCGCGACGCTCGTGGAGCCGTGGCTCGCGCCGGCGCTCGGCGCCGCGATCGTCGTCACGCGCTCGCACGCGGACGCGGCCGACGCGGTCCAGGATGCGCTGCTCGCGGCGTGGCAGGGGCTCGACCGGCTGCGCGATCCGGTCGCCTTCCCGGCCTGGTTCCGGACCCACGTCGTCCGGGCGTCGATCCGCACGACCCGGCGCCGGCCGCGGGTCGTCGAGCTCGACGTGGTGGCCGGGGCGGACGATCACGGGACCATCGATCGGGCCGTCGAGCGCCGCCTCCTGGCTCGCGCCTTCGACCGCCTGTCCCCGGACGACCGCGCCCTGCTCACGATGCGCCACCTGTGGGACGCCCCCGTCGCCGAGGTCGCCGACGCGATCGGGATCCCGGCCGGGACCGTCAAGTCGCGGACGCATGCCGCGATGCAGCGCCTGCGGGCGGCCTACGACGCGGAGGAACGACGATGACCGATCCGCTCGACGACGACCTCCGCGAGCTCCTGGCGCGGCGGACCCGCGTCCGCCCCGAGGACCTGGCACCGCTGCGACACGCGATCGCGACGCTGCCGCCGCGACGGCGGTCCCGTCGCGGCCTGCTCGCCGCCGCCGCCGGCATCGTCCTCCTGCTCGGCTTCGGCGGCCTCCTTGTCGCCCGCCTGCCGCTCGGCACGAGCGGCGCGGCGCCCGGCCCGCCCGATCCGGCCGCGTTTGCCGGCGACCCGCGGCTTGGCGAGTGTGGCGTCACCTCGGCCGGCGCCGTCGCGATCTTCGAGCTCGCCCACGTCCGGGACTACCCGCGCCAGCTGCCCGCGGCGTACGAGCTCAAGGGCCTCGAGGCGGACCCCGAGGCGCCGGCACTGGTCGTCGTCCTCGACGGACCGGGCAGTCCCGACCGGATGGGCTCTCCGGCGCCCGAGGGCAGCCACGACCTGTGTCTCGTGATCGGCGCCGACGCCGCCACCTGGACGGTGACCCGCGTCGCCGGGGTCGACACGAGTGGCCTGCTGGCGTTTCTGCCCGAGCCGACCGGCACGCCCATCGCGGAGCGCCTCGTGCCATGGGTCGAGCGCTGCGGCGGGTCGGCGGCCGGGATCGCGGCGGTCGTGGACGTCCCGCCGGGCACCGAGGCCGCATCGAAGGTGGTGCTGTTGCCCGAGCCGCCCGAGCTGGCCACCTCAGGCCCGGCCACGATCGTCGTCTACACGTCCACACATCCGTTCCCGCCGCTGGGGACCCCGCCGGCGGCGGGCGCGACGATCGAGCCCCGCGACCCGCTGGCCGAGGGGCACCACGACGTCTGCGTCCTTGTCGGGGGAGACGCGGCCACGGCGGCCCGGTCCGTCCACGAGGACGTTCTCGTCCGGTTCGTCGTCATGGTCGATCCATCGGCCTCGATCGCCCCGGGACCGACGCCGGACGTGGCGCCGAGTCCGACGCTGCCGCCCCAGCTCGCGGCGTCCGAATGCGCGGCGATGCGGTTCGCCACCGACCGGTGCCTCGCGGTCGTCGAGGCGGCCTTGGAGGCCCTGGATGGATGGTGGATCGGCGTCGACTTCGGGTGGGCGAGCATCGAGCGTGTCACGCTCGAGCCGATCTCGGAGATCACGTTCGGCGGGCGCAATGTGGCGACGGTTGTGTTCGTGATGGTCGATGGCACGACGTACACCCACGACGTGCGGTGCGGTGGGATCTCCTTCTACAGCCTCGTGTGCACGGACCGCCCCGAGATCCTGGTCACCGGTCCTGATGGCCCCCGGTCGTTCGAGGTCCTGGTCGACGCCGACGCCCACGTGCAGCCGTTGCCGGTCCGGGTCGACGACGAGACGGGGATGGTCAGCGATGTCGTCGGGCTCGACGCGGCGGCCCGCCGCGGGCTGCTGGACGGTGTCTCGAACCCGCCGGGCCAGGCCAGCGTCCTGCTGGTGCGCTGGCTGGGGGCGATCTGCGACGAGCACGTCACGCTGACCCTCACCAGGACGGCTGAGGGGTTCCGGATCCGGGAGCAGTCGACGTGGCCGACCGACGACTGCGAGCTGGCCGGTCACCCGCGTGCGATCGCGATCCGGCTGAACGCGCCGATCCTCGCGGACAGCGTCAGCTTCGAGACGGTCGTCCACACGGTCCCCGGAGAGTGACGGCGGCCCGCCGATGGTTGACACGTCCTGACACGTGAGCAGGGATACTCACGGCATGAGCGATCGGATCCGGCTGATGGTCGAGGCCGCGCCGAAGCGGGTGTTCGTGGCCGCGCTGCACTGGCCGGGCTGGGTGCGGGGCGGCAAGGACGAGGGACTGGCGGTCGAAGCGTTGCTCGCCGCCGCGCCTCGCTTCGCGGCCGTCACCGCCGAGGCCGGGCTGGCGTTCGACCCGGACAGCCTCGACCTCGATGTCGTCGAGCGCCTGCCCGGTGGCAGCGGCACGGAGTTCGGCGTGCCGAGCGCCATCGCCGAGGCGGACCGGGTGCCGGTGGACGCCGCGGAGGCCGCGCGGCTGGCGGCCATCGTGGAGGCGGCCTGGGTCGTGTTCGATCGCGTCGCGGCCGCGGCCCCCGAGGAGCTGCGCAAGGGTCCGCGCGGCGGCGGGCGGGATCGCACGAAGATCGTCGGCCATGTCAACGAGGCGGACGAGGCCTACGCGCGTGAGATCGGTCTGGCGAGCCGGCCGAACGAGGTTCCGGCGCTGCGTGCCGCGATGCTCGAGGTGCTGCGCACGCCCTCGGACGGCTCGCCGCTCGCCGGGCGCCGCTGGACCCAGCGCTACGCGGCCCGGCGAATCGCGTGGCACGCCCTCGACCACGCCTGGGAGATCGAGGACCGCACGGAACGCTGAGGGCCTGCGGCGCCGCGGCCTGCTGCCGATGCGCCCAGTTGAGGGCCGTTTCGGCCGGTCGGCGCCGGGACCGGACCCGCAGGATCGGGACCTCCAGCCGTGCGGACCCGGCCGCAGGCTTCCCGATAATCGGCCGATGAGGGATCGAGCCCAGCCACCCGCGCCCGGCCTCGGCGTGACGCCAGACCCGCCCGTCGGCGATGCCGACGACGGCGTCCCGCGCCACGACTCGGCAACGATCACCGATCCGTGGGTCGGCCGTCTCGCGGCCAGCGACGGGATGTTCGTGACCGACGACCGCCAGCGCATCGTCGCCTGGTCCAGCGCGGCCCAGCGGATGCTGGGCTTCTCGCCCGAGGAGGCGGTGGGTCGCACCTGCTACCAGGTGGTGATGGGCCGCGAGCCGGACGGCCACCCGATCTGCGGCCGCAACTGCCGGGTGACCCGCAACGCCCGCCACGGCCGGGGCACCGCGGCCTACGAGGTGACTGCGAGGGCACGCGATGGCAGCGCCAAGTGCCTGTCCAACAGCGTGCTCGTGGTCGAAGGCCCGGCGGGCGCCTTCCACGTCATCCACCTGCTCCGCGAGGCGGCGGGCGCCGCGCCCGTCATGCGCAGGCTGCCGGTCGAGGCCCCGGACCGGCCCCCCGAGCCGATGGTCGAGTCGCTCACCCGCCGCGAGCTCGAGGTCCTCCGCCTGTTCTCGCAGGGCGCCACGATCGACGAGATCGCCGAGTCGCTCACGATCAGCGTGTTCACCGCGCGCAACCACATCGCCAACATCGGCCGCAAGCTCGGCGCACGCAGCCGCCTCGAGACGGTCCTGCTCGCGATGCGCCGCGGCCTGGTCTGAGCGACGCCGCACCCCGCCGAGCACGTTCGCCCCCGTCCGAGTGGTCGACGAAGGCGCGAAAATGGTGCAGGCGCACCATGAACGGGCGACGGCCGGGCGCACGATACAGCGAGCGACCATCCGCACGCGTCCAGAGGGAGTCGAGGCAACACCGTGGATCCCCTGATCCTCGCGCGGTGGCAGTTCGGGATCACCACCGTCTACCACTTCCTGTTCGTCCCGCTGACCATTGGGCTGTCGTTCACGGTGGCGGGCCTCCAGACGGCCTGGTGGCGGACCGGCAGCGAGAAGTACCTGCGCCTGACGCGGTTCTTCGGCGAACTGTTCCTGGTCAACTTCGCCCTGGGCGTCGTCACCGGCATCGTCCAGGAGTTCCAGTTCGGCATGAACTGGAGCGGCTACAGCCGGTTCGTGGGCGACATCTTCGGCGCCCCGCTGGCGATCGAGGGCCTGCTCGCGTTCTTCCTCGAGTCCACGTTCCTGGGCCTGTGGATCTTCGGCTGGGGGCGGCTGCGGCCGGGCGTCCACCTGGCGACGATCTGGATCGCCGCCATCGGGACCGCGATCTCCGCGTACATCATCCTGGCCGCCAACGCCTGGATGCAGCACCCGGTGGGCTACGCCGTGAACGAGGCCGCCGGCCGCGCGGAGCTCAAGGACTTCCTCGCGGTCCTGACCAACTCGACCGCGCTGATCACCTTCCCGCACACGATCGCGGCGGCGTTCATGACCACCGGCGCGTTCGTCGCCGGCATCTCGATGTGGCGCCTGCTGCGCGGCGCCGGCGGCGAGGACGACGCCCCGTTCCGGGGGGCGGCCAGGGTGGGGGCCGTGATGGTCCTCGTGTCCGGGCTGGCGGTCCTGGTCACGGGCGACGTCCAGGGCAAGATCATGACCGAGCAGCAGCCGATGAAGATGGCGGCCGCCGAGGCGCTGTGGGAGACCGAGCAGCCGGCGTCGTTCTCGATCTTCACCATCGGCACCCCGGACGGGAGCGAGGACGTGTTCTCGATCCGGATCCCCAACGTCCTCTCGTTCCTGGCCACCGGCACGTTCGACGGCAAGGTGGAGGGGATCAACGACCTCCAGGTCAAGATGGAGCAGCTGTACGGGCCCGGCGACTACACACCCAACACGCCGGTCACCTACTGGACGTTCCGCTGGATGATCGGGATGGGCGCCCTCGCGGCGCTGGCCGCGGCCTGGTTCCTGTGGTCGATGCGCCGGGGCCGGGTGCCCCGCCGGGGCGCCGTGCTGACGGCGATCGTGCTGCCGTTCCTGCCCCTGGCCGCCAACTCGTTCGCCTGGATGTTCACGGAGATCGGGCGCCAGCCGTGGATCGTGTACGGGCTGATGTCCACCGCCGCCGGCGTGTCGCCGACCACGGACACGCTCCTGGTGGCGATCACGCTGGTCGGGTTCACGATCCTGTACGGCGGCCTGGCCCTGGTCATGGTGGGCCTGGTCGTGCGACGGACGCGGGCCGGCCTGCCGCCGGCGACGTCCGACCGGGGGTTCGAGCACGAGGCCGAGCCTGAGCTCGGGCTCGGGTACTAGGGGAACGGTGATGGAACTCACGACCGTCTGGTTCGCGCTCATCGCCGTCCTGTGGATCGGCTACTTCGTCCTCGAGGGCTTCGACTTCGGCGTCGGCATCCTGCTGCCGATCCTCGGCCATGACGAGCCCGAGCGACGCTCGATGCTGCGCACGATCGGTCCCGTGTGGGACGGCAACGAGGTGTGGGTGCTGGTCGCCGGCGGGGCGACGTTCGCGGCCTTCCCCGAGTGGTACGCGACCTTGTTCAGCGGCTTCTACCTCGCGCTGTTCCTGATCCTCGTGGCGCTCATCGTGCGCGGGGTCGCGATCGAGTACCGCAACAAGCGCGGCGACCTCGCCTGGCGGACGCGCTGGGACTACGCGATCGCGATCGGCAGCTTCCTGCCGGCGCTGCTGTGGGGCGTGGCCTTCGCCAACATCGTCCAGGGCGTGCCGATCGACGCCGACAAGCAGTTCACGGGCAACCTGATCACGCTGCTCAACCCGTTCGGGCTCCTGGGCGGGCTCACGACGCTGCTCCTGTTCGTGACCCACGGCCTGATCTTCCTGCGGCTCAAGACCGACGGCGTGATCCGGGACCGGGCCGCGGCGCTGATCCTGCCGGTGGGCCTGGTCACGGCCGTCGTCGCCGTCGCGTTCCTGCTGTGGGCCCAGGCGATCCGGGGCGACGCGGTGTCCACGGCGATCGCCGTCGCCGCGGCGGTCGCGTTCGTGGGTGCGCTGGTCGCGAGCCGGCTGCGGCGCGAGGGGTGGGCGTTCGTCGGGTCCGCGGTCACCATCGGGCTGGCCGTGGTCAGCCTGTTCGTGGCGCTGTTCCCGGACGTGATGCCGTCGTCGACGGACGCCGCCTACAGCCTCACGACGACGAACGCGGCATCGACCGAGTACACGCTCACGATCATGACCGTCGTGGCGGTGGTCTTCGTGCCCATCGTGCTCGGCTACCAGGCGTGGACCTACTGGGTGTTCCGCAAGCGGGTGACCGTCCCGCGGGCCTCGGTCGAGCCCTGAGGGCGGTCGCCGTCTCGCGTCCCGTCGAGCGCCGGTGAGCGCGTCCCTTCGCCGGCTGCTCGCGTCCGGGCGCGTCGCCAGCGCCGCCCTCGTCGCGGCGGTGGGCCTGGGCCTCGCCGGGGGGCTGCTCGCGGTCGTGCAGGCGTTGCTGCTGGCGCGGGCGATCGCGGCCGCGTTCCTTGGCAGAGAGGGGGTGGCGGAGCTCGCGGTGCCGCTCAGCCTGCTGGCCGCGGTGCTCGTAACCCGGGCCGGGCTCGCGTGGGCCGGCGAGGTCGTCGCCCAGCGGCTGAGCGGCGCCGTCAAGGCCGACCTCCGCGTGCGGCTCCTGTCGCGGGCCGTGATGCTCGGGCCGCGCT
This sequence comes from Chloroflexota bacterium, assembly GCA_040755495.1. Classification (GTDB taxonomy): domain Bacteria; phylum Chloroflexota; class Limnocylindria; order Limnocylindrales; family CSP1-4; genus CAIXZV01. The sequence goes on from JBFMAT010000011.1 coordinate 38,498, forward strand.
GGGCGGCCGACCAGTCGAGCAGCGAGCTGGTGCTGCTCGCGACCCGCGGCCTCGACGCGCTCGACGCGTTCTACGGGCGCTGGCTGCCGCAGCTGGCGCTGGGCGCGATCGTGCCGGTCGTCGTGGTCGCGTGCCTGCTGACGGCCGATGTCGTCGCCGCGCTCACGGTGGCGCTCACGGTGCCGCTGATCCCGGTGTTCATGGCGCTCATCGGACGGATGTCGGAGGCCCACCGGCGGCGGCGATGGGCGACGCTCAGCCGCCTCGCGCACCGCTTCGCGGACGTCGTCGCCGGGCTGCCGACGCTGCGCGCCTTCGGGGCGGCCGAGGCGCAGGTCGGGGTCCTGCGGCGGATCACGGACGCGTACCGCACGACGACGCTGGCCACGCTTCGGGTGGCGTTCCTGTCCGCCTTCGCGCTCGAGCTGCTGGCGACGATCTCGGTCGCCCTGGTGGCGGTGGGCGTGGGGCTGCGGCTGGCGGGCGGCGACCTGTCGCTCGAGACCGGCCTGTTCGTGCTCGTGCTGGCGCCCGAGGCGTACCTCCCGCTGCGCCGCCTGGGCGCGGAGTTCCACGCCAGCGAGGAGGGGCTGACGGCGGCCCGCGAGGCGTTCGCCGTGATCGACGCGCCGCCGGCGCCGGCGGGGGCCGGGCTGGCGCCGCCGGAGCCGATCGGCGGGCTCTCGATCGAGGCGGTCAGCGTGGAGCAGCCAGGGCGCGACGTCCTGGCGCCGGCGGGGGCGTCGCTGGTGGTCCGCCCGGGCGAGGTCGTGGCGGTCACGGGACCCAGCGGTGCCGGCAAGAGCACGCTGCTGGCGGTGGTCCTCGGCCTCATCGCCCCGACGGCCGGGCGGGTGCGGGTGCTTGGCCCGGACGGGGGCGGGGCGGCCGCGTCCGGCGCGCGGGCGTCGGTCGAGGGCGATTCCCGCATCGACGTGCGCGACCTGGATCCCGACGCCTGGCGCTCCCGGGTGGCCTGGGTCCCACAGGCCCCGTGGCTGTTCGCCGGGAGCGTCGCGGACAACGTCCGGCTGGGCGCACCCGACGCGTCGACGGCGGCGGTGGCCGAGGCGATGTCCGCCGTCGGGCTGGCGGACGTGGCGCCGTCGCTGGTGCTTGGTGAGCGCGGGTCCGGGCTGTCGAGCGGGCAGCGGCGCCGGGTGGGCATCGCACGGGCGCTCGTCCGGCGGGCGCCGGTCCTGCTGCTCGATGAGCCCACGGCCGGCCTCGACGCCGATGCCGAGGCCGCGGTGATGCGCGCGGTCCGCGCCGCCGCCGACGGGGGCGCCGCCGTGCTGCTGGTGGCCCACCGGCCGGGCGCCGTGGCGGGCGCCGACCGGACGGTCGAGGTCGGGTGGGCCCTGGTCGAGCCGCCCGCCGGCGAGGCGGCCGGGTGAGCGCGTTGCGGGCGATCCTCGCCATCGGCCGGCCGGTCACGCCACGGTTGCTCGTCGCGCTGGCCGCGGGCGCCGGGGCGGCCGGGGCGTCGATCGGGCTGGCGGCCACGTCCGCATGGCTCATCTCCAAGGCCGCGGAGCAGCCCCCGATCCTCACGCTGATGGTGGCGGTGACGGCCGTCCGGGCGTTCGGCATCGCGCGGGGGGTGCTGCGCTACGCGGAGCGGCTGGCCGCCCACGACGCCGCGTTCCGGGTCCTCGGGGAGCTGCGGGGGACGATGTACACGCGGCTGGCCCGGCTCGCGCCCGCCGGGCTGGCCGAGCTTCGATCGGGCGACCTCCTGGCGCGACTCGTCGGCGACGTCGACGGCCTCGCCGACCTGTGGCTGCGGGTGCTGCTGCCGTACGGCTCGCTGGCGGTCATCGGAGCGGCGACCGTAGCGCTGGTCGGGTGGCTGGTCCCGGCCGCCGGGATCGCGCTGGCGGGCGGGCTGCTGGTCGCGGCCGTGGGCGCGCCGCTGGCCGCGGCGGCGGTCGCGCGACGCGCCGAGCGTACGCTCGCCCCGGCGCGCGGCGCGCTCGCGGATGCCGCGCTGGACCTGCTGCGCGGCGCGCCCGAGATCCTCGCCACGGGCGCGGGCCCCCGGGCGATCGCGGACGTGGCGGCCGTCGATGCCCGGCTGGCTGCGGCGGAGCGCCGGTCCGCGCTCGGGGCGGGCGTCGGCGGCCTGGTGGCGGGGCTGGCCGCGGGGGCATCGACCTGGCTCGCGCTGCTGCTGGGGATCGTCGCCGTCCGGGAGGGGAGCCTGGGTGGCGTCGCGCTCGCCGTCGTCGCGCTGACCCCGATTGCCATCCACGAGGTCATGGCCCCGCTGGTGGCGGCGGCGCGCCAGCTGCCCGGGCTCGCGGCGTCGGCGGCACGGGTCGTGGACGTGATCCGGCGCCCGGACCCGGTCGCGGAGCCCCGGGAGCCACGCGCCGTCCCGGACGGGCCGCTGCGTCTGCGGGCGCGCGGCCTGCGGCTCCGCTACCCGGGCGCCACGGTGGACGCGGCCGGCCCCCTGGACCTCGACGTGGCCGCCGGGGCGCGCGTGCTCGTCACCGGTCCCAGCGGCAGCGGCAAGAGCACTATCGCCGCCGCCTGCCTGCGGTTCCTGGAGCCCGCGGCCGGGTCACTGGAACTGGTGGGGGAGCGCGGGGCGGTCGATGTGCGCGAGGTCGCCGGCGACGACGTCCGCCGGGCGGTCGGCCTGTGCGAGCAGGACCCGCACGTGTTCGATGCCACCGTCGCCGACAACCTCCGACTCGCCCACCCCGGCGCCTCGGACCACGAGCTGGAGTCCGCGCTCGCGGCGGCCCGCCTCCTCGACTGGGTCCGCTCGCTGCCAGACGGCCTGGCCACGCCGGTGGGCGAGCACGGCTCGCGCCTGTCGGGCGGCCAGCGGCAGCGGATCGCGCTCGCCCGGGCCCTGCTGGCGGACGTTCGGATCCTCGTGCTGGACGAGCCCACCGAGCACCTCGACGAGCCCACGGCGCGCGCCTTCATGGCGGACCTCGACGCGGCGGCCGCGGGCCGCACCCTGCTCGTCCTGACCCACCGCCCGGAGCTGTTCGCGGGGTCGGCGTGGACCCGCGGGCCGGGGCTCGTGCCACCGCCCGCCCGCCGGTAGCCACCGGCTGGCCGTCCGGTGTGCATCCGGGCGGACACCGGCACGCGCGGTGTGCATCAGGACGTACATCCGGGCGCCCGTCGGCACGCGATGTACGGGTGGATGCACAAGAAGGCCGGGTTGCGGTGGATCAGCAGCCCGTGTTGTCCGCCCGCATGCACAGAACCACGCATCCCACAGGGCCGCGGCCGTTCGCGGCGGTCCGTGTGTAGGCCCAGATGCACACGATGCCCTCGAAAACGACAGCGCACGGAGCCACTGCTGCGGGCCTGATTCCACCGCGTGCTCGATACTCACCAGCGTCCCGCCATCTCGCTCTGCACCGATCAGTACTGCGGCCTGTAGCAGCTTGGATCCCATGCCGAGAGCCGGGGAGCGCACCATGCTTCGGCCCCGAGATCGCCTGCTGAAGGGCGGCCTCGCAGCCGCTGTCGCCTTGATGGTCGCGCTCGTATGGCCGGCGTCAGCCAACGCCGATCATTGTGGTGGCAAGGCGACGGTGACCCCTGAGCGCGGGCCTGTCGGGACGGAGTTCGTCTTCGAGACGAATCAGGGCGCGCCGACGAACCTGCGGTTCTTCCACGGTGGTGTCCAGGTCGTGGTCGTCACCCTACCTGGCGACGGGTTTGTCAGCTACACGTTCGTCGCGGCCCCTGGCGACGAGGGTGAGTGGCGTGCCAGGGCCGAGGTGCAGGTTCAGCCGGACTGCTACGGCGAGGCGACCTTCGTCGTAGATGGAGGTGCAGCGACTTCTCTGGAGGGCCCCCTGGGCGTTGTCGCCGCGCTCGCGGCAGGTGCCGTCGTCATGGTTGTCGCCTTGGCCGTCGCCCTTGCCGTTCGTCGCCGATCCCGCTCCGGCGGCAGCTGACCACTGGCACGTCGGGCGGGAGTCGCGACCCCGCTCAACCGCCGGCGCGCACCCGCAAGGCGAGCTCGAACCGCTCCGCGCCGGAGGCGGCCCAGCGGGCCAGCGGCAGCGACCTGAGGCGGCGCGCGAGCTCCTCGCTGCCCTCGAGGTCCTCGAGCGTCTCCCAGAGCGTGAGCGCGAGCGCCCGGCCGCCCTCGCGGTCCACCAGGAACAGCAGCTCCTGGAACCCGGGCGCCGCCTCGATGGCCGGGATCGCCTGCTCGCGCATCGCCGCGATCGCCTCGCGCGCCTGCGCGGGAGAGCCCTCAAGCCAGGTCACCCGTGCGTACATCGCGACCTCCTCCTCCCAGGACGCGACCGCAGCATAGACCCCGCCCCGGCGGCCTAGACTCGCGGGCGATGGGCGACACCGGGCTGTGCTTCCGCTCCACCACCGAGCTCGCCGCGATGATCGCGCGCCGCGAGGTCACCTCGGTTGAGGTGGTCGACGCGTGTCTCGAACGCATCGCCGAGGTCAACCCGCGGATCAACGCCGTCGTCCGCCTGGCGGATGGCGCCCTCGACGACGCCCGCCGCGCGGACGAGGACCTCGCCGGGGGCACGGTCCGCGGCCCGCTCCACGGCGTCCCGTTCACGATCAAGGACTCGCTTGATACGGCGGGCGTGATCACGACCGCGGGCACGATCGGCTGGGCGAAGCGGGTCCCCGATCGGGACGCGACCGTCGTCGCGCGCCTCAGGGCCGCCGGCGGCATCCTGCTGGGCAAGACGAACACGCCCGAGTTCACCTGGTCCGACGAGACCGACAACGACGTCTACGGCCGGACCTCGAACCCGTACGACCTCGACCGCACGCCGGGTGGCAGCAGCGGCGGCCCGGCGGCGATCGTGGCGGCGGGTGGCTCGCCGTTCGACATCGGCAGCGACACCGGCGACAGCATCCGGCAGCCGGCCCACGTGTGCGGCATCGCGGGCATCAAGCCTACCAGCGGCAGGGTGCCGCGGACGGGGCACTGGCCGGGCTTCACCGGGCTCCTGGAGTCGTTTACCCAACTGGGGCCGATGGCGCGGCGGGTCGAGGACCTGGTCCTCCTGCTGCCGCTGATCGCCGGGCCCGACGGCGAGGACCCGCACGTCCCTCCCGTCCCGCTGCGCGACCCGACGGACGTGGCGATCGGCGGCCTCCGCGTGGCGATGTTCACCGACAACGGCATCCGGACGCCGACGCCCGAGACCGTCCTGGCCGTGGAGGCCGCGGGCCATGCGCTGGAGGTCGCCGGGGCGACGGTCGAGGTCCGCGTGCCGCCGGACCTCGGCGCCGCCTGGGATGCCTGGGATGGGCTCATCCGTGCCGACGGCTGGTCGTGGCTCCGGCGCCTGATCGCGGCGGCCGGCACCCCCGGCATGGGCTCCTACGACACGCGCGGCTGGCTGTCCGACGCCACGCCGCTCCCCGGCGACGCGCTGGGCGCCCTCGTGGAACGTGCCGACGAGGTCCGGTCGCGCATGCTGCGCTGGATCCAGGGGACGGACCTGATCGTCTGCCCCGTCATGCCCCAGCCGGCGATCCGCCACGGCGAGAGCACCGCCGCCTGGTTCGGCGACACCTACAGCGACGTCCACAACCTCACCGGCTGGCCGGCCGCAGTCGTCCGTGGCGGCACGTCGCCGGAGGGCCTGCCGATCGGTGTCCAACTGGTGGCGCGACCCTGGCGCGAGGACGTCGCGCTCGCCGCGGCGCGGGTCGTGGAGGCTGCCTCGGGCGGCTGGCAGCGCCCGCCGATCTGAGGGTCCGGCGCCCGCGCGGCCGGCCGCTACGCCGCGAACAGCGAGCCGAGTGCCGCGGGCTCGATCGGGGCGGCGTCCTGGCGCAGGCCGGCCAGCCGGGCGGCGAGGCCGAACAGCGCCCTCGGCGTGTGCCCGGCATCGAGCAGCGACCGGACGGCCGTGTCGCCGTCGGCCTTGGACAGCTTCGCCCCCGAGACCTTGCGGACGAGCGGGTGGTGGAGGAACCGCGGCGGCACATCCCGGCCCAGCAGCCGCGCCAGCCGGATCTGCTCGGCGGTCGCGTGGAGCAGGTCCCGGCCGCGGATGACGAGGTCGATGTCGTGCCGCATGTCGTCGACGACCACGCACAGCGCGTACGTCCAGTTGCCCACCCGGTCGCGGACCAGGAGGTCGCCGTTCGCCGCCGGCTCATCGGCCATCGGGCCCGCCAGGAGGTCCACCCAGCGCTCCGTGCCCGCTCCGACGGCCACCCGGAGGCCGGTGCCCCCGTCCTCGGGGAGCGACCGCCGCCGGCACTCCCCCGGGCAGCCGATGCCCCGCCAGTGCCGGCCACGCTCCGCCTCGAACGCCACGAACGTCGCGCGCGAGCAGTCGCACGCGTACACGAGACCGTCCGCACGCAGCCGCGCGAGCGCCGCGGCATACGCCTCGCCCGCGTCGGACTGGCGGTACGGCGTCGGGCCGGCCCGGAACGCGGCGACTGGCGGCTCGTCCGGTGCCAGCCCCAGCCGCTCCAGGTCCTCGAGCAGGGCGGTCTCGAACCCGGGCCGCGACCGCTGCCGGTCGTGGTCCTCGATCCGCAGCACCACCCGCCCGCCGGTCGCCCGGGCCACGCCCCAGGTGTACAGCGCGTTGACCAGGTGGCCGAGGTGGAGGTCGCCGGTGGGCGCCGGCGCGAACCGGGTCACCGGCGCCACGGGGAGCACGCGGGGGTCCGGGCGGGCGTGACCGGTGCCGTGGGCGTGCGGGACATGGAGCCCGTCGAGGAGCCCGCCGAGCCGGCCGAGATCCGGCGCCGCGCCCGCGCCCTCAGGCGTCGCCGGGTCGCTCGTCATGGATCCGGTCGCGTGACTCCAGCGCCCGCGTCGCGGACACGATCCGCCGGTAGATCGACAGCAGGTCGGCCTGGGGGAGTGGGCCCGGGTTCGCCATCGCGACCCGCAGCAGGACCTCGCGCTCGCGCTCGTGGTCGCGGACCGCGCGCCGCCCCGCGACCGCCTTCGCGCGACCCGCGGCCTGACCCAGCCTCGCCCGCTCGCTGAGCAGCTCCACGATCTGCTGGTCCAGCTCGTCGATCTGGTCCCGGACGCGCTCCAGCGCCGCCGCGGCCGCGTCGCGCTCGGCGGGCGTGGGCCGGGTCATGCCGCGGCCCCCGAGGGCGAGGTCGAGGGTGACGGCGCACCCGCGAGGATCGATCGGACCGCGGCCGCGACGGCCTCGCCCGGCACGTCGTCGCGCACGACGACCCCGTCCGCGGTCGGCAGCACCCACCGCTGGCGTCCGCCGGCTCGCTTCTTGTCGGTCTCCGCAGCGCCGAGCACGGCCTCGGCCGGGTAGGGGAGAGCTGCCCGGCCGAGCGAGAGGCGGTCCAGCAGGGCCTCGATCCGGGCGGCACGGGCCGCCGGCGTCACGCCGATGGCCGCCCCGATCCTGACGCCGGCCCGGAGCCCGTAGGCCACGGCCTCGCCGTGGAGCAGCGTCGCGTACCCGTCGGCCACCTCGAGCGCGTGCGCGATCGTGTGTCCCAGGTTGAGCGTGATCCGCCCACCGGCGGCCCCCTGCTCGCGCTCGTCGGCTGTCACGACCTCGACCTTCGCCCAGGCCGGCCGCTCGACCACCTCGGCCATCACGCCCTGCTCGAACGCCGCCGCACGACCGCCCGCGACCGCCTCACCGTCCGCCTCGAGCGTCGCGAACAGCGCCTCGTCGCCCAGCGCGGCCATCTTCACGACCTCGCCCAGCGCCGCCCGTAGCTGCCGATCGGGGAGCGGCCGCAGCGCGGCGACGTCCAGCACGATCGCGGCGGGCTGGTGGAACGCCCCCACGAGGTTCTTGCCCTCGGGCAGGTCGACGCCCGTCTTGCCGCCGATCGACGAGTCGACCTGGGCGACCAGCGTGGTCGGCACCTGGATCCAGGGAACGCCCCGCAGGTAGGTCGCCGCCAGGAAGCCCGCCGGGTCGCCCAGGGCACCGCCCCCGATGGCCACCAGGGGCTCCTGCCGCTCGATGCGCCGCAGCGCCAGCTCCCGGGCAGCGGTCGCGACGACGGACAGCGTCTTGGCGGCCTCGCCGGACGGCAGCATGACTGCCTCGACCGGCCAGCCGCCGGCCCGCAGCCCCTCCCCGACGATCTCGCCGAACGCGGCCCAGGCCCCGGGCTCGGACACGAGCACCGCCCGGCGCGCGCCCGCCCGGCGCAGGGCCTCCCCGACGACGGGCGCGGCGATCCCCTCGCCGACGACCAGCTCGCCGATCGGCGTCGAGGCGCGCAACAGCGTCGACCCTGTGGCAGGACCCGCGGCGACCAGTCGCTCGACCGCATCGACGACGTCGCCCACGTCCGCCACGCCGTTGAGTCGGTGCGCCGCCGAGTAGAACCGCTCGCGCGAGGAGGCCAGCTGCCGGATGCGACCCAGCGGGTCGGGACCCTGGATCAGCGGGCGCACCGTGGGCGAGCGGCGCAGGCGCTGGGCGAGGACGTCGGGGCGCACGTCGAGCCACGCCGCCACGCGGCCGCGGTAGAGCACCCATCGGTTGCGCGGGTCCATCACCGCGCCGCCGCCGGTCGAGATGACCCGCCGCACCTCGCTCGACCGGTCCGCGGGCCCCAGCGCCTCCACGGCGGCGCGTTCCAGGCGCCGGAAGGCCGGCTCGCCGTCCTGCGCGAAGATCGCCGGGATCGGCTTGCCCGCGGTCTGCTCGACGACGCTGTCGAGATCGATGAATGCCGCCCGGTGGCGCGCCGCGAGCCGCCGCCCGACGGCCGTCTTGCCGCTGCCGGGCAGCCCGACGAGGACGACGTCCATCGTCAGTCGTCGCCGCCGGAGCCGGCCTCGCCCGCCTCGGCCTCGCCCGCGCGGCCGCCCGCCGCCGGTGCCCCGCGGATGGCGGCGATCCGCTCGCGGTACCGGCGCAGGTTGTCGGTCACCTCGGTCATCGAGTCGCCGCCGGTCTTGTCGAGCACGAACCGGGCGAGCGTGAGCATCACCATGGCCTCGCCGATCACGCCCGCCGCCGGCACCACCGAGATGTCCGAGCGCTCGTAGTGCGCCTTCTCGACCGGCTCGCCGGTCAGCAGGTCCGCCGTCGGCAGCGGCCGCGCCAGGGTGGAGATCGGCTTGACCGCGCCGCGGACCACGATCGGCTCGCCGTTGGTCACGCCGCCCGTGAGGCCGCCCGCGTTGTTGGTTCGGTGGATCCAGGTCCCGTCGTCCCGCCGCCCCTCGATCACGTCGTGGACCTGCGACCCGAACCGCCTCGTCTGCTCGAAGCCCAGGCCGAGCTCCACGCCCTTGACGATGTTGATGCTCATCACGGCCGCGGCCAGCGCCCCGTCCAGCCGCCGGTCCCAGTGGGCGTAGCTGCCGAGCCCGATCGGCGCCCCGTGGACCACGACCTCGAACACGCCGCCCACCGTGTCGCCGTTGGCGCGTGCCTCGTCGATGCGGGCGATCATGGCGGCCTCGGCGTCCGCGTCCGGGCAGCGGAGCGGGGACGCGTCGGCCTCGTCGCGGGAGCGGGTGCAGCGGGCAGGGTCCACGGCCACGCCGCCCACCTCGGCCGTGAACGACCAGACCTCGATCCCGAGCGCGCGCAGGAACGCGCGCGCGACGCCGCCGGCCGCGACCCGGGCGGTTGTCTCGCGGGCGGACGAGCGCTCCAGCACGTTGCGGACGTCGGTGAACCCGTGCTTGAGCGCCCCGGCGAGGTCCGCGTGGCCGGGACGGACGCGGGTGACCGGCTGGGCGCGCCTGTTGCCCTCGTCGGCGAGCGCGGCGAGGTCCGCGGCCTCGTCCTCGGACAGCGGCCCCACCTGCATGACCCGGGTCCAGTTCTCCCAGTCGCGGTTGGCGACCTCGAGCAGGATCGGCGACCCGAGCGTCAGCCCGTGGCGCACCCCGGCCAGGATCCGGGCGCGGTCCTGCTCGATCGCCTGCCGCGCGCCGCGCCCGTACCCGCGCTGGCGGCGGGCGAGGTCCACCGCGAGGTCGTCCTCGGTGAGCGCCAGGCCCGCCGGCACGCCCTCGACGATCGCCCCGAGCATCGGCCCGTGGCTCTCGCCGGCCGTGACGAACCGGAAGCGATCCATGACGACGTGCCCGACCTGGTCCGGGTCAGCCTGCGGCGGACTCGGGCGCCGACCCGGTGTCCGCGTCGTCGATGGCAGCGGCGGGCTCGCCTTCGGCCGAGCGAAGGCCCTTGGCGCGCGCGTTGGCCAGCGCCTCGCCCATCAGCTCCACGGGCGCGGGCTGGCCGGTCCACAGCGTGAACGCGGCGGCCCCCTGGTGGAGCAGCATGTGCTGGCCATCGGCCACGGTGCAGCCCGCCGCCTCCGCGTCGCGCAGGAGGCGGGTCCGCGCGTAGATCAGGTCGAGGACGAGCAGGTCGCCCGGCAGGATCTCGGCGGGCACCGGCGTCTCCTCGGCGACGAGCCCGACCGACGTCGCATTGACGAGGACCTTCGTCTTGGCGAGCTCCGCCTCGATGATCGACTCGTGCCAGGGCATCGCGCGCAGCTCCATGTGCGCCGCGCTGCGGCCGAAGTGCTTGACCATGCCCTCGGCGCGGTGCAGGTGCCGGTTGAACACGATGATCCGCTGGAAGCCCTCGCGGATCAGCCCGTAGACGACGGCCCGGGCCCCGCCGCCGGCGCCCAGGACCACGGCGTGGCGAGGCATCTTCTGGCGGCCGACCAGCTTGTCCAGCCCCATCTTGAAGCCCGTCACGTCCGTGTTGTGCCCGACGAGCTTCTTGCCCTCCTTGGTGATCGTGTTGGCCGCGCCGGTGACGTGGGCCTCCTCGGTCAGGCGGTCCACCATCGCGACCACCCGCTCCTTGTGCGGGATCGTGACGTTGGCACCCAGGAACTCGTCGCTGCGGAGCTCCGCGATGGCCGCCGCGAGGTCGGCCGGGGCGCGGTCCAACAGCTCGTACCGGGCGTCGATGCCGAGCGAGTCGAAGGCGGCCTGCTGCATCGCCCCGGACAGCGAGTGGGCCACCGGGTGGCCGATGAGGACGATCCGCTTCGTCATGCTCGCACCCCTTGGAGTTCCGCGAAGAAGCCGGGGTACGAGATCGCCGCCGACCCGGGCCGGCGCACGATGGTCTCGCCCTCGGCGATGAGGCCGGCGATCGCGAACGTCATCGCGAGCCGGTGATCGTCGTGTGTCTCGGTGACGGCCCCGGCGAGGCGCCGGCCGCCGTCGATCTCGATGTCATCGCCCGTGACGCGGACCCGCGCCCCGAGCGCCGTGAGGCCCTCCGCGATCCCCGCGATGCGGTCGGACTCCTTGTGCCGGAGCTCGCCCGCACCCCGGATCCGCGTCGTGCCCGTGGCGGCCGTCGCGGCGAGGGCCAGGACCGGGATCTCGTCGATGGCCGCCGCCACCTCGGCGGGCGTGAGATCGACGGATCGGAGCTCGCTGGACCGGACGACCAGGTCGGCGAGGGGCTCGCCGTCCGGTCCTCCCGGGCCCGGAACGTCGTGCTCCTCGATGTCGGCGCCCATGCGCCTCAGGATGTCGATGATGGCACGCCGGGTGGGGTTCGTGCTCACCCCGTCGAGCCGCAGCTCCGCGTCCGGGTGGATCGTGGCGGCCACCAGCCAGAACGCGGCGGCCGACGGGTCGGCTGGGACGGTGTCGTCGACCGCGCGGGGCGCCGCCGGACCGGCCAGGCGGACCGTGTGCCCGCCGTCCGGTGCGGCCGCCTCGACGACGGCAACGCCCCGGGCGCGCAGCATCCGCTCCGTGTGGTCGCGGGTGGCGACGGCCTCCGTCACGCTCGTCTCGCCGTCGGCGGCGAGCGCGGCCAGCAGGATCGCGGACTTGACCTGGGCGCTGGGCACGGGCGTCGTCCAGGCGATCGGGGCCAGGCGGGCCCGGCCGCGCACTTCCAGCGGTAGCAGGGTCGCGCCCGCGGGACCCGCGAAGGCGGCGCCCATCGTGGCCAGCGGCTCGGTGACCCGGCCCATCGGCCGGCGGCGGAGCGAGGCGTCGCCATCGAGGGTCGCCGTCAGCGGGCGACCGGCCAGCAGCCCCGCCAGCAGGCGGGTGGTCGTCCCGGAGTTGCCGCAGTCGAGGATCGCGGCAGGCTCGCGCAGCGCGTCGCCGCCCGGCGACACCACCCGGTAGTCCACTCGGCCGCCGCGCTCCGCGACGCGGTCCACGGTCGCGCCCAGCGCGGCGACCACGCCCGCGGTGGACCGGACGTCCTCGCCGTCCCCGGCCGCGGCGATCCGGCTCTCGCCCTCGGCGAGCAGCGCGAGCAGCAGGGCCCGGTGGGAGATCGACTTGTCGCCGGGCAGCGCCGGCCGGCCGCGCAGCCGCGCCGCCGGCCGCACGACGATGACGTCACCGGTCGCCGGTCCCGCGCTCATCGTGCGCCGCCTCCCGTCCCCCCGGCGGCACCCGCGACGCGCACCAGGTCGCCGTGGAGGTCGCGGACGTGGCCGTGGACCGCGGTGACCGCCTCCATCATCGAGGCGAAGGCCGGGAAGTCCAGCTGCTGCTCGGCATCGGACAGCGCCTCGTCCGGGCGCGGGTGGACCTCGACCATGATCCCGTCCGCGCCCACGGCCACGCCGCCGATCGCGAGGGGCTTGACGAGCCAGCGCTTGCCGGTCGCATGCGAGGGGTCGACAACGACCGGCAGGTGCGTCAGGTGGTGGACGACCGGCACGGCCGTGAGGTCGAGCGTGTTGCGGGCGTACGTCTCGAAGGTGCGGATGCCTCGCTCGCACAGGACGATGTTCGGGTTGCCGGCCGAGGCGATGTACTCGGCCGCCATCAGCCACTCCTCGATCGTGGCCCCGAACCCGCGCTTGAGCATCACCGGCCGGCCCGCGCGCCCGCACGCGAGCAGCAGCGAGAAGTTCTGCATGTTCCGGGTGCCGATCTGGAGGATGTCGGCGTACTCGGCCACGATGTCGACCTGGTTGGGCTCCATGACCTCGGTGATCACTGGCAGCCCGGTCCGCTCGCGCGCCTCGGCGAGGTAGCGCAGGCCCTCCACGCCCAGGCCCTGGAAGCTGTACGGGCTGGTGCGCGGCTTGAACGCCCCGCCGCGGATGATCGTCGCCCCGTGGGCCGCGACGAAGTCCACCGTCTCGATCAGCTGCTCGCGGCTCTCGATGGAGCACGGCCCGGCCATCACCGTGAGCGACCCGTCGCCGATCACCGCGTCGAGCACCCGGATCACCGTGTCCTCGGGGTGGAACTCGCGCGACACGAGCTTGTAGGGCTTGGTGATCGGGGTCACGGTGGCCACCCCGGACGTGGCCTCCAGGCGGGCCATGAGCTGCGGCCGCCGGCTGCCGATCTCGCCCACGACCGCGATGACGACCCGGTCCGCGCCGGCGTTCTCGAACGGCGTCAGGCCCTCGGCCAGGATCAGGCCCTTGACGCCGATGACCTCGGCGTCGGTGGCTCCAGTCCGCATCACCACGAACATGTCGTCTCGGTCCTTTGTGGGTTCGTCGCGGGGGAACAAAAAAGCAGAGGTCTGGGACCTCTGCTCACCCGGCACGACCCGCTCTCCGGGGTCTCAGACTCCGGGGTCGGTCATGCCGGGCGGGTAAAGCGATAGATCGCGCACATCGGTGCCCGCGACGGTATCCCGTGCGCCACCGTGCGTCAACCTCGGGCGCCCGGCGTTCCCCGTCGCGGCGTCGATGGCCGGCCGGACAGCGCGGCCGCGGCGGCCGCCAGCACCATCGGGGCCGGGACGTCGTTCCGGATCGTGATGCCGCCGGCGCCGACGAGCACCCAATGCGTCCGGCCGTCGCGGCGCTTCTTGTCCGCCTCGATGTAGCCCAACACCTCGTCCCGCGAGACGTCGAGCGGGTCCGTCGCCAGCCCGAGCCCGTCGAGGAGGCGCGTCGCCCGGGCCGCGACCGCGAGTGGCGTGACACCGATCGACGTTCCGATGTCGAGGGCCGCCCGCAGGCCGTAGGCCACGGCCTCGCCGTGCCGCAGTCGATACCCGGTCGCGGCCTCCAGCGCATGGCTCAGGGTGTGGCCGAGGTTCAGCGCCATCCTGATGCCTCCCGTGTCGTGCGCGTCGAGCGCGACGAGACGCCGCTTCGCGAGGGCGCATCGCTCGACGAGCTCGAGCAGCTCCGGGCCCCTGGGCCACGGCCGCGTCCCCGCGCGAACGCCCGATTCGAGGAGCGACAGCAGCGCGCCATCGCCGATGAGCCCGTACTTCACGGCCTCGGCCAGCGCGGCGCGCCGGTCCTCGACCGTCTCGTCCTCCACCAGCGCGACGTCGAGGATCGTGGCCGTCGGTTGGTGGATCGCGCCCAGCAGGTTGCGGCCCAACCCCGACAGGTCGATGCCCCCCTTGCCGCCGATCGCCGTGTCGATGAGCCCGAGGGTGGTCACCGGGACTGTGACCAGGGGCACGCCACGCAGCCACACCGCGGCCGCGAAGGTCCCGGCCTCGAGCAGGGCATCGTCACCGATCGCGACCAGCGGGTCCTGGCGCTCAAGCTGGCGGCCGGCGAGCCGGCGGAACAGGTGCTCCTGCTCGTCCAGCAGCTTGGAGGGCTCGCCGTCGGGCAGCTCCTCGATGTCGACCGGGATCCCGCCGGCACCGCGGACGACCTGTGCGGCGACCTCGGCCCGGGCGCGGCTCCGGGCGGAGGTGAGGACGCCGCAGCGCCGGGCCCGCAGGCGGTCCAGGACATGGGCCAGGCTCCGGCTCAGGATGCCCTCGCCGAGCTCGACCAGACCCTCGTGGAGCTCGGCGCGAAGGATGAGCGTCCCGGCGTCGGGCGCCCGGGCCAGGAGGGGCTCGATCCGGGCGATCGTGCTGCCGATCGAGCCCGAGGCATCGACCCGGGTGCCGGCGAAGTAGTAGGGCACGTACGCCGCGAGGTGCCGGGGGACGAAGGTGCGGACGTCGCCCTCGACGCCGATGTCCTCGCGGCGGGCGGCCCGGAGGCGCTCCACGAGTTGGTCGGCCGGGACGTCCAGCCAGGCCACGTGTCGTCCGCGGTACAGCCGCGCCCGGACGGCGGGGTCGGCGACGATGCGGTCGGCCGCGACGACCCGCCGCAGCTCGGGCCCGGTGTCAGGCTCCGAGACGCGCAGGCCCGCCAGGGTGTCGGCGCGGCGCTCGGGCGTCCCCGTCAGGTCGATGAACCGCGCTCGATGACGCTCGGCGAGCGCCGTTCCGACGCTCCGCGCGCCGCACCCGGGGGCTCCGACCAGCACGATCTCCATCGATCGTAACTATGCAGCCTCCTCGCAGGCCGTGCGGCCCGAGCGCTGCGAGACGCCTCTTGACCGACGGGAACTGTTCCGTAATATAGGCTGGCGTCCAGTCCTACGGAACGCTGTAGCGCAGCGGGAGGCGCTCGCCGAACAACCGGACCCGCAGCCCCGCGGCCCCGCGACGCGCGGTTTCCCGTCGGCCGGGAGGGCCGGCACCGCGATCCGGCTGCCGTGGAGCGAGCGCGATGGACGAAGAGGAGGAAGCCAGGAGGAAGACCGCGAAACGCGGACGCCGCGCGTGCGCGCGCCGGTGACGGTCCAGGTTCTCGCGCCGGGCAGATCGCGCCGGCGCAGGCGGGCTGACAG
Source organism: Chloroflexota bacterium (assembly GCA_040755495.1). GTDB lineage: Bacteria > Chloroflexota > Limnocylindria > Limnocylindrales > CSP1-4 > CAIXZV01. The sequence continues at coordinate 54,024 of JBFMAT010000011.1, forward strand.
GTCCAGCCCCGATCCACGCCATCGAATCGTCAGCATCTGAGATGGGAGTGATCATGACGACACGGTTCCGCACGATCCCCGTCGCGATCGCAGCGATGATGCTGGTCGCCGCCTGCGGCAGCGGCACGGCCAGCCCCAGCGCCGAGCCCGCCTCGGCGCCGCCCGCGGCATCGGCGACCGCGCCGGCCTCCGCACCCCCGGCCGAGGAGGTCACCATCGTCCTCGCCCACAGCTACCAGGACGCCCAGCCGCAGGCGGCCTGCGGCGCGAAGGTCATCGCGGACGAGGTCGCCGCGGCGAACGTCGGGCTGAAGATCGACATCTTCGGCCAGAGCCAGCTCGGCTCCGACGCCGAGCGGATCGCCTCGGTCGTGGCCGGCGACATCGACATGGACATCCAGGGCGCATCCGCGCTGAGCGCCCTGTACGCGCCCATGAGCGCGGTCGACGGGGCCTTCGTGTTCGACGACAGCGACCACATGTACCGGTTCTTCACGAATCCCGCCTCGGACGCCCTCAAGCAGGGCTTCCTCGACGAGACGGGCGTCCGGATCCTGGGTGCCTGGAACACGGGCGCCCGCCAGTTCACCGCCAACGTCGCGATCCGCACGCCGGACGACCTCAAGGGCCTGCGGATGCGGTTCCCGCCGTCGCCGCAGTTCCTGATGAACGCGGCGGCGATGGGCGCCGAGCCGGTGGAGGTCGCCTACGAGGAGCTGTACCTGGCGCTGCAGCAGGGCACGGTGGACGGGCAGGAGAACCCGCTCGTCAACATCAAGGCCATCAACCTCGCCGAGGTCCAGGACTTCGTCAGCCTGTCGAGCCACCAGCTCAGCTCCAACCTGGTCGTGATCAACGACGCGAAGTGGGGAACGCTGAGCGCCGAGCAGCAGGCGGCCCTGGCGGCCGCGGTCGAGAAGGCCATGGTCGAGGAGCCCAAGTGCGTCGTCGACGCCGAGAAGGCGATCCTCGACGAGTTCCGGGCCGGCGGCGCCATGCAGGTCGTCGAGGACGTCGACCGCGAGGCGTTCCGCGCCAAGGCGGAGCCGTACCTGCGCCAGAACTTCACCCCCGAGCAGGTCGAGGTCCTGGACGCGATCCGGTCCACGGCCCAGTAGCAGCGACCCTGGCCGGTGCCCGCCACGTCGCGCGGGCCCCGGCCAGGCGACCGACCCCAACCGCTACCCTTCACGATCATGATCACGGTGTTCCACGATGGCTGACGAGCGTCCGCCGGTGGCGGGCCGCCCCGACCACTCGCCCACGCCTGACGAGGGCATCGAGGCCGAGATCCACGGGCTGGGCGAGGAGCAGACGCCGGAGGTCCTCCCGGCCAGCGAGCCGGCACGCTCGCTGTTGCGCTGGCTCAGCCTGGCGGAGCAGGCGGCGGGCGTGGTGCTCGTGATCGTCATCCTGGCCCTGGTCCTGACCCAGGTCGCCCAGCGCTACCTGCCGGGCGGCGGCTGGGCGTGGACGGGCGAGATCGCCCGGTTCTCCATGGTGTGGGCGACCGCCGCCCTGGCCGGGTACCTCATGGCCCACGACGGGCACATCGCGATCAAGGTCGTCGACTACTTCCTGCCGCCCCGACTCCTGGGGGCTGTCCAGCTGTTCGGCCACGCCCTGATCGCGGTCACCAGCATCGCGCTCATGTACGCGACCTACGACTTCATGACCCACGACCGCGGCCAGGTCACGGCCGCCGCCGAGATCCCGCTGGCGGTCATCTACGCGGTGGTGGCGCTCGGCTTCGCGTCGGCCGGCCTGCGCGCCGTCGTCGCCATCTTCGTGGTCGACGTCCCGGAGCTCAGGACCGGCGAGAAGGCCGTCACGTGAGCCTCACCCTGCTGCTCGGCGCGATCCTCCTGCTGTTCCTGCTGCGCGTCCCGATGGCGTTCGCCATCCTGGGCCCCTGCCTTGCCTACCTCGTCGCGGAGGGCTACTCGCTCGGGCTGGCCGTGCGGCTCGTGGTCGGCGGCATCAACAGCTGGCCGCTGCTGGCCGTGCCGCTGTTCATCCTGGTCGGGATCGTGGCAACCAGGACCGAGATCGCCGCCCGGCTGTATGACGCCGCGCTCCTGCTGCTGGGCCCCCTCCGCGCAGGCCTCGCGTACGTCAACATCGGCGTCAGCCTCGGCTTCTCGTGGATGAGCGGTGCCGCCCTGGCCGACGCGGCCGGCATCGGCTCGATCGAGGTCGACCACATGCGCAAGAAGGGCTACCCGGCCGAGTTCTCGGTGGGCCTCAGCGCGAGCTCGGCGCTCATCAGCCCGATCATGCCGCCGAGCATCCCGGCCGTCGTCTTCGCGTCGGTCGCGGCGGTGTCCACGGGCGCCCTGTTCGCCGCGGCGGTGGTGCCGGCCCTCCTGGTGACCATCGCGCTGGTCGCCACCGTGTGGATCTGGGCGCGCCGGCGGCCCGACCTGGTCGGCGAGCCGTACGACTGGGGGAGGACCGGGCGTGCGCTGGTGGGTGCCCTGCCCCCGATGGGCGCGCCGGCGCTGATCCTGGGCGGGATCCTGGGCGGCTGGTTCACCCCGACCGAGGCGGCGGCCATCGGCGCCCTGTACATGCTCGTGCTGGCGTTCCTGTACGGCACCGTGCGGCTGCGCGAGCTGACCGTCATCTTCCGCGACACCGCCTCGATCACGGCCCAGATCATGCTGATCATCGGGGCCTCGTCGCTCCTCAGCTGGATCCTGGCCCGGGAGCAGGTGCCCCAGGCCGTGGCCGAGACGCTGCTCGGGTTCACCGACAACCCGCTGGTGTTCCTGCTCGTGGTCAACGTCGTCCTGATCCTCCTGGGCATGATCCTCGAGCCGACGTCCGCGCTGCTCATCGTCACGCCCATCCTGCTGCCGGTCGCCGTACAGTTCGGGATCGATCCCCTGCAGTTCGGCTCGATCGTCATCTACAACCTGATGATCGGGCTGATCACGCCGCCCATGGGTGGGGTGGCGTTCGTGCTCAGCTCGGTGACGGCGATCCCGGTCGACCGGGTATTCCGCGGCGCGATGATCTACATGCCGGCTCTGCTGGTCGTGCTGCTGCTCATCTCGTACGTCCCTGCCCTCACCCTGTGGCTGCCGGGGGTGGTCGGCCTCCGATGACCGCATCGGACGCAGGTCGGCGACGGGCCGCGACGATATGCTCTAGCGGCGCAGCGGGTGGAACAGCCAGATGTCGGTCCTAGGAAAGGCGAGCGAGCTGATCGACTGCCTCGGGCAGGCGGGGGAGCCCGTGTCCCTGGCGTACGTCCGGTCTGCCCTCGACATGCCCAAGTCGTCCACCCATCGGCTGCTCGGGGAGCTGGCCGGCCTGGGCATCGTCCGCCGCACGGAGGACGGGCGCTACTCCCTGGGGCCGCGCCTCCTGTACTGGGGCGAGGCCGCGGCCGAGACGTTCGACCTGCGGGCCGTGGCCGAGCCGTCCATGCGCCAGCTCCGCGACCTGGTGGGCGAGAGCGTGCACCTGTACGTTCGCGAGCGCGACACGCGCACCTGCATCGCGGCCGTCGAGGCGCGCCACGAGCTGCGCCCGTTCATCCAGCTCGGCCGGCCGTTGCCGCTGCGAGCAGGCGCGGCCGGCAAGCTGCTGCTGGCCTTCGCGGACGATGACGTCCAGCGCCTCGAGGTGCGCCGTGCGCGGAGCGACGCGGCCAGCTTTCCCAACGCGCCCGGCGCGCGGCTCAGCGACCAGCTCGAGCAGATCCGCACCGAGCGCTGGGCGACCTCCGTGGGCGAACGCGAGAACGGCGTGGCGGCGGCGGCCACGCCGATCGTCGATTCGCGGGCGCGGGTGGTGGCCGCCCTGTGCATCTCCGGTCCGACGACCCGACTGACCCCGGATCGCCTGGCGGCGATGCGCAAGCCGCTCGAGGCGTCCGCCGCCGAGATCAGCGGCCTCCTCCGGCGCGGCTGAGCGCGGTCACCCGGCGGCGCCGGGCTCGGCAGCCCGCCCACGGTCGGAGGCGAGGGCGGTCCAGACCCCGGCGAACACCAGGGCGATGCCGCCGATCGCGGCGGGCGTGATGACCTCGCCCACCAGCAGGACCGAGCTCGCCACGCCGACGGCGGGGACGGCCATGAACACGGCCCCCGACGAGACCGCCGACAGGCTCCGGCTGAGGGTGATGATGCCCCACACGCCGAACCCGCTGGCGAGCACGACCTGGTAGCCGACAACGACCAGCTCCCCGGCCGTCCCGGCGAGCTGCGGCGGGCCGTGGAGGGCGAGGGCGATGGGCGTCGTCAGCAGTCCGGCGGCGACGAGCTGCCAGGGCATGAGCATCAACGGCGTGGAGCGCCAGCGATGGCCGCGGACGTGGACGTTCGCGACGGCGGTCGCCGCCGCGGCGGCGATGAGCATCGCGTAGCCGAGCGCCGCCCCGCTGCCGGCCCGGAGGCCCCAGGGCTCCATGAGCAGCACGATCCCGATCACGCCCACGAGGAGCCCGGCGAGCTTCCCGGTCGACAGCCGCTCGTGGAGCAGCCAGGCGCCGATGGGCGCCGCCCACAGGCCACTCGTGTGGACGAGCATCGAGGAGCGGCCGGGCGGCACCAGCAGCAGGGCCGAGAACACGAGGCTGTAGACGAGCGCCAGCCGCAGCACCGCCACCGACGCGACGACCGGATAGTCCTGCCGCGTGGGCCGCCGAAGGCCCCCGGTCAGCGCGAGCACGACCGCGAGCAGGGCGCCCGCGCCGAGCAGCCGGAGCGAGGTCAGCCACAGGGGCGCGATCGTCTCGAGGCCCCATGTCATGATCGGCCAGTTGAGGCCGAGGACGAGCACGGTGGCGATGCCCACGGCGACGATCAGGCGCGGCCGCACGCCGGCGGCCCGGGACGGATCCCCGTCGCTCACGTCCAGACGGGTGGACGCACGGCACCCGGCCCTGCCCGCGCCGGCGGCCGGCCGGTCAGTCGGCGGGCGTCCCGTAGAACTCGCCGAACAGCTCCTGCTCCGTCGGCCGGTCCTCGGCGATCGGCCGGCTCACCCAGGTGACGTTCATGTAGTGCTTGAGATGGATGTTCTCGGAGGTGACGTTGCCGCCCCACGTCCCGCAGCCGAGGCTGGAGGTCATGGGCATCCCGTTGTTGAACGCCCCAGCGTTCGCCTTGGACTGCGGCTGGCGAACCATGATCCGGCTCACCGGCGCGATCTGCGCCAGCCGATCGATGCGGTCGTCGTCGAACGAGTAGATGCCGCACGAGTGGCCCTTGCCGCCGACCTCGTAGATGGCCTTGACCATCTCGAGCGCGGTGTCGAACCCGGTGTACCGGAACATCGACAGCACCACGCCCAGCTTCTCGGAGCTGAACACGTTGTGCGTGCCGATCTCGGTCTGCTCAACGATGAAGAACCGCCGGTCGGCGGGCACCTCGAACCCGGCCCGCGCCGCCAGCGCCTGGGCGGAGATCGCGATGGTGTCCGGCGTGCGGTGCCCCTCGTCGTCCCACAGCGCGGTGCGGAGCAGCTCCGTCTCGCGCGCGCTCGCCAGGTGGCCGCCCTCCTCGATCAGCTTCGCCCGCAGGGCGTCGTAGATCGAGGCCTCGACGACCAGGTTGCCGTCGGCCGAGCAGCCGGAGCCGAAGTCCGACAGCTTGCTGAGCCGGGTGTTCCTCGCCGCCTCGGCGATGTCCGCGGTCTCGTCGATGACCATCGTCGAGTTGCCGGCGCCGACGCCGTACGCCGGGGTGCCCGAGCTGTAGGCCGCCTTGACCATGTCGCGCCCCCCGGTCGCCTGGACGAGGTCCGCCTGGGTCATCAGGTACTGCGCCGCCGGGATGCTGGGGCGTTCGAGGCACTGCAGGAGGTCGACCGGCGCGCCCTCGCGCGCGAGCACCCGGCGCATGATCTCGACGGCCTCCTGCGTCGTTCGCCTGCTGCGCGGGTGGGGCGAGAACACGACGGCGTCGCGGCACTTGATCGCGAACATCGCGACGCCCGGCGGCGTCAGCTCCGGGTTCGTCGTCGGCACCAGCGACGCGATGAGGCCGGCGGGCTTCGCATACTTGACGATGCCCTTCTCGGGCAGGTCCTCGATGACCCCGATGCTCTTCTGGCGCAGCACGTCGCGGAGGATGCCCATCACTTTGAAGCGCTTGCCGATGCGGCTCTCCGGGTCGCCGATCCCGCTCTCCTCGACACCCATCAGGGCCAGGCGCGTGAACGTCGTCTCGTTGGCGACCGCCCAGGCGATGGCCTGGCACAGGCGGTCCACCTGCGCCTGCGTCGCCCCCTCGAACGCCTGCATCGCCGCCCGGCCACGAGCCACCAGCTCATCGACATGAGCCGTCTCTTCCGGGGTGATCGGTCGCGCCATCGTGCTCTCCCGCCTTGCCGGCCGGCCGCCGCAGTCGGGCGCCGGTCAGTGTTCCATTATTGCGTCGTTGTGAACCACAATGCGGAACGCCGAGATGCAGCCTAGGCCCGGCTCCGGGGCCTGTCAAACGAGTTCACAGCAGCACTTGACATGGTCGCCGAACGCAGACTACGTTCCTTCTTGACGGACGCGATCCCGCTATGCGGAACGCGGTCGACGCCGGGCAGCGATGTCGTCCACGCTGGGAGAGCCGCATGAAACCGACGGTCGCCGACCACATTGCGACGTTCCTCGCGGCCCGCGGGGTGGAGCAGGTGTTCGGCCTCTGCGGTCACACGAACATCTCGCTCCTCGCCGCGTTCGCGCGCCTCGGGGCGCCGCGCTTCGTCACCACCCGGCACGAGCAGGTCGCCGCCCACGCGGCCGATGGGTACGCCCGTGCGAGCGGCAGGCCCGGTGTCGTGCTGCTGCATGTCGGGCCGGGCCTGACCAATGCGACCACCGGTGTCGCGACAGCCGCGTTCGACTCCATCCCGCTGCTGGTGATCGCCGGCGACGTCCCGTCGTACTACGAGGGACGGGGACCCCACCAGGAGTTCAACGTCCGCCGCGACGCGGACCAGGTCTCGGTCTACGAGCCGTTCGTCAAGCGGGCGTGGCGCGTCCGCCGGAGCGACCAGGTCCCCCGGATCCTCGCCCGTGCCTGGGACACGGCACTCGCCGGCCGGCCCGGCCCCGTCCTCGTCTCCGTCCCGATGGACATCCTCGCCGAGGTCCTCGAGGTGGACGTGGTGCCGGCCTCGCCGCTCGCCCGGCCGTCCCTCGGCGCCGCCACCGCGATGGCCATCGCCGCCGAGCTGCGGGAGGCGGCCCGCCCGCTCCTAATGGCCGGTGGCGGGACCCGGCGCGCGGCCGGCCAGGTCCGACGGCTCGCGGAGCTCGCCGGAACGCCGGTCGTCCACACCCTGATGGGGACGGGCATCCTGCCGCCGGGTCATCCCCAGCTCCTCGGGATGATCGGGTTCTGGGGCTCGCCGTCTGCCAACCGGCTGGCGTCGGAGGCCGACGTGATCCTGGCCGTCGGGACCCGGTTCCCCGAGACGGACAGCAGCAGCTGGGAGCCGGGCGTGACGTTCAGGATCCCGCCCACCCGCCTGATCCATGTCGATCTCGACCCGCAGGAGCCGGGTCGCAACTACCCGGCCGCAATCGCGGCCACGGCCGACGCCGCCCTGGCGCTCGACGCCATCGCGGAGGCCTACGGCGACGCCACGCCAGATCGCGGCTACGACTGGGCGCAGCTCGCACGGGAGCGGGAGGCGTTCCTGGCGCCCAGCCGCGCCAACGCCGTGTCCGGCGACATGCCCCTGCTGCCGGAGCGGATCCTGGCCGATCTGCGGCGCGCCGTCCCCGACGCGATCCTGGTGACGGACGTCGGCTGGAACAAGAACGGCGTCGCCCAGCAGTACCCCGTCGACGACCCCGATTCGTTCCTCACGCCCGGCGGCTTCTCGACCATGGGGTTCGGCCCTGCGGCGGTCCTCGGGGTGGTCGCGGCCGGGACCGGCCGCCCTGCCATCGCGCTGATCGGGGACGGGGCCTTTGGCTCCAACCCGAGCGTGGTCGCGACCGCCGTGGAGATGGGAATCGCCCCCGTGTGGGTCGTGATGAACAACGCGGCGTTCGGGACGATCGCGGGGCTGGAGCGGAAGCACTACGGCTCGGGGTTCGGCTGCGAGTTCGAGGCCGACGGGCGCTCGTACTCGCCCGACTTCGCGGCGATCGCCCGCGCCTGCGGCGCAGACGGGATCACGATCGGGCACCCGGACGAGCTGGAACCCGCGTTGCGGGAGGCCTGCCGGTCCGGGCGTCCGACGGTCATCGACGTGCCGATGCGGAACACGCCGGTCATGACGCCCGGGGCGTGGGACATCGAGCGGATCTACCAGGTCGCCCAGGGCTGAGCGATGGCGGCCAACGGCACGGCGGCGGACCCGACCCGGCATGACGCCGGGGCCGCACCACGCCAGGGGCCTCCGGAATGACGAGGGACGGAATGGGCATGACGAAGGCACACGAGGGTGCCGGCGCGGGGCAGGCCTCGCACGCGACGGCGTGGTCGACGGCGATCACGGCGACGACCGACCGGCAGGTGTTCGTGCGCGGCGTCGCCCTCGATCACGCGATCGGCCGGGAGGCGTTCCCGGCGATGCTCCTGCGCCTGTGGCGCGGCGAGGCCGCGACCGAGGCCGAGGCGGAGCTGATGGGCGCCTGCATGGTGGCGGCGATCGATCACGGGCCGCTGGCGCCGTCGGCGCTGGTCGCGCGAACCATCGCCTCCACGCGGGCGACGCCCATGAGCGCCCTCGCCGGAGGCATCCTGTCCTTCGGGGAGCTGCACGGCGCGGTCGTGACGCGCGGGATGCAGATCATCGCGACGGTGCCTGCCGCCGGGAGCGTCGAGGACTGGGCGGACGAGGTGTTCGCCGTCGAGCGCGCCGCCGGACGTCGCCTGCCCGGCATCGGCCATCGCTGGCACGAGCATGACCTGCGCGCCGAGCGGCTGCTGGATGTCGCGACGGCCAGCACGGTCGGCCGTCACGCGGCAGCCGTCCGGGCGCTGGCGGCGCGCGTGGCCCGTCACGTCGGCCATCCCGTCGCGGTGAACATCGACGGGGCGCTGGCGGTCGCGCTCACGGCGCTTCGCCTCGACCCCGCGTACGGGGACTTCCTGTTCGCGATCGCGAGGAGCTTCGGGCTTGCGGCCCACATCGTCGAGGAGCGAGCGCGTGAGCGTCCGATGCGCCTGATCGACCCGACTGCTGCGCTCTATGACGGCGTCCCTGTTCCGGACACCTCAGCACAGGAGACGAACCGATGAAGGTGCGACTGATCTCGCCGTTCGACGATGCCGAGCAGATCTGGATCGGGCTGGACGAGCCCGGCATGCGCCGGAAGGTGTTCCGGTTCGTGTCGCCCGAGACGGGGTCCGAGGAGTTCATGGCGGGGATCACGATCTTCGAGCCGGGCGAGGCGAGCTCGTATCACGTCCACCCCGAGTCCGAGGAGATCAACCTCGTGATCGCGGGCTCGGGCCTCGTCGTCTCCGAGGGCGAGGAAGCGGAGTTCGGGCCCGGCCATGCGATGTGGGTGCCCAAGGGCGTCTACCACCAGCACCGGAACACCGGCACCGAACCGCTCAAGCTCCTGTGGGTGTACACGCCCCAGGCCGAGCTCCCGAAGACGTAGGCTCGTGACGGCCGCCGGACGGGCCCATCGCGCCGGCGGCGCGGGCCGGACCCGTCGGCCCGGACAACCGGATGCCCGTAGCCATCCGGCACCCTCGGCGACTGGATACCGTGCATGGTGACTCACTCGGACGGCAGCGCTGCCCCTGACGGCCCCCCGGGTCCGCTCGCGGATCTCCGCGTGCTCGAGCTCGGCACCCTCATCGCAGGGCCGTTCGCCGGCCGTTGGCTGGCGGACTTCGGCGCCGACGTCATCAAGGTCGAGCACCCGAGCCACGGCGATCCGCTGCGCACCTGGGGCGCGACATGGAACGGCCAGTCCGTGTGGCACCTCGTCCAGTCCCGCGGCAAGCGGTCCGTGACGGCGGACCTCCATGATCCCCGCGACCAGGCCCTCGTCCGGGCGCTCGCGGCCGAGAGCGACGTCCTGATCGAGAACTTCCGACCGGGCCGGCTCGAGGCGTGGAACCTGGACCCGGAGGACCTGCTGCGGGCGAACCCGCGCCTGATCGTGGTGCGGATCTCCGGTTACGGCCAGACGGGGCCCCTTCGCGAACAGCCGGGCTTCGGCACCATCGCCGAGGCGGCGGGCGGGCTGCGCTATCTCACGGGCGAACCCGACCGCCCGCCCGCCCGGGTCGGCCTGAGCCTGGGCGACTCGATCGCGTCGCTGTACGCCCTGCTCGGGGCGCTCCTGGCGCTGCACGAACGGCGCGACTCGGGCCGGGGCCAGGTCGTCGACGTCGCCCTCACCGAGGCCGTGTTCAGCATGCTCGAGGGCGTCCTGCCCGAGTTCGGGCAGTCCGGGACGGTCCGAGAACGGGTGGGCAACATCGCGCACAACTCGGCCCCCACCAATGCCTATCCGTGCGCGGACGCGGCGCTCGTGTGCATCGCCGCGAACACGACCCCGCTGTTCAGGAGCCTGTTCCGGGTCATCGGACGGCTCGACTACGCCGAGGATCCCGACCTGTGGACCAACCGGGGGCGGGTGCGGCGGGCCGCCGAGCTGGATGCGGTGATCGGGGCATGGACGGCGACGCGGACGGCCGCCGAAGTCGTGGCCACGCTTCGCGAGGGCCGGATCCCGGCGAGCCGCATCAACAGCATCGCGGACATCGTCGCGGACCCGCAGTTCCAGAGCCGCGACATGATCGTGGCCGTGGAGGACGAGCGGCTCCCTGGACCCCTCCTCGTGCCTGGGGTCGTGCCCAAGCTCTCGCGCACGCCCGGCCGGGTCCCCCCGCTGGCTAGGCCGCTGGGCGCCGACACCGACGCCGTCCGCCGGCAGGTCGCGTCGACGGCGCCCGCGTCGCCCGAGCCCACGGCCCAGGACGGCAACGGGGCGTCGCCCGGCACCCAGGCGGCGGCAGGCGACGCCGTCGAGATCGTCCGCCCGGCGGGGGAGTGAGGGCGCGGCCGATGCCCGAGGGAGCGTGCCCGTGACGCCGGTCCAGACGTACCGCGGGCCGCTGGCGCCGGACGACCTGGGGGTCACGCTCCTCCACGAGCACGTGTTCGTGCGCGACCCCGAGCTTGAGCTCAACACGGCCGCGCCGGGCTGGGACGCGTCCGAGGCGATCCCGCATGCCGTGGAGGTGTTCGAGGCGCTGCATGCGCTCGGGGTCCGGACCGTCGTGGACCTCACCGTGCCGGGCCTGGGCCGCGACGTCCGGACCGTCGCGGCGGTGGCCGATCGAGTCCGGGTCAACATCGTCGCGGCCACGGGCTGGTACGCCCGCGAGACCCTTCCGCTGTACTTCGGGCTGCGCGGCCCGGGGCTTCCGGTCGACGGCCCCGACGAGCTGGTCGAGCTGTTCGTCCGGGACATCCGCGACGGGATCGCGGGCACGTCCGTCCGGGCGGGCATGCTCAAGGTCGTGACCGATGAGGCGGGCATCACCGCGGATGTCGCGCGGATCATGCGGGCGGCGGCGATCGCGCACCTTGCCACCGGCGTCACGATCGCGACGCACTCGCACCCCGCGAGCCGGACCGGCCGGGAGCAGCAGCGCTTCTTCCGCGATTGCGGCGTGCCGCCCGAGCGGGTGGTCATCGGGCACGCGGGCGACACGGAGGACCTCGACCACCTGCGCGCCCTGATGGACGACGGCTCCACCATCGGCATGGACCGGTTCGGGATGGAGCACGTGCTGCCCGACGATCGACGCGTGCGGACCGTGCTCGCCCTGCTCCGTCTCGGCTACGCCGACCGGATGATCCTGTCCCACGACGCCGCCGTATACAGCCACGTGACACCACCGTCGTGGCGTGCCCAGATGGCCCCGCGCTGGGCGATGGACCACATCCCGCGACGGATCCTGCCGATGCTCAGGGAGGGCGGCGCGACCGAGGCGGAGCTGCACCAGATGCTGGTCGCGAACCCGCGCCGGCTCCTCGAGCCGGTGATGCCGGCAGCCCAGACACCGGAGGCGGAGGTTCACGCATGAAGGCAGCACTCCTGGTCCGACCCGGCGAGCTGGTCGTCGACGACGTGCCCGAACCCGAGCCGGGTCCCGGTGACGTGCGGATCGTGGTGGGTGGCGTCGGACTGTGCGGCTCCGACATGGCGGTGTTCCGCGGCAAGTGGACCGCTCCGCACTACCCCTGGATCCAGGGCCACGAAGCCTTCGGGCGGGTCGAAGCGGTCGGCGACGGGGTGTCGCCGAGCCGGATCGGCGAGGTCGTCGTCGTCGAGCCGAACGTCGCCTGCTTCGATTGCCCGCAGTGCGCCCGAGGCATCACGTCCTCGTGCCGCCGCCGCCAGTCCGTGGGCATGAACCGCGCGGGCGCGCTGGCCGAGAAGCTCGTCGTGCCGAGCGCCAACGCCTGGCTGCTGCCCGGCGTCGCCGAGACGGACCTCGTGTGCGTGGAGCCGCTCGCGGTGGTCGAGGCCGGTATCCGCCGGCTCGGCGGATCGGTCCCCGCGACGGCGCTGGTGATCGGGGTCGGTTCGCAGGGCCTGCTGATGACGCTGTCGCTCGTCAGCCGCGGCGCATCGGTGATCGCCCACGACGTCAGCCCGGGCCGTCTGGTGCTGGCCACGACGCTGGGTGCACGCCCCCTGGCACCCGACGACGCCGGCGCGGAGGTCGACCTCGTGGTCGACACGGTCGGGACCCCGGAGGCCGCCGAGACCGCGCTCCGCCACGTCGCAATCGGCGGGACGGTGCTCGTCCTCGGCCTGGAGAGCACCCCGTTCCAGGTCTCGGCTCAGACCCTCGTTCGGCGCCAGATGGTGCTGCGAGGCTCGCTCACGTACGACCACCCGGGCGACTTCCGGTCCACGGTGGGCAGGGTCCGGGACGGCACCGTGGCTCCCGGTCGGGTCATCACGGACGAGTACCCGCTGGCCGATGCGCAGCGGGCGTTCGAGACCAGCGGCTCGGCGGCGGGGAAGACGTGGATCCGGGTCGCCGGCCCGGATCGGTCATGACGCCGGCGCGGCGCGGGCCGCTGCCACGGCGGCGCGCAGGCCCAGGAGATAGCTGTCCGCCCCGAAGCCGGCGATCTGGCCCTTGGCGATCTCGACCAGCACCGAGTGATGCCGGAAGGCCTCGCGCGCGTGGATGTTCGAGAGGTGGACCTCGACGATCGGCACCCGGAGGATCGCCAGCGCATCCCGGATGGCGTAGCTGTAGTGCGTCCAGGCGCCGGCGTTGATGACGACGGCATCGACCTCCCCGAGCGCCCGGTGGATCCGCTCGCACAGGAGCCCTTCGACGTTGCTCTGGAAGCACTCGACGTCCACGCCGAGCTCGGCACCGAGCGCCCGGACCATGCCGTCGATCTCGGCCAGCGTGACCGTCCCGTACTGGCCAGGGTCGCGCTTGCCCAGCATGTCCAGGTTGACCCCATGCAGCACGAGGACCTTCATGGCCGATCTCCCGGCGCCGCGCGGTTCCCGGTCATCATCGATCGGCGGGGTCGCGGAGCCGGCTCAGCGCCTCGTCCAGCTCCGCCACGGCGTGCTCGATGCGCTCGATGGTCTCGCCGTAGTCCGCGGCGGTGACCACCCGGTCGCCGAACCGGCCGAGCCGGGCGCGGAGGAGGCCGACATCGGCCGTGATGTGGTTCAGGACGTTCGCGACGTCGCCCTCGTGGAGGTACCGGACGCCATGCCGCTCGATCCGCGCATAGCCGGCCTCGTCGAGCCAGCGCGCGAAGAAGTCGAGGGCCGTCTCGCCGGCGATCGCCGGGAACGGGTAGTCCTCCTCGCCGGGCTCCCAGCTGATCCCCGGCGCGTCGGCCAGCCCGGTATCCCCGCCCGGGCCCGCTGCGTGTTCGTCCTCCGCCATCGCCCGAGTGTAGCAATGTCAGGCCGCCGCGGATCGGCCGCGTCCGCCCGCCTCGGCAAGGCCCGGGGCTGACGATGCTGCGCATCGCGGTCGCGGGGGCCGGCCTCATCGGGCGACGCCACATCGACCTCGTCCGGCAGCGCATGGACTGCCAGCTCACAGCGATCGTGGACCCAGCGCCCCCGGCGCAGGCCATCGCGTCCCGGCTCGCGGTCCCCTCGTATCCGTCCATCCCGGCGCTCCTGGCCCGCGATCGGCCCGACGGCATCATCGTGGCGACGCCGAGCCAGCTGCACCTCGAGCACGCCCTGACGACGATCGGGGCCGGCCTTCCCACGCTGCTCGAGAAGCCGATCGCGACGACGGTCCGGGATGGCGTCCGGATCGCGCGCGCGGCCGCCGGCCGGGGCGTGCCCCTGCTGATCGGGCATCACCGCCGCCACAGCCCGATCCTCGGTGCGGCGAAGCGGGTGGTCGACAGCGGGATCCTGGGCCGGCCGGCGGCGGTGACCGGTGCGGCGATGTTCCGCAAGCCGGACGCCTACTTCGACGAGGCGCCGTGGCGCGGCGAGCCCGGGGGTGGCCCGCTCCTCGTCAACATGATCCACGAGATCGACAGCCTGCGACACCTGTGCGGCGAGATCGTCTCGGTCCAGGCTCTCGCCTCCTCGTCGCTGCGGGGCTTCCCGGTCGAGGACACGGTTGCGATGTCGATGGCGTTCGAGAGCGGTGCCCTCGGCACGTTCATGCTCTCGGATGCCGCGGCATCGGTGAGCAGCTGGGAGCTGACGTCGGGCGAGAACCCCGCCTACCCCAACGTCGCGGACGTCGACTGCTACGTGATCGCCGGAGACGCCGGCTCCCTGGGTGTCCCCACGCTGCGGCTCCGGTGGTATACCGGGACACCGTCGTGGTGGGATGCTATGCGGTCGGAGCTGATCGACGTCGAGCGCCGCGACCCGCTGGAGGAGCAGCTCGCTCAGTTCTGTGCCGTGATCAGGGGCGACGCGGCGCCGCTCGTCAGCGGCTGGGACGGTGTCCAGAACCTGCTCGTCATCGAGGCGATCGTGGAGGCGGCGAGGACCGGCACGGTCGTCGCGACGCCGAGTGTCCACGCGGCGATCGAGGGCCGGTAGCGATCCTGCCAGGATCGGGGTGACGGACCGGCGGAACGGCTCTGGACCCCGCGGGACCGATCGAGGGCCAGTACTTCCTGCCCGGTGATTGATCACGACCCCACGCGCGACTGCGTCCTGGAGGCTGGCGCCATGCGTGGACACGCGGTGATCCGCCGGATCGCCGCCGTGCTGGCCGCCATCGCGATCGCCGGCTGTGGCGCCGCCGCATCGCCGACGCCGGCGGTGACCAAATGAACGGTCAGCCACCACGACGTGACCGGCTCGATCACCGGGGCCGACTGACGGGGGCCGCCGGCGGCCGGCCACGGCGACAGGGCATGGTCCGGGCGCCCGTCGCGACCGGGAGGCGGGCGCGGGCCGGATGCTAGAATGCCCCGCGCTGCCCGGAGAGGTCGCATAGCGGTCTAGTGCAGCGGTTTGCTAAACCGCCGAGTGGGGTAACCTGCTCCGAGGGTTCGAATCCCTCCCTCTCCGCCAGTTACCAGCGCGCCCGTAGCTCAGTGGATAGAGCGTCAGGTTGCGGACCTGAAGGCCGTGAGTTCGAGTCTCGCCGGGCGCGCCAAGACCACTGCTGCTGCGTCCGAGGACGAGTGACCGTGACTGTTCGTCAGTGGCGCCGGCTCGCTTTCTGGGGCAGCCTCGTCGTCCTCGCTGGTGTGTTCGCGGTGTACGCCTTGCTGTTCACGATCGGCGCGGACTTCGTTGGCGGGCCGCTGGTGCACGGCGCTGTCCTGCTCCTGTGGGTCCTTGCTTTGGGCCGCGTGGCCTTCGGCTATCGCCAATACCGCTGACACCGACCCGAGGAACGGCCGCGCTGGGGCCACCCAGCGGACCTCCCGGACCTCCCGCTCGCAGGCCACGGCCCGCTCCACGAGCAGCAGGACGAACTCCCGGCGCTGCTCGGGCGTCGCCCGGCGCAGGTTCTCGGCCATGCTCACGACGACCGCCCGCTGCCGGTCGAAGGTCCGGAGCTTGTCATGGTCGGGGCGTGAGGACGAGCTGCCGCTCCGTCTCCTCCTTCTGCCGCTTGTTTCGACCTCGGGGCTACCGACCGCCGTTCCGCACGATCTCGACCCAAGTGGCCCGCCCTTCGATCGGGATTCGCACTGTGGTTTGCGCGCGGCGGGCTCTCGCTGGGCGCGCCAACCCACCCCCGCGCACCTGTTCGGTGACGACCATGCGCTACAGCTCCTCGAGCAGGTGGTCGAGTCGGGCGTAGCCCTCGAGCAGGCCGGCGTCGATGAACGAGTCGCGGTGCTCGAAGCTCTCGACGAGCGACTGGGCGGTGAGCCGGGTGCGGCCGTCGCCCAGGTCCTCGAAGCGGTGCTTCTCCAGGACCACGAAGTCCGCGACGCCGTCGGGGGCGAAGGTCTGCACGATCAGCTCGTTGGTGATGACGTCGTGGAACGAGCCGTGCACGCTCCCCTGCATCTCGGGCCCGGACATCGCGATGCGGTAGGCACCGCCGGTCCGGCAGTCGAAGTGGTCGAACCGGACCGAGTAGCCCTCGGGCCAGTTCCACTTCGCGAACAGCTCGGGCTCGACGTGGGCGCGGAACACCTTCGCCACCGGGGCGTCGAACTCCCGGATGATCCGCACCACGGGCACCTTGTCGTCGACGATGACTTGGGCTTCGTTCACTTCACTTCTCCTTCGGTCCCGTCGGGCAGGTCGGCCAACAAGGCGTCGAGGCGCTTGTACCGCTCCTCGGCCTGACGGCGGTACCGCTCGATCCACGTGGTCATGAGGTCGAACACCTCCACTTCGAGGTGGGCGGGCCGGCGCTGGGCCTCACGACGTCGGCTGACCAACCCGGCCTGCTCCAGCACCCGCAGGTGCTTGGAGACGGCTTGGACCGACACGTCATAGGGCTCGGCGAGCTCGTTCACCGTGGCGTCCGCCATGGTCAATCGAGCGACCATGTGCCGCCGAGTGGGATCGGCCAGGGCCGAGAACACCCGGGAGAGCTGATCGGCCGGAGCCACGGCGTCACCTCCTCGTATCCAACCGATTGGTTGAACACGGCCAGCCTACGACGCTCGTCAGCCCGCTGTCAACCGATTGGTTGAATATGCCCTTGCGAATGAGCTTCGAGCGGCCGACCGAACGCCACTGACATCGCAGCGGTACCGTCTATCGTGCAGCTCTGAGCCGTTCGGAGACGCCGACGTCCAGCGTCCCCGACGAAGGGGGATTGATGCGCCTGGCGATCCTGTTGGCCGGACTCCTCGTCGCTGGCTGCGCCCCCACGCCTGCTCCGTCACCGGCGCCGAGCTCCGATCTCCCGTCCGCCATCATCGACGAGCTGATCATCGGCAGGCTGGTCGCGATGAAGGTTGACGGGCCGGCGGTCACGCTCGAGCTCGTCCAGTGGTTCGACGGGCCGGACGCTGCCAACGAGGCCGCGAGGGCCGATGGCGTCATCGGCCCGAACGATGATCTGCCCGAGCCCTTCTACGTGCGTGACCTGGGACAGCGCCGGGCGGTGCGGGTCGCCGAGGACGCCATCGTCGTCGTGCTCGGCTACGACGCCGAGGGGAACATCGCGCCTGACCAGGTCCCGATGGCCGAGTTCGCGGCACACTGGCAGCGCGGTCCCGCGTCGGGCGCCTGGACGCCCGCGGCCTACTACTGGTGCTCGATCGCGAACGGCCGGATCGTTCGGATCGAGGCCCAGTACGTCCCGTAGCCACGACGCCCGATGTCGGTCGCCACATGTCGCACACTGGTCGCCTGACCGTCGACGCCGGTGCGACTCCAGGAGCGACCCATGACCGACAGGATCCTCTCGAGGCAGTTCCACGCGGAGGAGGGCACCGAGGCGTGGCGCGTGCTGCCGGAAGGCGCCTACGCGTTCTTCCGGACCGACTCACTCGGCACGTCCGCCCGTCTGGTCGAGGCGATCAGCGGCCTCGTGGGTTCGGGCGACGCGCCCGACGTCGACATCCGCGTCGACGGCGTGACCGTGCTCGTCCGGGCGTTCAAGGGTCGCGACTTCGGCCTCGTGCAGCGCGACCTCGACCTCGCCCGGGCGATCTCGACGGCCGCCGGCGAGCTCGGCCTCACCGCCGAGCCGGCGGCGATCCAGAGCCTCTCGATCATCCCCGGCGCGACCGACCGGCGCGGGATCATGCCGTTCTGGCAGGGCGTGCTCGGCTACGACCGGCGGCCGGACAGCCCTGACGAGGACCTGGTCGACCCGCACGGACGCCTGGCGCCGTTCTGGTTCGAGGACATGGACGAGCCGCGGGCCGATGGGGCGGGGACCGTCCATCTCGTGGTGTGGCTGCCGTGGGACGAGGCCGAGGCGCGCGTAACGGCGGGCCTTGCGGCGGGTGGCCGGCTCGTCCGCCACAACCTCGAGGAGCAGTTCTGGACACTCGCCGATCCGGCCGGCAACGAGGTGGACGTCGCGACGACGTCGGCGCCGGATCCGGCCGGGTGAGCCTGCCCCGACCCACACGCAAGGGGTGACCGTGGCACGGACCCGTCCCGCTGCACCGCCCGAGACCGAGCTCTACGCGCCGGTCAAGGCGCTGCTCGAGGGGCAGGGATACACCGTCAAGGGCGAGATCCGGGGCTGCGACGTGGTCGCGGTGCGCGGCGACGAGCCGCCGGTGGTGGTCGAGCTGAAGCGCACGTTCGGGCTGGGGCTCGTGCACCAGGGGATCGACCGCCTGGCGATGACCGATGCCGTGTACCTCGCGGTGGGCGCGTGGCCGGCGCGACCCGCCGAGACGCGACGGTTGTGCCGGCGGCTGGGGCTCGGGCTGATCGTCGTGACGCACGGCCGGGCCGAGGTCGTGGTCGACCCGGCCCCGTACCAGCCGCGGAGGAGCCGGCGGCGGACGGCCGCGCTGCTGGGCGAGCACCGGCGACGGATCGGCGACCCGACCCGCGGTGGCGCGACCCGCCGCCCGATCATGACCGCCTACCGCCAGGAGGCCATGCGCTGCGCCGCGCTGCTCGCGGCCGGCCCGATGGCACTCCGCGCGATGCGCGCGGCCGGCGACGTGCCGAACGCCGGCCGGATCGTCCGGGACAACGTGTACGGCTGGTTCGAGCGCGTGGACCGGGGCGTGTACGCGCTGACGCCACGGGGGGTCGAAGGGCTGGAAGGCGGGACGCGAAGCGAACCCGGCGCGGGCGCGGGAGGATCGAGCGCCTAGCTCCAGCGGCCCGGCCGCCACCGTGCCCCGCCCAGGCTGCGTGCCCAGCTCAGGCCGGTCGCACCACGGGCAGGCCGATCGAGCGCGCGGCGTCGGCGAGGCGGTCGTCGTAGGTCAGGAACGCGTCGAGGTCCGGCAGGAGCGCGAATGCGGTCGCGAGGTGGATCGCGTCCAGGGTCCGCCGCGCGGGGGGCTCGAGCGTCGAGGCGATCCCCGCGATCGATGCGTCGAGCTCGAACACGTCGATCCGCTCGAGCACGCGGTCCCGGTGTGCCGGGTTGTCCCCCCGACGCGCGCACGCCCGGATGGTCTCCACGACGCCGACGCGGCTCGTCACGATCCGCTGCGCCTCCACGAACCAGCGGTGCAGCGCGGGTGACTCGGGCTCGGCGAGCACGAGCTTGACCAGCGCGGAGGCGTCGGCGTAGGTCAGCGCGCTCATCGATCGTCCTCGTCCCGCATCTCCTGGAGGATGTCGCTCAGCGGTCGACCCGGGATGGCCGGCGGCGGGGGCAGCGTCCGATGGTCGACGCTCGCCGGCGTGATCCGTCCCTCCGCGATCAGCCGGTCCACGATCGACTGCCGATCCGGCAGCCTGGGCGTCAGGCGCGCGACCGGCCGTCCGTGCTCGGTGACCTCCAGCGACTCGCCCGCCTTCACCCGGTCCAGGTACACGGACAGGTTCTGGCGCAGCTCACGCACGCCCACCCGGGCCGGTCGTCGTTCCTGTTCGCTCATGTAGCACACGGTAGCACAATCGCAGCCAAGGGGGCTTGTGGGGGCGTCTACCATCCATCCACCGGGTCGAGGACGATGAGCGGAGGGGACCGGGCACGCCGGTTGAGGGAGGTCGACGAGTGTCCACGCGTGTTCGCTGGCTGCTGCTGGCGGTCGCCGCCGCCCAGGCGGTGTTCGCCCTGGTGTTCTGGTTCCAGCTGCCACTCGTCGGGGCGATCTGGCCGTGGCCGGCCACGAGCCCGCTGTCGGCGACGTTCGTCGCCTCGATCTTCGCGGCGGCGGCCGCGTCCACCGCGTGGTGCGCCGTCTTCCGCCGAGAGCGCGCGCTGGCGGGGATCGCGCTCGACTACCTCGTGATCTTCGTCCCGTTCGCGCTGTTCTCCGCGCTCCGGGCGGCGCAGGGTGCCGGCACGGGGGTCGCGGCATTCGCCGTCGCGTGCGGGTTCGGCGTCGTCATCGGCGCCGGGATCCTGCGCTACAGCCTGCGGTTCGGATGGCGCGCCGCCGCCCCTGCGCCCGCCCTGGCCAGGGTCTCGTTCGCGGTGTTCGTGGTCGCGCTCGTCCTGGCAGGCTCGATGCTCGTCCTGGGCGCCCCGAACGTGCTGCCCTGGACGGTCACGCCCGACCTCTCGGTGCTGTTCGGGTTCATCTTCCTCGGCGCCGCGGCCTACTTCGTGTTCGCGCTCGCCCGGCCGGTCGCCGACAACGTGCCGGGCCAGCTGGCGGGGTTCCTGCTGTACGACGTCGTCCTGCTGGGCCCGTTCCTGGTGCGCCTGCCGACCATCGACGACGCGTTCCGGCTCAGCCTCCTGGTCTACCTGGCGGCACTCATCTACAGCGCGGTGCTCGCCCTCTACTACCTGCTCTTGCACCCGACCACGCGGATCGTGGGCCAGCCGGAGCTCGCGACCGGGGCCGCGACCGGCGGATAGCGCCGCCGAGGCGTGTCGCACGGCGCCCCGCGACCGGGGTATAGTGGACAAGTGGTCAGGCCACTTGCGCCCCGCTTGACCTCGATCGACCCGCCCCACCCGCGAGGATCCCGATGATCGAGCGCCACATCACCTTCAACGTCCACGCCGACCGGACCGCGGACTTCGAGCGGTTCATCACCGGGTCCTACGGGCCGGCGATGGCGAAGTCGCCGGGGTTCGTCCGGTTGGAGCTGCTGCGCGAGGCCGCGGACCCCACGCGCTACCAGCTGACGTTCCGGTTCCAGGACGGGGAGACGGCCGCGGGCTGGCGGACCTCGCCCGAGCACCAGGCGCTCCAGCCGGCACTGACCGAGCTGTTCTCGACCAACGAGATCGTGGGCTACGAGGTCGTTGCCTGACGGCAGGCACGACCGAACGCCGCCCACCGCTGGCCCCACGCCGATGAGCGCGCCGACCGCCCCCGCCGGCCGCTTGGACGCGGCCCCGCTCGAGCCCAGGTTCCCGAAGTTCGCCCGGGCCACCCTGGCGGACGAGATCGCGAACCGCGTGCTCGCGCTGATCCAGGGCCAGCAGCTGCGACCCGGCGACAAGCTGCCCGCCGAGCGCGAGCTCGCGCACACGATGGGCGTCAGCCGTCCCGTGCTCCGGGAGGCGCTCCGTGCGCTGTCCCTGATGGGGGTCGTGGACATCCGCCACGGCGACGGGACCTACATCACGTCGCTTGAGCCGCAGTTGCTGGTGTCGCACCTCGACTTCGTGTTTGCCACGGACCGCGTGGCGCTCAACCAGCTGATCGAGGCGCGTCGTCTGGTCGAGACGGGCAACGCCCGGCTCGCGGCCGGCCGGATCAACGCCGATCAGCTCACTCGGCTGGACGAGCTGCTGGCCGCGCTGCGGGGCCGGATCGGCGACCCGGACGCCTTCGGCGAGCTCGACATCGAGTTCCACGACGCGGTGTGCGCGGCGGCCTCGAACGTCGTGCTGTCGCAGGTGATGCGGATCATCGACACCATGGGCCGGGTGAGCCGCCAGCGGACGGGTGTGTCGCGCCGCGTCCGGGAGGCGGCGCTCCGCGACCACGGCGCGATCATCGAGGCCCTCCGCGCCGGCGACCCCGACGCCGCCGAGGCCGCGATGGACGCCCACCTCGACCACATCGCGGCCGCGCTCGGCGAGTCGGCGTCGAGCCGGGCGCCGCGATGAACGTCAGCGGCCGGGCCACGCTGGACGCCCCGCGCGCGGCCGTGTTCGCCGCGATCTGCGACCCGGGCGCGCTGCTCGAGGTCATCCCCGGCTGCGAGGAGATCCACCGGGTGTCGGACGACGAGTACCGGGGCAGGATCGTGATCCGCCTGCCGGCCATCGTCGGCACCTGGGACACGCGGGTCCGGCTGACCGAGACCGACCCGCCCGCCTTCGGCGCGTTCGAGGGCCGGGTCGAGGGCAAGGTGGGCTCGATCACGGGCCGCGCGGCGTTCCGGCTCGCCGACGAGGGCAGCGGCACGGTCATCGAATACGAGGGCACCGGCGTCATCGGCGGCCCGCTGGCCCGCCTCGATTCCCGGTTCGTGGAGGGTCTCGCCCGGTCGCTCATCGATGATGGCCTGGCCAGGCTGGGCGCGCGCCTCGCGGCCATCCCGCCGGCCATCCCGCCGGCCACCGCGCCGGGCGCCCCGCCGGGACCTGCCCGATGATGCATCGCACAGCGTCGCGCAAGGAGTCGCAACGGTGACGGTCCGCGAATACCTGGTCCCCAGCTCGCTGTCCGAGGCGATCGGCCTCCTCCAGCGCCACGGGCCGGACCTGCTGGTGATGGCCGGCGGCACGGTGGCCATGCCCCTGGTCAACGAGGGGATCTCGCTCCCCGAGCGGGTCATGAGCCTCAAGCGGGCGGGTCTCGACGGAATCGAGGAGGCGACGGGCTCGCTCCGCATCGGCGCCACCACGACCCTGACCCGGCTCCTGGAGCAGGATGCCCTGCCGCTCCTCGCCGAGGCCGCCCGCCACACGGCGAGCTGGACGGTGCGCAACATGGGCACCGTCGGCGGCAACCTGTTCACGCCGCCGCCCGGCGGTGACATCGCGGTCGCGCTGCTGGCGCTCGACGCGCGGGTCCGCCTCGCCGGCCCGGGCCGGGAGCGGGTCATCCCGCTGGCGGACCTGTTCACGGGGTTCATGACCAGCGCGCTCGCCGCGGACGAGCTGCTCGCCGCGATCGAGGTGCCGACGACACCCCGCGAGACGGCCTTCCTCAAGCTCGGCCGCAAGCAGGCGAACACGCCGGCCGTGGTGACGGTGGCGGTGGCGCTCACCCGGGAGCACGGCCTGGTGCGGGGGGCGAGAATCGCGCTCGGCGCGGCCGGCCCGCACCCGATCCGCGCGATGGACGCGGAGGCCGCGCTCACCGGCTCGCCACTCGACCCGGCGACGATCGATCGCGCCGCCGGGGCCGCCGCCCGCGAGAGCCGGCCGTTCACGGACGCCATCGCCAGTGCGTGGTACCGGCGCCGGATGGTGGGGGTCGTCGTCCGGCGGGCGCTGGAGCAGATCGCGGCGCCAGCGCAGCCGGCGGCCGCCGGGGGAGGGGGTGCCTCGCGATGAGCGCGAAGATCGTCGGCTTCGTCCTGGGTGACCGCGAGGTCGAGGTCATGGTCCAACCGATGACCACGCTCCAGGCCGTCCTCCGCTACCACCTCGGCCAGACGGCGGCCAAGGAGGGGTGCCGCCAGGGCGGCTGCGGCAGCTGCGCGGTCCTCGTCGACGGCGAGCCGGTCCTGTCCTGCCTGCTCCCGGTCGAGGACGTCGAGGGCCGGCGGGTGACCACGCTCGAGGCGATCAGCACGCCGGACGCGCTTCACCCGGTCCAGCAGGCGTTCATCGACCGCCTCGCGTTCCAGTGCGGGTACTGCACGCCGGGCATGGTCATCGTCTCCACGGCGCTGCTGGAGCACAATCCGGCCCCGACCCGGGACGAGATCCGCGATGCGCTGGCCGGCAACGTCTGCCGCTGCACCGGCTACGAGCCGATCGTGGCGGCCGTCGAGGACGCCGCGCGGGTGACCGCGCGCACGGGAGGGCAGGCCCGATGACCGCCGAGCTCCACGTCGTCGGGCAGTCCGTGCCGCGCAGCGACGCGACCGGCCACGTCACGGGCCGCACCCGGTACACGACCGACAACGCGTTCCCGGGGATGCTCCATCTCAAGGTCGTGCGCAGCCCCGTCCACCACGCCCGGGTCCGCGGCGTGGACCTGTCCGAGGCGGAGCGGGTGCCCGGGTTCGTGCGCGCGCTGACGCACGCGGACGTGCCGCACAACGTGTACACGATCCTGGGCCTCATCGGGGTCGAGCCCGAGGAGGAGTTCGTCCTCGCCGAGGACCGGGTCCGGTACAAGGGCGAGCCGATCGTCGCGATCGTCGCCGAGACGGAGGCGGCGGCCCTGGAGGCGGTCGCCAGGGTGCGGCTCGACCTCGAGGAGCTGCCGGCCGTGTTCGACGTCGAGGAGGCGCTGCGGCCCGACGCCCCGGTCGTCACTCACTGGGGCAACAACACGTTCATGTACGAGGGCCATCCGTGCCGGCGGGTGCGCTTCGGCGACGTCGAGGCGGCGTTCGCGGCGGCCGACCACATCGTCGAAGGCGTCTACCGCACCAAGCCGATCGAGCACGCCCCCACCGAGACCACCGCCGCCATCGCCGTGCCCGAGGCCAACGGCCGGTACACCGTCTACACCAACACCCAGGCGCTGTACTTCAGCCTCGACAACACCTCGATCATCCTCGCGGTCCCGGCCAGCCGGCTCCACTTCGTGGGCGGCACCGTGGGCGGCGGCTTCGGCGGCAAGGTGGACGTGATCGTCGAGCCGCTGGCGACGCTGGCCGCGATGAAGACCAACCGGCCCGTGCGCTACGCGTACAGCCGGGCCGAGGAGATGCAGGTGTCGTCCACCCGGAGCGCGTGGCGCATCTACGTCAAGGACGGCGTCATGGCGGACGGCCGGATCGTCGCCCGCCGGGTCACGAGCTACGCGGACTGCGGCGCCTACAGCCGCCAGACGCCTTATGCCCTGACCAAGCACGCGGCCAACGCCGCCGGCCCGTACGCGATCCCCAACGTGTCGATCGACGCCTACTGCGTGTACACCAACAACGTACCGGCATCCGCGATGCGCGGGTTCGGGATCACGATGGCCTCGTTCGCGATCGAGGTCCAGATGGACAGGATCGCCGAAGCGACCGGCCTCGACCCATGGCAGGTGCGGTTCCGCAACGCGTACCGCAACGGCGACATCAAGCCCCACCGCAAGCCGACGGAGGACGCGACGCTGATCGAGACGATGCAGGCCGCGGCCGAGCTCGTCGGCCACGAGCTGCCGCCGGAGCTGCGCGCGATGACCTCCGCCCCACGCGGCGAAGGAGGGGACTGACGTGGCGAAGCTGCGTGGCACGGGGATCGCCGCCGTCAACTACCCCACCGGCATGAACCTGGGCGGCGACCCCTCGCAGGCGCTGGTCCACGCCACGACCAGCGGCCGGTTCGTGGTCACGCTGTCCGCGACCGACCTCGGGCAGGGCCTGCGGACGGTCATCGGCCAGATCGCGGCCGAGACGCTGGGCGTGCTGCCCGAGGACGTGTACGTCGACACCGCCGACACGGACACGGGTCCCCACGACATGGGCACGTTCGCGAGCCGGGCGACGCACCGGGTGGGCAACGCCGTGATGATCGCGGCCCGCGAGGCCCGGGAGGCGATGCTCGACGTCGCGGCCGAGGAGCTGGAGGCGTCGCGCGCCGACCTGGTGACGGACGGGAAGGGCAACGTCCACGTCCAGGGGGTGCCCGGCCGGTCGCTGCGGGTGACGGACGTCGCGTCCAGCGCCCAGTTCAACCACGGCCGCACCATCTCCGGGCGCGGGGCGTGGATGAAGCCCCGGAGCCCCGTCGATCCCGAGACCGGCGCGATGGACCCGGACTCCACCGAGGCCCACGCCTGCACCGTGGCCGAGGTCGAGGTGGACACGGAGACCGGCGAGGTCGCCGTGCTGAGCATCCGGAGCGCCTACGAGGTGGGCCGCCAGGTCAACCCGGCGCTGGTCCGGGGCCAGATCGTGGGCGGGGCGTGGATGGGCATGTCCCACGCGCTGTACGAGACGACCGTGCCCTACTACCCGGAGCCCGGCCACAGCCCCAAGGACTTCAGCGAGTACCTGATGCCCGGGCCCCATGAGGTGCCCGAGATCGAGTGCGTCGTGCTCGAGTACCCGTCCTCGAACGGGCCGTACGGCGTCAAGGGCGTGGGCGAGATGACCGCCAACTCGCCGATCCCCGCGATCGTCAACGCGATCTACCACGCCACCGGCGTGCGGATCGACGAGCTGCCCGTCACGCCCGAGGCGATCCTCCGCGGGCTGGACGCGAAGGAGCGCGCCGCGGGCGGGGGCACGGCTCCCGCGAACGGCTGAGCAGGAGACCACGATGCGCCAGATCACGTCCTGGGACGAGTTCCCGACCGTGGAGTACATCCCTGGCGTCTTCCGCCAGACCGTGTCCGGCGAGAAGTCGATGATGACCCGGATCGTGTACCGGGGCGGGGTCGTGATCCCGGAGCACCGCCACGAGGCCGAGCAGCTGATGCTCGTCGAGCGTGGCCGGCTGTGGGCGAAGGTCGGCGACGAGGAGGCCGAGGTGGGCCCCGGGTCGCTGCTTGTGATCCCCTCCAACTGGATCCACGCCTTCCGCCAGTTGGGCGACGAGGACGTCGTGTTCTACGAGTGCTTCGCGCCGATCCGGCTCGAGTACCTCGTCGGGTTCCGGGGCCCGGACCCGTCGCTGACGATGATCGAGGACGGGCTGTCCGGCTGACCGACGGTTCCGGTCCGTCGCCGGTCCGGCCATCGCCGGTCCGGCCATCGTCGGTCTGTTCATCGCCGCTCTGGTTCATCGCCGGTCCGGCCATCGCATCTGTCCGCCCATCGGCATCCGGCCGTGCGCCCGACGGTCGTGCCGTGTGAGCGCCGGTCCGGCCGTGTGCGCGCCGGTCGCCGGGCGACCCAACCAGCGCACGACGCGACGTTCTGGTCGCCGGCCGGTGGGTTCGGTGCGTGCGGAAGGCTCGCCCTGCGACGAACGCCGCGCCGAGCGACCGATCCGTCTCACGGTGCGACCGTTCGACCGCTCGGCGACCGGCGCGCCGCCGGATCGGGCGAGGCGACCGGCGCGCCGCCGGATCGGGCGAGGCGGCCGGCGCGCCGCCGGATCGGGCGAGGCGTGCGCCCGGCCCACCACCGTTGACTCCAGGTCCATGAGATCGCGAACCCGGCGGCCTGAGTGCCTCGCCGCCGGCCTCCGTGCAGGGTTTCGTTGACCCTGGGGCCACGAAACCCGCCATCCGTACCCTCACGGGCGCCGCATGCGCGTTCTCATGGACTCCAGGTCCACACTCTGGCCCGGAACGATGCCCGGCCCGGAACGATGCCCGGAACCCCGCCGGCCCGGCCAGAACGGCGACCCGCAACCCTGCCAGGCCGCCACGGCGCGCCCCCAACGGCCGGTCCCCAGCCGCGGTTCCCCCGTGCCCGCCTCAGCGGTGCAGGTTGGCCGCCGCGATGAACGCGAGCCCGTGCTCGGTCAGCGCCCGAGCCGTGTGGTTGGTGGCCTCGACCTTGTCCATGAAGTCGTCGCGGAGCGCATCCCAGTCGCCGCTGTCGATGACCTCGGCCTTGTCCCGGAAGTAGTCCAGGATGTCCGACGGGTGCGGCCGCGAGGCGTCCAGCTCGGGATCGCCGCCCTCGTGCTTGGCCGAGATGTTGGCGACGTGGTCGGCCAGCGCGACGAGCTCGTCCCGCCGGTCATACGGCTGGCGGACGATGCTCTTCTGGGTCTCGGTGATGTGGTGCTCGAACCGGACGGCATCCTCGAACCCGAGCGCCCGCCGGACGTCGGCCGCGATCTCGATCGTCTCGTTGTTGACGGAGTTGCTCCAGTTGAACCCGACCAGCGGCGTGGTGCCGTCGTCGCGGGCGAACAGCTTGGCGCCGATCAGCGTCCACAGGGCGGCGTACGGGTTGTCGTTGCCCATGAACACGCTGATCTTGAACTCGATGTCGATGCCCAGCCGGTGGAGCAGATAGCCCACGAGGACGGTCCCCGGGTTGAGGTTGAGCACCTGGCGCACGCCGTAGGTCGTGTAGTAGCGGAGCAGCTCGTCGGCCCACAGCAGCGGGTGGTCGTTGGGCTGACCGACGCCACCGAAGTACCCCGTGATCGTCGAGGGGCCGTCCAGGTGGACGTTGGAGCCGTCGGTGCCCTTGGTGTCGAGGGTCTCGACGACGCTGGCGCCGATGATCTCCATCGCCGCGTGCACGGCCGCGAGGTCGCCGTCGGCCTCCTGCTCGGCCATCTTCCGGACGCGGATCCAGCGCCCGGGCATCAGCGAGCGCTCGTCGATCGCCCGGCGGGCGGCCGCCATGACCCACGGGAAGTATTGGAGCGAGCTGACCTCGAGGGTGACCGCGACGTCGTCCCGGAAGCGCATCCCGTCGGCTCGGTCACCCAGCACGCCACGCCGGTAGTCCGCCACGGACACGAACGCGCCCTCGTCGCGCCGCGCCTCGAGCCAGTCGAGGTCGGGGAGGTACTGGGGGTGCGTCGCGCGCACCCGCTCGAGCAGAGCGGGCAGCGTGCCCGCCTCGCGGGCCCGGCGGTTGATCGCGTCGGGCGTCCCGTAGCGGGCCACCACCTCGAGCAGGTCGTTGACGACCCGCGAGCGCGGGTCGAGCAGCAGGGCGTTGAGCTCCGCGAGGCGTCCGTCCGGGACCGCCAGGAGCATCCGGGGATCGAGTGCCACGGCCATGACCGTCTCCTCCAGTCGTCTCAGGCGTCCAGCAGCCGGACGAGCTCGTCGTAGGCGTCGTCCGCCATCCCGAACCAGTTCTCCGGTGTCGGGAAGGTGCCCTCGGTGACCTCGGTCACGTAGGCCTCGAGGCCCTGGCGGATCACGGCGCCGGCGTCGGCGAACACCTTCGCCATCCGCGGCTTGAACTTGGGATACAGGGCGAACGCGTCGTGGTAGATCAGGAGCTGGCCGTGGGCCTTGGGACCCGAGCCCAGGCCCATGATGATCGTCCCCGTTGCGCGCTCCGTGATCAGCTCGCACAGCCGGTCAGGCACGAGCTCGAGGAGGATCGCGAACGCCCCGGCGTCCGCGAGGGCCGTCGCATCGTCCACGATCTTCTTCGCCTGGGCGGCGCTCTTGCCCTGGAGCCGGAACCCGCCGAGGGCGCTCGCGCTCTGGGGCGTGAGCCCCAGGTGGCCGATCACCGGGATGCCGGCTCGCGCGATGCCCGCCACTCGGTCCGCCATCTCGGCGCCGCCCTCGAGCTTCACGCAGTCGCAGCCCGCCTCGGCCATGAACCGGCCGGCGTTGCGGATCGCGGTCTCCACGGACGGCTGGTAGCTCATGTACGGCATGTCGCCCACGACCCAGGCGTGGGGCGCGCCCCGCCGCACGGCCGCCGCGTGCCGGATCATGTCGTCCATCGTCACCGGCAGCGTGGAATCGAAGCCCAGCATCGTCATGCCCAGGCTGTCGCCGACGAGGATCATGTCCACGCCGGCCTCGTCCTGGAGGTATGCCGTCGGGTAGTCGTAGCAGGTGAGCCACGTGATCGGCACGCCCTTCGCGACCTTCTCGAACAGCATGGGCAGGGTCATCTTCTTGCGGTCGGTCATCGAGACACCTCGGAGCGCCGGGACCCGTGGGCGGCCCGGCTGGACGGCGCGATCTTCGCCCGCGCCCGCCGGCGGAGGTAGGGCCGTTGGGCTCGGATCAGGGGCCGTTCAGCGCCCGCCGCCCGGCGGCAGGAAGCGGTCCACGAACCGGTCGCTCGCGTGGCCGTCGCAGGCGCCGATGTTGCGGGCCACGAACGCATGGAACGCGGCCTCGTCGACGTCCCCGCGCAGGACCGCGTCCGCCACGCCGTCCGTGTCCCGGACCTGGGCGCCGATCATCTCGGACCGGTAGTCGAGGTACAGGCCGGGATCACGCTCGTACGCCTCGAGGTCGTCGACCAGCAGGACCAGCGGCCGGTGGAGGAGCGCCCACTCGAAGATCGACGAGGAGTAGTCGGTGACGAACACGTCGGCCAGGGCCAGCCAGTCGTTCATGTCGCTGGCCGGGTCCGCCACCACGTCGAACCCCGCGACGGGCTGCGTGGCGGGATCGAGGTTGGGGTGTGACTTGACCACCAGCGCGTGGGTCGCCGGCAGCCGGGCGCGCAGCCGCCGGCCGTCCAGCGCCGCCGTCCCGTGCTTCGCCCGCCCGCGCCCCCGGAACGTGGGCGCATAGAGCACGACCCGCCGGCCGCGGAGCTCCGGGTGCGCCGCCAGCAGCCGGGCGCGCGCGGCCTCCAGCGCGGCGGCGTCGAAGAACACGTCGGTCCGGGGCGTGCCCAGCGCGAGCACCCGCTCGAGCGGCGTCCGCAGCGCCCGCGCCCAGGCGTCGCGGCCGGCCTCGCCGGGGGCCACCACGTAGTCGTAGTGGCGGTGGAGGAACGTCCGCTCGGGCTCGTCGAGCCCGGCCAGCGTGTCCGCGCCGAACCGCTTCAGGGCTCCCGGCGCGTGCCACACCTGGACCACCGTCACGCCCGCGCGGTGCGGCACGACGTGGACGGGGAGGTAGGCGTTGTCCACGACCACCAGGCCGGACGTGTGGACGACGAACGTCGCGCGGACGAGCCGGAGCAGGTACCGGACCTTGCCCGCGAGGTCGTAGCTGTACGGCTGGAGCAGCGACACGAGGTCCACGTCCGGCCGCCGGGCCCGGATCGCGTCGTGGAGGTGGAGCAGGTTGCCCTCCAGGGCGGGGAGGCGAGCGGTCGCCAGCACCACCCGGTTGCGGCGGACCGGCACCAGCCGCGCGAGGAGCGCAACGAGGCCGAGGACGACCCACGACAGCCGGAACTCGAGCGGGCTCACCCAGCCGTGCCGGACAGGTCCGCGGGCTCCGCGACCAGCGGCGCCGTCAGGCCGTCGTGGCGGCGCACGTCGAGGACCTGGCCGGTGAGGTCGGAGCGGACGAGGCGCAGCGTGGCCACCGCGACGGCGTCCGCGCCCAGCAGGCCGTCCCGCGCCTCGCCGGGGAACGCCCGGTGGCGCATCGGGGTGTCGGCGCGCTCGGGGCTCACCGCGTTGACCCGGATCCCGTCGGCCGCCCACTCCTCGCTCAGGCCCTGGGTCATGTTGACCAGCGCCGCCTTGCTCGCGGAGTAGGCGACGTAGTTCGGCCGGCCGCGGGTGAACGAGCTCGAGGTGAACACGGTCAGCGAGCCGCGGCTCTCGCGCAGGTACGGGTACGCCGCGCGCGCGACGTTGAGCGAGCCCGTGAGATTGATGTCGATGACCTCGCGCAGCTCGGCCGCGGCGGTCTCGGCGACCGTGCCGATGCGCAGGATTCCCGCCGTGCACACGACGTGGTCGATCCCGCCCAGGCGCCCGGCGGCGGCGGCCAGCCGCGCCTCGACCGCCGCGTCGTCGCGGACGTCCAGCCCCAGCGACCGCCCGTCCACCTCGGCCGTGGCGCCCTGCCGCCGCGCCTCCAGCGCGATCGCCTCGCCGATGCCGCTGGTGCCCCCGATGACGACCAGCCGGGCACCCTCGAGCGGGCGCGTCGAGGCCGCCTCGTCGATCGGCGACATGACCCGCATCTGGAGCATCCGGTCGGCCATCACGAGGTCGATCCGGGTCGTGATCTTGACGTTGACCTCGTCCCCGGCGACCGCCACGACGCGCGCCCCGGGCACGTGGCGCAGGACCAGGCTGCAGTCGTCGGTCGCGGACAGGTCGCCGGCGCGTGCGGCCGCCTCGTACGCCCGCGAGAGCACCGACTTGCGGAACGCCTGGGGGGTCTGGCCCCGCCGGTAGCGGGCGCGGTCGGGGATCTCGACGACGTCCTCGCCCTCGACGATGACCAGCGTGTCCGCGCTGGGGATCACGGTGTCGGTGGAGTCGGCGCGGCCGGACAGGATCGGCTCGATCGAGCGCTGGATGACGTCCAGCGGCACCAGCGGCCGGACGGCATCGTGGACGAGGACCACGTCGTCGTCCTCGGCCTCGAGGGCCCGGAGGCCGCTCCGGGTGCTCTCGTTGCGGGTCTCGCCGCCGGGCACGACCACCACCGGGACGGTCAGCGCCGCCTCGGCCACCAGCGCCCGCGTGTCCTCCAGCCACCGGGGGTGGGATACGACGACCACCCGGTCCACCGCCGCGGCACCCAGCGCGCGCAGCGTGCGCAGCAGGATCGGGTCGCCGGCCAGGCGCACGAACTGCTTCGGCAACTCGCCGCCAAAGCGGTTGCCGTCACCGCCGGCGAGGACGATCGCGTGGACCTGCATCCGGGTCGTGGTGCTCCCTTCGGGGGCTGGCGTGCCCGGGGAGAGACTACGCCACGGCCCGCGATCCGCGCCGTGGTCCGGCACCGCCCGGTGCCGGGCAGGGCCAGGGCCGGAGGCCGGCCCGCCGGTATCATCGGTGACCGACATGACGTCCGCCGGCCCCACCCCGTCCGCCCCCGCGCGACCCGTGGCTCCGGCGTGAGCGCCCTCGTCGTCGCCCTGCGCACGTGGGCGGTCCGGGCGGGCTTCCTGGTCGGATGCCGGCGGCCGTTGCGACCCCGGGTCGTCCTCGCGACCTCGCACGCGGCGGCGCTGTCGGGGAACCTCGCGTTCATCGCGGAGGAGCTGGCGGCCCGCCACCCGACCGTGCCGCTGACCGTGCTCGCCTTCCGCCACGGCCCGGGCCTCCGCGGCCGGCTGCGCGCCGTCGTCCACGCCGCGCGCTCCGGCTACCACCTCGCCACCGCGCGGGCGTTCGTCGTGGACGACTACTTCTTCCCGATGTACGTGATCCGCCCGCGGCCGGGCACCGTCCGCGTCCAGGTGTGGCACGCCGCCGGCGCGTTCAAGAAGTTCGGCTACAGCGTGGTCGACAAGTCGTTCGGGGCGGACGAGGAGCTGCTGCGCCAGGTGGCGATCCACTCCAACTACAGCCTGGCGCTGGTGTCCTCGATGACGGCCGCGCCGCACTACGCCGAGGCGTTTGGCCAGCCGCGGGCGATCTTCGCCTCGCGGTTCGGCCTGCCGCGCACGGACCTGTTCTTCGACGAGCAGCGGCGCGCCCGCGCGCTGGCGCGGATCCGGGACCGCTACCGCCTGCCGGACGGACGCCGGGTCGTGCTCTACGCGCCCACGTTCCGCGGCGATTCGGTCGTCACGGCGCGCTACGACGACCTGCTCGACCTGCGGGTCATGCACGAGGTCCTGGGCGACGACGTCGTGGTCCTGCTGCGGCTCCACCCGTTCATCCGCACGGCACTCGCGATCCCGCCGGACCTGTCCGGCTTCGCGCTCGATGCGTCCGCGGACCCGGACCTCAACGAGCTGATGCTGGTCAGCGACGTCCTGGTGACGGACTACTCGAGCGCGATCTATGAGTTCGCGCTCCTGGGCCGTCCGATCCTGTTCCTCGCCCCCGACGACGCCGCCTACGAGCGGGAGCGCGGCTTCTACCTCGAGTTCCCCGGCGACCTGCCGGGCCCCGTGTTCGCGTCGACGCGTGACCTGGCCGAGGCGATCCGCGCGGGCGCGTTCGACCTCGAGCGGGTCCGGGCGTTCGCACGCGCATCGTTCGACGTCACCGACGGCCGGGCGACCGCGCGGCTCGTCGACGGCGTGCTGCTGCCCGCGCTCGAGGGCCGGGCGCCGGTGGGCGACGGCGCCAGCGGGGGACGAAGGCGACCGGCTCCAAGCGTCAGCTAGGCGCCGGCCACCTCGCCGGCCGGTGACGGGTCGGGGCCGGCCTCGTCGACGGGTCCACGCCGCAGCCGCCAGCCGACCCACGCGCAGATCGCGGCCGCGACCGCGAGCCACGCGGCGAGCAGCCCGACCAGGAGGATCCCCGCCACCAGGAGGCCGATGATCTCGCCGGCCTGGTCGAACCCCTTCACCCGGGCGGTCATCGTCTCCAGCTGCACGTTCAGCCGGGTGATGTCGGTCGCGAGGGCGGAGACGTCCACCGCGTTGGCGCCCAGCCTGGTCGCCAGCCGGTCGGTGTCCGCCTGGACCGCGCGCACGTCCCCGGCCAGCTCGCCGAACCTGGCCGCGGCACCCGCCAGCGGACGCTGGCCCAGGATGGCGATGTCGAGCGACGTGGACAGCTCGTCGGAGATGCCGGCGAGGCGGCCCAGCACGGCGCCCGCCGAGCGGACGGTCTCGCTCGTCGTGAGCAGGGTCTGACTGCCGTTGCCCGTCGTGGACGCCACCCGGTCCACCGTCCCAGTGACCCGCTCGAGCGTCAGCACCAGCTGCGCCTGGCTGGCGGACAGGCGGTCGTCGAGGTTGCGGGCCGCGATCGCGCCCCCGATCAGGCCGGCGCCGACGAGCCCGGCGAGCACCACGCCGACCAGCCCGAAGGCCAGCAGGCCGGTCCCCAGCCGCCGCCGATCGATCCCCAGCCCGTCCATCCGCGGATGGTACCCGGCGGGCCCGCGGCCGGAGGTACCCTCGCCCGGAGCACGCAGGAGGGTTCGACTGGTGGAGCGCATCGGGTTCGCGGGTCTGGGCACGATGGGGGCGGCCATGGCGGCCAACCTCCGGCGCGCCGGCTTCGAGATCACGGTCTGGAACCGGACGCCCGGCCGGGCCGGCGACCTGCTGGCCATGGGCGCCACCGAGGCGCCGACGCCCGCCGCGGCGGCACGGGCCGCGGACGTCGTCGTGACCTGCGTGTCGGACACCCCGGACGTCGAGGCCGTGCTGTTCGGCCCCGACGGCGTCGCGAGCGGGCTGGCCCGCGGCGGCCTCGTGATCGACTGCTCCACGATCTCGCCCTCGGCGAGCGCCGGGTTCGCCTCCCGGCTCGCGGAGGCCGGCATCGGCTTCGTTGACGCCCCGGTCTCGGGCGGCTCCGAGGGCGCCAGGCAGGCCACGCTCACGATCTTCGTGGGCGGCGAGCCGGCCGACGTGGAGCGGGCACGGCCGGTCCTGGCCGCCATCGGGCGGACGGTCACCCATTTCGGTCCCGCCGGCAGCGGCCAGGCCGTGAAGGCGGTCAACCAGGTCGTCCTCGCCGGCGCGTACCTGGGCGTCGCGGAGGGAATCGTGCTCGCGATCAAGGCCGGCCTCGACCCGGCAGTGGTCGTCGAGGCCCTGGGCGGTGGCGCGGCCCGCAGCTGGGTCCTCGAGAACCGGGCGTCGCGGATGATCGCCAACGAGTACCCGCTCGGGTTCCGCACCTCGCTCCACCTCAAGGACCTGGTCATCGCGCTGGGCCTCGGCCGCGAGGTGGGCGCGGCGATGCCGGTGGCGGCGCTCGCGGCGCAGCTCGAGGCGGGCCTGCTCGCGCGCGGCTACGGCGACGAGGACATCTCCAACCTCGCGCGCGCGATTCGCTCGCTGTCGTCCCTCGACGGCTAGCCGAGCGGCGCCGGCGGTCCTCGCCGGCTAGTCGAGCACGGGCCCCAGCGTGGGCGTGAGCAGCATCAGGTCGCCCAGGCGGTCCGCGTAGCGCGGCCGGAAGCGCTCCGTGTCGTACGCGGCCAGCTGCACCCGACGGGGCGGCTTCGCGGTCTCGGACAGGGGCACGTGCGCGTACTTGCCGTCGCGGATCGCGACCATGCGCCCGCTGAGGCCGTCGCGGATCAGGTCCATCGCCACGTTCGCGAACGTGGAGGCGACCAGCGAGTCCAGCATGTCCGGTTCGCCGGACCGCAGGTCGTAGGTCAGCTCGGACGAGGTGGACTCGATGCCCGTGAGCTCGCGCAGCTCGCTCGCGAGCACCTCGCCCACGTTCATCTTGTGGCGATGGCCGAACGCGTCGGCCTCGCCGACGTCGGCGATCCGGGCGCCGTTCCAGATGGCGCCCTCGGCGGTGATCACCATCGCGTATCTGCTCGGGTTGTTGCGCCGGTCCTCCTTGAGCAGCTCCGCCAGGGCCTTGATGTCGTACGGGAACTCGGGGATCACGCAGCGGGTGGACGTCACATAGGCCGTGTACAGGGCGGTGAAGCCCGCGTCGCGGCCGAAGATCCGGAACACGCCGATCCGCTCGTGGCTGCCCAGCGTCGTCCGCTGGCGGTTGATGAGCTCCTTGGCGCGCGTGATCGCCGACGAGAAGCCGATGCAGTACTCGGTGCCCTGGACGTCGTTGTCCATCGTCTTGGGGATCGCGATGACCGGGAACCCGCGCTCCGCGAGCACCGCCGAGAAGGACAGCGTGTCGTCACCGCCGATCGAGACCAGGTTGGTCAGGCCCAGGTGCTGGATCGTCTCGAGCACGTGGTCGGTCAGGTCGTAGACGCCCTCCGAGACCTGCGTGTCCGCGACGGTCGCCGGATCCAGCCACTCGGGCAGGTTCGCCGCCCGCATCTTGCGCGGGTTGGTCCGCGAGCTGTGGAGCACCGTGCCGCCGGTCCGGTCGATCGTCCGGGTGTTGATCCGGTCCAGGACGCGGACGTAGTCGGGGTCCAGGTCCGCGCCGCGCCGCTGGTGGGTCAGGCCCTCCCAGCCACGCCGGATGCCGATCACCTCGTAGCCGAGGTCGGTCGCTCGATAGACCACGCTCTTGATGACCGAGTTGAGGCCGGGAACGTCGCCGCCCCCGGTGAGGATGCCGATGCGTCGCGGTGCGGCCATGGAGGGCTCCGATGGATGTCCGGCACGGGCCGGTGGCGGGTCGGTGTCGGCGAGGGTCCGCATGGGGCAGGGCCCGCCGGGGACGCCGGGGATCGCCCGAATCCTAGCGCGCGCCTCGGTTGCGGGGAGGTTTCGATGAGTATCATCGGCCCATGAACTACGAGCTGTTCATGGGCGAGGCGCTGGCGGAGGCGCGACAGGCCGCCGCGCGCGGCGCGCCCGCGGTGGGCGCCATCGCGGTCATGAACGAGGCGATGGTCGCCCGCGGCTCCAACCGGGTCGAGGAGGCGAAGGACCCCACCGCGCACGCCGTGATCGCCGCGCTGCGCGAGGCCGCCCGCAAGCTGGGCACGCCCAACCTCTCGGACGTGACGATCTTCACCACCGTCGAGCCATGTCCCATGTGCGTGGGCGCGATGCTCGAGTGCGACGTGGCGGCGCTCGTGTTCGCGGTGCCCAACCCGGTCGACGGTGCGGCCGGCAGCGTCGTGCAGCTGGCCCAGCACGCGGGTCTCGGGCGGCGGCTCAACGTCGTGTCCGGCATCCGCCGCGAGGAGGCGGAGGAGCTGACGATCGCCATGGATGGGCTCGCGTCGGGCGCCTGAGACGCCCGGCGACCCGCCGACACCCGGCGCGACCCCGGCCGGGCGCGAAGCCGGCCCGGCGCGACCCGACGTAGTCGGCGGCGGGCCTTTGGTATCCTCTCGCGCGGAGAGGTGTCCGAGTGGTTGATGGTGCCGCTCTCGAAAAGCGGTGTGCGAAAGCACCGTGGGTTCGAATCCCACCCTCTCCGCCACTGGACCCGGCACACGACCCGGCGGGGATCGTCCGCCGGGTCGTATCGTGTCGTTCGGAGAGGTCGCCTAGAGGCCTAGGGCGCCGCACTGGAAATGCGGTATGGGGCAACCCATCGCGGGTTCGAATCCCGCCCTCTCCGCCAATCCTCTCGCCAATGGCTCGCGGGAGCGTCGCCTTGGCGATCGGAGGGCGGGTGGCAACCCGTGGTGGAGGTTGCCGACCCCTCGGTCAGCTCGGCAGGCGCACGGTCCCGTCCGCCTCCAGCGGCCAGAACGGGTTGTGCGCGATCTCCCAGGGGTGACCGTCGGGGTCCGCGACGTAGCCCGAGTAGCCGCCCCAGTCCGTGGCCACCGGTGGCTTGAGCAGCCGGCCGCCGGCCGCGACCAGCTCGGCCACCACGCGGTCCACGGCCTCGCGCGACCCCACGTTGTGGGCCAGCGCGACCGCACCCCAGCCGTCGTCGCGGGGCAGCCGCGCGTCCTCCGCCAGGGCGGACCGTGACCACAGGGCGACCACCAGCCCGCCGGCCTGGAAGAACGCGACGTCGCCCGCGACGCTGGCCGGCGACGGCGACCAGCCCAACCCGTCGCGGTAGAAGCGCAGGGCGCGCTCGAGGTCGTCCACGCCCAGCGTGACGAGGGTGATCCGCGGCTCCATGGGCACCTCCTGCGACAACGGCGGAATGACCGGCCCCTGCTATCATCGCCGGGCCGTGCTAAGCGGGGAACTAGCGGTGCCCTGTACCTGCAATCCGCTCCAGCAGGGCCGAATTCCCTCCCGAGGTCGGCGTTCTCGAGAGCCGACGACGTTCGCGACGTTGAGGACCGGGTCCCGCGCAGCGGCGACTCGTGAACCGTGTCAGGTCCGGAAGGAAGCAGCACTCAGCGGTGATCGCCGGGTGCCGCGGAACGGCCTGGTCCGAGCCGCGGGCGTCGGTGGGCGCGGGGGCGTCCTGATCGACGGAGGGTGCACGGCGTTATCCCTCGCCCCGTCACGCCCGCAGGAGCGTCGTTGACCGCAGGCATCCCCCACCAGGCCCTGTATCGCCGCTGGCGAGCCCAGACGTTCTCCGAGATCGTCGGCCAGGAGGCGGTGGTCGCCACGCTCCGGAACGCGGTGCTGACCGGGCACGTCTCGCACGCGATCCTGTTCACCGGGCCCCGCGGCACCGGCAAGACCTCGCTGGCCCGGATCCTGGCCAAGGCGCTCAACTGCACCAACCTCGGCGCGACCGGCGACCCGTGCGACAGCTGCCCGTCGTGCGCCGCGATCCGGGAGGGCCGCGCCCTCGACCTGGTCGAGATCGACGCCGCCAGCAACCGCGGCATCGACGCCATCCGCGAGCTCCGCGAGCGGCTCGCCTACACGCCCACCGACCTCCGGCGCAAGGTCTACATCCTCGACGAGGCGCACCAGATCACCCGGGACGCCTGGAACGCGCTCCTCAAGTCGCTCGAGGAGCCGCCGGACTTCGTGACCTTCATGTTCGCGTCCACGCACCCGCAGGACTTCCCGCCGGCGATCCTGTCGCGGCTCCAGCGGTTCGACGTCCGGCGGCTGACCGTCGCCGAGATCACCGGCAAGCTGGAGCGGATCCTCGCCGCCGACGGGCGCGAAGCCGATCCGGAGGCCGTCGGGTTGGTCGCCCGCCTCGCCGCGGGCGGCATGCGGGACGCGGAATCGATCCTCGACCAGCTGCTGTCGGGGACGGGCGACCGGATCGGCGCGGCGGCCGTCCGCGACCTCCTCGGCATGGCGGACGCGGAGATCGTGGACGCGTTCGTGACGGCGCTGGCGTCGGGCGACGCGGCGGCGGGGATCGCCCTCCTGGACCGGCTCGAGGAGCGTGGACGCGACCTCCGGATCTTCCTCGACCAGGTGGTGGACGTCCTGCGCGAGCGGCTGCTGGCCGGGCTCACGCCGGGCGCGCCGGCGGACCCGGCCCTGGCGGTCGCGGCCCGGCGGCTCGCAGGCATCGACCCCACGCGGCTGGGCGCCGGCGGGCTGCGCGTCCAGCTGGAGCTGGCGGTCCTGGAGCCGCCCGCGATCGCGGCCACCGTGCCCTTCACGACGGCTCCCAGCGCCACGGCCGCGCCGGCGGAGGCCCGGCCGGCACGCCCGGTGGCCACGCGGCCCGCCCGCGAACCGGCCGCCGCGCAACCGGCATCGGAGGTCGCCCCGCAACCAG